>NZ_RCDD01000004.1:0-585706 GCF_003663795.1 Actinokineospora cianjurensis
GGCCAAGCGAGCCCCGCCGGATCCGGCGCCCACCGCCCCGTGGGCGACAACCCCGTTGGTTACACACCTTGATGCGACGGCCGAAGGCCAAGCGAGCCCCGCCGGATCCGGCGCATGTCGCCCCGTGGGCGACAACCCCGTTGGTTACACACCTTGATGCGACGGCCGAAGGCCAAGCGAACCCCGCTGGTTCAGGCGCCCACCGCCCCGTGGGCGACAAACCAATTGCTTACACACTCGACGTGAGGGCCGAAGGCCCGAGCGAGCCCCCGCTAGATCGGGCGCCCACCGCCCCGTGGGGGCCTGGGGGGTCGCCCCCCAGAAATAACAACAGCCGACCCGGTCCACGTACTGTGTGGACATAGGTCGGCTGAGGCTGTGCGCCGCCAGGGACTCGAACCCCGAACCCGCTGGTTAAGAGCCAGCTGCTCTGCCAGTTGAGCTAGCGGCGCTCGTCAGGATCTCTCCTGCTGACGGGTGAAAAGTTAGCACAGGGTGTCGGGGGGACAGAAATCAGGGGGGTGGCTAGTCAGTTCGCAGGTGTCACTCCATCGTGTCTGGGTGGTCGGGCACACTGGTGGTAGAGGTCGAGGCTCGGGCGTGGAGCAGGAACGGCAGGTCAGGTATGTCCAGGGGTGGGCGGGCGTTGGTCGGGTTGGTGGGCGTCGCGGTGGTGGCGGTCGCGGGGTGCACGGCGGCTGAGTCCGCTCAGGTGGGTGATCCGAGTGTGGCGGGTTCCACAGCGAGCGCGACCAGGACGACGTCGACTCCGGCTCCGGTTCCGCTCGCGTTGGCGTTGACCCCGGTGGACAGGGCGGCGGATATCGCGCCTGGGGAGCCGGTGACGGTGGCGGCGACGGGCGGGAAGCTCACGGCGGTGGTGGTCGCTGGTCAGGATGGTCGTGTGGTCGCTGGCGCGCTCGCGGCCAATGGTGCGAGTTGGCAGAACAGCGAGCCGCTCGGCTACGGCAAGACCTACACGACGACCGCGACCGGGCAGGACGCGAAGGGCACCGCGAGCACGGTGACGTCGACGTTCACCACGGCGAAGCCGAGGCGCCAGACCGCGCTGTCGATGAACCCGCTCGACGGCCAGAAGGTGGGTGTCGGTCAGACCTTCGCCTTCTACTTCGACTCCGTGATCACCGACAAGGCCGCCGCCGAGAAGGCCATCCAGGTCACCGCGTCGCCCGTGACCGAGGGCGCCTTTTACTGGTTCGACGACAAAGAGGTGCACTGGCGGCCGAAGGAGTACTGGAAGCCCGGTACGACCGTCACCGTCAACGCCGCGATCTACGGCAAGAGCCTCGGGAACGGTGTCTTCGGCCGAGAGGACCGAAAGGCGACCGTCACCATCGGAGACTCCGTTGTCGCTGTCGCCGACGGTACGACCCACCAGATGACGGTCACCGTCAACGGTGCCGTCGCCCGCACGATCCCGGTGTCGCTCGGCAAGAAGGCGCACGAGACCCCGGTCGGCACCTACACGGTGATGAGCGAGCACACGAACTACGTGATGGACTCCTCCACCTACGGCGTCCCCGCCGACTCGGCCGCCGGTTACCGCACCAAGGTGGCCGTCGCGACGCGGATGTCCAACAGCGGCATCTTCTACCACTCGGCGCCGTGGTCGGTGCGCGACCAAGGGGTGCGCAACGTCAGCCACGGCTGCATCAACATGTCCACAGAGAACGCTGCCTGGTTGCAGAGCATCTCGAACAAGGGCGATGTGATCGTGGTGCAGAACTCCGGTGGACCGGTGCTAGAGGCGTGGGACGGGCTCAGTGTCTGGCAGGTGCCGTGGGAGACCTGGAAGGCAGGCGGCAAGAAGTAGCTCTTACGGCGAGGTGACCCGGATTTCCTCGGGTCCCACCGTCACGTGGTCGCCGGGGTGCACCTGCCTGCCGCGGCGGAACTCGCGTTCGCCGTTGACCGCGACGTCCCCGGCGTCGAGCAGGTCCTTGGCGTGACTGCCGTCCTCGGCGATGCCCGCCAGCTTCAGCAGCTGGCCGAGCCGGATCATGTCGTCCCGGATTTCCACGTCACGCATGCGGTGCACCCTAGGGCCGGACGAGCAGGTGCCCCCACCCGGGACAGGGTGGGGGCACCTGGGGTCGATCAGTGGATCAGCCGGTGTAGCCGGTGATCCAGCTGCGGTGCGCGACGACGTCGGTGTAGATCGACGGCGCCTGGGCGCACTGGGAGCCACCGCCGGAGCGGCTGGTGGCGCCGGTCAGCTGCCACCCGCCACCGGCGGAGATGATCTGCGGGCCGCCGGAGTCGCCGTAGCAGGCACCGGCGCGGCCGCCGGGGTTGTTGGTGCAGATCTCGATCGAGCCGGAGATGCCGGAGCACCGGGAGTCGGCGACGACCGAGGTGTCGAGCTGCTGCAGGGTGACCGGCGCGCCGCAGCCGCCGGGGGCGGGGCAGGTCTGGCCCCAGCCGATGATGCGGCTGGCCTGGCCGGTGGCGCCCGAGCTGGCGGCGATGGCGACCGGGGCCTGGGTGACGCTGGTGCTGAGCTGGATCAGCGCGATGTCGTAGCTGGTCCGGTAGCTCGGGTGCACGATGATCCGCGACGCCCTGGCGACGGTGCCGCCGCTGGTCCGGTTCGTGGTGCCGACGCGCACCTGCACGCTGCTGGCCGAGCGGCCCTGGACGCAGTGCGCCGCGGTGACGATCCAGTTGGCCTTGATCAGCGAGCCGCCGCAGAAGTGGCTGCCCGAGGTGCTCTGCAGGGACGCCATGAAGCTGTAGGTCTGGGTGGCGTTGCCGCCGCCCACGATGGCCGGGGTCATGACCGGGTCACCGTCGGGTGCCGCGGTGGCCGCCGCGGGGGCGGCGATCGCGGTCGCCGCGGCGGCCAGCAGGCCGAGCAGCAGGGAACGGACCTTCATTCGGCACTCTCCTTCCGCACCGGGGCCCTCGTCCCGGTGACGAGGAGAAAAGTAGGTAGCACTCAGTGCCCGTCGCCAGGGGCCAAGCAGCGTCCACAGTTACCAAAGGTGCTGTACCGGTCACCGGGAAACCCGCCCGAAACACATTCGCCTGTCCGAATACATCGCCCCAACCACCCGAAACACCTGCGTATTGGTCTGGTAACCCAGCTCACTCGGCGAGTCGCGGGGCCAGGAGGGGCGCGAAAAAAAGGTGCCCGTTGTCCGATTACCGGACGGCGAGCCCACGCTGGGTCCGCCGCCCACCGCCCCGTGGGCGACAAACCAATTGCTTACACACTCGACGTGAGGGCCGAAGGGCCGAGCGAGCCCCCGCTGGTTCAGGCGCCCACCGCCCCGTGGGGGTCCGGGGGGCTCGGCCCCCCGGGAATGACAAAGCGACCCATGTCCGCGCAGTTCGCGGACATGGGTCGCCTGTCGCGGGTGAGTGACGGGACTTGAACCCGCGACTTCCTGGACCACAACCAGGTGCTCTACCAACTGAGCTACACCCACCATCGCACCGCTGGGGCAGGCCCCGTGGTGCTCGAACATCGTAGCGTGCCCGGTAGCGCCCTCTGAAACGGGTTACGCCTTGGGCTCGCTGACGGCCTCCGCGACCGCCTTGGCCTCTTCGGTCGACGGTCCGGGCTGGGGAACGAACGCGGTGCCGCGGTAGTAGCGCAGCTCCCGGATGGACTCGCGGATGTCGGCGAGCGCGCGGTGCGCGAGGCCCTTGTCCGGCTGGGCGTAGTAGACCCGCGGGTACCAGCGGCGGCACAGCTCCTTGATCGACGACACGTCGACCATCCGGTAGTGCAGGTGCGCGTCGAGGGCGGGCATGTCGCGGGCGATGAAGCCGCGGTCGGTGGCGATCGAGTTCCCGCACAGCGGCGCGACCCGCGCGTCCGGCACCCACTCGCGCACGTAGTCGAGGACCTGCTGCTCGGCGTCCGCGAGCGAGAGCGCCGACGCGCGGACCTCCTCGGTGAGCCCCGAGCGGGCGTGCATGTCCCGCACCACCTCGGGCATCGCGGCCAGGTGGTCGTCGTCGGCGTGGATGACCAGGTCGATCCCCTCGCCGAGGATGGTGAGCTCGGAGTCGGTCACCAGGGCGGCGATCTCGATCAGGGCGTCGCGCCCCAGGTCGAGCCCGGTCATCTCGCAGTCGATCCATACCAGCCGGTCGGTCACCTGCGGGAGCTTAGTCCGATGGGGAATCGCCACCCGCGCGCTCACCCCGGTGGACTCCGCCCGCGCGCCGGGTGCCCGCGGCGTTGGGCCGGGTGGAGTACGCCCTGTGGCGGGTTGCCCTGGCATGGATCACCCTTGACGGCATGGGCAAGGACGTCGAGTCCACCGAGTTCACCAGGGCCGACCGGGCGCGGTTCCGGCAGAAGGTGCGGCGCTGCCTCGACGTGTTCGCGCAGATGCTCTCGGAGTCCCGCTTCGACGCCGACCGGCCGATGGCGGGCCTGGAGATCGAGCTGAACCTGGTCGACGGCACCGGCGACCCGGCGATGCGCAACGCGCAGGTGCTGGCCGCGATCTCGGACCCGGCGTTCCAGACCGAGCTGGGCCAGTTCAACATCGAGATCAACCTGGCGCCGCAGCGGCTGGGCCCCGGTGGGCTCGGCGCGTTCGAGCGGCTGGTGCGCGCGGACCTCAACGAGGCCGAGGCGAAGGCGGCGCGGCTGGACGCGCACATCGTGATGGTCGGCATCCTGCCCACCCTGCGCGCGCAGCACACCAGCGCGGCGGCGCTGTCGGCGAACCCGCGCTACAAGCTGCTCAACGAGCAGGTGCTCGCTGCCCGCGGCGAGGACCTGGAGATCAACATCGGCGGGGTGGAGCGGCTGGTGGCCTCCGCCGACTCGATCGCCCCGGAGAGCGCGTGCACCAGCGTGCAGTACCACCTGCAGGTCGCCCCGGACGACTTCGCCCGGTTCTGGAACGCCAGCCAGGTGATCGCGGGCGTGCAGGTGGCGCTGGGGGCCAACGCCCCGTACCTGTTCGGCAAGCACCTGTGGGCCGAGACCAGGATCGCGCTGTTCGAGCAGGCGACCGACACCCGCCCGGACGAGCTCAAGGCCCAGGGCGTGCGGCCGAGGGTGTGGTTCGGCGACCGGTGGATCACCTCCATCTTCGACCTGTTCGAGGAGAACGCCCAGTACTTCTCCGCGCTGCTGCCGCTGACCGACCCCGAGGACCCGGTCGAGGTGCTGGCCAGGGGCGACATCCCCGAGCTGCACGAGCTGCGGCTGCACAACGGCACCGTCTACCGCTGGAACCGGCCGATCTACGACGTGGTCAACGGCCGCCCGCACCTGCGGGTGGAGAACCGGGTGCTGCCCGCGGGGCCGTCGGTGGTCGACACGATGGCCAACGGCGCGCTGTACTTCGGCCTGGCCCGCGCGCTGGCCGACCAGGACCGTCCACTCTGGACGCAGATGAGCTTCTCCGCCGCCGAGGACAACTTCCACGCCGCTGCCCGCAACGGCATCGAGGCGCGGGTGTACTGGCCGGGGGTCGGCGAGGTCCCGGTGACCGAGCTGGTGCTGCGCCGCCTGCTGCCGCTCGCGTACGAGGGCCTCGACTCGTGGGGCGTCGACCCGGCCGAGCGGGACCGGCTGCTCGGCGTGATCGAGCAGCGGTGCATCACCGGCCGCAACGGCGCCACCTGGCAGGTCGAGACCGTGCGCGCGCTCGAGGAGTCGACCTCGGTCGACCGGCTCCATGCCCTGCGCGAGATGGTGGGCCGGTACCGCGAGCACATGCACACCAACGAGCCGGTGCACACCTGGCCGATCAGTCCCTGACCAGGAACTGCCCGATCAGGTCCGGGAGTGCCGCGTCGGCGAGGTCGAGACCTTGGTCGTCGCCGATGTCGAGCACCGCGTAGCCGCTAGAGCCTGCCGCGGTGATCGCGGTGAGGGTGAACACGCGCGCGCGGCGTTGGAACAGCGTGCGCGTGATCTTCCAGCCGATGATGCCGTTGCGGCGTAGCGCCACTGTGCTGCGGTCTAGGGAACCGGAGCGGGCGACGAGGTAGTCCTCTGTGAGGGTGTGGCCCAGGTTGCGGTACCGGTCCAAGCCGAGCGCGACGGACACCGGGATCAGCACGGCCGCGGTGATCCACGGCCAGTCGGGCCAGTTCGCCGTTTCGGCCAACACCAGCAGGACGGCGGCAAGCGCGACCGTTGGCACGACCGCGCGCACGACCCTGCGAACCTTGGCGCGTGCGGGGTGCCGGGTGAGTGGCGCGGAGGTAGGGGGCTCGCTGGTGGCTAGGACGTTGGCGGTGACACGGTCCGCTTCGATGCGCGGGGCCGGGGGAAGCAGGAGACTGCTACCGCCGACCTTGTTCAAGCCCGTCGTCACGGCGGTAACCCGTGCACCCTTGCCCGCGCGCAGCAGAAGGGGTTCGTGCAAGACCGCACCGCGCAGCCGCTTCTCCTCGATGGAGACCGAGCGGGTCGTGAGAAGTCCCCGGCGCACCCGGACGGTCCCGTCGGGTTGGCGGGTCAGCCGGTAGTCGTGGTTCTGCAAGAGGTACCCGGCCAGCGACGCCAGCACGGACAGGACGATCACGAACACCGCCGCCACGGGCACGACCCGCAGCGGGTTCGCGTGGCTGACCCAGCCGAAGATCTCGCGGATAGCGCCAACCTCGGAGAACCGGAAGTCGAGCTCACTGGCCAGGTTCATGACGAAACCCACCACGATGCCGATCGAGATGAACCCCGACACCGTCAGCGGCGCGTAGCGGTACCAGCGCTTGTCGAGCTGTGCGATCGGGACGCCCTCGTCGTCCTCGTCCTCGGTCTGCGCCACCTTGCGGAGTAGGGCCTGCCGCAGCCGCTCAGCCTCAGCGGCGGTGACAGCGTCAAGCGTGACGGTCCCCTCGCCGGGTGTGCGTTCCTGTTGCCCGGTACCGACGCGCACCGCGGATAGGCCAAACGCGCGGTGCCCGAGCTTCGCCGTCAGGTCTACCGTGCGGATCCGGTCGCGGGGGATCGACCGGCGTTGCCGGAACACGACGCCCTTGTGCAACTCGACCTGGGTCTCGGTGATGCGGTACTTGGTCGTGAGCCACGACAGCAGGCCGTAGCCGATGATCAGTCCCACCACGCTCGCGCTGGTGACCACCCGCCAGGTGTCGAAGTTGCCGAAGAACACCAGCGCGGCCAGCGGCGGCAGCAGGCCGATCAGCTCGTTGAGCGGCCGCACCACGATCATCCTCGGGTCGAGCCGCCCCCACTCGGGTGCGCTCACGTCGCGTCCCCCGGCGTCGCCTGCGTGGTCGCGGCCAGTTCCTCGACCACCCGCGCGGCCACGTCGGCGTCCAGGTTCTCGATCTTCACCGGTCCCTGGGCGGACGCGGTGGTGACGGTGATCGTCGACAGCTTGAGCAACTGCTGCAACGGTCCGCGCGCGGTGTCGACGGTCTGGATGCGGGAGATCGGCGCGAGCCGCCACTCCTGGGAGACCCAACCGCTCCTGGTGAAAACCGCGTCGGCCGTCGTCTCCCAGCGGTGCACCCGGTAACGCCACCTGGGCATCACAGCCGTGTGCACTACCCCGATCACGGCGGCCGCGACGAGCGTCACCCGCAGCCACCTCGGCGCGCCATCTATCACCAGCAGCGCCACCGCTTCCGCCGCCACGACCACCACCCAGAAGATCGCCGCACGCAGCGTCCACAGCAGAACCGCGCGCTTGCTGACCAGGTTCGCGGGCGCCCGCAACCGCCACTCCGACTCGCTCACGAGGCACAGTCTGCCCGGACCGCGCGTCCGTCGACGTCCGACTCGGGTATCACCGCCCGCTCATCCGAGCCCGGGGTCGTGTCGCATGTTGGCGAGTAACCGGTCGCGTGGGTGTATGGGGACATTCCGAGATCTCGTCACTTTTGTCGTCACGTGTCGTTACCGTCCGCGTCATCACCTAGTCGGGTTCGTCGACCCGGCGGCGGCGTGGTTGGAGAGGTTGGTGCGGTGAACAACCACCGGGAGTGGTCGGTCGGCTGTCGCGATATCGCGGGGAGGCGCCGGGACGTGACCGTGTTCGTGCGGGGTGGTCGGGTGGTGCTGGTGGCGCCGCCGGGGGAGACGGCGGTGTTCTCGCCGTTGGACGTGGGCAGGCTGCGGGCCGCGCTGCGCGACGCCGTGGTGGACGCCACGGTCGAGGAGTAACTCTTCCTACTTTAGAGTAGGTAATGGCAGACTCCAGGCCGAGGAGGCGTGGAGATGGCAACCTACTTCGTCACCGGTGGCACCGGGTTCCTCGGCCGCAGGCTGGTCGAGCGGCTGGTGGCCCGGCCGGGCACGAGCGCGGTGCACGTGCTCGTGCGGCAGCGGTCGATGGACCGGTTCACCGCGGCGGCCCAGCACTGGAGCCGCCCCGACCTGGTCGTCCCGGTCATCGGCGATCTCGGGGAACCCGGTCTCGGCGTGGCGGTCGAGACGGTGTCCTGCGCGGTCGACCACGTCGTCCACCTGGGTGCGGTGTACGACTTCACCGCCCAGGAGGCCGACAACCAGCGGGCGAACGTCGCGGGCACCCGGCACGCCCTGGAGTTCGCCGAGGCGGTCGGCGCGGGCCTGTTCCACCACGTGTCGTCGATCGCCGTCGCCGGTGATCACCGGGGCCGCTTCACCGAGCGGGACTTCGACCTCGGGCAGCGGCACCACTCGCCGTACCACGCGACGAAGTTCGCGGCCGAGCGCCTTGTCCGCGAACAGGACCGCGTGCCGTTCCGCGTCTACCGCCCCGCCGCGGTCGTGGGTGACTCGCGCACGGGTGAGATGGACAAGGTCGACGGCCCTTACTACTTCCTGCCCGTCTTGACTCGTCTAGCGCGGTTGCCCAAGACGCTTCCCTTGGTACTACCGGACTTGGGCGGCACCAACGTCGTTCCGGTCGACTACGTCGTAGACGCCATGACCCAACTCATGCACGCCGACGCGCCCTCGGGCACGACCTACCACCTCACGCACAATGGCAAGCAGCGCGTCACGGATGTCTTCAACGCGCTAGCGACAGCTGTTGGGGCGCCCCGGGTTCGGGCGAGCCTGCCGGTCAGATTGCCTCGGTTGCGGGCTACCAGGCCGGTTCCCGCCGCAGTACTCAACGAGCTGGGCGTGCCTGCCGAGGTTCTCCCGCATCTGGATCTACCGACGGTGTTCGACTCGACGGCGACTGTTGAAGCCCTCGGCGGCATAGAGCCGCCCGACTTCGCCTCTTACGCTGACGTCCTCGTCCGCTACTGGGCCGAACACCTTGACCCCGAGCGCGCCTGGCACGACTCGCGCTCCTTGCGGGGTAAGCGAATCGTCATCACCGGAGCCTCTAGCGGTATCGGCCGTGCGACGGCTCTTGCGGTGGGGGAGCGCGGGGCAACGGTGTTGCTTGTCGCGCGTAGGCAGGCCGAACTGGAAGAGGTGCGTGCCGAGATCGAGCAAGGTGGCGGCACCGCGTCGGTCCACCCCTGCGACCTGACCGACTCGGACGCGGTCGACGCCCTGGTCAAGGACCTCGGTGTCGTCGACATGCTGGTCAACAACGCGGGACGCTCGATCCGCCGCGCCGTCCACCTCTCCGTCGACCGCCTTCATGACTACGAACGCACCATGGCGCTGAACTACTTCGCGCCACTACGACTCACCCTTGGCCTGCTCCCGGGTATGCGCGCTAGAGGCTTCGGGCGGATCGTGAACGTCACGACCATGGGGTTGCAGACAGACACACCGCGCTTTTCCGCCTACCTAGCGTCGAAGGCAGCTCTAGAGGCATTCGGGCGTGCGGCAGGTCGCGAACTGCTCACCGACGGAGTCACCATCTGCGCCGTCCGCATGCCGTTGGTCCGAACGCCGATGATCCGCGCCACCGACGCGTACAAGGCCATCCCCGCCACCTCGCCCGAGTCCGCCGCCAAGCTCGTCCTGCGCGCGCTGACCAGCGAGACCGAGGTCGTCCAGCGGTCCGCGGGCCTGGCGATGGAGCTACTGCGAGTGCTCGCGCCCGGCCTGGCCCGCCAGGTCCTCAACCTCGCCTACCGGCTCACCGGCGAGTCCGCCCCCGAGGCCAGGACCGGCCCCGAGCGCCCCCTGCCCGTCCTCGCCACCGCCCTCGTCCGACCGCTCTGGCGCGGCCTGCGGCGCTGACGGCCGCATCAGCGCGAACGTCGCGATCCCACCCACCGACAGCACCGCGATCACCACCGCCATCGGCAGCGCCGTGCTCCCGCCACCCAGCCCCACCAGCGGCGAGGCGATCCCGCCGATGACGAACTGCAGCACGCCGATCAACGCCGACGCCGCGCCCGCGTCCCGCCCGTGGTCGGCCAGCGCCAACGCGGTCGAGTTCGGGCTGATCATGCCGACGCAGGCCACGGACACGAACAGCGCGATGAGCAGCCACCACAGACCCATGCCCCACACCACCGCGGCCAGCACCCCGGGCCCGCCGACCGCCGCCACCACCAACCCGGCCACCAGCAGCGCCCGCGGCGCGAACCAGCGCAGCAGCAGCGAGTTCAGTTGCGCGACCAGCACGATCCCCAGCGCGTTCGCGCCGAACACCAGGCTGTACTGCTGCGGGCTCAACCCGTGGATGTCCTGGAGCACGAACGACGAGCCCGAGATGTAGGCGAACATCGAGGCCAGCACGCACCCCGCGGACACCGCGTACGCCACGAATCCGCGATCGGACCCGATCCTGGCGTAGGCGCGCAGCGTGCGGCGCAGATCGGCCTTGCCGCGGTACTCCTTCGGCAGCGTCTCCGGCAGCCACAGCAGCGTCGCCACCATCAGCAGCGCGCCGAGCACGGCGAGCACCACGAAGATCCCCGACCAGGACGTCCAGCGCAGCACCTGCCCGCCGATGATCGGCGCCAGCATCGGCCCCAGCCCGTTGACCAGCATCAACGCCGAGAAGAAGCGGGCCATCGCCGCCCCGGAGAACAGGTCGCGCACCGCGGCCCTGGCGATCACCACCCCGGCCGAGGCCGCGACACCCTGCGCGAACCGCAGTACCACCAGCGGGTACACCGAGGGGGCGAGCGCGCACGCCAGCGAGCTGACCACGTACAGCCCGAGCCCGAACAGCAGCGGCCACCGCCTGCCCCGCGAATCCGACCACGGACCGGCCACCACCTGGCCGACGGCCAGCCCGATCATGAACGTGGTCAGCGTCAGCTGCACCGGCGCCGGACCGGTGCCCAGACTGGCCGCGAGCTCGGGGAACGCGGGCAGGTACATGTCGATGGACAGCGGGCCGAAGGTCGACAGGCCGCCCAGGATCAGCGCGAGGCGGACCCTGCTGGGCGCGGGCGGGGCGGACATCCGCTGATTCTATGAATGCCGAACCGGGATCCGTGAGCCCGAAGTGGGCCGGTAGGACGAACACCACGTGGCGGTGCGTAGTCACGCGTGCGGGTGAGGCGATGCGGCCACTCGGGTGTGGTTGACGGTAAACGGGTGAACTCTTCACCTGGGCGGAGGACACTGGGGTTGCCATTCGTGACCGGGTCGCGCGCGTCGCCGCTGATCCGACCGGCGGCTTGACACACTGGAGGTCGGGTCGAGGAGCGGGAGGGTGCCATGGCCGAGTCGATCGACGCGGTGTTGGTGGAGGCCGCGCGGCTCACGGCGACCGGTCGCCCCACCGAGGCCGTCGAGGTGCTGCGCCCGCTGCTGGTGACCCACCCCGACCACTCCGAAGCCTGGTGCAGGCTCGCCGCCGCCCTGCTGGACGCGGGCGACTACCAGCTCTGCCTCGACGCGGCCAAGCGCGCCATCACCCTCGGCGAGCGCTCGTGGGCGCACCGGCTGGCCAGCCTCTCGCTGGCCGAGATGGGCCGCCACGACGAGGCGATCGTGTCCGCCAGGGAGGCCGCCCGGCGCGACCCGGGTGACTGGCGGTCGCTGGTCACCCTGTCGGAGGTACTCGGCCCGGCCGCGCCGGAGGAGTCCCTCGCCGTGGCGCTCGGCGCCGTCGACGCCGCCCCCGAGGTGCCGCGGGTGCACGAGGTGCTCGGCATCGCCGCCGCCCGCGCCGGCGACGACGACCTCGCCCGCCGCGCCTACACCGACGCACTGCTGCTCGACCCGGGCAACGCCGAGGTCAGCGCCAGGCTCGACGCACTGCCCCAGGTGCCGCTGCGCCGGAGCGCGCCCGCGGCGAACGGGTTCGCCCGCAGGCTCACCAGCGGCGGCGCCGACTACTCGGCCCCGCGCCCGACGGTCATCGACTCGACGGTGGTGGAGTCCAGAGTGGTGGAGTCCAGGGTGGTGGAGTCCAGGTCGGCCGACGCGGGTGCGGGTGCTGGGGGAGTCGGGGTCGGTGGCGCTCCCGTGCGCGGTCGTGCTCCCGTGGACAGGGGCGCGCGTGTGGATGGTGGCGGTCTCGCGGACAGGGGCGGTCCCGTGGATGGTGGCCCCCTCGTGGGCGGTGGCGCTGCCGCAGACGGTCGTGTCGTCGCCGACGGTGGCGCTGCCGCGGACGGTCGTGTTGCCGCGGACGGTCGTGTTGCCGCGGACGGTGTTCTTGCCGCGGGCAGTGGTGTCGCCGACGGTGGTGTTGTCGCCGATGGCGAGGAGCAGGCCGAGGACAGGTGGACGGTCGAGTCGGAGTGGCGGCAGCGGATGTCGGCCGTGTGGCCGGTGCCCGCCAAGCCGGTGGACGCGGAGATCGAGCCGGTGATCCAGGTGGTCGCCGACCCCGGGTTCGCCGTCCACCGGGGCCGCGCGTCCGCCGATCGCGGTCCTGCCGACGACCACCCCGCCGAGGACGTCGGCGAGGTGCGGATCGGTGCCAGGCCCCGGCCCCGCAGGCGCACCAGGGAGATCCCGGTCGCCGACGAGCCCGCTGCCCCGCCCCGGCCGGTCGCCGCGCGGCCGACGCACACCGGGTTCACCCGCGCCAAGCGCGTGTCGCTGTGGTTGGTCCTGCGCCGCTGCTCCGGCTGGCTGGCGATTGGGGGATTTGTCCTTTTAGTGGCCGGAATGCCGTCGCCGAGCCCGCTGCTGGTCTGGTTCGCCCTGGCGCTCCTGCTCATTGTCACCGGGGCGGCGGCTTTTGGTTACCGCGCCATTCCGGTTGTCGACCGCCCCACACCGCGCGAACTCGCCGACCACGCCCCGCTCATCGCCCTCGCCGCGGCCCTGACCGCGTTCGGCCTGGTCGTGCTGGGTGTGTGGACCCTCGCCCTTGCCTTCGGCGCCACCGGGACGCAACTGCTGGTGACCGCGATCGTGCTCGGCGTGGCGCCCGGCGCACTCGCCTGGTTCGGCCTCTGGCGAATACGGACCGCCTCCCGATAAGGTGCGCGGGTCAGTTTTCGAATGGGAGCCGCGGGCGGGGGTCGCCGCGGATTTCACCCGAGTTCGCTAGGGGACACTCGTGCGTGGTTTAGCCGCTTTGCTGATGGTCTACGGCTTCGGTTCGGCGCTGCTCAGCTTCACCAGCTTCCAGTTCCGCATCGTCTCCTGGGCCGATGCCTACCAGCCGGGCGCCGGTCTCGGCATCGGTGCCCTCGGCCTGCTGATCCTGGTGCTGGTCATCGCCTTCACCAAGGAGAAGCCCGCCGAGCCCGCCCCCGCGCCCCTTCCCCCGCCGCCCGGCTACTCCTACGCCCCGCAGCAGGGCTCCGGCCAGACTCCCCAGCCCGGCTACGCCCCGCAGCCCGGTTACCCGGCCCAGCCCGGTAACCCTGCCCAGGCCGGTTATGCCCAGCCTGGTTATGCCGCGCAGCCCGGGTTCCAGCCTCAGCCCGGTGCCCCCGCGCAGCCCGGTTACCCCGCCCAGGGCGGTTACCCCGCGCAGCCCGGCTACCCGCAGACCCAGCAGCCTGGTTACCCCCAGCAGCCCGGGTTCCCGCCGCAGCAGAACTACGGCCCTCCGCGCTAGTCCCCGCCGTTCTCCTGGCGTCCCGGGTGGACGCGGTGTCAGACTCACCGCGCTCGGATGACCCCGGACGGTGAGGTTCGCGATGGCAGGGCACGCGCAGTACCAGAACGAGATCTACCTGCGGGGCCTCGCCGACGAGGTGCCGCCGTTCACCACGGACGCCACCCGGCTGGAGGCGGTCGCCGAGGCGGTGATGGAGCCGGGGCCGTTCGGGTACGTCGCCGGTGGCGCGGGCTCGGGGGACACCGTCCGCGCGAACCGCGCCGCGTTCGAGCGGTGGCGGATCGTGCCGAGGATGCTGACCGGCGCCACCACCCGCGACCTGTCGACGACCGTGCTCGGCACTGCGATGCCCGCCCCGGTCCTGCTCGCCCCCGTCGGCGTCCAGGGGATCGTGCACCCGGAGGGCGAGCTGGCGGTCGCCCGCGCGGCGGCCGCGCTCGACGTGCCGATCGTGCTGTCGACCGCGTCGTCGTACCCGCTGGAGGACGTCGCCGCCGTCGGTGGGCCGCGCTGGTTCCAGCTGTACTGGCCCAACGAACCCGAGGTGTGCGCGAGCCTGCTGCGCCGCGCGAAGGACGCGGGCTACACGGCCCTGGTCGTCACTCTCGACACGTGGACCCTCGCTTGGCGCCCGCGCGACTTGGACCAGGCGTACCTGCCGTTCCTGCGCGCTTGCGGTGTCGCCAACGCGTTCACCGATCCGGCGTTCCGCGCGGGCCTGGAGAAGTCGCCCGAGGAAGACCAGGCGATGGCGATCCTGCGCTGGGTGTCGCTGTTCACCGGCACCGACAAGCGCTGGGACCAGCTGCCGTTCCTGCGCGAGCACTGGGACGGCCCCATCGTCCTCAAGGGCATCCAACACCCCGACGACGCCCGCCGCGCCGCCGACGAGGGCATGGACGGCATCATCGTCTCCAACCACGGCGGCCGCCAGGTCGACGGCGCCCTGGCAGCGCTGGACGCCCTCCCCGCGATAGCCGCCGCCGTAGGCGACCGCCTAGAAATCCTCTTCGACTCCGGCATCCGCACCGGCGCCGATGTCATCAAGGCCCTAGCCCTAGGAGCCAAAGCAGTTCTCCTGGGCCGCCCCTACATCTACGCCCTAGCCCTAGCCGGAGAACAAGGAGTCCGCCACACCCTCCGCAGCCTCCTAGCCGACCTAGACCTCACCCTCGCCCTGTCCGGCCACCAAACCCCCGCCACCCTGACCCCCAACACCCTCCACCGCACCTAGCCCCACCTCCACAGTGGACACAACTCTCCCGGTCCGCGCGGCCCCCGCAACCCCACCGCGTCCTCTTGCCCACCACGCCCTCTTATCGCGCTAAACCCCCTTGTTCCACAACACTTCTTGCCCCAGCCCCAACACACCCGCGCGGCCCCACCGCAACCGCTTCGCGCGCGCACGCCAGTCCTGCCCCAGCCCCCACCCTCTCCGGGGGGCGTCCCAGTGCCAGTCTATCGGTACCCCCCGACAGGCGATCTTGAAACAGGGCCCCGCAAGATCCAGATGTGGATAACTTCTGTCCCTGAACCGGGTGAACCTCAAGCCGCCCGCCGCCCACCCAGCAGCGCCAAGAACCAAGCCCCGCAACGAAAGCGCCCTACTTCGCGTCCGCGTAACTCTCCACCGCCCGCGTCAGCAACGGAAACCGCACCGCGCTCCCCGGAAACACCAACCCGCTCGCCTCCTCCGCCGCCCCCGCAACCTCCGCGATCACCCCCGAAGCCGCCTCAGCCGGGCAATGCACCATCACCTCGTCGTGCTGGAAGAACACAATCCCGGCCTCGGGCGCCAACCCAACCAACCGCCGCCGCAACGTTGCGAGCATCGTCAGTGCCCAATCGGCCGCGCTGGCCTGCACCACAAAGTTGCGCGTGAACCGCCCCCAGTCCCGAGCCGCCTGTCGCCCGGCGCGGTCGGTCTCCTCGTCGCCCGACGCAGTGGTCCGTTCGTGCCATGCCTCGCTCGGCGGCGGGCTCGTCCGCCCGAGTCGCGATCGCACCACCCGTCCGCTCTCGCCTGCGCGCGCGGCCTGTTCCACGTACTCCACCGCCACCGGAAAACGTTTGCGCAGCACCGCGAGCAGCGGCCCGGCCTCCCCGCTCGTCCCCCCGTACATCGCCGACAGCATCGCGATCTTCGCCCGGTCCCGGTCCCCGTCGAACGCGTCCGCCGCGAGGCTCGTGTACAGGTCGTCGGTGCTCGACACCTCCGCGAACCGCTGGTCGTCCGACAACGCGCCCAACACCCGCGGCTCCAGTTGCGAAGCGTCGGCGACCACCAGCGACCACCCCGGGTCCGCCCGCACCGCCGTCCGCAGCGACTTCGGCAACTGCAACGCCGCCCCGCCCCGGGTCGCCCACCGCCCCGACACCACCCCGCCGACGACGTACTCCGGTCGGAATCGCCCGTCCGCCACCCACGAGTCCAGCCAGGACCACCCGTGCGCCACCCACAGCCGCGCCAGTTCGCGGTACTCCAACAGCGGCGCCACGGCCGGGTGCTCGACCTCGCGCAGTACCCAGGCCCGCGCCGAGGACACCTCGATCCCCTCCCGCGCGAACGCCTTCACGATGCTCGGTGGGCTGTCCGGGTTGATCGGCCGACCCCCGAACGCCGCGCTGATCCGTTCCGCGAGCGCCGCGAGCTTCGCCGGTCGCACCCCGGGCGCCTGCCGGGGGCCGATCAGGTCCGCGAGCAGTTCCATGTGGACGTCCACCCGCCACGGCAACCCGTGGTGGGTCATCTCGCCCGCCGCCAGACCGCCCGCTGACTCGGCCGCCGCCAGCAACCGCAGCCGGTCCGGGTGCGCCGTCGCGGCGAGCCTGCGTTCCTGGTCGGCCAGCACCTCGACCGCCGCGAGCACCGGATCGGCTCCCGCGGGCGTCGTCCCGCGATCGGCCTCGAACAGCGTCGGCTGCTCACCCCGCGCCACCGGCCGGGGGTCTGCGGGCTCGGTCGCACCCCGCAACCGTGCGAACGCCGCCGCCAGGTTGCGCGGTCGTCCCGGCCGCTCCTCGAAGCCCAGCAAGATCGCCTCGACGAGTGCGAGGTCGTGGCAGCGCCCCAGCCGGACACCGGCGCGCAGCAACGCCGGGTACGCCTCGTCCAACGACGGCAGCACCCAGCGCGGCGCGTGCCGCCGCTCCAGGTCGGCCATCCACCCGGCGAGGTCGGGCACGTCGACCGGGTCCTGCCCGGGCACTTGCGCGCGCCCAGCCCCGTCGGCTCCCGGTACCACCACCACCACCCGCACGTCCGGCATTGTCGGCCACGGCACCGACAACCGCAGGCAGTTGACTCGCCAGTAGGTAGTGCGGCACCGTGTTACCCCTTAGTAACACCTGTTGGGAGGCGTCGGTGACCGAGTACCTGACCCGAGTCCGCGACCTGCTCGCGAAGGTCCCGACCGCCGTCCGCAGCGTCGACGTCATGCGCCGCGCCGGGCTGGTGCCGCTGAGCCGCCCGGACCACGTGCTCGGGTCGATGGTCGCGATGCGCAGGCTCGGCCCGATCGCCGGTGCCGCCCGGATCGCCGCCACCAGGGACCAGGCCGCGGTCGGTCTGGTCGACGAGCGCGGCAGCCTGACCTTCGCCCAACTCGACCGCCGGTCCAACGCGCTGGCCAGGGCGTTCGCCGAGCGCGGGGTCACCGCGGACTCGGTCGTGGCGCTGCTGGCCCGCGACCACCGGGGCGCGGTGGAGACGATGCTGGCGGCCAGCAAGCTCGGTGCCCGGTTGTTGCTGATGAACACCGGCTTCGCCCGCCCGCAGTTGGTCGACGTCGCCGAGCGCGAGGGCGTGACGGTGTTCGTCCACGACCAGGAGTTCGCCCCGCTCGTCGACGCCCTGCCCCGGACCCTGCCCAGCTACCTGGCCTGGGTCGACGGCCCGACCGACGGCACCACCCTCGAAGACCTCATCGCCAAGACCGACGACCGCGCCGTCCCGATGCCCCGACAACCCGGCGGCATGGTGCTGCTCACCAGCGGCACCACCGGCACCCCCAAGGGCGCGCCCCGCCAGGTCCGGTCCCCGCTGGCCGCCGCCCAGTTCCTCGACCGCATCCCGCTGCGCACCGGTGAGGCGACCGTCCTGGCCGCGCCGCTGTTCCACGCCACCGGCTTCTCGCAGTTCATCATCTCGTTCGCGCTCGGGTCCCGCGTCGTGCTGCGCCGCAAGTTCGACCCCGAGGCCACCCTCGCCGCCATCGCCGAGCACCGGGCCACCGCGCTCGTGCTGGTGCCGACCATGCTCCAGCGCGTCCTCGACCTCGGCGACGACGTGATCAGCCGCTACGACACCGCCAGTCTGCGCGTCGTGTTCACCGCCGGGTCCGCGCTGTCGCCGGAGCTGGGCAACCGCGCCACCCGGGTGTTCGGCGACGTCGTGCACAACCTCTACGGCTCGACGGAGGTGTCGGTCGCCTCGGTCGCCACCCCCCAGGACTGGCGGGACGCGCCGGGCACGGTCGGCAAGCCGCCGGTCGGCTGCAGGGTCGCCCTCTACGACGCCGAAGGCAACGCGATCACCGAGCCGGAGGTCACCGGGCGCGTCTTCGCGGGCAGCGGCCTGGCCTTCGGCGGCTACACCGACGGCAGGCACAAGGAGGTCATCGGCGGCCTGCTGTCCACGGGGGACGTCGGCCACTTCGACACCTCCGGCAGGCTGTTCATCGACGGCCGGGACGACGACATGATCGTCTCTGGTGGCGAGAACGTCTTCCCCGGCGAGATCGAGAACCTGCTCGTCGCCCATCCCGGCGTGGTCGAGGCGGCGGTCGTCGGCGTGGCCGACGCGGAGTTCGGGCAGCGGCTCAAGGCGTACGTGGTCCTGGAGCCAGGCTCGACGGTCACCGAGGAGCGGTTGCGCGAGCACGTCCGGACCAACCTCGCCCGGTTCAAAGTGCCGCGAGACGTCGTGTTCCTCGACGAGTTGCCGCGCAACGCGACCGGCAAACTCCTCCGCAAAGAACTCGGCTGATATCACGGCCCTTTCCGGCGCCGCAACCCTCCGCGGTCGGGACAATCGCCGCCGCGCCACTTATTCGACGGTCGAACTGTCGACGATTTTCCCAGATTTGGTTCACGTTCACGCAACGATGGCCAACTTGGTTAACAGACAACCTTGTATGTGCTCTGAGCTGCCTGTTTGATGCTCGATCACCATGTTACCGATGGGTATTCGATGTGTTGAGTGCTGCGCCCAACAGGCTAGTCCACTTCATCCGATCGGCGTACATGTGGCAAGTGGCAACTGTTGAGGCAATTCGCGACTGGGCGTTGCATATCACTCACACAACGACACCGAGTCGGTGTCGGAAGTGCTCTGTCGGGGCTATCGAAAGGTCTTCCATGACTACGAGGCGCGAAGGTCGTCGGGGCCGGCTCGCTGCTGGTTTCGCACTCGTCGGCGCTGCGGCTATCGCTGCTGTCGCCATCACCCCCACCGCGCAAGCCGCGCAGGGCCAGGTCCGGTACGCCGGGTCGGCGCAGGCCGTGGCCGACAGCTACATCGTCGTTCTCAAGGACACCGCTCTGCGGGGAAGCGGTGTCAGCGCCCAGGCGAGCACCCTCGCGAGCCAGTACGGCGCGACCGTCCACCGCGAGTACGACACCGTGCTCACCGGCTTCTCCGCGACCATGTCCGCCGAGCAGGCCGCCGAGATCGCCGCGGACCCCAAGGTCGCCTATGTGCAGGCCAACCAGCGCTTCCACGCGACCGGCACCCAGGAGAACCCGCCGTCGTGGGGCCTGGACCGCATCGACCAGGCCGACCTGCCGCTCGACGACAGCTACACCTACCCGGGTGAGGCGGCCGACGTCACCGCGTACGTGATCGACACCGGCGTCAACACCGCCCACCAGACCTTCGGCGGCCGCGCGTCCGGCGGCTTCGACGCGATCGACAACGACGACGACCCGGACGACGGCAACGGTCACGGCACGCACGTCGCGGGCACCATCGGCGGCGAGGAGTACGGGGTCGCCAAGGGCGTCAAGATCGTCCCGGTCCGGGTGCTCGACGCCAACGGCAGCGGCAGCACGGAGGGCGTCGTCGCGGGCATCGAGTGGGTCGCGGAGAACCACAGCGGCGCCTCGGTCGCCAACATGAGCCTCGGTGGTCCCGGTGACGACGCGCTCGACCAGGCCGTCAAGGGCGCCGTGTCCGCCGGGGTGACCTTCGCCGTCGCGGCGGGCAACTCCAGCGACAACGCCAGCGGCTACTCGCCCGCGCGGGTCGCCGAGGCGATCACCGTCGCCGCATCCGGCGAGGACGACAGCCAGGCCCAGTTCTCCAGCTACGGCTCGGTCGTCGACATCTACGCCCCCGGCGTGGGCATCACCTCGTCCTGGATCGGCAGCACGACCGCGACCAACAAGATCAGCGGCACCTCGATGGCCACCCCGCACGTGACCGGCGCCGCCGCGCTGTACCTGGCGGAGAACCCGTCGGCAGGCCCGGCCGAGGTCGCCTCGGCCCTGGTCGGCGGCGCCTCGTCCGGCAAGATCACCAACCCGAGTTCCGGGACCCCGAACAAGCTGCTCCACGTGGGTTCCTGACCTCCGAGCCGGTGGCCCGCACTCCTTGCAGGGGGTGCGGGCCACCGCCCTTTCCGGCTAAGTTGACCCATCGGTAACTTGTGCTCGGCAAGGGGGCGCGGCGTGGACTTCGCACACTCGGCGAGAGCGGCCGACTACCGGGAACGGGTCGCCGCCTTCGTCCGCGACGAGATCGAGCCGGTGGAGGTCGAGTACCACCGCGCGCTCGCGGCTGACCCGTGGGTCGTGCCGCCTCTTGTCGCTGACCTGAAGGCTAGGGCTCGGGAGCAGGGGTTGTGGAACCTGTTCCTGTCTAGTGCGTCCGGGTTGTCCACAGTGGAGTACGCGCCGCTTGCCGAGGTGATGGGCCGCTCGCCGTTGGCGCCAGAGGTGTTCAACTGCAACGCGCCTGACACGGGCAACATGGAGGTGCTGCACCTCTATGGGAGTCAGGCTCAACAGGACCGTTGGCTCGTACCGCTGCTCGACGGCCGTATCCGCTCGGCGTTCTGCATGACCGAGCCTGACGTGGCCTCTTCTGACGCGACCAACATGGCTGCCACCGCCGTGCCGGATGGCGACGAGGTCGTGCTCAACGGCACGAAGTGGTTCTCCACTGGCCTGGGTCACCCCAACTGCTCGGTGGTCATCTTCATGGGCCTGACCGATCCCGGTGCCCCTAGGCACGCACAGCACTCCATGGTCCTAGTCCCGCTCGACACCCCTGGCGTCAAGATCGAGCGCATGCTGCCCGTGCTAGGTCGGCACGATGAGCCTTACGGTCACGGTGAGGTCAGCTTCACCGATGTGCGCGTGCCGCTGGACTCGGTCATCGCGGGTTTGGGCCGTGGCTTCGAGATCGCCCAAGGCCGGTTGGGGCCAGGCCGCGTGCACCACTGCATGCGCTTGGTCGGCCTGGCCGAACGCGCCCTGGAACTGGCCTGCACCCGCGCGACCAACCGCGTCGCCTTCGGCACACCGTTGTCGGACCTGGGCGGCAACCGCGAACGCATCGCCAACGCCCGCATCGCCATCGACCAGGCCCGCCTCCTGGTCCTGCACGCCGCCTGGAAACTCGACACCCTGGGCCCGGCCGCCGCCCGCTCCGAGATCTCCCAGATCAAGGTCGCCGTCCCCACCATGGCCACCGCCGTCATCGACATGTCCATCCAACTCCACGGCGCCGCGGGCCTCACCGACGACTACCCCCTGGCCGCCGCCTACACCACCGCCCGCGCCCTCCACCTCGCCGACGGCCCCACCGAGGTCCACCAGTCCCTCATCGCCCGCCTGGAACTCCAGAAGTACCGCCCATGACCCCGCCCGCAACCCCGACCTCACGCCTCGCACCGAACGCAGCGTCACCGCGCACCCCAAACCCCGACCCGGCCTCGAAGTCTGGACTCAACCTCCCGCAAACCCCCGCCCCACACCCCCTCCCCCGACAGCCGGCCCGCCGCGAAGACCGCCTCCGCCCGCCGCGAAGACCGCCCCCGCCGCCGATCAAGATCAACTCCGCTCCGGGGCCCACCCTCCCGGGGCCCCATTCCTGAGAATATCGCGCGCGGCGTTCTGTCAATAGGGTCGCGCTCGGGCTGTGGATGGTTCGGCGCGTTGTGGACAAGTCCGCGATCCTGGTCGAACACGCCACTGTGGACAGATCGGCTTTACTCGACCTCAATCCCCGGCGTAACGAGGAGATGTCTTGTCCAGGAAGAACATCCTCATCACCGGTGCCAGTTCCGGTTTGGGCGCGGAGATGGCGAAGCAGTTCGCCGCCAAGGGGCGCGATCTCGTCCTCGCTGCCCGGCGCACTGATCGGCTGGCGCAGGTCCGGCAGCAGTTGCTCACCGCGAACCCCGGCATCACCGTGCTGGTCAAGGCGCTCGACGTCACCGATCATGATGCTGTTTTCCGGGTGTTCGCCGAGGCGAGGGCTGAGTTGGGTTCCCTCGACCGGGTGATCGTCAACGCGGGGCTCGGCAAGGGGCAGCCGCTCGGTACCGGCTACTTCCACGCCAACAAGCAGACCGCCGAGACGAACTTCGTGGCGGCGCTGGCCCAGTGCGAGGCGGCCATGACCGCGTTCCGCGAGCAGAACGCGGGCCACCTGGTCGTCGTCTCGTCCATGAGCGCGATGCGGGGCCTCCCGCGCAATCTGTCCACCTACGCCGCAAGCAAAGCCGGTGTCGCCGCACTGGCCGAGGGCATTCGGGCCGACACCCTGCGGACGCCGATCAAGGTGACAACGTTGTTCCCCGGGTACATCCGTTCCGAGATGAACGAGAAGGTCCGCAACACACCCCTGATCTCGGACACCGCCACCGGGGTGCGAGCAATGGTGCGCGCCATCGAGCGGGAGTCCGCAACGGCGTGCGTTCCGGCCTGGCCGTGGGCGGTCTTGGCGGTTGCGATGCGTGCGTTGCCGCTCGGGGTGGTGGCGAGGCTGTCATGACGGTGCCGGTGCGACCCGAGGACTTGTTCGACGCAACGGCCGTGCACGCCTGGCTGCGCGGCACGTTAGACCTACCGGCGACCGAGCCCGAGGTGACCCAGTTCCCAGGCGGTGCCTCGAATCTGACCTATCTCTTGCGCTACCCCGACCGTGAACTGGTCCTACGCCGCCCGCCGCTAGGACGCAAAGCCGCCTCCGCGCACGACATGCGCCGCGAGTACCGGGTCCAGCGCCAACTCAAGCCCGTCTACCCCTACGTCCCCGAGGTCATCGCCCTCTGCCAGGACCACGGCGTGCTCGGCAGCGACTTCTACCTCATGGAACGCGTCCCCGGCACGATCCTGCGCGGCGACCTCCCCCAGGGCATGACCCTCACCCCGCCCCAGGCCCGCGCCCTGGCCACCACCCTGGTCGACCGCCTCGTCGACCTGCACCGCGTCGACCCCTCCGCCGCCGGGCTCGCCGACCTCGGCAAGGGCGCCGGGTACGTGGCCAGGCAGGTCCGCGGCTGGACCGAGCGGTTCACCGCAGCGCGGACCCCGAACGTGCCGGACTTCGCCGGGGTCACCGCCTGGCTGGCGCGCGAGCGGCCCGACGACGTCGCCACCGTGGTCATCCACAACGACTGGCGGTTCGACAACGTCGTGCTCGACGCCGACCTCGCTGTCGCGGGGGTCCTCGACTGGGAGATGGCCACCCTCGGTGACCCGCTGATGGACCTCGGCGGCGCCCTCGCGTACTGGATCCAGGCCGACGACGACGAGTTCTTCCAGCGCGCCCGCAGGCAGCCAACGCACCTGCCCGGCATGCCGACCCGCGCCGAGCTCGTCGAGCACTACGCCGAGCGGACCGGCTTGCGACTGGCCGCGTTCCACGAGGTGTTCGGCCTGTTCCGGCTGGCGGTGATCATGCAGCAGATCTACTACCGCTACCACCACGGCCAGACCCACAACCCGGCCTTCCAGGACTTCTGGACGTTCGTCTCTTACCTCGAATGGCGCTGCCGCGAGATCATTCGCTAACAGCTAAGGAGTTCCCCATGGCCCGGCCGAACATAGAACCTGTCGTCTGGCGCGCACCGCGTGCGGGTAAGCCCCCGCGTACGCCCAACCTGCCGCCGCTCACCGTGCGTCCTGTCGACGGCAAGGGCACCGAGGACGTCTTGGTCGACACTGAGGGCCGCGTTATCACCGGTGTCGAGGACGGCCGCATCCTTCGCATCGCGGACGGTCGGGTCGACGTGATCGCGGACACCGGTGGTCGGCCGCTGGGTATCGAGTGGTTCCCAGACGGGCGGTTGCTGGTGTGCGACGCCGATCGCGGCCTGCTGCTGGTCTCCGCGGGCGACGTCGAGGTTCTTGTCCCCGCCGGGCCCAACCTGCGGGTCTGCAACAACGCCGCCGTTGCCGCTGACGGCACCATCTACTTCACGAACTCCACCGACCGGTTCGACCTGGAGTTCTGGAAGGCAGACCTCTTGGAGCACGCGGGTACCGGCCAACTGCTCCGCCGCGACCCGGACGGCACCGTCCACACCCTGCTGCGCGGCCTGCACTTCGCCAACGGCGTCGCCCTCGCCCCGGACGGGTCCAGTGTGGTCGTGGCCGAGACGGGGGAGTACTGCCTGCGCCGGGTCTGGCTCACCGGTGACCGCCAGGGTCACTCGGACGTGCTCGCCGACAACCTGCCCGCGTTCCCGGACAACACCTCCACCGGGTCGGACGGTCTGCTGTGGATCGCGATGGCCAGCCCCCGCGACCCCGTGGTCGACCTGCTCCTGCGCACCCCGCCGGTGCTGCGCAAGCTGGTCTGGCGGGTCCCGGAACGCCTGCACCCCAGGGAGAAGCGCGTCGTCTGGGTCCGCGCGATCGACTTCGCCACCGGTGCCGTCGCGCACGACTTCTTCGGCACCACACCCGGGTTCCACATGGTCACCGGCGTCCGCGAACACGGTGGCCGGGTCCACCTCGGCAGCCTGGAGGGCCGCGCGGTCGCGTCGTTCGACCTCCCCTGAGGCCGCACGATCGGGGACCGGACGTCCCCCACACCGGTGGCTACCGGGCGACGCACCCACCCGCGCGGCACGATCGACGCAGCGCTACCTGGTGGTGGCGTTCCGTGATCCACCGAGTTGGGGAGACCCCATGCGCAAGCTCCTGCGAGCCGCGGTCCTCGGCTTCGCCCTGGTCGCAGCCCTCACCGCGCCCGCGCGGGGCGAGGTCCCCGACAAGGTCGTCGGGGGTGTGCCCGCCCCGCAGGGCGCCTACCCCTGGCTCACCCGGCTCTCCATGGGCTGCGGCGGTTCCCTCGTCACGCCCACCATCGTGCTGACCGCCGCCCACTGCGTCAGCGAGACCGGGCCGGACACCCGCGTAGAGGCGACATTCGGGGTCGTGGACCTGGAGAGCCCCAAGGCCGACATCATCGACTCGGCCTACATCTACCGGTCCCCGGACTACACGGTCGCGGGCCGCGGCTCCGACTGGGCGCTCATCAAGCTGGCACGCAAAGCGCCGTACCCGGTCATCAAGCTGCAATCGACGCTGGTGACCACCGGTCCCTTCCGCGTGATGGGCTGGGGTGCGGCACTAGAGGGTGGCGAGCAACAGCGCTACCTGCTGCACGCTGACGTCCCCTACGTCGATGACGCCACCTGCGGCGGTCTCTACACCCGGTACGGCTACTCGTTCGTCGCGGCCGGAATGCTGTGCGCGGGAGTGGTCGGCGCCGGTGGAGTCGATACCTGCCAGGGCGACTCGGGAGGCCCTATGGTCGCGAAGGACTCCAGCGGCGTCCTGCGCCAGGTTGGCATCGTCAGCTGGGGGATCGGATGCGCCCGCCCGCAGTTCCCCGGCATCTACACCGAGGTCTCCGCCTACCTGCCCGCGATTACCGCGGCGATCACGGCGCTCGCCTGACGACCGTTCGTCCACCCGGCTACGCCGGGATGAAACCCTGTGACGGCCCGCGGACGCACCAGGCTCGCGTTCGCGGGCCCCACCAGCTGTGACGCATCGCTCACCGGCCGGGGTAGCCGACATACCGGACAGCACACCGGCAAGCAACCCCTTGGTGTCCCGACCGGTGCCTGGTTTGCTTACCGCCGAGCGAGTACCCGAGTGGGTACCGGCGTCCAGGCTGGAGGCACGGAGATGACCGCGACCGTCGAGGGCAGCGCGGGGCCGAAACCGATGTTCGGGGCACCGCGGGCGCACTGGCCGCAGATCGGCACCTACCTGTTCATCCTGGTCCCGTTCGTCGCGCTGGTCGCCGCCGTCCCGCTCGCCTGGGGCTGGGGCCTCGGCTGGGTCGACGTGGCGCTCGCCGCGTTCTTCTACACCTTCACCTGCCTCGGGGTCACCGTCGGCTTCCACCGCTACTTCACCCACGGCTCCTTCAAGGCGACCCGCCCGGTGCGGGTCGGCCTGGCCATCGTGGGCAGCATGGCGCTGCAGGGCCCGATCCTGCACTGGGTCGCCGACCACCGCCGCCACCACGCGTTCTCCGACCGCGAGGGCGACCCGCACTCCCCGTGGCTGTTCGGCACCTCCCCGGCCGCGCTGGCCCGCGGCTTCTGGCACGCGCACATGGGCTGGGTGTTCGACCGCAACCTCACCAACGCCGAGCGGTTCGCCCCGGACATGCTCGCCGACCCCGACATGCGCCGGGTGCACCGCCAGTTCGGCCTGTGGACCGCCGTCACCCTGCTGGCGCCCGCGCTGCTCGGCGGCCTGATCACCTGGTCCTGGTGGGGCGCGGTCACCGCGTTCTTCTGGGCCGGGCTGGTGCGGGTGTCGTTCCTGCACCACGTGACCTGGTCGGTCAACTCGATCTGCCACATCATCGGCGACCGCCCGTTCCGCTCCCGGGACAAGGCCACCAACTTCTGGCCGCTCGCCGTGCTGTCCATGGGCGAGGCGTGGCACAACCTGCACCACGCCGACCCGACCTCGGCCCGCCACGGCGTGCGGCGCGGCCAGGTCGACATCTCGGCCAGGGTCATCTGGATCTTCGAGAAGCTCGGCTGGGCCACCGAGGTCCGCTGGCCCACCCGCGAGCGCCTCGCGAAGCTGGCGAAGTAGTTGCCGAGGACGGCCACGGCACACACGCCCGACCGTGACGCGCTCGTGGCGTTCTTGCGCCAACGCAACCGCTGCGTCCTAGTCACCTATCGGGCCTCCGGGGCCCCGCAGATGTCCCCGGTCACCTACGGCGTGGACGACGACGGGCGCGTGGTCATTTCCACCTACCCCTCTCGCGCGAAGGCGACCAACCTTCGTCGGACCCCTACGGCGTCTCTATGCGCCCTCTCCGACGACTGGAACGGCCCCTACGTCCAAGTTGACGCCCAGGCCGAGGTCCTTGACCTACCTGAGGCCCTGGACCCCCTGGTCGCCTACTACCGCTCCATCTCCGGTGAACACCCCGACTGGGACGACTACCGCGCCGCGATGGTCCGGCAGGGCAAGTGCCTCCTCCGCCTCACCATCACCGGGTGGGGACCCATCGCGACGGGCGGCTTCCCGCCGGGTCTGGCGCCGTAGCGGTCTGCTCGAGTGATGACGACACCACGCATGATCACTCCACAGATCACGCAGTTACTCATTCTATCGGGTGATGCACAGTTGCGTTCGGTAACGAAGTGCTCCATTCGGCCGATCGACCGGGTATGTCGGTGGAACTGAGGGATCTGGTCTGGGCCAAGGCCGCCGAGGGACCTGCTGCGGGAGAGGCTGCCCGGGTGGCGGGGGAGCGGCACGCGGCGGGGGAGCCGGGTCGGGTCAGGGCCGTGCGGGTGGCCCGGGCGCCGAGGACCACTGAGCGTTGACATAGCGGGAAAGCGACAGCGGAATCAACGCACAATTCACTGAATCAGACGCAATTTTCCTGTGGTCTTGCGCACGGGGTCGCGTCATGCGCGGGTGGCCGGCAACAATCGGGATATAGTCCGGCGAACTCGAGCGGTGCTCCGCGTCGGTGATCGTTTCCGTCCGTCAGCGCCCCGAGGGAGGTCCCCGGTGAACCCGCGCGAGCCGTTGGCGGTGACCATCAGGGGCACCCGCTCGGCCGTCGTGGTCAGCGCGGTCGGCCGGATCGACATGGTGACCGAGCGCCCGTGGCGCGAACAGGTCGAGGACGCGTGCGCCGAGAACACCGTCAAGCGCTTCGTGATCGTCGACCTGTGCGAGGTCACCTACCTCAGCGTCGGCGCCGCCCCTCTCATCGTCCGCGCCCACTACCACTGCCTGCACCGGGGCAAGCTGCTGCGCGTCGCCGCCCCGATGGGCCCCGCGCTGCACACCATGCACGTGACCGGCGTGCGCGACCTCGTCGCGGTCTACCCGACCCTCGACTCGGCGCTGGAACCGCGCTCCGGCGCCCGCTGGTGATCGGACCGAGATAGGCCGCGCGCATTCCCCGGCGGTATTTGCTCCTCCGCGTCCGGTATTAGCTCGATCGAGCGAGTCGCGGTCGCCGTCCGTTATTCGAACACCCACCCGGGCGGGGCATGCGCACTCGGTGAGCGCGCTCCGACCGAGCGTGTCGACCCCGCAGCGGAGTCCACCACCGAGCGGGCCACCCCTGATCATCCGGTCACCCCCACCCCGAGCTGGTAGCCGTTGGACGGAACGGAAACGCCCAGCCCGAGAGGAATCCCGATGAATCGCCACCTCGCGCGGTTCGTGACCGCAGTCGCGGCCGCGAGCGTGCTGACAGCGACCGGGGCGGGTCTTGCCTCCGCCGCGACACCGGCCGACCACGACAACAGGGCCGCCCAGCTGCAAGAGCTGACCGTCGCCTACAACGACCTGGCCGCCGCCACCGACGACGTGACCCTCGGCACGGCCGTCACCGGCCTGCGGGCCACCCTCAACCACATCCGCGCCTGCGGCGCCACCGACCTGGCCGACCCGGCCGACACCAAGGCCGCCGAGGTCCAGCGGATCCTGCCGATCCCCGGCCCGATCAACCCGACCCTGGTCGCCAGCCTGCTCAACCTGGTCACCACCCTCATCAACCAGCTGACCGCCGCGCTGCCGGGCGGCCTCCCGATCCCCGGCGGCCTCCCGATCCCGGGCACCCTGCCGACTCCGGGCACCGTGCCGATCCCGGGGACCCTGCCGAACCCCGGCACGCTGCCCATCCCGGGTGGCCTGCCCATTCCCGGTGGTCTGCCGATCCCCGGCACCTTGATCCCCGGCAGCCTGCCCATTCCCGGTGGCCTGCCCGACCCGGGCACCTTGCCGATCCCCGGTGGCCTGCCCAACCCCGGAACCCTGCCGATCCCCGGTGGCCTGCCGACCCCGGGCACCCTGCCCGATCTCACCGACCTCACCGATCTCACCGGCGGCGACCTCCCGGTCATCCCCGACCTGCCTGACCTGCCCGTCGTCGGCGACGCCCTGCTCACCCCGGACCTGTCCGGCAGCGTGCCGTCCCTGCCGGACCTCGGCGGTGCCCTGCCGACCCTGCCCGGCGGCCCGGAGACGGCCTGACCGGGCACTGACCGGTTCGGGCTTGTCGGGAGAGCCCGACCCGTCCTCCCGGACGAGTCGACAAGTGTGCGGTAGGGCTATCTGCCCCGCCGAGCAGGCCGTCCACCCGTGATCGGGTGGTGGTGTGCGTGATCGCCGAGCCCCGGTGGCCCACAAGGCCCCGGGGCTCGACCCTGTCCTAGGCTCGCCGCCATGCCCAGTTCCACGCCCGCCGCCCTGCCCGGTTCCACGCCCGCCGCCCTGCGTCGTGTCACCGGCAAGCAGGTCGTGGAGGTCGACGAGGGGGCGTTCGCCGACCTGCGCGGCCGCTACTCGGGGGCGGTGCTCGACGTGGGCACCGGCGACGGCAAGCACCCGCTGCACCTGGCCAAGGCGCACCCCGAGCTGCTGGTGATCGGGCTGGACGCGGCCAAGGACAACATGCGCAAGGCCGCGACCAGGGCCAGTGCCGCGCCGAAGAAGGGCGGCCTGCCGAACCTGCTGTACCTGTGGGCCGCCGCCGAGCAGCTGCCCAGGGGGCTGGACGGGATCACGGAGCTGCACGTGCTCATGCCGTGGGGCAGCCTCCTGCGCGGCGTCCTGGGGTCGGACCCGGCGATGCTGGCCGGTCTCGCGGGGGTCTGCGCGCCGGACGCCACGTTCCTGATCTCGCTGAACCTGCACGCCTGGCGCCCGCCGGTGCCCGAGGTCGGCACGCACGCCGAGCCGACGCCGGAGTCCGCGGTCGAGGACCTGGGACCCGCGCTCAAGGCCGCGGGCTGGCACCTCGACTCGGCCGCCTACCTCGACGCCGAGGCGATCGCCGCCCTGGCCACCTCGTGGACCCGCAGGCTCAACTCGTCCCGCGACCAGCTCGACGTCCTGGCCCTCACCGGCCGGATCAACCCGAGCGCGGGGTGAGCCCCAGCACGTAGTCGTACGCCTGCTTGCGCGACCAGCCCGGCTGTCCCGCCAACGCCCGGACCAGCGTCGTGGAGGACACGTCCTGCCCGAGCAGCGCGGTGAGCAGCCCGGCCACGTCGACGTCCACGGTGACGGGTCCCGACGTCGGATCCAGGGCGCACCACACGTCCGCCGACCCGCTGAGGTCCGCGATGGCCGAGATCGGACCCCAGGTGGGGCGTTCATCCAGGGCCATAACGCTCGCGTGGGTGTTACCCGCGAGCCGTTGGGCATCAGCGAGCCAACGGGACAGGTCGCTCGCGGGGCACGTGAACACCACCCGCGCCGTACGGGTCGCGGCCGCCAACTTGATCGCGTCCCGGCGGGACAACCCGGTGGCTACGAGCACCGGCGCCTCTTGTGGTGCCGCGCCCGCCACGGCCAACTCGGGCGGCAGGCCCAACACCTCCACGGTGGGACTATCCGCCAACAACGTCGACACCGCCGCACCTACACCGTCCACAGTGGATACAGCCAACACGCGGCCCACCGGATCGGCCTCTCGAGAAGCCGTGAAGCCCAGAGCACCAACCAATGCCCGCGCCCCGGAGTCCTCCGCAAGGATCACGTCGGCGGCAGCGCACTCGGCGCTCAACCGGTCGTCAGGCCCGACTGTGGCTCGGTAGCGCACGAGGTGAGTGCGGGAAGTCTCCGCTCTAGCCACTGCAACGTCCACTACGGCGTCCGGATCGGACAGTGCCGCCACCAGGGCGCGGGGGAGATCCGCCGAAGACAGATCGGCGTCGGTCGCGAGCGTGTTCGGCAGCCGTTGACCACTGCGCCGGACCACCGCGCTCCCGCCCGGCCGCCACCGCGAGTTCGCCACCGCCCGCACGGTCGCGCATTCGCCACCGGCGCTGAGGGTGATCAGCACCGGCCCGGCGATCGCGGGCGGCGCCTGGCCGACCACCTCGCCCGCGACCCCGACCACGCAGGTCGCGCGGCCGGTGATCGCGGTGTCCGCGGTGAACTCCAGCGTCTTGCCGTGGGTCGCGCGGATGTCGTGGTGCCCGCGGCAGCGCAGCCGCACCAGATCGGTCACCGGTGCCCCTCCCCGACCAGCCGCTACCTGACGACCTCGTAGATCGTCGAGTCCGCGTTCCGGTAGACCTCGCGCAACCCGCTGACCTCGTCGAGGTCCTGCAGCCCCGCGGCGACCGGCGCCATCGGGTCCGCCTTGACCGAGCCCTTGCTGACGAACACGTAGCTGACCTTCAGGTTGTCCACCGCGCGCCGGACCGTGCTGTCGGTGTCCAGGTCGTTGAGCCGGTTCAGGATGACCCCGGCGTCGTTGCTGCCGTCCTTGCGCGGCAGGACCGGCCCGATCACCGACACCTTGAACAGCGGCTGCACCCCGTCGATCGCCCACATCCACGGCGAGCCGTCGTGCGGGTCGTTGGCCACGACCGTGCCCTTCGGCACGTTCTTCTCCAGCCAGTCCATCGCTTCCAGCTTGGTGTGCGACACGACCGGCCCGTCGAGGTAGAGCCAACGCAGACGGTCGGTGTTCCGCGGCAGGTAGAAGCCACGGGTCAGCGCACCGAAGAGGACAACGACCACGCCTAGCGCGATGACCGGGAGGAGAACGCGTTGGCGTTCCGTGGATTCCCTCTTCGCCGTGACCTTCTGGTACAGCGTCACCAGGCTGTCCCGGAAGGTGATGACACCGATGGCCGCCAGCACGATCAAACCCGGTGTGGCCAGGGCCGCGATCCGCCACGGGTCGTTCCACCACGGCCTGCTCAGCGCGCGCACCAGCGGTGCCGAGTACCCGGCGACCCCGATGTAGAGGACGGTGAACGCCAACCCACCCAGCAGCCACCAGTACAGCGGCCGGAACTTCGCCTTCCGCACGCCGATAAGCCCAACGATCAGCGCGGCCGTGAACCACCAAGCCGGATAGGTAGCGCTATAGGGCGCCGCCCACGCCGGGTAGCCCACTGCGCGCGAGGCGCCCAAGAGCCTGCCGAACCCGTCGGAAGGCAGCGCCGTCGGTGGCCACGCCACGTCCTCGCTGGAGACCGTGATCCCCAGGAACGCCGAGATCTGGCCGAATCCGATGACGACCGCGAGCACGGCGATCACCGCGCCCGCGGCGAGATCGGGCAGGATCCGCCGCCGGTTCGTGATCCAGTGCTGGAGCAGCAGGACACCACCGAACAGGATCGCGGCCACGGCGACGCTGGAGTGGATCGCGAGCAATCCGATGCCCGCCAGCGCGGTGGTGAGCAGGAGTCCGAACGTGCGCTCGATCAGCGCGCGGTGCAGCAGGGCGAGGAACGCGGGCACGAGCGCGATCCCGGCGGCCAGCGGGAACAGCGGGCCCCACACCTGGATGTCGTAGGGGAAGGTGGTGACCGCCGCGGACAGGACCGCCGTCACCGCGGTCAGCGCCGGGCTGTTGGTGCAGACCTTGACCAGGATCGCCATGCTCAGCACGAACACCGCGATCACCGCGCCGTTGGCCATGTCCAGCGCGGGCACCACGCCGAACCCGCCGATCTGCCGGACGACGGCGATCAAGGCGTGGAAGGCGTTCGGGTAGAAGTAAGAGGCCGCGTCCGGGTCAGTCAGGATCTTCAACGCCGATGGCGCCGAGTCCCCGGTGTCGGCGATGAACCGGATCGCGTTGGCGTGGTAGGCCGCGTCGAACCACTGCGGCACCGCGGAGAACCCCCGGGAAGCGCGGTAAGAGGCGAAGAGCCCGATACCCGCGCCCAACAGCACACTGCCACCCACGGCCAGGTGGTGCGTACGCGTCCAGGTCGGCTTAACCGGCTCTTCCTCGGCCCAACGCCCGTTCCACCGCCGCACGAGCCTGCTGACCCCGAAGCCCACCAACGCCAACAGCGCCGCGACCCCGAGCAACGTCAACGCGTTCCACGCGATCCCCAACTTCGGCAACACCGGAGCGGCAACACCCACGACCCCGAACGTCACCACCGGCGCGGTTCCCACCAGCACCCACCCGCGCAACCCGGAGGCGAACCCCACCAACGCCCCGGGCACCCCCGCGACCAGGACGGTGGTCAGGAACAACAACGCCATCTCGCCAGTCGCGATCAACTCAGAACTCCACAGGTGGGTGTCCTCGGTGACCGCTCGTGCCCCCGAGCCTTGACATACGAGCGACCCGAGGCTACACGGACAACCCTCCGCTACCCCCTCCCGGGCACGCGCACACCCCCGCGCCACGCCGCATCCACGCCCCCGCGACCCAACGGCCGAACAGTATTCGCCCTCCCCTCCCCGCCACCGTGAGTGTCATTGACAACCTCAGGCCAAGTAGACAGACCCGCAAAGGGCAAATAGGTCCCTTGGAGCGACCCGTCCCGACCTTCCCCCGGCCCGTCTAGCCCCCACCGCGCAACCGTCCCCCGGCGCACCCCGCACTCCGCGTCCAACCCACCCCGCCGAGCCCCCCGCGCCGCCCGGCGCGCCCCGCACCGCCCCCAACCCCACCCCGCGCGTAGCGCTGGCTTCGGGGGTCTGGGGGTCGCCCCCCCCAGATGAAATGACGAGCGACCTGGTTCGCGCATTCCGCGAACGTGCGTGGCCAACACAATGAGCCCCCCGGCGCGCCCCGCACCGCCCCGCGCGTAGCGCCGGCTTCGGGGGTCTGGGGGTCGCCCCCCAGATGAAATGACGAGCGACCTGGTTCGCGCATTCCGCGAACACAGGTCGCCAGAGCTCGTGCCCCCGGCAGGACTCGAACCTGCGGCCAAGAGCTTAGAAGGCTCCTGCTCTATCCGCTGAGCTACGGGGGCTGGGCGTGCGGCCGAGGCCGCACAGTAGTCCGCTCACGGGTCTGATCGTTCGAGGGCGGCTCACCGTTTCCGCTTGGAACTGATCGGGTGACGAACGCCGCTCTGATGCGTCCGTTCGGGGTAGGGCCGTTGCGCTAAGCGCGCGGGAGTCTGGTTACCGCGTGTTCGGTCAGCGGCTGAAGGATACGCACGAGGGCGGCCTCGGATACGTCGCGTTTGTCGACCGCCACCAGGAGAGATCGGTCGGGGCGGACCTCTACCGTCGCGGTGCAGGTGCGGTAACCGTCGGTGACTGTGCAGTGGAGCCACGTGGGGTATCCGAGGGTGGACTCGGCGTGTCCGTTCGGTTGGTCTTGGCGGACCTGGGTGAGGGGTTTGTGCAGGGCTACCAGGGCGAGGTCGCTGGCGGCGCCGTTGCCGAGGGGGAAGCCGCAGGATTCGGGGAACGTCTCCGTGCGGGTGCGGGGTGCGCCGACGAGGCCGCCCGCCGGGGCGAGGTCGTCCGCGGTCAGTAGCCCACACAGGTTCACACCGTCGAGGGATAGCGGTGACGGAACGCTGATTGACGTCGCGGGTGGGGTCACCGCGCCGAAGCCTGCGGCGGGTACGGGGCGGCCCGCCACCGGGGCACCGCACGCCGCCAGCAGGCCGATGCCGACGACAGCGACAAGAGTCCGCCTCACGACGCATACGGTAATACCTCGCCGCCGGTGTGTGATTACCCAAGCACGGCGGGTTGTGAATCAGCGCTTCTCGGCGTGCCCGGACCGGGCTACTACCCTCGACCCGTGTCTGCTGACAGCTCCACCGAGACCCGTCGACCGGGATCGGGCCTGGCCCCGCTGCTCGTGGTCGGTGGGCTGCTGGCCGCCCTCGTGGGTGCCGCGCTCGTCGCCGCGTCCGGTGGTGACCGGTATGTCTTGCAGGGCCTGCCCACGCCGGACGCGTTCACCGAGCACGCGTTGACGGTCGTGCGGGTCCTGACCGAGATCGGCTGTGTCATCACCGTCGGGAGCCTGTTGTTCGCGGCTTTCCTTGTCCCGCCGCAACGATCCGGTGTTCTCGACGTCGGCGGTTACGCCGCCTTGCGCATGGCCACCTGGGGCGCGGTGGTGTGGTTCATCGGTGCGCTCGTGTCAGCACCGTTCACCGCCGCTGACGCTGTCGGTAGGTCCATCACGACTGTCCTACGCGGCGACGTTCTGTTCACCCTCGTTGGGTCTCTCTCGCAAGCACAGGCATGGCTGCTCACGGCGGGGATCGCACTCGTAGTGCTGATCGCGACACGGTTCGTGCTCACCTGGAACTGGACCGCGGCACTGTTTGTCATTGCTGTCGTAGGCATTGTGCCCGTCGCGGTCACCGGGCATTCCTCTAGCGGCGGTCAGCACGACATGGCCACCAACAGCCTCTTGTTCCACCTTGTCGCCGCCGCTCTATGGGTCGGCGGCCTTGTGGCACTGCTCGCTCACGGTCGTCGTCGCGCAGAGCACCTAGGTCTGGCGGCTACCCGGTTCTCGCGGGTCGCGTTGGCGTGCTGGATCGTCATGGCGGTCTCGGGTGTGGTCAACGCGCTGGTGCGGTTGCCGTTGGACGCCCTATTCACCTCTTGGTACGGCGGCCTCGTTCTGGCCAAGACCGCCGCCCTGCTCATCTTGGGCGTTTTCGGTTATCTGCAACGGGAACGCGGAGTGCGCGCGGTAGTAGAGACCGGTAGTGGTGGCGCACTCGCGAGGCTCGCGGCGATCGAAGTGCTGATCATGCTCCTGACGATCGGCATCGCGGCCGCGCTCGCCAGGACCCCACCCCCGGAGACCGGCGCCGCCGAACCGGGCCGGGTCGAGCTCGCGCTGGGCTACCCCCTCACCGAGGCGCCCTCGCTGGGGAACCTGCTGTTCGCGTGGCGATTCGACCTCGTCTTCGGCACTCTCGCGATCGTGCTCGCCGCGGCCTACGTGCGGTGGTTCCTGCGGCTGCGCGCCAAGGGCGTCGCGTGGCCGGTGGGCAGGCTGGTGGCATGGCTCGCCGGGTGCCTTGTGGTCCTCTTCGCGACCTCGTCCGGCTTCGGCAAGTACTCGCCCGCCATGTTCAGCATCCACATGGAAGCGCACATGATGCTGTCCATGCTGGCGCCGGTGCTGCTTGTCCTAGGCGCACCGATGACACTGGCGCTGAGGGCACTACCGCGCGCAGGTAAAGATGGAACGCCAGGATCTCGTGAGTGGCTGCTGGCGTTCGTGCACTCACCGGTGTCTAGGTTCCTCACGCACCCGGTCGTCGCGTTGGTGCTGTTCGTCGGATCGTTCTACGGCCTCTACCTGACCGGCTTGTTCGACTCGGCACTAGAGGAACACTGGGCGCACCTGGTCATGAACGCCCACTTCCTCCTCGTGGGCTACATCTTCTATTGGCCCGTGATCGGAATCGATCCCGCGCCGCGCAGGTTGCCCCACCTCGGCAAGCTGGGACTGGTCTTCGCCTCTATGCCGTTCCACGCGTTCTTCGGGGTCATCCTGATGAGCATGCAGACCGTCGTCGGCGAGCGCTTCTACCAGGGCCTCGGCCTGCCGTGGAACACCGACCTGCTCGCCGACCAGCGACTCGGCGGCGGCATCGCCTGGGCATCGGGGGAGATCCCGCTGCTGCTCGTGCTCATCGCCCTGCTCGTGCAGTGGTCGCGCGCCGACGACCGGGAGGCCCGCCGCTCGGACCGCCGGGTCGACGAGGGCACCTCCGACGACCTCGACGCCTACAACGCCATGCTGCGCCAGCTCGCCGACGGCAAGAACCCGCACTGACCCCAAGTTGTCCACAACCCCCCGACTCATCCACAGCTCGGTCGACCGCTCTCGACGGCCACCCGCCGCCCACCAGAAGCTGGACCTGTCACCACGACGGACCAGGAGGGCGAGATGAACGAGACCATGATCACGTTGGTCGGGCGGGTCACCGGCGAGGTCACCCACCGCCGCTACGGCGACGACAAGGACCTCGTGCGGTTCCGGCTGTTCACCAAGGAACGCCGGTACGACCCGGACCAGCGCACCTGGGTCAACGCCAACCCGATGTACTTCACCGTCAACTGCTGGGACACCCTCGGCGCGGCGGTCAGCAGGACGCTGCGCTCCGGCGCCCGCGTGGTCGTGCACGGCAAGCTCTCGCTGCGCCAGTACGACAACGGCGACAAGCAGCGGTTCGACGCCAAGGTCGACGCGCGCTCCATCGGCGCGGACCTCGTGTTCCAGCAGGTCGCCATCGAGCACGAGGAGTGGACCGGGCCAGCCGAGCCGCTCACCCAGCTCGACCGGCCCGCGCCTGCCGCGTTGGCGGCCTGAGGTGTTTACCGCGTCGGCGACCAGGGCACCTCTGCCGCTGAACCAGGACGGAGGCCCCCGATGCCCAACCCCAGCATCAAGGACGAAGAGCTCTACCGGGAGCTGCGCGAGCAGGGCGACTCGAAGGAGAAGGCCGCGCGCATCGCCAACGCCGCTGCCGCCGAGGGCAGGGACACCGTCGGTGCCAGGGGCGGCCGCGCCGGGTCTTACGACGACTGGACCGTCGACGACCTGCGCAAGCGCGCCGCCGAACTCGACATCGACGGCCGGTCGAGCATGTCCAAGGACGAGCTCGTCCACGCTCTCCGAGACCACTGACCACCTCGGGAGCGCCCCGCCGGGTGCCCCGTCCCCCCGGTCGCGCTCAAGCGCCCGGGCCGACGCCTCTACGATCGCGAACATGGCCGAGTTCATCTACACCATGAAGAAGGTGCGCAAGGCGCACGGGGACAAGGTCATCCTTGATGACGTGACCCTCCAGTTTTTCCCCGGGGCGAAGATCGGGGTGGTCGGTCCCAACGGCGCGGGCAAGTCCAGCGTGCTCAAGATCATGGCCGGCCTCGACCAGCCGAACAACGGGGAAGCCTTCATCACCCCCGGCTACTCCGTCGGCATCCTGCAGCAGGAGCCCCCGCTCAACGAGGAGAAGACCGTCCTGGGCAACGTCCAGGAGGCATTCGGTGAGATCAAGGGCAAGCTCGACCGGTTCAACGAGATCGCCGAGCTGATGGCGACCGACTACTCCGACGAGCTGATGGAGGAGATGGGCAGGCTCCAGGAGGAGCTCGACCACGCCGACGCCTGGGACCTCGACTCCCAGCTGGAGCAGGCCATGGACGCGCTGCGGTGCCCGCCGCCAGAGGCCGACGTGACCGTCCTGTCCGGTGGTGAGCGCCGCCGGGTCGCGCTGTGCAAGCTGCTGCTGTCCAAGCCCGACCTGCTGCTGCTCGACGAACCCACCAACCACCTCGACGCCGAGAGCGTGCTGTGGCTCGAGCAGCACCTCGCGCAGTACGCCGGTGCCGTCCTCGCCGTCACCCACGACCGGTACTTCCTGGACAACCTCGCCGAGTGGATCCTGGAGATCGACCGCGGCAGGCTCTACCCCTACGAGGGCAACTACTCCACCTACCTGGAGAAGAAGGCCGAGCGGCTGGCGGTCCAGGGCAAGAAGGACCAGAAGCTGCAGAAGCGGCTGCGCGACGAGTTGGCCTGGGTCCGCTCCAACGCCAAGGCCAGGCAGACCAAGTCCCGGGCCCGCCTCGACCGCTACGAGGAGATGGCCGCCGAGGCCGAGCAGACCCGCAAGCTCGACTTCGAGGAGATCCAGATCCCGCCGGGCCCGCGCCTGGGCAACGTGGTCGTCGCGGTCGACAAGCTGCGCAAGGGCTTCGGCGACCGGGTGCTCATCGACGGCCTCAGCTTCGACCTGCCGCGCAACGGCATCATCGGCGTGATCGGCCCCAACGGCGTCGGCAAGACCACGCTGTTCAAGACCATCGTCGGCCTGGAGAAGGCGGACGACGGTGTGGTCAAGATCGGCGAGACGGTCAGCCTCTCCTACGTCGACCAGGGCAGGGCGAACATCGACCCGGCCAAGACCGTGTTCCAGACCGTCTCCGGCGGCCTCGACTACATCCAGGTCGGCCAGGTCGAGATGCCGTCGCGCGCCTACGTCAGCGCGTTCGGGTTCAAGGGGCCTGACCAGCAGAAGCCCGCGGGCGTGCTGTCCGGCGGTGAGCGCAACCGGCTGAACCTGGCGCTCACGCTCAAGCAGGGCGGGAACCTGATCCTGCTCGACGAACCGACGAACGACCTGGACGTCGAGACCCTCGGGTCGCTGGAGAACGCCCTGGAGCAGTTCCCGGGCTGCGCGGTGGTCATCTCCCACGACCGGTGGTTCCTCGACCGCACCTGCACGCACATCCTGGCCTGGGAGGGCACCCCGGAGAACCCGTCGAAGTGGTTCTGGTTCGAGGGCAACTTCGAGGGCTACGAGCGCAACAAGGTCGACCGGCTCGGCGCCGATGCCGCTCGACCGCACAGGGTGACCTACCGCAAGCTCACCCGGGACTAGACGGGGAGCGGCGACGTGGCGGCCTGGAACGAGTTACCGGCGGCGGACGCGGCCGAGTGCGCGGCACTCGTGGCCGCGGCCGACCGGCTGCGGTGGAGCGCGCCGGAACTGGCGGTCCAGTTCGCCGACCGTTCGTTGCGCTCCGGCGCCGCCGACGCCGCGACCACGACCACGGCGCAGGTGCTGCTGGGCACCGGCCTGGTCCGGTTGGGCAGGCACGCGGAGGCGGTCGAGCCCGCGCTCGCCGCGTTGCGCGCGGTCACCGGCGGTGGCCTGGTCGAACGGGCCGCCGCCGTGCGGGTCGCGCTCGCCGCGTGCGCTCGCGTGCTCGGCGAGCCCCTCGCGGGCAGCGAGCTGCTGCGGCCGGTGCTGCGCGCCACCACGGCGGCCCCGGCCACCAGGGCGCTGGCGCTCGGCCAGTTCGTCGCCTGCGCCGGGCACGTCGGGCGGCGCGACGACCTGGAGGACGCGCTCGCCGAGGCCGATCGACTGTTGGCCGCCGACGACGCGCTCAGCGAGGACGCGCGCAAGCTCGAACGGGCCCTGCTCTGCGTCCGGGCCGCCTCGTACCACCGTCGCCACGGCGATACCGAGGCGGCGACCGAGGTCGCTCGTGAGGGCCTTGCGCTGCTCACCCGGCTCAGCGCCATCGGCGTCGAGGGCGGGCTCGCCAAGGCCAGGCTCGTCCTGGAGATGGTCTGCGCGTTGCTCGACGACGGCGACATCGACGAGGCCACCGTGGTGGCCGCGACGGTGCTCGGTGAGCCCGTCCGCGCCACCTCCGCGTTGGCGCTGGGCAGGCTCCGGTTGGCCATGGCGAGTCGGGTCCACCTGCCCTCGGGGCGGGCCGAACTGGGTCGCGCCATGCTGGTCGACGTGGTCCGCCTCGCCGATCGGCACGGTCTCGACTCCCTGGCCGCCGACGCGTGGACCTTCCTGGCGCACGCCGAGGAGGAAGCGGGCCACCCCGGCGAGGCGCTGCACGCGCTGCGTTCGGCGCGGGCCGCCGAATACCGGTACCTGCGTGCCGCGTCCACCGCCAGGGGCCTGCTGGTCGCCGAGGTGGGTGCGGTCGTCGACCCGGAGAGCGTGGTCTCGCTGCTGCGCGCCACCGTCCGCACGACCGCGTCGCCCGAGGTCAAGACCGAGGCCGCGGAGACCAAGTCCGTCGAGCGGGGCGGTCGCAAGAGCCACGAGGACCGCGCTCAGCGCGAGGGGAATCGGCACGAGGGCGCACGGCAGGAGCAGTCTCGCCGTGAGGGCGCGCGGCACGGGACGGGCCAGGGCGGGGGAACTCCGACCGGGACGTCGCGGCGTCGGGCGTCGCTGCGGGAGTTGGCCTCGCTCGGGAGTTCGATGCCGGGGGAGTCCTCGGCGGGGGCCAAGCACGAGGCCGCGCCGCACGATGGCGCGGTTCCCGACACCGCAGTCCTCGACACCGCCGTTCCCGGCACCGCTGTCTCCGGCACTGGGGTCTCTGGCACCGGGGTCTCCGGCACTGGGGTCTCTGGCACCGCGGTCTCCGATGACACGGTCGTCGACACCGCGGTAGCACTCGACACCGCGGCCCACGGCGCATCGCACAGTGCTGTGTCGAGCCGCGCTGTGTCGAGTCGCGCGGTACCGAGCAGCGCTGGGCAGACCGATGACGTGCCGAGCAGTGCTGTTCCGAGTGGCGGTGGACTGAGCGGCGGTGGACCGGGTGGCGGCGTGCCGAACGAGACCGTGGCTCACGAGACGGATGCTCCGGGGCAGGCCAGACAAGAGGTGATCGAGCACGGCGTGCTCGGGCACGGTGCGGTGCCGACCGTGGTGGCCCAGCCGGACTCGACGGCGCGTGAGCACGGTTCGGATGCCGCTGCGGGAGTGAGCCACGCACCACCCCTGCCTGGTCAGGCGGGGCAAGAGCCCGCGGCGCCTCGGCAAGAGCCAGCCGCCCGGCAAGATCGCTCCGCTGCTGACCGGCGCAAGGCTGGGCAGGGCAGTGGTTCGCGCAGGGCGTCGGATGGCAAGGGCTCGAAGGGTCGACCGCTCGCTGCGGGTTCGTCCGAGGAGGCCGTGCCCGACTCGTCGAGCGCGGAAGTGCCGCAAGACGGCGTCTTGCGTGGAGCCGGGTCGCGGCGGGAGAAGCGGCGAGAGGCTGAGGGGCGCAAGGACGCGTCGGCGACGCGGCACGAGGTAGCGCCGACGCGGCATGAGGCGACGCCGGTCGAGATGTTCGCGGTGACGCTGGTTCGGGTGTGGCCCAAGGGGACCGCCGAGCCGGTCGAGCCCGAAGAGCCGCCGTTGCCGGTGGGGGGAGAGGTCACCCTCAACGCGTTGGCGATCCACGTGCGGGACCTGGCGCCGTCCGACGCCGAGTTGCTGCGGTCGGACCGCGGGGAGTTCGCGGTGTTGCTGCCGTCGACCACCCTCGCCGAGGCGGCCGCGCTGGCCGCCGCCATCCGGGAGACCGCGCCGGACGCCCAGTGGCTGATCGATGACCAGGGGCACGAACTCACCATCAGCACCGGTGTCGCGGCGCTGCCCGGCACGGTCGACGGCCCGCACGAGGGCATCGAGGCGCTGCTGCTCGCCGCCAGGACCGCGTTGACGGTGCCGGAGCCCGCCAGCCCGCCGCCCGCGGTGCTGCGGCGGACCGATCGGCTGCGCAGGTCGCCGACCACCGCCAAGACGGTCCCGCTGACCGACAAGGCCGTGCGCGCGATCCGCCCGGCACGCCACGACTCCGGCGTGATCGACGACGCGCGGGCCACCCCCGACCTGTCGTTGGCCGACGACAACCCGACCATCCCCGCCACCCCGCCCGCTCCCGTGCTCCCGCCCGCACCGGTGATCCCCGCGCCGACCAGCCCGCGGACGGCGGCCGACGCGTCCACCGAGCCGGAGTCGGCGCAGGGGCGCTGGGCCGTGGACACCGTGCGGACCACCGATCCCGAGGAGCCCGCGGCGGACGAACCCGCCGCCCGGGCAGGCGCGATCGGGCGTCGGGCCGCTCGTCGGGCCAAGGCGGACGACACCCCCGTGAAGTCCACTGTGGACGCTGGCGCCGGGGTCAACTCGGTGCTGAGCCGGTTCGGTGTCACCGTCGAGGGCGGCGGCAGGCGCAGGGCGCCGGAGGGGGACGACTACTACTACGACCCCAACGCCCTCGTCGGTACCGATCTGCCCGCCCCGCCGATGCTGCCGTCCTCGTTGGAGCCCGATCCCGACGACCCGCGCTGGGCGCACGCCTCGGTCCCCGGGACCGAGCCGCGGGAGCCGGAGCAGATCCCGCAACCGCCGAAGACCCCGGACATCCCCGAACCCGCCACCCCGGACGAGGTCCCGCCTGCGGACCCCGACCCCACGGCACCGGAGGTCGAGCAGCCGCCCAGCCTCGCCGCCCAGGTCACGGCACCTGGCGAGGTGAGCCCGCGGGTCGAGTCGAGCCGTGCCGAGCCGTGGAGCCGGGTCGAGGCGTCGAGCCCGTTCGGGCTGGAAGCCGGACTCCCGGTCGGGTCCGGGCCGTCGGGGCCGAGCGCGGTCGAGGTGCCGGGTTCCGGCCAGGACGAGCCGCCAGGTGGGGGCGAGTCGGGTCGGCCACGGCAGGTCGGGCAGGAGAGCGGGGTGCGGGCGGCCGGGCAGGTGACGGTCGAGCCCGCAGCGTCGGCGGATGAGCGGCGGGCCATCGACTTCGCCGCCCGGCTGCGGGGCTTACCCCGCACCACCTCCGCGGCCACCGAGACCGCCAAGGACGAGGACGACGACCAGCCCGAGTTGGTCGACCTGCCGTCCCGGCGGCGGCGGACGCCCAGTGGGCGCCGGGAGCGCACCAACCCCAGCGGGTTGGCCGACCTGCTGGCCGAGGCGCTGGTCGCCTTCAAGGCCACCCAACCCGACCAGCCCGGCGACGACCGCGACTCCGCCTGGACCGACGACTGGCCCAAGGCCCCCACCATCGGCGAACCGGAGCAGGCACCCGAGCCCGCCGCCTGGCCGCCTGCCCAGCCGGAGGCCCCGGCCGCCGCTGACGACGAGCCGACCGGTCCCCTGCCCGAGTCCGACCGCACGATCGGCACCCAGGTCCACTACTCCGCAGAACTGCGCAAACCCCGCGCGGACGCGGCCAAGACCCACCCCACCGGCGAGCTCCCCCGCTGGTCCCGCCTGTCCACCGAGTCGCACTGGCCCGACCAGGCCGACTGGCCCGACCCCGCCGACGGCACCACCTGGGCCGCCGACGCCCGAGCCGCCGAACCCGGCGACCGCCCCAGATCCCGCCGCGCCGACCGCACCCCCAACCCCACCGACCCCCGCGGCCGCCACCGCTCCTCCGAATGGGCCCCCGCCGACTTCGAAAGCGGCTGACCCCGGACCCCGCGCCCCCGGAAGCACCGCACGCAAGGCACCTAGCCACCTCCCACACCCACCCAGGTTTCACCGATCCCCGAACGTTCCTCCGCCACACGGTCCGAGGCGTGACCACCGGGGCCGCGGCGCGGAGCAGTGATCGGGATTTGTCGTCCCAGTGGGTGGACGGCGGCGGGCACTGTCGGAGCGGGGTGGTGGCGGGTCCGCGACACCGGGTCACCGGCAGGTGGACGGTGTGCCACGGTGGTGGGAACGCGGCGTTCCCACCTCGCGAAACACCACGTCACGCGCGACTGGTGGTCGGTCCCGACGTGCGGAAGCGGGGTCGGGCGGCACTAATGTGGGGGATGCATGCGGCACAGCGGCGTGCCGCCAAGCGTGGAGCCAAGGAACACCATGACCTCGACTGGTACACCGCCCCGCATCGATGGAGCCGTCAACGGCGACGGTTCGACGTCGGTGGGGCGGCCGGTCAGCACCAGCCCGGAACAGACAAGAGACGACCTCATCGAGCGGGCGGCCACGCAGGCGCCCGACATCGCGGACCTGATTCGCCTGTACTTCCGCTACATCCCGCCGGAGGAGGTCATCGGGGACGACCCGGTCGACCTCGTCGGGGCGGTCCGCTCGCACCTGCGGCTGGGCGAGGCCCGGATCAAGGGCAGGCCCGCGGTGCGGATGCTCAACCCGGCCGCGGCCACCGACGGCTGGACCTCCCACGGCTCCGTTGTCCAGATCGTCACCGATGACATGCCCTACCTGGTCGAGTCGGTCAGCGCCGAGCTGGTGCGCCGCGGCGTCCAGGTGCAGCGCGTGGTGCACCCGATCGTGGTGGTGCGCCGCGACCTGGCCGGTGGCCTCAAGGAGGTGCTGCCGACCTGCGACGCGGCCGCGCCGCCGACCGACGCGTTCGCCGAGTCGTGGATGTACATCGAGGTCGACCTGATCACCGATGTCGACCGGGCCCGGGAGATCGAGAACGGCCTGCTCAGCGTCCTCAACGACGTGCGCGAGGTGGTCGAGGACACCGCCAAGATGACCAGCGCGGCGAAGGTGCTCGCCGACGAGCTGGAGGCCACCCCGCCGCCGCTCGACGGTGAGGAGGTCCGCGACGGGGCGGCGTTGCTGCGCTGGCTCGCCGACGGGCACTTCACCTTCCTCGGCTACCGCCGCAACGAGTTGGTCACCGACGAGGGTGAGCCCGCTCTGCGCGCCGTGCTGGCCTCTGGCCTGGGTGTCCTGCGCCAGGACAGCCTCGCTGCCCGCAGCCTCACCGCGGGTCCCGACTCGGTCGCCTACGCGCTCGCCCCGCGGCTGCTGGTCCTCACCGAGGCCAGCGCGCCGTCGACGGTGCACCGCTCGACCTACCCGTACTACGTCGGGGTGAAGACCTTCGGCGAGGACGGCAAGGTCACCGGCGAGCACCGCTTCCTCGGCGTGTTCACCGGCAACGCGCTGCACGAGGACGTCCTGGACATCCCCGTGGTGGCCCGCCGGGTGCGCGAGGTGATCCACCAGGCCGGGTTCCCGCTGGAGTCCTACTCGGGGCAGCGGATGCTCGAGGTCATCCAGAACTGGCCGCGCGCCGAGCTGTTCTCCACGACCGAGGACGCCCTCTACGCGACCGCGACCGGGGTGCTCGCCCTGGCCGACCGGCGCAGGCTGCGGCTGTTCCTGCGCCGCGACCCGTACAACCGGTTCTTCTCGTGCTTGATCTTCCTCCCCCGCGACCGCTACACCACGACCTCGCGCATCGCGATGCAGGAGGTGCTGCTCGACGAGTTGGGCGGCACGAACCTGGAGTTCAGCACGCGGCTGGGGGAGTCGCCGTTGGCGCAGGTGTACTTCATCGTCCACACCGACCCGGGCCGCCACGTCGACCCGGATGTGCAGCGCATCCAGGAGCGGTTGACCGAGGCCGTGCGCGGCTGGGACGACCGGCTGGTCGAGGCCGTGTTCGCCGAGCAGCGCGAGCAGGCACGGGCCGGGTCGCAGGTGGGGTCCGAGTCGGCCACCGAGCTGGGGCAGCGCTTCGCCAGCGTGTTCCCGGAGGCGTACAAGGAGGACTTCAGCGCCGCGGAGGCGTTGGCCGACCTGCACCGGCTGCGCAGCCTGGACGGCGAGTCCGACCTGCGGATGTCGTTCTACGTCCCGCAGGACGCCGTGCCGGGGGAGCGCCGCTTCAAGCTGTACCTGACCGGCGAGGGGATCACTCTGTCGCAGGTGCTGCCGGTGCTGCAGAACATGGGCGTCGAGGTGGTCGACGAGCGCCCGTACGAGCTGCGCCGCGAGGACGGCAGCCGCTGGTGGATCTACGACTTCGGCCTGCGCATCGAGCCGACGGTGCTCGACGGCCGCGACGCCGACGAGTTGGACCGCCTCAGGGTCGACTTCCAGGAGGCGTTCGCGGCGATCTGGCGCGGTGACGCCGAGCCGGACCGCTTCAACGCCTTGGTGCTGCGCGGCGGTCTCACCTGGCGGCAGGCGGTGGTGCTACGCGCCTACTCGCGTTACCTGCGCCAGGCAGGCACGCCGTACTCGCAGGAGTACATCGAGGACGCGGTGCTCGCGCACACCGGTATCGCTACCGCGCTCGTGCGCCTGTTCGAGGTCGCTTACGACCCGGCCCTGTCGGAGGAGTCCCGCCACGCGCAGGCGGGCACCAGGACCGCGGAGATCTCGGAGATGATCGACGGGGTCACCAGCCTCGACGAGGACCGGATCCTGCGCAGCCTGCTCACGGTGATCAAGGCGACCCTGCGCACCACCTACTACGTCCGCGACGCCGACGGCGCCCCCCGGTCGTACCTGGCGGTGAAGCTGGAGCCGCGCTCGGTGCCGGACCTGCCCGAGCCGCGGCCGCGGTTCGAGATCTTCGTCTACTCGCCCAGGGTCGAGGGCGTGCACCTGCGCTTCGGCGCGGTCGCCCGCGGTGGTCTGCGCTGGTCGGACCGCAGGGAGGACTTCCGGACCGAGGTGCTCGGCCTGGTCAAGGCGCAGGCGGTGAAGAACGCGGTGATCGTGCCGGTCGGCGCGAAGGGCGGGTTCGTGGTGAAGCGCCCGCCGACCCCGACCGGGGACCCGAGCCTGGACCGCGAGGCGTACCTGGCCGAGGGCATCGCCTGCTACCGGATGTTCATCGCGGGCCTGCTCGACCTGACCGACAACCTCGACGCGGGCGAGGTCGTGCCCGCGCGGGACGTGGTGCGCTACGACGCCGACGACACCTATCTGGTGGTGGCGGCCGACAAGGGCACCGCGACGTTCTCCGACATCGCCAACGAGGTCGCGGTCAGCCGCGGTTTCTGGCTCGGGGACGCGTTCGCCAGCGGCGGCTCGGTCGGCTACGACCACAAGGCCATGGGCATCACCGCCAAGGGCGCGTGGGAGGCGGTGAAGCGGCACTTCCGCGAGTTGGGTGTCGACACCCAGTCCGAGGCGTTCACCGTGGTCGGTGTCGGTGACATGTCCGGTGACGTGTTCGGCAACGGGATGCTGCTGTCCGAGCACATCCGCCTCGTGGCCGCCTTCGACCACCGGCACATCTTCCTCGACCCCAACCCGAACCCGGCCGTTGGCTTCAACGAGCGCAAGCGGCTGTTCGAGCTGCCCCGCTCCTCTTGGGACGACTACGAGCGGTCTTTGATCAGCGAGGGTGGCGGTGTCTACCCGCGCACGCTCAAGGCCATCCCGGTCACCCCGGAGGTGGCGCGGTCGTTGAGCCTGCCGGAGGACACCGGCAAGTTGTCCCCGCAGGAGCTGATGAAGGCCATCCTGCTCGCCGAGGTCGACCTGCTGTGGAACGGCGGCATCGGCACCTACGTCAAGGCGAGCACGGAGAACCACGCGGACGTCGGCGACAAGGCCAACGACGCGCTCCGGGTCGATGGCGCCGCGCTGCGGGTCAAGGTCGTCGGCGAGGGCGGCAACCTGGGCCTGACCCAGCGCGGCCGCATCGAGTTCGCCCGCACCGGCGGCAAGGTCAACACCGACGCGCTGGACAACAGCGCGGGCGTCGACTGCTCCGACCACGAGGTCAACATCAAGATCCTGCTCGACCACCTGGTCCGCGACGGCGAGCTGGACCGGGCGAGCCGCGACGCGGTGCTGGCCGAGATGACCGACGAGGTCGGCCACCTGGTGCTCGCCGACAACTACGCCCAGAACGCGGTGCTCGGCGTCAGCCGGGCGCACGCGGGTCCGATGCTGTCGGTGCACGCCAGGCTCGTCGACCACCTCCAGCAGGACCAGGACGGCTTCGACCGGCGGCTGGAGGCGCTGCCCTCGCGCGAGCAGTTCAAGGCCCTGGAGAAGGCGGGCGACGGCCTGACCTCCCCGGAGCTGGCGACGCTGCTGGCGCACGTGAAGCTGGCGCTCAAGGAGGACGTGCTCGCCAGCGACCTGCCCGACCAGGACGTGTTCGCCCGCAGGCTCTCGGAGTACTTCCCGAGCCAGCTGCGGCAGCGCTTCGGCGCGGCCATCGGCGCGCACCCGCTGCGCAGGCAGGTGACCACGACGCTGCTGGTCAACGAGGTCGTCGACGGCGCGGGCATCTCGTTCCCGTTCCGGCTGGCCGAGGAGATGAGCGCCAGCGCGACCGACGCGGTGCGCGCGTTCGCGGTGGCGACCAGGGTCTACGACCTGCGGTCGCTGTGGGCGGAGATCCACGCGCTGGACAACGCGGTGCCGACCGACGTCACCGACGCCATGGTGCTGGAGTCGCGGCGGCTGCTCGACCGCGCGTCGCGGTGGCTGCTGTCGAACCGGCCGCAGCCGCTGGCGGTGGGCGCGGAGATCAGCCGCTTCCACCGGGTGGTCGGCGAGTTGGCGCCCAAGGTGCACGACCTGCTGCGCGGGCGGGCCCGCGAGGAGGCCGATGTGGACGCCGAGCGGATGGTCGCCGCCGGGGTGCCGGAACCGCTGGCCAAGCGGGTCTCGGGCCTGCTCGACGAGTACGGCCTGCTCGACATCACCGAGGTGTCGGAGCTGGCCGAGCGCGACGCCGGGCTGGAGTCCGAGCGCAGCCCGCTGGAGACCGCGCAGCTGTACTACGCGCTGTCGGACCACCTCAGCGTCGACCAGATGCTGACCTCGGTCAGCGCGCTGGAGCGCGGGAACCGCTGGCACGCCCTGGCCAGGCTCGCCCTGCGCGACGACCTGTACTCGTCGTTGCGGGCGATCACCCTCGACGTGCTGCGCCAGAGCGATCCCGGCGAGCCCGCCGAGGACAAGATCGCGACGTGGGAGCGGGCGAACGCGTCCCGCCTGTCCCGGTCGCGGACGGCGCTGGAGGAGATCCACGCCTCCGGCAGGCTCGACCTGGCCACCCTGTCGGTGGCCGCGCGCCAGGTGCGCAGCATGGTCCGCTAGTCCCTGTCCCCTGGTCGCGGGCCGAACCGGTCCGCGACCGGGGACAGATAGGGTTGCCTGAGGACTCGCTGGATCGGGCAGCTTGGAGGGGTAGTCGTTGGGTGTCTTCGTCGCCGAGGTGCGGCCGCGCTGGTCGGACATGGACGTGTTCGGGCACGTCAACCACGCCAACACGGTGACGTTGCTGGAAGAGGCCAGGGTCGACCTGCTCTTCCACGAGGCATCGCTGCGCGGGGCCGATGACCTCGCCCGCGGCGTGGTCGTGGCCAAGCTGGTCGTGGACTACCGGGCCCCGCTCTACGCCAACGGTGGCGTCTTACGCATTGAGATGTCCGTTCGCGAGATCCGGGCCGCGTACTTCGTCCTCGACTACGCCGTCCGCAGCGGCCCGACCGAGGCCGACCCGGTAGCGGTAACGGCGTCGACGACGCTCGCACCGTACGACCTGACCAGCGGCAAACCACGCCGCATCACCGACACCGAGCGGGATTTCCTCGCCGCCTGGCACAGCGGGGGCAATGGTGCCTGACCTGAGCTTCACCGACCGTTCCGACCGCGACGACCTCGGCGCGTTCGTCGCCAGGGCGGTCCGCCTCGACCAGCAGGCCGTGGTGCGGCTGCGCGCCCGAGAGGGCGACCTGGTCGACGCCTGGGTCGCGACCCCGTTCGACGTGCTCGCCACCCGGACCGCGCGCGGCACCATCAACCCCTCGGACATGACGGTGTCGGGCAACGAGCTGCTCGCCGCCCTCGCCGTGGTCCGCGGCGACCACCTCGACCCGGGCCTGTCGCGCGACATGCTGTGGCGTTCCGCGCTACCCCCGACGCGCCACTGGCAGGTCGTGGACCTGCTGCCCGCGCGGACGGTGTCAGAGCTGGCGGACAAGGGCATCGCCGTCGCACGGGACAACGTGGGCCCTCAGGGAACGCCGCCTGCTTCTCTCCTGGACCAGACAGTGCTGACGGTCTCCGGTGACGGCCTAGAGGTGAAGATCCCCCTCCGCTGCCTCTTCGCCCTGTCCGGCATGGGTTTCCTCACCGATGACGAAGACGACCAGATCCGCGTCACCGCTACCGACGCCTGGATGCGCCTAGATGCCCGTTACGGCGCCGTGGTCCGACGCCGCCACGCTCTCCTGCCGCTGCTCGTCTAATCCTCTGTGGACCGTCAGACCAGCCAGACGGCGGTCTCTGGGGGCAGGTCTGTGCCGTCGATGGGACCTGAGGCCAAGAGGATCTCGCCTGGGGGCAGTGGAACCGGGGCGCCGGAGGTGTTGAGGGCGCAGATGAGCCCACCGCCCTTGCGGCGGTAAGCGAAACAGCCGGGGGGTGCGCCGTACCACTCGATGTCTGTGCCGGTGAAGCCCGCGTGCGTCTTGCGTAGCTCTAACGCCTGCCGGTAGAGCGACAGCATGGACGCGGGGTCCTCAAGCTGTCTCTCCACAGTCAACCCTGCCCACTCCGCAGGAATCGGCAGCCACGTGTTCGTCCCCTCGGAGAAAGCGAACGGCGGCTCTGACCCCTCCCACGGCACTGGCACCCGCGCACCGTCACGGCCACGGTCGGTATGACCAGACCGCTCCCACAACGGGTCCTGCAAAGCCCAGTCCGGTAGGTCCACATTGGGTAGACCGAGTTCTTCGCCGTTGTAGAGATAGACCACGCCAGGCAGCGCTAACTCGACAAGAGCCATCGCCCGCGCGCGCCGAGCCCCGAGTTCGCCCCCGCCGTAACGGGTCACGTGCCGGGCAACGTCGTGGTTCGACAGCGTCCACGTCGGCGGCGCGGACGAGCGCGACACGGCCTCCAGGGACACGTCGATCGCCCGGCGCACCGCGTCGGCGTCGAAGTCCGCGCCCACCAAGGCGAAGTTGAAGCCCAGGTGCAGTTCGTCCTGCCGCACGTACTTGGCGAACTGGGCGTCGGTCTGCACCCAGATCTCGCCGACGGCCATGCTGTCCGGGTACTCGTCGGCCACCTTGCGGATCAGCCGGTGCACCTCGTGGACCGCGTCGTTGTCGAACCGGGGGTCGTCGACGCCGTGCGCCTGCGCCCCGGTCACCGCCCGCAGGTACTCCGGCATGTCCGGCAGCCCGGCAGGCTTGGCCATCCCGTGCGCCACGTCGATGCGGAACCCGTCCACGCCGCGGTCGAGCCAGAACCGCAGCGTCGCGACCAGGTCGGCGCGGACCTCGGAGTCGTCCCAGTTCAGGTCCGGCTGCTGAGGCGTGAACAGGTGCAGGTACCACTGCCCGTCCGGCACGCGCGTCCACGCCGGGCCGCCGAAGACGCTCACCCAGTTGTTCGGCGGCTGAGACCCGTCACCCCGGCCGTCCCGGAACAGGTAGCGCTGACGCTCCCGCGACCCCGGTGGCGCTGTCAGTGCCTCTTGGAACCACGCGTGCTGGTCGCTCGTGTGGTTCGGGACCACGTCGATGGTCACCTTGATGCCGTGCGCGTGCGCGTCGGTCACCAACCGGTCGAACGCGGCCAGGTCGCCGAAGAGCGGGTCCACCGCGCGCGGGTCGGCCACGTCGTAGCCGTGGTCGGCCATGGGGGAGCGGAAGAACGGGGTCAACCACAGCGCGTCGACCCCCAGCAGCTCCAGGTACCCCAAGCGGGACCGGATGCCCTCCAGGTCGCCCACCCCGTCGCCGTCGGAATCGGCGAACGAGCGCACGTAGACCTGGTAGAACACCGCCCGCTGCCACCAGTGTGGGGTTTGCTCACCCGAGGGGTCTGGCTCGGCGGATCGTCGCACGGTTGTCCATCCTGCCCGCGGTGCCGCTGGCTCGCCCAGCACCTGTGATCTTGACCCTGTCAGACCCAGCTGTTGAGCATGCTGTTCGCGGCCATCTCCAGGTACTGCCACAACCGCGCCCGGTGCGCGTCCGACAACCCTGCCGAGTCCACCGCGACCCGCATGCAGCGCAGCCACGCGTCGCGCTCGTTCGGGCCGATGGTGAACGGCTGGTGCCGCATCCGCAGCCGCGGGTGCCCGCGCTGGTCGGAGTAGGTGTGCGGCCCGCCCCAGTACTGCATCAGGAACAGCCGGAGCCGGTCCTCGGCCGGGCCGAGGTCCTGCTCCGGGTACATCGGCCGCAGCAGCTCATCGGCCGCCACCTCGACGTAGAACCGGGCCACGACCCGGCGGAAGGTGTCCTCCCCCCCGACCGCGTCGTAGAAGTTCTCGGTGGGGGAGTCGGAGTCAAACGGTGTGCCCACGACACCCATCCTCGCGCACCGGTCGCTAGGCCGGGGCGGTCGGGGGGAAGAGCCTGCCCATCGGCGGCTGGATCCCGGCTTCCTCGACCGCGCCCATGGCCCGCGCGCGCAGGGCCCGCTGCACCGCCCACTGCCTGCCGGGGCGCACCTTCACCGTCATCCGGATGGTCACGCTCTCCGGGGTCACCTTCTCCACGCCGAGCACCTCGGGCGGCTCGATCACGTCGGAGGAGAACGGCTCCTCGGCCGCCACGTCGATCATCACCTGGCCGAGCAGCGCGATCACCGAGTCCACGTCCGCCCCGTAGCCCACCGGGAGGTCGACCACCGCGACCGCGAACCCCTGGCTGGAGTTGCCGACCCGCAGGATCTCGCCGTTGCGCACGTACCAGACGGTGCCGTTGACGTCGCGCAGCGTCGTCACCCGCAGCCCGACCGCCTCGATCGTCCCGCTGGCCGGGCCGACGTCCACCACGTCACCGACCCCGTACTGGTCCTCCAGCATCATGAAGATGCCGGACAGGAAGTCCTTGACCAGGTTCTGCGCGCCGAACCCGAGCGCGACGCCGACGATGCCTGCCGAGGCGATCACCGGTCCCAGGTTCACCCCGAGCTCGCCGAGCGCCATGATGAACGCGAGCCCGTAGACGATGAACGTCACCAGGGACTTGAGCACCGAGCCGATGGTCTTGGCCCGCTGCTGGCGCCGCTCGGACACCAACGCGCCCAACGCCTGCGGCGCGCGCTCCTTGAGCGGTCGCAGCAACGCGGGCGTCTTGCCCTCACCCGAGGTGAGCCGGTCGATCAGCCTGCGCACCATCAGCCGGACCACGAACGCCACCACGAAGATCAGCAGGATCTTCAGCGGCTTGGCGACCAGCCACCCGGCCGAGGCGGCGAGCCACTCGTTGCCGGTCAGCCGCCACACCTCGGCGCACCACGAGCCGTCCTCGGTGAGGCACTTGGGCGGCTCCGTCATGAACGGGAGCTGGGTGGGGGCCAGGGGCCCCGGGGGCAGGAGAGCGGTCGTGGCAGTCATCGGCGCCGACGATAGCCGGCCGCCGCGAAACGGTCGAAGCGGGTGTCCACGAGCGGCGTTCACCGTGATTTGGCCCGGTGATCCGGGACACGTCACAGAACACACGTGCACTCCGGGCCTGGTGTGTGGTCGACTTAGGCAGCACCGGTGGAGGTGGTCGAGTGCCAGACCGACAACCGACCCGCTCCGGCGCGCCCTCGGGGCACGCGCCGGGGCCGACGCTATGCCCGGATCCGGACGCCTCGGCGCCCGATCTGCCGCCACGCGCCCGGGCCGCCCCGCCCTGTGTCCCCGTCCCGAACCCGCCCGCACCGTCGTGGGGCAGGCGCCGGGTGCTCTTGCTCAACACCACGTTCGAGCCGCTGACAGCGCTGTCGCTGCGCCGCGCGGTGGTGCTCATCGTCTGCGGCAAGGCCGAGGTCGTCCACGGTGACCCGGCGGGCATGGCCGTGCACTCCGCGACGTCGAGCGTGGTGATCCCCTCGGTGATCCGGCTCAGCAAGCACGTCCGGGTCCCCTACCGCGGCCGCGTCCCCCTGACCAGGGCCGGGTTGATGCACCGCGACCGGCACCGCTGCGCCTACTGCGGCGGCCGCGCCGAGACCATAGATCACGTCATCCCGCGCAGCCGGGGCGGGACGCACACGTGGCACAACTGCGTGGCCTGCTGCGCCAAGTGCAACCACCGCAAGGCCGACAAGATGCTGTCCGAACTGGGCTGGCGCCTGCGCGTGGTCCCCACCGCGCCGCGCGGGCCCCACTGGCGGTTACTGGCCGGGGTGGTCGACGCTGACCCCCTCTGGCTGCCGTACCTGGGCGAACCCGCCGCGTGAGGTAGAGCTGACCGAGGCTGTACTGCTTGTACTGGCTTGCTGGCGGCTCTCTGCTCAGGCGGCGGTGACGCGCGTGCCCGAGGTGACCCGGGTTCCCCTGGTCACCCGGGTGCCGCGGGTGACGCGCGTGCCCCTGGTGACGCGGGTACCGCAGTCGAGCGCCGTGACCCTGGTGCCGCGAGTGACCCTCGTGCCACGGGTGACGCGCGTGCCGCAGTCCAGCGCGGTGACCCTGGTGCCACGGGTCACGCGGGTGCCACGGGTCACGCGGGTGCCACGGGTCACGCGGGTGCCGCAGTCGAGCGAGGTGACGCGAGTCCCGCGGGTGACCCTGGTGCCCCGCGTGACGCGCGTGCCGCAGTCGAGCGAGGTGACCCTGGTGCCGCGGTCCAGTGCCGTCACCCTGGTGCCGCGCGTGCCGTTCTCCAGCAGTGCGGTGACCCGGGTACCGCGCGTGACTCGGGTGCCCCTGGTGACGCGGGTGCCGCACTCCAGCGCCGTGACCCTGGTACCGCGGGTGACCCTGGTGCCGCGAGTCACCCTGGTGCCGCGGGTGACGCGGGTGCCGTTCTCCAATACGGCCGTGACTCGGGTTCCGCGCTCAAGCTGGGCGGTAACCCGGGTGCCGCGGGTGACTCGCGTGCCGCACTCCAGCGCCGTCACCCTGGTGCCGCGCGTGACGCGGGTCCCCCTGGTGACGCGGGTGCCGCAGTCGAGCGAGGTGACGCGAGTCCCGCGGGTGACCCTGGTGCCCCGCGTGACGCGGGTGCCGTTCTCCAGCAGGGACGTCACCCGGGTGCCGCGGTCGAGCAGCGAGGTGACCCGGGTACCCCTCGTCACCCGGGTGCCGCGGGTGACCCGCGTGCCGCACTCCAGCGCCGTCACCCGGGTGCCGCGCGTGACCCTGGTTCCCCTGGTCACCCGAGTTCCGCGCTCTTGCAGCGTGACCCTGGTGCCGCGGGTCACGCGAGTGCCGCGGGTGACCCGGGTCCCCCTACCGTCCGAAATCCCCCTGGTGTGCAGGGTCACCTCCGTGTCACCCTGGGAGGTGGTGACCCACGTCGCGCGGGTCACCCGGGTCCCCCGAGCGGTGACCCGGGTTCCCCGCGTCACCCGGGTGCCCCGGTGGGTACCGCCGCCCAGTTGCGTGTCGTCAGCCATTTGGGTGATGATCATTGCCGCGTCGTGGGAAGCGATGGTGTACATGGCGTGGCCTCCTGAGGGCGGTTGCGCGTCGAGAGAAGCGGAGGGGTGGTTTCGCAAGGGCCGTACAGGTGAAAGCTATGACTCGGATCGGTAACCGACAAGACGTCGGTGCCCGCCAAGGGCCGCCACCTGTGCGTTTGAGGCCATTCGCCCCTTGCCGATACGCCCAACGAGCTACGACTCCGGCCGACGCTCGGCCCAGCAGCCTTACCAGGAGAGCACCAACCGCTCACTCGGCGCGACCGGCGCGGGGTGCTCCCGGAGCAGTGCGCGCACCCGGTCCCCGTCTCGGCCGGTCAGGGCCATGTCGGCTACCGTATCCGCTGTGACGCTCGTCGAGACCCTGCTCGTCTTCGCGGCGATCCCGCTGGCCATCTACGGCGCGATCGCCCTTCTGACCCTGCGGGAGAAGTTCGCCAAGGCACCCCGGTACCGCCCCGGCCAGGAGTGGGAGCACGACCCGGTGTGGTGGACGGCGAACCCGGCCGGTCTTGGCTCCGCGCACCACGGTGCCGCCGAGTCCGACCCGACCCCCGTGCACACAGCCAAGGGAGGAGCCCGCGGTGGCTGGTGACCTGGTCCGGCACGATCCGGACGTCCTCGTCGAAGACCCCGAGCACGGCTACGGCGCCGTCCGCACGATCAGCGGGCGCGTGTCGGTGGCCAAGCAGTACCGGACCGCCGCCCCCGGCCTCCCGTTCTCCACGGTCGCCCTGACCCGCCTGGACGAGGCGCTGACCCTGTCGTCGCGGGCCACCGGCATCGGCTTCAGCGTCTACCTGGGCGACCTCGGCGCCGACACCAGGGCCCGCGCCGAGGAACTGCACGCCGCCATCGGCGCCCACTCCGCCGACTCGGTCCTCATCGCCGTCTCCCCCGGCAAGCGCCGCGTGGAGATCGTCACCGGCACCGAGTCCGCCCGCCGCATCACCGACCGCGGCTGCAACCTCGCCGTCATGAGCATGGTCGCCTCCTTCAAGGAAGGCGACCTCGTCGGCGGCCTCGTCAGCGCCCTGCGCATGCTCGCCGACCAGGCAGGCCACGCCCCCAAGCACTGAGCCCCACCCACGACGGCCCCGGACCACTCAAGGTTCGGGGCCGTTCTCGTACAGAGGAAAGCGCGTTCTGAAGAACCCGCGCGCCAGCGAACAACGGCCCCGGACCGCACTGGTCCGGGGCCGCTGTCACTGCTCAGCCGGTCATGAGCCGTCGAACTCGCGGGCGGCCAGGGCGCGGACGATGCCCGCTCGGCCTTCCGAGACGAGGCGGCGCAGGGCCGGGGGGTGTTCGCCGGTGAGCCACTGGTCGGCGGCGGTGACCGTGTCCGGGTGGACTGCCCAGGCCGGGAAGAGACCCAGGGCGACCGACTGGGCGCGTTCGCTGGAGCGCCGGGCCCAGACGCCCGCCACGTCGGCGAAGTACTGGGGGGCGTAGGACTTCAGCAGGGGGCGCTGGGTCGGGTGTGAGAAGCCGCCGATGATGGCCTCGTTGATGGCGTTGGGCAGGTCGTCGTCGTGGATGGCGCGGCGCCACGCCTCGGCCTTGCCCGCCTCGGTCGGGCGCAGCGAGCGGGACCGCTCGGCCTGGCGCTGTCCGGCCGCTGTGGAGTCGCGCTTGAGCTCGGCGTCGATCTCCTCGTCCCCGGCCGCCCCGTGCGCCACGAGGGCGTGCAGGAGGCGCCAGCGCAGGTCCGTGTCGACGACCAGGCCCTCCAGCTCCGCGGAGCCGTCCAGCCAGCCGCGCAGCACGCCCAGCTTGGCCTCGTCGAGCACCGCGCCGGTCAGCGAGTTCACCAGGGCCAGCTGGTGGTCGGACCCGGGCTGCGCGGCCAGGGCCAGCTCCAGCACCCGGTCGGTGAACTGCTGCCAGCCGGTCGGCGCGAAGGCCGGGTCGGCGTAGGAGTTCAGCGCGGTCTGGGCCTGCAGCAGCAGCCGCTGGACGACGCCGACCTCGGTCTCGGCGTCGAGGCCGTGGCAGACCAGGGTGACGAAGTCGCGGGCCTTCAGCTCGGCCTCGCGGGTCATCTCCCAGGCCGCCGACCAGCACAGGGTGCGCGGCAGCGGCTCGGTGATGTCGCCGATGCGGTCGATGAGGGTGGTCAGCGAGCCGGGGTCGAGGCGCATCGTGCAGTAGGTCAGGTCGTCGTCGTTGACCAGGACGAGCTTGCCCGCCTCGATGCCGACCAGCTCGGGCACGTCGGTGCGGTCGCCGTCGACGTCGATCTCCACCCGGTGGGTGCGGACCAGCTTGCCGACGGTGTCGGCCGCGTCGTCGTACACGCCGATGGCGACGCGGTGCGTGCGCAGCTCGCCCTTGCCCGGCTTCGCCCCGCCCTGCAGGACCGCGAACTCGGTGAACCTACCCTCTGCGTCGACCTCGAACCGGGCCCGCAGCGAGGTGAGACCGGTGGTCTCCAGCCACTGCGCGCTCCACCAGGACAGGTCCCGGCCGGATGCCTCTTCCAGCGCGGCCAGCAGGTCCGACAGGGTCGCGTTGCCCCACGCGTGCTTGCCGAAGTACACCCGCAGCCCGGACAGGAAGTTGTCCAGGCCGACGTAGGCGACCAGCTGCTTGAGGACCGCGGCGCCCTTGGCGTAGGTGATGCCGTCGAAGTTGACCTCGACCGCCTGCACGTCCGGGATGTCGGCGGCAACCGGGTGCGTCGAGGGCAGCTGGTCCTGCCGGTAGGCCCAGGACTTCTCGATGTTGGCGAAGCTGGTCCAGGCGTGCTCGTACTCGGTGGCGCTGGCCTGCGCCAGGACGCTGGCCCAGGTCGCGAACGACTCGTTGAGCCACAGGTCGTCCCACCAGCGCATGGTGACCAGGTCGCCGAACCACATGTGCGCCATCTCGTGCAGCACGGTCTCGCACCGGCGCTCGTAGGCGTAGCGGGTGACCCGGCTGCGGAAGACGTAGTCCTCCAGGAAGGTCACGCAGCCCGCGTTCTCCATGGCGCCCGCGTTGAACTCCGGCACGAAGCACTGGTCGTACTTGCCGAACGGGTAGGCAACGCCGAAGTTGTCGTGGAAGAACGCGAAGCCCTGCTTGGTCTCGGTGAACAGCCGCTCGGCGTCCATGTGCTCGGCCAGCGAGGCGCGGCAGTAGATGCCCAGCGGGATGGTGCCGTGCTCGTCGCTGAACTCATCGCGCCACTCGGCGTAGGGACCGGCCACGAGCGCCACCAGGTAGGTGGAGATCGGCTTGGTGGTCTCGAACACGTGCCGCGCGGTGCCCTCGACGCCCTCGACGTCGCTGATCGACTCGGCGGCGGCGTTGGAGACGACCTTCCACGAGCGCGGCGCGGTGACCGTGATCGCGTAGGTCGCCTTGAGGTCGGGCTGGTCGAAGCAGGCGAACATCCGCTTGGCGTCGGCCGTCTCGAACTGCGAGTACAGGTACACGCCCTTGTCGACCGGGTCGACGAAGCGGTGCAGGCCCTCACCGGTGTTGGTGTAGAGGCAGGTGGCGACGACGGTGAGCACGTTGTCCTCGGCGAGCCCGGTCAGCTCGACCCCGTGCTCGGGGGTGTAGCCGGAGACGTCGAGCGCGACGCCGTTGAGCTCGGCGGACACCACGGTGTCGGCCACGATGTCGATGAACGTGCTAGCGCCCACCGCACGGCTGGTGAACCGGATGGTGGCGGTCGAGGCGAAGGTCGTCTCGCCTGGCTGGCCGACGCCGTCGGTGAGGTCCAACTCGACTTCGTAGGACTCCACCTCCAGCAGCGCGGCGCGCTGTTGGGCTTGGTCTCGGGTCAGGTTGGGGGCGGCCACGGCGAACACCTCGGCGAACTCGTCGGTCGGACTGGGGCGGGGGGACTGCGGGCACTGCCAGGCCACGGGCGGGTGATCTCCCCGTGGTGGCCTGATACTGACTTGGCACTGGGTGGAAACTGGCTGGAGCTGACTGGCGACTCGGTGCTGACAATCGCATCCAATCACGCTCCGGGGGCCGGCGGTGCCCCCATCCTCGGGGAAGCATTCCCAAGCGGGCCGCGTTGCACCGGCGGGGGAGGCCGCGCGCACCCGACGCACGCGGCGAAGATCCAACTCTGGAGACGTTTCATGACCGCTGCACAGCACGCCGACACTGGGAACAAGACCAAGGTCGACTTCTACTTCGACCCGATCTGCCCGTTCGCCTGGATCACCTCGCGCTGGATCCTCGAGGTCGAGAAGCACCGCGAACTCGACCTCCGGTTCCGGGTGATGAGCCTCTCGGTGCTCAACGCCGACAAGCCCGACCTGCCCGAGCAGTACCGCGAGCTGCTCTCGCGCGGCTGGGGTCCGGTGCGGGTCGCGATCGCCGCCGCGCAGCACCACGGCGAGGAGGTCCTGCGCGACCTGTACACCGCGCTGGGCACCCAGATCCACAACAAGGGCGTCAAGGACTACACCGAGGCGATCGCCGCCGCGCTGGCCGAGGTGGGCCTGCCCGCCGAGCTCGCCGAGGCCGCGACCAGCACCGAGTACGACGAGGCGCTTCGCAAGTCGCACCACGAGGGCATGGACCCGGTCGGCCAGGAGGTCGGTACCCCGACCATCCACATCGACGGGGTCGCGTTCTTCGGCCCGGTCCTCACCGAGATCCCGCGCGGGGACGACGCCCTGCGGGTGTTCGACGGTGCCGTGGCGCTGGCGAGCTACCCGAACTTCTTCGAGCTCAAGCGCACCCGCACCGGCGACCTCAAGTTCGACTAGGCCCCGGAAAGTCCGACCAGGCCCCGGCCCACCCACCCGGGTCACGTCCACCCGGGTGGGGCGCCCCGGCCGTGCGCGCGGCGGCCTCGATGTGACACTCTGACCCCGAAATGGTCGTCAGGTGTCACAAGTGGAGGTCGTCATGGCTGCCCCCGTCACCGTCCGCGCAGGTCACGTGCTCGGCGGCACGCTGGTCGAGTCCGCAGGGGAGCGGATCGAGGTGGTGAACCCGGCCACCGAGGAGGTCATCGCCACCGTCCCCGCGGGCACCCCGGCCGATGTCGACACCGCCGTCACCGCCGCGGCGGCCGCGTTCCCCGCCTGGGCCGCCCGCGACCCGCGCGAGCGCGCCGCCGTCGTCCGCAAGGTCGCCGAGGGCCTCGTCGCCCGCCGTGCCGAGATCGCCGCGTTGATCACCGCCGAGATGGGCTCGCCGATCGGGTTCGCCACGAAGGTCCAGGCGTCGCTGCCCGCGGCGACCACGGCGGGCATCGCCGACCTGCTCGACGGCGGCTACGCCTTCACCGAGGAGATCGGCAACTCCCTGGTGGTGCGCGAGCCGATCGGTGTGGTCGGGGCGATCACCCCGTGGAACTACCCGCTGCACCAGATCGCCGCGAAGGTCGCCCCCGCGCTGGCCGCGGGCAACACCGTGGTGCTCAAGCCGAGCGAGGTCGCGCCGCTCAACGCCAACCTGTTCCTGGAGATCCTCGCCGCGGCGGGCGTGCCCGACGGCGTGGTGAACCTGGTGCACGGCACCGGTCCCGTCGTCGGCGCCGCGATCGCCGCGCACCCCCGGGTCGACATGGTCTCCTTCACCGGCTCCACCGCCGCGGGCAAGGCCGTGTCCGCGGTGGCCGCGCAGACGGTCAAGCGGGTCGCCCTGGAACTGGGCGGCAAGTCGGCCAACGTCGTCCTCGACGACGCCGACCTGGCCAGGGCCGTCAAGATCGGCCTGGCGAACACCTACATCAACGGCGGCCAGACCTGCACCGCGTGGACCCGGATGCTGGTGCCAGCCGACCGGCACGACGAGGCCGTCGAACTGGCCGTGGCCGCCGCCGCGAAGTACACCGTCGGCGACCCGCTCGACGACTCCACCCGCATCGGCCCGATGGCCTCGGCGGCCCAGCGCGACCGCGTGCTCGACTACATCCGCGTCGGCGTCGAGGAAGGCGCGACCCTCGCCTACGGCGGCAAGACCGACGGTCTGCCCGAGCGCGGCGCCTACGTGCCCGCCACGATCTTCGCCGGGGTCCGCTCGGACATGCGGATCGCGCAGGAGGAGATCTTCGGCCCGGTGCTGTCGATCCTGCCCTACGCCGACGAGGACGAGGCCGTGGCGATCGCCAACTCCACCATCTACGGCCTGGCAGGCGCGGTGTTCGGCGCCGACCAGGACCGGGCGGTCGCGGTCGCCAAGCGCTTGCGCACCGGTCAGGTCGACGTCAACGGCGGCGCCTTCAACCCGGTCGCGCCCTTCGGCGGCTACAAGCAGTCGGGCAACGGCCGCGAACTGGGCCGGTTCGGGCTGGAGGAGTTCCTGGAGGTCAAGTCCATCCAGCGCTAGCGGCTACGCGACCCGTCCCCGTTCCAACGCGGGACGGGTCGCCTCCTCCGGGTAAGGGCTCTGCGCAACGGCTTCGTCCACGGTGAGGGTCCCGCTGCGCACGCCGTCGAACAGGCTCGCGATCACCGCCAACTCGGCCCGTTGCCCGCGCACGAAACCCGGGTCCACCGGCTCGCCGTGACCGGGCACGATGATTCGCGGTCCCAGGTCCAGCAAGGCGTCCAGCGCCGACGGCCACCTGAGCGGGTAGCCGTCCTTGCCGATCGACGGCGGGGCACCCTGCTCGACGGTGTCGCCCGCGAACAGCACGCCCTCGTCGGGCACGTGCACCACGATGTCGTTGTCGGTGTGGCCGTGTCCGGGGTGCCGCAGCGTCACCACGCGGTCGCCGAGGTCGAGGTCGACGCGGTCGGCGACCGCGTGCGTGGGCAGGACGACGCGCGCGGCCAACAAGCGCTCGGCGAGGTCGTCGCGGCCGGATTCCCGGTACCGCGCGGCCCAGGACTCGGCCTGCGCGCCCGCGCCGTCGACGATCTCCGCTGTGCACCGGGGGTGCGCCCAGACGTCGGCGCCCGGGAACGCCGTCGTGCCGAGGAAGTGGTCCCAGTGCGCGTGGGTGATCACGACCGTCCACGGCAGATCGGTGACCTCGCGGACCGCGGCGGCCCACTGCGCGCCGTGCGTCTCGTCGGTCCCGGTGTCGATCACCAGGCACCCGGTGTCCCCGACGACCAACCCCAGCGTCTGGTCCAGTTCGGTGTAGCGGCAGGCGAACACCCGGTCAGCAAGTTCGATCCATCGCATCCCGGGTTTCTACACGATCCGGGGCAATCCGCCGGTAACCCCGATCACGCCGCCCGCGCCCGGTTGGGGCCTGGCGCGGGTCTGATGGCACACTCAGCGCCGTGCGCGTATACCTGGGATCCGACCACGCGGGCTTCGAACTGAAGACCCACCTCGTCGAGCACCTCACCGCCGCGGGCCACGACGTCGTCGACGTCGGCCCGCACGCTTACGACGCCCTCGACGACTACCCGCCGTTCTGCGTGGAGACCGCGCGCCGCGTGGTGGCCGACCCGGGCAGCCTCGGCGTCGTCCTCGGCGGCTCCGGCAACGGCGAGCAGATCGCCGCCAACAAGGTGCCCGGCGCCAGGGCCGCCCTCGCCTGGAGCGTGTCCACCGCGCAACTGAGCCGCGAGCACAACGACGCCCAACTCATCGGCGTCGGCGCCCGCCAGCACAGCACCGAGGAGGCCACCGCCATCGTGGACGCCTTCCTCGCCACCCCCTTCTCCGGCGACGAACGCCACCAGCGCCGCATCGACCTGCTCACCGAGTACGAGCGCACCGGCGAACCGCCTGCCCTGCCTGCCTGAACAACCCGCACCACTCTTCCTGCTCGATGGGGCGAACTTGTTTTGTGTGGGGCAGCGGCGTCCGTAAACTCGCCAGCGTGGGGGAGGGCCGCTCTTCAGGCCCCGCCTTTGAGCTCTACCCAGGAGGCCGCAGGGGCCCCGCGCAAAACAAGTTCGCCCCATCGAGCCCACCGCACCACCTGCGCGATGGGGTGAACCTCGCTTGCCCGAAGGGCATACGCTGCACCGGTTGGCTCTTCTTCACCACAAGGCGTACGCCGGGTCTCCGGTTCGGGTGAGCAGTCCGCAGGGGCGTTTCTCTGCTGACGCGTCGCTTGTGGACGGTTCGGTGCTTGAGCTGGCCGAGGCGCATGGGAAGCATCTCTTCCACGTGTACGGCCCGGACCGTGTCGTCCACGTGCACCTGGGGCTCTACGGCACGTTCACCGACGGCGAGCCACCCGCCCCCGATCCCGTGGGCCAGATCAGGATGCGGCTGGTCGACGGGACACAGTGGACGGACCTACGCGGCCCGACCCGCTGCGAGCTGCTGACCGACGTCGAGGTTGACGCCCTGCGCGCCCGCCTCGGTCCTGATCCGCTGCGCGATGACGCGGACCCCGAGCAGGTGTGGGCGCGGATCTCCCGTTCGCGGGCCGCGGTGGCGGTGCTGCTGATGGACCAGTCCGTGATCGCGGGCGTCGGCAACGTGTACCGGGCGGAGTTGCTGTTCCGCCACGGCATCCACCCGTCCGTGCTCGGCCGCGACCTCGACCGGGCGCGGTGGGCCGAGATGTGGCCGGACCTGGTCGCGCTCATGGAGTTGGGCGTCCACAGAGGACGGATCGACACGGTCCGCGACGAGCACCTGCCCGAGGCGACCGGTCGCGCGCCCCGACAGGACCGACACGGCGGCGAGGTCTACGTCTACCGCCGCACCGGTATGCCCTGCCTGGTCTGTGGAACCCCTATCCGCACCGAGGTTCTAGCGGCGCGCAACAACTACTGGTGCCCGACCTGCCAGCCTGCGGTCTAGAAGAAGTCCCCGCCGCCGAAGTCGCCACCGCCGAAGTCACTGCCACCACCGAAATCGCCGCCGCCGTAGTCCCCGCCGCCGCCGTAGTCACCACCAGCGTCGCCGCCGTAGTCGCCACCCGAGTCGGCGATCGCGTCGGCCTGGCCCGCGTCGTAGCCCGACTCCCACGCCGCCGCGTCCGGGATGCCCGCCATGCCGGTGAACATCGCGTCGAACAGCAGCACGGTCCCGATGCCCCAGGCGCCCGCCACCAGCGCGGGCTTCCACCACGGCTCGCTGTACCAGCCCTGCGGCACCGGCCTGCCCGCCACGCGACCACCGGGGTAGTAGTGCGGCGTCCCCCGTCCGGGCATCGGCGACGCCTCGTACGAGTGACCCTCGACGGTCACCCTGCGGTCCTGCCCGACCTTGCCCGCGCGCAGCTGCTCGGGGTCGGCGGGCAGCTCGGGACCGGGGTCCAGGCCCATCGCCAGCCGGGCGGCGCGCACGTAGTACAGGCCCTCCATCGCCGTCCTGGTGACCAGCCTGGCCTGCTCCACGGTGCCCGCCTGCTCCATCTGCGACCCGGCGGCGGTGTAGCGCTCGGCCGCGTCGGCGATCGCCTGCTTGGACGGCTCGTCGGTGCCGGTCAGGTTCATCACCTGCCCGCCGAGCCGCTCCACCCAGCGCCGCGCGTCGGCCTTCGCGTCGTCGAGCGCCCGGGCGGCCCGGTTGCGCGACCACACGACACCCAGGACCACCACCGCGAGGATGATGACCACCACGATCGCCCCGCCCATGGCGCCTCCTTCGTCCGCTTACCTGGGACAACGCGGAACGCGCCCGTGCTGGTTCCCGGGTATCGCTCAGAACACCTCGCGGCAGGACGGCTCGCGCTCGGCGAGCATCGCGTTCGACAGCGCCGCCGCTGCTCCCGCCGTGTGTTCGCGGACCAGGCCCGCCGCGGCAAGAGTGCTCAACCGGATGCCGCCTAGGTAGGCGGCGCCAAGATCCCGAACATCCAGCTCTAGGTCCGGTGCCGCGTCGGTGCTCGCCACGGTCATCTGACCACCGTTGGCGACTAGGTGCCACCGACCCGCGTTCCACGGGCAGAACGCGTCAGCCACCTCGACCACGACGTCCACCGGCGCCAGATACCCGCGTAGGGGCAACGCGCGCTCAAGGTCGGTCAGACGGATGTGCAGCGCGTGAAACCGCTTCCGTAGAGCGATCCGGGAGTCAGGTAGCAGCAATGTCAGTGGGTCGTCCCCACTGCCCTCGTACTCGACCGACGTCGTGAGGTCGATGTCGAGCAGGTACCGCCAGAGGCCGGTGACCGCCTGGGGCGTGTTGGCGATGAACTCGTGCACGGACACGGTTCCGCCCGGCCCGTTGTCGGTCCACTTCGGTTGCGCCCGGTAGACGGCGTACCCGTCCGGGTGCACGGCGAAGCGGAACGGCGTGCGCCCCGCCTGCGCCCGGACCGAGTCGTGGAAGTGGTAGTCCCAGTTGCCGTCTATGCGCGTCAGCGGCCCCACCGTGGTCTCGGCGTACCGCTCGTAGAGCCCGCGGATCACCGGCATGGCCTCGTCGCGCGGCAGCTCGCGCACCACGGTCGGGTCGGCGTCGACACCCACCCGGAACGGGACCTTCGTCGGCACCGTGAAGTGGGTGATCTCGCTGGCCACCCCGTACCCGTACCGCCCGTAGATGGCCGACTCCGAGGCCCACAGCGCCGACACCGCCTGGCCGGACCGGGGCAGGACGGCGCGCATGATCTTCGTCAGCACGCCGCGCCTGCGGTGGTCCGGTGCCACCGCCACCGAGGTGAGCCCGGCGACCGGCACCAGTGCCCCGCCGGGTACCCGGAGGCCGCGGTCCTGCACCTGCGCCGCGCCGACCTGGCGGTCGCCCAGGTAGGCGCCCAGGTTCACCGAGTGCTCGGTGAGCCCGACCTCCTTGGCCCGGATCTCCTCGAGGCTGTGGTCGGCCAGGAACGCCGCCGCCAGCACCGCTGGTGCCGTCGCCGCCTCGTCGGGGGTCTGCTGCCGCACGGTGTAGGTGTCCACCACCGGGTGTCTACGGCAGATCCTCGAAGCCCGCCAGGGATTTCCGCCCCCGGGCCGGGACGGGCGGACGCGACTACCGGGACGGGGACTCGATCCACGATGTGGCGTACGCGCGTCACCCGGTCGGGCGAGGTTCGATCACGTGAAGTAGGTCTCGCCGTCGAGGCTGTGCTCGATGACGGTGCGGGTGGCCTCGGACACCGGCAGCTCGTGCAGCCGCTCCGGCTCGAGCCAGGCGGCCCGCGCGGACGACAGCCGCCCGCCGACCGGGCGGCCGCGGAAGCAGATCGCCAGCTCCGCGCTCCACGGCTCGCCGGGGTCGGTGAACACCCCGACCAGGCCGGTGATCTCCACCCACACCCCGGTCAGCGCCTCGACGGCCCGCACGGCCGCCACCGGGAGCGCCTCGGTGGCCGGTTGCGGCTTGCCGGGCAGCCGGTACCCGCCGTCCGCGCGGACCAGCAACACCAGCCCGGCGTCGTCGAGCACCACCACCCCCGCCCCGACCACGGTTCTCCGAACGGACAAGGACTTCGCTAGGTCGAAATAGCCGGATTGCGACATGGTCCCTGCCTACCGAACAAGCGGTCACCGGCACCACGGCCGTTGACCCGTTCTTCACGCCGGTGACCGAAAATCACCCGCCTGGCTGTGGCTCACACCACACCCCCCGACGATTCAACGGCGACGGTCGCCCCTTCCCAGCGAAACAGGGGCTGGGAACGTTCCCAAGTGACGTAAAGCGGCCAGACCTGATAGGGCCTGACCGCTGGAGAGCGGGCGACGGGAATCGAACCCGCGTAGCTAGTTTGGAAGACTAGGGCTCTACCATTGAGCTACGCCCGCGTACGTGCCATGAGGTACCACGCGTGAAACAGCCTAGCGGGTGGCGCTAGGGTGGGTGACGCAACCCCCGGGCAGTGGCGCAGTTTGGTAGCGCACCCGCTTTGGGAGCGGGGGGTCGCAGGTTCAAATCCTGTCTGCCCGACAGTCACAGGGCGGCGTGTCTCGACTGAGACACGCCGCCCTGTGTCGTTCCACGAGACGGCAGGGGGTGGCGGGGTGGGAGGTCGCTTCCCGCTTGGTCCGCCCGCCCCCTGCCTGGTCCGGCCTAGCAGTCGCGGAGTTCGGGGGACTGGTTGAGGAGTTGGCCGCGCGGGGAGATGAACGCGCGGTAGCGGTCGCCGTCCACCGCTGACGGGGTGAAGGCGGCGACGCGGTGGCAGTTCTGGAAGGCGAGTTTGACGCCGAAGTGGCGCTCCAGGCCGCCTCGGATCGCGTCCGAGGCGAGCGCGCGCAGCAGTTGGCCGCGTTCGGTCTCGCTCGGCGGGGGGATCTCGTTGTCGGCGAACCCGGAGGCGTCGACCGAGGTCGCCACCGACGAGATCACCTCCCAGGCGTAGGGCAGCGAGTCGCGGACCACGGCGACGAAGTCGGCGTCGTCAACGGGGCCCGCTTCGGCGCGTGCCAACAGGTCGGCAGGCACATCGAGAGACATCCGCACCTCCAGGTCATGGGCGGCGGGAGGGCCGCTGGTACTGCGTACCGCGTTCGTTGAACACCGGACAAGACCCGCCACCGGTTCGGCCCAGTCGCGATCACCCAGCTGCCGCTTGCCCGGCCGCCACCCGGCCCGGTACGAGCAGGAAGGGTGAAACTCGGAGTGTTCCTCCTCGCCGCCCGCTTCCCCGGGCAGAGCGACATCGATGCCCTCAAGCGCACCGTCGAGGTCGCTGTCGCCGCCGACCGGGCTGGCTTGGCCAGTGCCTGGGTCGCCGAGCACCACTTCATGCCCTACGGCACCTGCCCGGACGCCACGACTCTTGCCGCGCACCTCCTGGGTCGCACTAACCGCATCGAGATCGGGACGGCGGTAAGCGTCCTCACGACAGCGCACCCTGTCGCCCTGGCAGAGCGCGCACGGCTGCTCAGCGTCGTCAGCGACAACCGCTTCCGGCTAGGCGTCGGGCGCGGCGGCCCGTGGATGGACCTAGAGGTGTTCGGTTCGTCGCTAGAGCGCTACCAACACGGCATGCCCGGAGCGCTCGACCTCCTCCTCCGAGCGCTGAAAGACCCAACCGTCGAAGGTGATGCCGACTATCCATTTCGGTCAGTCCCACTCGTACCGACCCCGCTCGCCCCACCGACAGTCCACGTCGCCTGCACCTCCCACGCGACGGTCGACCTGGCTGCAGCGCGCGGCCTGCCCATGTTGCTCGGCATGCACATGACCAACGAGGAGAAGCGCGCGTTCGTAGACCATTACCGCGCCCAAGGTGGCCCTACCGACGCCGACCACGTCTCCGCCATCTCCGTCCACGTCTCCGACTCGCGCGAAGAGGCCGTCGCGGAGGTCATGGCCGCCGCCCCCGGCTGGCTCGCGGACGGCCTGGCCGCCTACATCAGGGTCGACGGCGGCCCTGGTCCCGACCGAGATCCAGTGGCGTACGCCAGGCACCTGTGCGACCTTCACCCAGTCGGCGATCCCGCCCACTGCGCGCGTGGTCTGCGGGACGCCGCCGCCGTCTCCGGGATCGACCACGTCATCGCGATGGTCGAGCTCACCGGGTCCCCTGACCACGCGTTGCGCACCATCGGCGCCCTCGCGGCAGTGCAGCCGACCCCACCCGGTCCCGACCTGGGCAAGCTCGCCTAGACTCGGGGGCTGATCCAGGCCACGCGTGTCCGACCGGGCTGGACCCAGGAGTCCCGAGAGGGTGCTCCGTCACCACAGCAACCGCAGTTGTCGTAGACAGTCGCACGAGGAGAACACGTTGAAAAGCACCGTCGAGCAGCTGAGCCCGACGCGGGTCCGGATCAACGTCGAGGTGCCGTTCGACGAGCTCAAGCCGAACTTCGACCGCGCGTACCGCAAGCTCGCCAGCCAGGTCCGCATCCCCGGGTTCCGCCCGGGCAAGGCACCCGCCAGGGTCATCGAGTCCCGCATCGGCCGCGCGCCGGTGCTCGACGAGGTGGTCAACGAGGCCATCCCGGCCAAGTACATGGAGGCGGTGACCGCGGGCGAGATCAAGGCCCTCGGCCAGCCCGACATCGAGGTCACCAAGCTCGAGGACGGCGACCACCTGGCGTTCACCGCCGAGGTCGACATCCGCCCCGACATCACCGTGCCCGCCTTCGGCGAGTTCACCGTGACCGTCGACGACGTCGAGCTCGCCGACACCGAGGTCGAGGAGCAGCTCGACGAGCTGCGCGCCCGCTTCGGCACCCTCACCGGTGCCACCCGCCCGGTCGAGGACGGCGACTTCGTCTCCATCGACCTCTCCGCCACCGTGGACGGCGCGGAGGTCGAGGACGCCAAGACCAGCGGCCTGTCCTACCAGGTCGGCTCGGGTGAGCTGATCGACGGCATCGACGAGGCCCTGCTCGGCGCCTCGGCCGGGGACACCAAGACCTTCACCACCGCGCTCGTCGCGGGCGAGTTCGCCGGTCGCGACGCCGACGTGTCGGTCACCGTCCAGTCGGTCAAGGTCCGCGAGCTGCCCGAGGTCGACGACGAGTTCGCCCAGCTGGCGAGCGAGTTCGACACCGTCGAGGAGCTGCGCGCCGACCTGCGCGAGCGGCTCGAGCGGGTCAAGCGCATGCAGCAGGGCGTCCAGGCCCGCGACAAGGTCCTCGACGCGCTGCTCGACGTCGTCGAGGTGCCGCTGCCGGACAAGGTCGTCGAGGCCGAGGTGTCCTCGCGCCAGCACGACGCGGTGCACCCGTTCGACCACGACGAGGAGAAGCTCAACGCCTACCTCGCCACCCAGGACAAGACCCGCGAGGACTTCGACGCCGAGGTGCTCGCCGAGTCGGAGAAGTCGGTCAAGACCCAGCTCATCCTCGACGCCATCGCCGAGTCCGAGCAGGTCTCGGTGTCCGACGCCGAGCTGACCGAGCGGATCATCTACCAGGCGCAGCGCTTCGGCATCAGCCCGGACGAGTACGTGCAGCGCGCGCAGCAGTCCGGCCAGCTCGGCGCGATCTTCGCCGACGTGCGCCGCGGCAAGGCGCTCGCCTCGGTCGTCCGCCAGGCCGACGTGGTGGACGCCTCCGGCAACAAGGTCGACCTCACCGAGCTCTTCGGTGCCGCCGAGGACGACGCGCCCGCCCCGGCCCCCGAGGCGGCCACCGACGCCCCGGCCGAGGACACGGCGGCGCGGTAGCCACCCGGAAGGCTGAAGTCGGTTTGACGCTCTGAGCGAAAGTGGGCGGTGTCGGGAAGTCGGCGCCGCCCGCCTTCGTTACTGTCGGTCTAGAGATCTAGTTGTACCCAGGCAGACTTGGAGAAGGCAGGCAGACGTGACGCAGCACCTCTCGCCCCACATGCGGTCCACCGCGGGGCTAACCCTGAACGACTCGGTGTACGAGCGGCTGCTCCGTGAGCGCATCGTCTTCCTCGGCTCCGAGGTCGACGACGAGATCGCCAACCGCATCACCGCGCAGCTGCTGCTGCTCGCCGCGGAAGACCCCGAGCGCGACATCACCTTCTACATCAACTCGCCGGGCGGCTCCGTCACCGCGGGCATGGCGATCTACGACACCATGCAGCTGATCGAGCCGGACGTGGCCACCTGGGGGATGGGCCTGGCGGCGTCGATGGGCCAGTTCCTGCTCGCCTCCGGCACCCCGGGCAAGCGCTACGCGCTCCCGCACGCCCGGATCATGATGCACCAGCCCTCCGCGGGCGTCGGCGGCACCGCGTCCGACATCGCCATCCGCGCGCAGGTGTACGCGAAGTGGAAGTACGAGATGGCGCTGATCACCGCGGAGCAGACCGGCCAGACGGTGGAGAAGGTCACCCTCGACGCGGACCGCGACCGCTGGTTCACCGCGGAGGAGGCCAAGGAGTACGGCTTCATCGACCACGTGGTGAGCCGCGCGGCCCGCGTGGGCTCGGCGAACTGATCCCGGCCGCGGACGCAGAGAAAACAGGAGCACCTCGTGAGTGAGATCCACGTCCCGCACCTCCCGCAGTCCCGCTACGTGCTGCCGTCCTTCGTGGAGCGCACGAGCTACGGGCCCAAGGAGTCCAACCCGTACAACAAGCTGTTCGAGGAGCGGGTCATCTTCCTCGGCGTCCAGATCGACGACGCCTCCGCCAACGACGTGATGGCGCAGCTGATCTACCTGGAGTCGACCGACCCCGACCGCGACATCACCATGTACATCAACTCCCCGGGTGGCTCGTTCACCTCGTTGATGGCCATCTACGACACGATGCAGTACGTCCGGCCCGACATCCAGACGTTCTGCCTCGGCCAGGCGGCCTCCGCCGCCGCGGTGCTGCTGGCCGCGGGCACCAAGGGCAAGCGGTTCGCCCTGCCCAACGTGCGCGTGCTCATCCACCAGCCCTCCACCGAGGGCGTCTACGGCCAGGTGTCGGACCTGGAGATCCAGGCCGCCGAGATCCAGCGGGTCCGCGGCGCGCTGGAGACCACCCTGGCCAGGCACACCGGCAAGGACGTCGACCAGGTCCGCCGCGACATCGAGCGCGACAAGATCCTCACCGCCGCCGAGGCCAAGGAGTACGGCATCATCGACGAGGTGCTGCCCTACCGCAAGCTCTCCACCCAGAGCTGAGTGGGCGAAATCCCTCGCCCGAGGCGGTGAGCGGTCGAAAAGACCCGACACGCGGGCCGTCAGCGGCCTACCGTGGTCGACTAAGGTTCGACACTTGCTCGACATGCGCAGTGCAGCAGATCGGCTCGCGTCGGTCCTTGCTTCTCCCGCTCGGCGGGGGTGGGCGGGTACCGTCGAGGGCAACGGTCGCGACCGGCCCGGTCACGCCGCGGTTCTCCTCGTGCCGCGCGTGACCGGGACCGGACGAGCCGGACACACAGCCAGGCGTGCCGCCCCGGGCGCGCCGGAGGGGACAGAGGTCAGCGGTCATGGCACGTATCGGTGACGGCGGAGACCTGCTCAAGTGCTCTTTCTGCGGGAAGAGCCAGAAGCAGGTGAAGAAGCTCATCGCCGGACCAGGCGTGTACATCTGCGATGAGTGCATCGACCTCTGCAACGAGATCATCGAGGAGGAGCTCGCGGAAGCGGGCGACGTGAAGCTCGACGAGCTGCCCAAGCCCGCCGAGATCCACGAGTTCCTCGACCAGTACGTCATCGGCCAGGACGACGCCAAGCGCTCGCTGGCCGTGGCGGTCTACAACCACTACAAGCGCATCCAGGCCGGTGACCGCGCCCGGCCCGAGGGCCGCGAGTCCCGCGAGGAGACCGTCGAGCTGGCCAAGTCCAACATCCTGATGTTGGGCCCGACCGGCTGCGGCAAGACCTACCTCGCGCAGACCCTCGCCAAGCTCCTCAACGTGCCCTTCGCCATCGCCGACGCCACCGCCCTCACCGAGGCGGGCTACGTCGGCGAGGACGTCGAGAACATCCTGCTCAAGCTGATCCAGGCCGCCGACTACGACGTCAAGCGCGCCGAGACCGGCATCATCTACATCGACGAGGTCGACAAGATCGCCCGCAAGAGCGAGAACCCGTCGATCACCCGCGACGTCTCCGGCGAGGGCGTGCAGCAGGCGCTGCTCAAGATCCTGGAGGGCACCACCGCCAGCGTGCCCCCGCAGGGCGGCCGCAAGCACCCGCACCAGGAGTTCATCCAGATCGACACGACGAACGTGCTGTTCATCGTGGCCGGTGCGTTCGCGGGCCTGGAGAAGATCATCCAGGACCGGATCGGCAAGCGCGGCCTCGGCTTCGGCGCCGAGATCCGCTCCAAGGCCGACATCGACGCCGCCGAGGTCTTCTCCGACACCATGCCGGAAGACCTGATCAAGTTCGGCCTGATCCCCGAGTTCATCGGCCGCCTGCCCGTGCTGGCCAGCGTCACCAACCTGGACAAGGTCTCCCTGGTCCAGATCCTCACCGAGCCGCGCAACGCCCTGGTCAAGCAGTACCAGAAGCTCTTCGAGATGGACGGCGTCGAACTCGAGTTCACCGACACCGCCCTCGAGGCCGTCGCCGACCAGGCGATCCTGCGCGGCACCGGCGCCCGCGGCCTGCGCGCCATCATGGAGGAAGTCCTCCAGTCGGTCATGTACGACATCCCCAGCCGCACCGACGTGGCCAAGGTCGTCATCACCGAGCAGACCGTCCGCGAGAACGTCAACCCCACCATCGTCTCCCGCCAACCCTCCCGCCGCGAACGCCGCGAGAAGTCGGCCTGAAGACGCCTGCTCGAACCCACTGAGGCCGCCTCCCCACCCGGGACAGGCGGCCTCAGCCATTCCCCCATCGGGCGACTCCACCCGCATGCCCTCGACCGGGTGAACCTCCGCTCCAGCCGTAGATCACTCTGAGGCCACCCCGCGCCAAGGGCCAGCATCGGTGACCAGTTGGGGCAGACCTATTGGTCGCTAGTCTCGGGGTGTGGCGGACTCGTTCGAGGTCGGTGCGCGGGTGCGGTACTGGCGCGACCGCAGGCAGCTCGACCGCAAGCAGTTCGCCGACCTCGTCGGCCGGTCCACCTCCTGGCTCGACAAGGTCGAGTCCGGCGAGCGGGCCCTCGAACGCCTTCCCCTGATCGAGCGCGTCGCGGAGGTCCTGGGGATCGAGCCGAGCGTCCTCACCGATCGCCGCGCAGCCGACCGGGCGCAGCAGTGCGTCGATCCCACCGAGGTCGCCGCGATCCGCGCCGCTCTCGGCCAGTACGTCGATGACGATCGCCCGGTCGACTTGGCCGCAGTGACGCGTCAGGCGACCTACCTCGACCACGCCTGGTTGTCCTCCCGTTTCACCGTCGTGGCCCGCCACCTGCCCAGCTTGATGGCCGACGCGCGGCGTGCGGTCGTGGCTACGCCGGACCAGTTGTCAGCGCACCGGGTGAAGGTGTCGACCTACCGGCTGGCCTCGTCGGTGCTGCTGAAGTTCGACTCCACCGATCTCGCGTGGCTCGCCGCCGACCGGGCCATGCACGCCGCGCAGGGGGTTGACGATCCCTGGTCACTGGCGAGGGCGACCAGGAGTGTGGCGCGGGCGATGGGGCGGACGCAGCAGGCTGTCGCGGTGCTGACGGGGGTGGCGGATCGGGTGCGCGAGCAGGTCGCGGCCGACGAGGCGGATTTGCTGGCGGTGTACGGGATGTTGTTCCTCGCCGCCTCGATCACCGCGGCTGATCTGGGCGACGCGGGGTTCGCGGGGGAGATGCACGAGCAGGCGTCCGCGGTGGCGGGTCGGTTCGAGCCGCACTTCGCCGACCACCAGACCTGTTTCGGGGTGGCCAATGTGCGCGTGCACCGCGTCGCCGCGCTGGTCAGGTTGGGTCAGCCCGGGAAGGCCATCGAGACTGCCAGGACCATCGACCCCGCTGGCCTCACTCCGGAGCGGAAGGCGAACCTCCTGCTCGACCTCACTGAGGCCCACATCGCCGTCGCCGAGCACCATCGGGCCGCGTACGTGCTCGCCCAGGCTGAGCGGGTCGCGCCGGAGGAGGTCAGGTGTCGGCCGGTCGCGCATGGTCTGGTTCGCACGTTGTTGCGCCACACCACGGGCGCGCCTGCCGGTCTTGTCGCCGGGATCGCTGAGCGCGCCGGGGTTGCCGCGTGAGCAAGCCGGTTCTCTACCTGGTGATCTGCGGTGCCGGTCCGGCCAAGAGGGTCGCCGACATGATCGACCTGGCGTTGCCCGAGTGGGACGTCTGGTGCCTGGCCACCCCGTCCGCTGTCGAGCACTTCCTCGACCTCGACGACCTCGAACGCCGCACCGGTCACCCGGTCCGCACCACGCACCAGGGGCCACGGCAGCAGGCACTTCCCAAGGCCGACGCCGTGCTGGTCGCCCCCGCGACCTACAACACGATCAACAAGTGGGCCGCCGGGATCGCGGACACCTATGTCCTGATCCAGCTCGCCGAACTCACCGGTCTCGGTGTGCCCATAGTCGCCATGCCGTACGTGAACTCGGCGTTGGCGGCGAATCGGGTGTTCCACCGCAGTGTGGCTGAGCTGCGAGAATCGGGTGTCACCGTTCTGCTCAACGCGCCGCACGCGCCCAGGACGCCCGCTGATTACCCCTGGGCGGCGGCGTTGGGGGCGTGCTTGCCGAGGAAGTCGAGCACCGAGGGGACCACGCCGCGGTAGAAGGGGTCGCCGTGGCCGCCTGGGCCGGTGTAGGCGACCTCGGGCTTGGCCAGGCGGATGAACTTGCGGGTGCCTTCGATGAAGTGGTCCTCGGTGCCGCACCAGATGCCGACCGGGGTGCGGCCGAGCTTGTCGATGTTGCGCAGCGGGTCGAGCGCGGTCCACTCGGTGTTGTTCTTGAAGGCGCGGCGGGTGCTCATCTCGCGCCAGGACATCAGCAGACCGGGGGAGATGGCGGCAACGGCGTCGAGCGGCCTGCCGAGTTCGGCGCGGCGGCGGGCGTACAGCAGGGCGCCGAAGCCGCCCATGGAGACGCCCGCGCAGGCGAACGGGTCGGTCGAGAGGCCGCGCTGGGCCAGCCAGCGGGGGATCTCGTCGAGGAGCATGGCCATGGAGTTGTCGCCGACGTGGTTCTCGTGCCAGTAGTTGTCGCCACCGTCGATGGCGACGAAGGCGAACGGCGGGAGCGTCCCGGCGGCGACGCGTTTGGCCAGCGTGCGGGCCAGGCCGGTGGGGGCGGCGCGGCGGGCGTTGCCGCGCAGGCCGTGCAGGAACAGGCAGACGGGCAGGTTCCGCGCGGGCAGTTCCGTGGGCAGCATGGTGACCAGGTCGACGTCGGTCCCCCGGGCCGTCGACCGCACCCGCTCGGTCCGGATCACCGGGTCGACCCCGCCGACGGCCTCGGCGAGCGCGGTGAGCACGGGCAACGCCCCGGTCGCCGCCCCGAGCGCGATCCCCCCGGTCGTGGCAGCGGCGGTCCCCGCGACGAGCAGCGTCCGCCTGCTCACCCGCGCCGAGCCGAATCCCGCCATGGTCCCTCCCCGAACCGTTGACGGACCCCGGCCGCGCCCGGGTTCGTCACCACACTCAATCGTGTCCGGCGGCGCCGACGTTTCTCGGTTCAGACACAGACTGTGCTTGCGACTGGAAAATGGCACCCCGACCAGCCGAACCGACCCAGTGGTGTCGCCGATATCACCCCTCAGACGCAGGTCAGCGATCCGGCATGGCGGTTCCCGCACCCCGCGCCTCAAGCACCGACCCCGCACAACCCACCACAGGCGCCGAGCCCGCTCCCCGACCCGGTCATCACCTCATCGCCGCCAGCCGATCGGAGCCCGACCCAGAGCCGTGCGTCAGCCTGACCGTCGCTTCGTCGTCGGTCAGTTGATTGGATCGTGGCTGGCGCCGTGCGCTGATCTGCCCGTCACCTCGTCGCCGATCAGCTGATCGGCGCGCGACCGGCGCTGTGCGCCGTTCTGCCCGTCACTTCGTCGCCGGTCGGTGGAGCGCGACCGGCGCTGTGCGCTGATCTGCCCGTCACCTTGTCGCCGATCAGCTGATCGGCGCGCGACCGGCGCTGTGCGCTGACCTGCCCGTCACCTCATCAGCGGTGTGCTGGTTGGAGCCCGGCCGGAGCGATGCGTCTGTCTGGCCGTCTCTTCGTCGCCGGTCAGCTGATTGGAGCGTGGCTGGCGCTGTGCGCCGTTCTGCCCGTCACCTCGTCGCCGATCAGCTGATCGGCGCGCGACCGGCGCTGTGCGCTGACCTGGCTGTCACCTCATCGGCGGTCAGCCGATCGGACCATGACCGGAGCCGTGCGTACAGCTCCACCCAGCCAGCCGCCACCTCGACCACCCGGCGTCCGCCGCCCGCCATGATCAACTCCGCGGCCGGGGCCCACCCTCCCGGGGGCCGGGGGCCCATCTCTGAACCTATCGAACCTGGTGACTTGTCAATAGGGGCTTGGCGAGGGCTGTGGATGGTTCGAGGGGTTGTGGATGGATCGACGTCGAGACGGTGGTCAGGGCGTGTTTCGAGGTATGCGCCGACCGCGCGCGCCGGCCGGGTTGAGCGCGTCGGACGGTGTCGGGTTCAGTCGACTCGTGTGTCGCCGGTGTAGAGGTTCATCGTGTCGCCGCGGAGGAAGCCGATCAGCGTCATCCCCTGCTCGTCCGCCAGCTCCACCGCCAGCGACGACGGCGCCGATACCGCCGCCAGCACCGGTACGCCCGCCATCGCGGCCTTCTGCACCAGTTCGAACGACGCCCGCCCCGACACCAGCAGCACCATCCCGGCGAGCGGCACCAGTCCCTGCTGCAACGCCCAGCCCAGCACCTTGTCGACCGCGTTGTGCCGCCCGACGTCCTCCCGCACCACCAGCGCCCGACCGTCCGAAGTGAACAGTCCCGCCGCGTGCAGGCCCCCGGTGCTGCCGAACACCTTCTGCTTCTCCCGCAGCACATCCGGCAGCCCGGCCAGCACGTCCATCGACACCCGCACCGGGTCGGCGGCGGGGGAGTACCGCGTCTTGAGCCGGACCGCGTCCAGTGCCGCCTTGCCGCAGACCCCGCAGGACGAGGTCGTGTAGAAGTTCCGCTCCACCCCGGGGTCCGGCGGCGGGACGCCATCGGCGAGAGCGATGTCGAGCACGTTGTAGGTGTTGCGCCCCTGGTCGTCGACGCCGTCGCAGTAGCGGGCGATCGCGATGTCGGCCCGGTCCCCGATGACCCCCTCGGTCAGCAGGAACCCGTGCGCCAGTTCCACGTCGTGCCCCGGGGTGCGCATGGTGACCGCCAGTGCCCGCCCGCCGACCCGGATCTCCAGCGGCTCCTCGGCCGCCAGCGCGTCCGGCCTGCTCCGCCGCCCGTCCGGACCGACCCGGACCACCGGCCTGCGCACCGTCACCCGTCCCATGGCCCCAAGCCTAGGCCCGGAAATGAAAGGTGGGCCGCTCCCGACGCCTGCGTTCGTCGGGAGCGGGCCGCTCAGGGGGTTACCGCGTCAGTCCTGGATCAGGACCGTGCCCACAGCGACGGCACGTTCGGCGGCTCCCAGCCAGGCAGGGAGTAGTGACCCTGGATGGCCCGGTAGCTGGCGCCGCCGTAGGTGACGGTCGCGCCAACCGCGTAGTTGGTGTAAGCGGCCCAGGTACCGCCACCGGGGTTACCGGGGGTGGTCGTGGTGGGGTTGGTGGTCGGGTTGGGACCACCGGAGGTCAGCAGGCGCAGGCTGTAGACCTGCAGGATCTCGTTGACCGGCTGGAAGTAGAAGGTGCCGCCCTGGCTGCAGTTGCCGGAGCCACCGGAGGTGACGCCCTGCGCCTGGTCGCCCGCCAGCCACGAACCGCCCGAGTCGCCCGGCTCGGCGCACGCGCTGGTCCGGGTCAGGCCGGTCACGGTGCCCTGCGGGTAGGTGACCGACGAGTTCTTCTGCTGGATGGTGCCGCAGCGCCAGCCGGTGGTGGAGCCGGAGCGGCAGACCGACGCGCCGACGGCGGCCTCGGTGCTGCCGGCGACGGACACGTTCTGGCCGCCGGAGTAGCGGTTGACCAGCGGCCGGGGGGTGTTGCCCGCGGCGACGCGGACCCAGCCGTAGTCGTTGCCGGGGAAGCTGGACCCGGCGACCGACCCGCTGGGGTTGGTGGTCTGGGTGCCCGCGGTGCCGCAGTGGCCCGCGGTGACGAACCCGCCCTCGACCGAGAAGCCGATCGAGCAGCGGCTGCCGCCGAAGCTGTAGGCGTTGCCACCGATGACGTCGATGAACGGCCGTGGCTCCTCGGCCGAGGTCTCGAAGCGCACGGCGGCGGCGTCGAGGCCACTGGCCTTGACCCACGCGGTGGCGGCGTCCTGGCCGCCGGACTTGGTCAGCACGACCACCGCGTTGGTGGTCACGTCGACGTACCAGCCGGGGATGGACTTGGGCGCCTTGCGGGCGTTGTCGTCGAGCCGGGACTTGGCCGAGTCCAACTGGGCCTGGCTGCGGCTGACGACCTTCGGCACGGCGCCGAGGCCGCGCACCTGGTCCGCCTTGGTGGCGTCGGTGACCGCGACGGTCAGCGTGGTGGCGCCCGCGTCCAGCCAGGCACCGCCGAAGTTCGCGCCGAGGGTGCCACGCAGGGCGCCCTCGGTCTTGCTCGCCTTGTACTCGCGGTTCAGGCGCTGCTTGGCCTGCTCGGTGGTGATCTTCAGGTCCCGGGACATGGCACTGAGGACCTCGGGCGAGGTCGAGTCGGCGGCGGTGACAGCGGGGGCGGCCTGGCCCGCTGTCGCCGACGGGGTCATGGCGATGGCCGTGGACAGGCCGGCCGCCGTGAGTGCTGCCAGTGCGGCAGCGGTGAACTTGCGATTCATCACGCTCTCCAATTGAGGGCGAGTTGTGCAGGGTAAGACCCGACGGTAGGAGGGGGATCACCCATATTGGTACATACCAATGAGGTCATACCTCCCATTTCGACCGCTACTGGGAAGGTGGGAACATGAATACTGGGAACAACTCCGGCGCCGAAGGCCCCCGACCACCACGCCGCGTACTGGTTACCGGCGCGTCCGGTGGTATAGGCGCCGCTGTGGCCCGCGCTTTCGCTGCTCTGGGTGACCGGATCGCGGTGCACTACTCCAGTCGGGTGGATCGGGCCGAGCGGCTCGTCGCCGAGTTGCCCGGCGACGGTCATCTGGTCGTCGGGGCCGACCTGTCGGACCCGGCCGCGATCCCGCCGTTCGTCGAGACCGTCGTGGATGGTCTTGGCGGCGTGGACGTGCTGGTGAACAACGCCGCGGTGCTCACCCCGGCGCACCCACCGGTGACCACGTCGTACCAGGAGTGGACCAAAGCCTGGCAGGACGTGCTCGCGGTCAACCTGCTCGGCGCGGCCAACCTGACCCACCAGGTCGCGGTGCGGATGATCGAGCAGGGCGGCGGCGGCCGGATCGTCAACGTGGGCTCGCGGGGCGCCTTCCGCGGCGAGCCGCAGCACCCGGCGTACGGCGCGAGCAAGGCCGGTCTGCACGCCCTGGGGCAGTCGTTGGCGGTCGCGCTGGCGCCGCACGGGATCGCGGTGACCTCGGTGGCGCCGGGGTTCGTCAACACCGAGCGGGTGTCCGAGCGGCTGGCGGGGTCGGCGGGGGAGGCGATCCGCGCGCAGAGCCCGTTCGACCGGGTCGCGACGCCGGAGGAGATCGCCGGGGCAGTGGTCTACCTGGCGTCGGCGGAGGCGCTGTGGGCGTCGGGGACGATCCTTGACCTCAACGGGGCCTCTTACCTGCGCACATAGGCTGTTCGCCCGTCGGCCAGTACGGTCGGCTGGGTGGACGCATATGACGTTGTCGTGGTGGGCGGCGGGCACAACGCGCTAGTCGCCGCCGCCTACCTCGCCCGCGCAGGCCGCTCGGTGCTCGTAGTGGAACGGCTTGGTCATGTCGGCGGTGCCGCGGTTAGCGCTAGCCCGTTTCCTGGGGTGCGCTTGTCGCGGTACTCCTACCTTGTCAGCTTGCTACCAGACCAGATCGTGTCCGACCTCGGCCTACGCCTGACGCTGCGCTCGCGGTCGGTTTCCTCCTACACCCCAGTTGAACGCGACGGTGTGCATACCGGTCTGCTGGTGGGTGGTCCTGACACGGCGGGGTCGTTCCGCGCTCTTACCGGCTCTGACGCTGAGTACGCTCGCTGGCGCGAGTTCTACGGCACTATGGCGCGGCTGGCGGAGGCTGTCGCGCCGACCATGCTGGAGCCGCTGCCCAGCCGTGAGGCTCTTCGCGAGTTGGTGATCGCCGCCGCGGGCCCCGATGCCTGGCGGTGGGTGTTCGAGCAGCCCTTGGCCGAGACGTTGGAAGAGGTCTTCACCAACGACGTCGTCCGCGGTGTGGTTGCCACGGACGGCCTGATCGGGACCCACACGTCGCTGGCGGATCCGGACCTCGCCGCGAACCGCTGCTTCCTGTACCACGTCATCGGCAACGGCACCGGCGACTGGCGCGTCCCGGTCGGCGGCATGGGCGCGGTGACCAGCGAACTGGCCCGCGTCGCCCGCGAGTCCGGTGCCCGACTCCTGACCGACGCCGAGGTCACTTCCGTTGCCGCGGACGGGATCACCGCCGAGGTGGTCTACCAGCACGCCAACGAGGAGATCACCGTCGGCGCCCGCCACGTCCTCGCGGGCGTCGCCCCCTCGGTGCTCGACCGACTGCTGGGTCGACCCGCGCGCCCGGCCGCGCCAGGTGCGCAGCTGAAGGTCAACCTCCTGCTGGACCGCCTGCCCCGCTTGAGGTCCGGCATCCGCCCGGAGGACGCCTTCGCGGGCACCTTCCACCTGGACGAGACCTACGACGACCTGGAAACCGCGTACCGCGAGAGCGCGGCAGGCCAACTGCCCGCCCGCCCACCAGGCGAGATGTACTGCCACACACTCACCGACAGGTCCATTGTGGACTCTCCAACCGCCCACACCCTGACCCTGTTCGGGCTGCACACCCCCGACACCCTGTTCGCCGACCCGAACGCCCGCGACGAGCTGGTGAACCGCTACCTCGCCGGTCTCAACCGCTACCTCCTAGACCCCATCGAATCCTGCCTCTCCACCACCAACGGCGTCCCCTGCCTGGAAGCTCGCACCCCCCAAGACCTGGAAGCCGAACTCGCCATGCCCCGCGGCAACATCTTCCACGGCCCCCTGACCTGGCCCCACGGCACCGGCTGGGGCGTGGAAACCGACACCCCCAACCTCCACCTCTGCGCCAGCGCCACCCAACGCGGCGGCGGCGTCAGCGGCCTGGGCGGCCACAACGCCGCCATGGCTCTTCTCCACCCCTAGCCCTACTCCACCCCTAGCCCGCAAGACCCGACATGGTCGGCGGGTGGGCGAACAGGGTTGGAGCGCGTGCGGACGTCGTCACGAGGCCGTCCTCGTGCGGGCACGCTGAGGAACCGGCAGGCTTGTCGGGGTGACGACAAGCGGCCGGGCCACCAGGTGGAGCAATCGACGGGCGGCGCGGAAGGTGGTGCTGGGCTACATCGCCGTCATCACCGTGGTGTTCGCCGTCGTGGCCGTGGTGTTGGCGGTCAACGAGTCCGCCGACGCCTCGTTCGCGCCGGTGCTGGCGGTGGCGGTGACCTTGCCCGCGTCGCTGCTGATCATCCTGGTGCCCGAACTACCCCAACCCTGGGACGGCATCACCGCGAGCGCCACCCTCGTCGGCGCGGCCCTCTTCCAGACCTGGCTGCTCTGGCTCCTCTTCCGAGGCCACCGAACTGCCTGACCCCCAGAGGCGACCGAACCGCTTGGCCCCCGAGGCCACCGAACTGCCTGACCCCCAGAGGCGACCGAACTGCTTGGCCCCCGAGGCCACCGAACTGCCTGACCCCCAGAGGCGACCGAACTGCTTGGCCCCCGAGGCCACCGAACTGCCTGACCCCTGCCGCGACCGAACTGCCTGACCCCCGAGACCAGCGAGCCGCCTGACCCCAGGCCACCCAGCCGCCTGACCCCTGAGGCGACTGAACTGTTCGTCTCTCAGGCAACGCCGCCCCACTCGGGCCGGCACGCGACCCACCCGAGCCAGCACGCAGACCATCCGGGCCGGCACGCAGACCACCCGGACCAGCACGCCGCCCAGGCCGGCGCGCCGACCAAGCGGGATGGTGGCCGAGCCGCCACCCCGCAGCGGTCCGTGTCGACTGAGCCCGGCTCAGCCCAGCTCTGCCTTCACCTGGGCCAGTGACGGGTTGGTCAGCGCGGCGCCGTTGGGGAAGTGCAGGGTCGGGACGGTCTGGTTGCCGCCGTTGACGGACATGACGTACTCGGCGGCGCCCGGGGTTTCCTCGATATCGACCTCGACGTACTCGATGCCCTCGGCGTCCAGTTGCGTCTTGAGCCTGCGGCAGTAGCCGCACCAGGTGGTGGAGTACATGGTCAGCGTCTCGGGCGCGGACATCGAGGGCTCCCTCATCGGCGAGTCGGTCGGTCACCAGCATCAACGCCAGGACCGTCACTCCGATGCCACCCAATCATGAGGCGCACGTCACACCGCGACCGGTACCCGGGCTGTTGTCACACCACCTCCGATCAGGAGCACGGTCAGCCCAACGATGCGAACCGCCCTCACCCCACCTCCCCACTCAGCCACGACCAGCACCTGGGCCAAGCGCACGGTCGGCCACTCAGCAGTTGTCCCCTCACACCACCTCCGCTTCCAGGCGCACGACGACCGACTTCGACGTGGGGGTGTTCGACGTGTCGGCTGTCGAGTCCAGCGGGATCAGGGAGTTCGCCTCGGGGAAGTAGGCGGCGGCGCAGCCCCGGGCGGTGTCGTAGGCGACCACGCGGAAGCGGTGGGCATGCCGCTCCGTGACCCCTGTCGGGTCGTCCGGCCACTCGCTGATGAGAGTGACCAGTTGCCCGTCGGCCAGCCCCAGTGCCGTGATGTCGGCGGGGTTGACCAGCACCACGCGGCGCCCGTCCTTGATGCCGCGGTAGCGGTCGTCGAGGCCGTAGATCGTGGTGTTGTACTGGTCGTGGCTGCGCAGGGTTTGCAGCAGCAGACGACCGGGCGGCACGCGCAGCACTGTCAACGGGTTCGCCGTGAACACTGCCTTCCCCGTGCGGGTCCCCGTGAACTCCCGCGAGTCCCGCGGCGCGTGCGGCAGCACGAACCCGTCCGGCTCCCGCACCCGCGCGTTGTAGTCGGTGCACCCCGGCACCACGCGCGAGATCCGATCGCGGATCAGGTCGTAGTCGCCGGACAGCGACGCCCACGGCACCGAGTGCGAGGCACCGAACAGCGCCAACGCCAGCCCGCACACGATCCCGACCTCGGACATCAGGTCCGGGGACGCGGGCTCCAACCGCCCCCGGGACCGGTGCACCACCGACATCGAGTCCTCGACCGTCACGAACTGCTCACCGGACGACTGGGCATCGCGTTCGGTGCGACCGCGCGTCGGCAGGATCAACGCGGTGCGCCCGTGAACCACGTGCGACCGGTTCAGTTTTGTCGACACGTGCACTGTTAAGTCGCACGCCCGCAGCGCCGCCTCGGTCACCGCGGTGTCTGGGCTGGCGGAGGCGAAGTTCCCGCCGACCGCCATGAACACCTTCGCCTTGCCGTCGCGCATCGCCCGGATCGCCCCGACGGTGTCCAACCCGTGCGAGCGCGGGGAGGTGATGCCGAACTCGGTGTCCAGCGCGGCCAGGAACTTCTCCGGCATCTTCTCCCAGATGCCCATGGTGCGGTCGCCCTGCACGTTCGAGTGCCCCCGCACCGGGCACAGCCCGGCCCCCGGCTTCCCGATCATGCCGCGCAGCAGCACCACGTTGGCGATCTCGCGGATCGTCGGCACGGAGTGCTTGTGCTGGGTCAGCCCCATCGCCCAGCACACGATCGTCCGCTCCGACTCGGCGAACATCCGCGCGACCTGCTCGACCTCGGCCCGGTCGAGCCCGGTGGCGGCGTCCACCTCGGCCCAGTCCAGGTCGGCGACGTGCGCGGCGTACTCCTCGAACCCCTCGGTCCGCCCGCTCACGAAGTCCTGGTCCACCACCTGGCCGGGCCGCTCCCGCTCCCACCTCAGCAGCAGGTGCCCGATGGCCTGGAACAGCGCCTGGTCGCCGCCGAGCCGGATCTGGCAGAACACGTCCGCCAGCGCCGTGCCCTTGCCCAGCAGCCCCCGCACCTTCTGCGGGTTCTTGAACCGCAGCAGCCCCGCCTCCGGCAGCGGGTTGACCGCGATGATCCGCGCCCCGTTCGCCTTCGCCTTCTCCAACGCGGTCAGCATCCGGGGGTGGTTGGTCCCCGGGTTCTGCCCGACCACCACCAGCAGGTCCGCCCGGGTGATGTCCTCCAGCGTCACCGAGCCCTTGCCGACGCCGGTGGTCTCGGCGAGCGCGGCACCGGAGGACTCGTGGCACATGTTCGAGCAGTCCGGCAGGTTGTTGGTGCCGAACGACCGCACCAGCAGCTGGTAGAGGAACGCGGCCTCGTTGCTGGTGCGACCCGAGGTGTAGAACAGCGCCTCGTCCGGTGTGGACAGTGCGCGCAGCTGCCCGGCGATCAGCTCGAAGGCGTCCGACCAGTCGATCGGCGTGTAGTGCGTCGCCCCCGGGCGCAGCACCACCGGCTGGGTGATCCGGCCCTGTTGCCCCAGCCAGTAGTCCGTGCGCTCGGCCAGCTCGGCCACCGGGTGCTCGGCGAAGAACTCCGGCCCGACCCGCCGCCGGGTCGCCTCCTCGGCCACCGCCTTGGCGCCGTTCTCGCAGAACTCGGCCGCCGCGCGGTGCCCACGCGGCTCCGGCCAGGCGCAGCCGGGGCAGTCGAACCCCTCGCGCTGGTTCAGTAACCGCAGCGTGGCGCCCGTGCGCAGGGCGCCCATCTGCTCCACGCCCCGGCGCAGCGATGTCGCGACCCCCGGGATCCCGGCGGCCCACTTCTTGCGCTCGGTGACGTCCAGCTCGGCTTCGTCGACGTCGCGTTCTGGCGGTGTGCTGACCATGCGACTCATCGTCGGCTATCTGTGTCAACCCTGCAAAAAGTTGTCCACAGGGGGCCTAGCTGGGGCAGCCGCTTTCCAGCGGGATGTCGGCTTCCGGGTCGAAATACGTGACCTTGTCGTGCTTGGCCTTCGTCCGCGTCGGCGTGCGGTCGTGGTAGTCCGAGGCGATGAAGCCCTTGGCGTAGGCGTCGCAGGAGATCGAGTAGTAGAAGCCGTCGACCTTCTCGTACCACAGCCCCAGGCTGCCCGGCGCCCACCGCGCGCCCTTGCGCATCACGTACTCGATGTCGGCGCGGACCACGACGATCACGCTCATCGGGTCCAGCGGCAGGGCGACGTCGTCCGCGGTGAAGGCGTAGGCGAACACGTAGTTGGTGTGCACCACCAGCTCGCCCGCCTTGCCCGCCTCGACCCGCATCGAGCCCTTGACCTTCGGCGCCGCGGGCAGCAGCCGGGAGCCGTTGTCGATCATGCTGACCAGGGCCTGGACCTGGCGCTCGTTGCCGGAGCCGAACAGCGGCCGCAACTGCCTGGCCACGTCGGGGGCGAGCATGCCGAGGTAGCGGTCGGGGTTGTGGTCGCGCAGCATCGCCGGGTCGAGCCTGCTGGCGACCAGCACGTCCTTGACCTGGCGGGTGGCGTCGGCGACCTCCTCGGCGCTGAACTCGCCGACCTGCATCGCGGGCGGGGTCGTGATGCCCGCCTCGCCGTCGGCCCAGTGCGCGGCAGGCGTCAGCGCGAACGGCCGGTTGAGGTCGACGACGTTCTCGGCGCCCGGCTCGTCCCCGCCTGGTCCTGGCGGTCCGCCGCGCCCGGACCGGTCGAACACCCCGACCCCGGCCAGCAGCATCACCACGGCCACCACGGCGACCAGCAGCATCGACGTCACGAGCCAACGCTCAAGACGGCGACGTCGCGTCCTGCGCAGCATCGCCTTCACGTCGGCTTGCGCCGACGCGCGCACTCGGCGGCGCCACGCGGCATCTTGTAACGCCGCGTGATCGCCGTACTCACGTTGGTCCACCGGCCCCCCAAGGGCGATCCAACCCGGCGTGCCGGGCTGGTTGAGGTGTCGACTGCCTGGTGAACTCCTCATCGATATGGCCACAGCCCGTGTTAACAGGATGCCCGCGCGGACCGCTCGTGCTGCGGTGAGCGGCGGCCGAAGCCGGACCAACGGTCACGATCGCCGCTCAGCCGTCGCGCAGTGTCACCCGAACGGCGCAGACCGCCGCCACGCCTCCGTGGCGGGTACACAGCGCGTGGGTGCCCGGCCGCCTCGGAGTGGATCACCAGGGGTGGACGTGGTCCAGGTCACAGCGCTACTCGGCCGCCAGCACGACCCGCGCCTCCACTCGATCATCATCCGATCGAGCGTATTCGATCGTCTGGATGGCCCCGGCCGCCCGTAGGTCACCCTCCGCAGCCGTGAGGGCCGTCACGCCGGCGTCCGAGCAGGTCACGATCACTTCGTCGACCCGCCACCGCAGTGATCTCCCGGCCTCGGACTTGGCCCGCCGGACCGCGGCGAGCACCGTCACCGCGGTTCGGAGAACACCGATGTCTCCGCTACTACCGGTCACCACAGGCCAGGGCGCGGTGTGCACCGATCCCTCTTGCCACCACGACCACGATTCCTCGGTCGCGAACGGCAGGAATGGGGCCAAGAGGCGCTGCACTGCCGACAGAGCTATACGGAGAGTTGCCCTCGCGGAGTCGTCTTCGCGGTAGGCCCTGTCCTTGACCAGCTCGATGTAGTCGTCACACCAGAACCAGAAGAAGCGCTCCACCAGCTCCAACGCCTCGGCGTAGTCGGACGCCTCTAGAGCCGCGGTCGCACCCGCCACCACCTTGTCCAACTCGGCGAGCAGCGCTAGATCCAGCGGAGCGCTGGGTTCACCACCTGCACCCATACCCAGCGCGAACCGGCTGGCGTTGAGCAGCTTGGTTGCCAGCCTGCGCCCTACGCGCATCTTGGCCTCGTCGAACACGGTGTCCACGCCTGGTCGTGCTGATGCTGCCCAGTACCGCACCGCGTCAGCGCCATAGCGGTCGAGAAGGTCGTCAGGCGAGGTAGCGCTACCGGACTTCTTGCTCAGCTTGTGCCGGTCAGGAGTGACCACCCAGCCTGAGATCGCCGCCCGCCGCCAGGGCAGCACACCTGTCTCGGTGTGGGCTCGGAGGACCGTGCTGAATAGCCAGGTGCGGATGATTTCGTGAGCCTGTGGGCGCAGGTCCATCGGATAGGTCTTGGCGAACAAGTCAGGGTCATCGTCGGCGCCACACACAAGCAGCGGAGTTAGCGATGACGTGGCCCAGGTGTCCATCACGTCCGGATCGGCGGTGAACCCACCGGGCGCGTCGCGCTGCTCGGCGGTGTAGCCAGGCGGGGTCTCGGACGCTGGGTCGACCGGTAGCGCGGTGGGCAGGATAGGGCTGTCGTGGTCAGGTTCCCCGTCGGCGTTGAGTGGGTACCAGAGCGGGAACGGCACGCCGAAGAAGCGTTGGCGGCTCACCAGCCAGTCGCCCGCGAGGCCGTCCACCCAACTTTGGTAGCGCGCCTGCATCTGCGCGGGCTGCCAGTCGAGTTCGAGGCCGCGCTCGCGCAGGACTTCCCGATGTCCGGCTGATCGGATGAACCACTGTCGCCCGGACACGATCTCCAACGGCTTGTCACCGCGCTCATAGAACGCCACCGGCCGCTCCACCGGTCGCGGCTCACCCACGAGAGACCCATCCGCGCGCAGCAGCGACACCACCCGCTCACGTGCCGTGTGGACGGTCGCGCCCACGAGCGCCGAGTAGGGCTCTTGCACACCTTCGGGAGCATCGGGCAGGAAACGCCCATCGCGGCCAATCACCGCCCGCACAGGTAGCCCTAGCTCGCGCCACCACCGCACGTCGGTGAGGTCACCGAAGGTGCAGCACATCACCAGTCCGCTACCGCGCTCCGGATCCGCCTCGTGGTGGGCCAACACGGGCACAGGCACGTCAAACAGCGGCGTGCGCACGGTTGTCCCGATCAGCGCTTTATGCCTGTCGTCGTCAGGGTGAGCGATAAGCGCCACGCACGCAGGTAGCAGCTCCGGCCGCGTTGTTTCCACCTCGATGCCATCGCCGAACCGCAGCGTGTGCCAGGCACCTCTAAACGGCCGGTGCTCCACGTCCGCCTGGGCCACCGCCGTCCCAAACCCGACATCCCACAACGTCGGCGCCTCAGCCTGGTAGGTCTCACCTTCCGCGAGTAGCCCTAGGAACGACCGTTGCGACAACCGCTGCGCCCGAGCACCGATAGTCGTATAGGTCCGCGACCAGTCCACGGATAGTCCTAGCCGCCGCCACAAGGCTTCGTAGGTCTGCTCGTCCAGCGCGGTCTGTTGCGCGCACAACTCCACGAAGTTCCGCCGCGACACCGCAGTCGGCTTGCCCGTAGGCACAAAGTCAGGCTCGTAGGGCAGCGACGGGTCACACCGCACCTTGTGCACCAACTGCACGCGCCGCTCGGTAGGCAGACCGTTGTCGTCCCACCCCATCGGATACAGCACGTCTTTACCGCGCATCCGCTGGTACCGGGCAATCACATCCGTGTGCGTGTACGAGAACACGTGCCCGATGTGCAGGCTCCCGCTCACCGACGGCGGCGGCGTGTCAATGGAGAAGACCGACTCCCGATCCCCATCGCCCCGGAACGCGTAGACGCCTACCTCATCCCACCGAGCCGCCCAGGTGGCTTCCAACCCGTCCAACGACGGGCGCTCGGGGAGTTTCGGTGTATGCGCCATGCGCGGAGGGTAGTCACCACCGAGCGCCCGGTTCGACTTGTTTTCGCTGGCCTTCGTAGACTCGTGGGGTGACTGATAACCCCACCTTGCCCAGCTCTGACCTTCCCCCGGCCTGGGAGCCGGCAGCGGTAGAGGCGGAGCTGTACGAGGGCTGGGTAGCGGCTGGGTACTTCACCGCGGATGCCGCGAGTGAGAAGCCGCCGTTCACGATCGTGCTGCCGCCGCCCAACGTCACGGGCAGCCTCCACATGGGGCACGCGCTCAACCACACGGTGATGGACGCGCTGTCCCGGCGGCGGCGGATGCAGGGCTACGAGGTGCTGTGGCTGCCCGGCATGGACCACGCGGGGATCGCGACCCAGAACGTCGTGGAGCGGCAGCTGGCGAGCCAGGGGCTGTCGCGGCACGACCTGGGGCGGGAGAAGTTCGTCGAGCGGGTCTGGGAGTGGAAGGCCGAGTACGGCGGCAAGATCCTCGACCAGATGCGGCGCCTCGGCGACGGGGTCGACTGGTCGCGTGAGCGGTTCACGATGGACGAGGGCCTTTCCCGCGCGGTGCAGACCGTGTTCAAGCGCCTCTATGACGACAAGCTGATCTACCGCGCCGAGCGCATCATCAACTGGTGCCCGCGCTGCCGCACCGCGCTGTCCGACATCGAGGTGGAGCACTCCGAGGACGAGGGCGAGCTCGTCTCCATCCGCTACGGCGACGGCGACAACGCCATCGTGGTCGCCACCACGCGCGCGGAGACCATGCTCGGTGACACTGCCGTCGCCGTGCACCCGGACGACGAGCGTTACCGCCACCTCATTGGCACCGAGGTCGCACTGCCGCTGACCGGTAGGCGTATCCCGATCGTCGCGGACGAGCACGTCGACCCCGAGTTCGGTACCGGCGCCGTCAAGGTCACCCCCGCGCATGACCCCAACGACTTCGAGATCGGCCGCCGCCACGACCTGCCGTCGCTGACGGTCATGGACCTGACCGGCGTGATCACGGTCAAGGGCCCGTTCGAGGGCCTGGACCGCTTCGAGGCGCGCCCCGCCGTGGTGGCCGCGTTGCGCGAAGACGGCCGCATTGTCGCGGAGAAGCGCCCTTATCTGCACTCGGTCGGGCACTGCTCGCGCTGCGACACCGTTGTCGAGCCGCGCCTGTCGTTGCAGTGGTGGGTCAACGTCGAGCCGCTGGCGCGCGCCGCGGGTGACGCTGTCCGCGACGGTAGGACCCAGGTGCACCCGCCGGAGCTGGCCAAGCGCTACTTCGACTGGGTCGACAACATGCACGACTGGACCATCTCGCGGCAGCTGTGGTGGGGCCACCGCATCCCGGTTTGGTACGGGCCCAATGACGAGGTCGTGTGTGTGGGCCCCGACGAGGAGCCCCCCACCGGCGACGGCTGGACACAGGACCCGGACGTCCTCGACACGTGGTTCTCCTCCGGCCTCTGGCCCGTGTCCACGCTCGGCTGGCCTGCCAGCACCGACGACCTCGCCAAGTTCTATCCGACGAGCGTCCTGTCGACCGGCTACGACATCCTCTTCTTCTGGGTCGCCCGGATGATGATGTTCGGCCTCTATGCGATGGACGGCAAGCAGCCGTTCGACCACGTGTACTTGCACGGTCTTATTCGCGACGCACAGGGTAAGAAGATGTCCAAGTCGCGCGGCAACGTGCTCGACCCCCTGGACTGGCTCGACCGCTTCGGCGCCGACGCCACCCGCTTCACCCTCGCGCGCGGCGCGAACCCCGGTAGCGACATGGCGTTGGCGGAGGAGTGGGCCGCCGGGTCGCGCAACTTCGGCACGAAGCTGTGGAACGCCAGCCGCTTCGCCCTGATGAACGGCGCCACGACGGCCATCCCGGTGCCCGCCCGCGACCAGTTGACGGACGCGGACCTGTGGATCCTGGACAAGGCCGACGCGCTGGTGTCCGAAGTGGATGCCCTGTTCGAGAGGTTCGAGTTCGCGAAGATCTGCGACGCGCTCTACCACTTCACCTGGGACCTCTACTGCGACTGGTATCTCGAACTGACGAAGGTGCAGATCGCCGAGGGCGGCGCGCGCGCCGAGGCCACCCGCGCTGTCCTGGGTCACGTGCTCGACACCGTGCTGCGCCTCTTGCACCCGATCACGCCGTTCATCACCGAGGTGCTGTGGAAGGCGTTGACGGGCAAGGAGTCCATCGTCGTCACTGACTGGCCGACCGTCTCCGGTAGCGTTGCCGACGCCGACGCGACCCGCCGGGTCGAAGGCGTGCAGAAGCTCATCACCGAGATCCGCCGCTTCCGCGCCGACCAGGGTGTGAAGCCCAGTCAGCGCGTCGCGACCCGGTTGTCCGGTGTGGACGAGGCAGGTCTGACGGCGCTCGTTGGCGCTGTCACGTCGCTGGCGCGGTTGGACGTTCCCGGCGAGGACTTCACCGCGAGCGCTTCGCTGGAAGTGTCTCTCGCGGGCGGTAGCGTCACCGTCGAGCTGGACCTGTCCGGTGCTATCGACGTTGCGGCGGAACGCAAGCGGCTCACCAAGGACCTGACGGTCGCCGAGAAGGAACTCGCGCAGTGCGAGGCCAAGCTGGGCAACTCCAAGTTCACCGACAAGGCCCCGGCCGACGTCGTCGCCAAGATCCAGACCCGGCGCGACGCCGCCCAGGCCGAGATCGCCCGCGTGCAGGCCAGGCTCGCCGCCCTGCCCGCGGGCTGACCCCGCTCGGTTGATCCCTAGGCGGACTTAGCGAGCTGGTCGGGGTCCTCGTCGACCCAGCGGACCTCGACCGGCCTGCTGCCCGCCAACACCCGCGTCGCCGACTCGGCGGACTGGAACTGCCCGCGCAGCCGCGCGCCCTTGTGGTCGGGCATGCCGAACAGTTCGACGTAGTCCTCGCCGAACCCGTCCGCGATCTCCATGCCCCAGCCGAGCACGGCGAAGTCCAGCGCCTGCCCGTCCGCGTCCCGTTGCACCTGGTAGACGGCGAACCGGCGCGGCGCGCACTCGGCCGTGACCTGGGCGATCTGCTGCCTGAGCTCGTCCTCGGGAATGATCGTCTGCAACTTGTACCTCCAAGATAGCAACGTTGCGATACTGCCTGGGGAGCATCGCATCACGATGGGTCGGATCACAATGACGCCATCGAGTGAATGATTTTGCTCTTCAGATGCGAGAGACTGTCGCCGTTGGCCCAAGATCAGGAGGGATGGACATGGCTACTTCGAAGCAACCCACTGTCATCGGCAGGGGCCTCGGCGGCGAACTGCGGGTGCTGCGCGAGGGCCGGAAGATGAGCTGCAAGGAGGTGGCCGACCTGCTGGGGTGGCAGGCGTCCAAGATCTCCCGGATGGAGACCGGCAAACAGGGAATCAGGCCCGCCGACGTCGCGTCCCTACTCGTGATCTACCGAGTGATCGGAAGGGATCGAGACCGTCTGGTCAAGTTGGCCGAACGTTCCGATGACATAGGGTACTGGGAGAACCAGGCAGCCCTGTCGGCGGAGTCCAAAACCCTCATGCGCATCGAGCGCGAGGCGATCAGCATCGTGAACTACGAGCCGTTGCTGATCCCCGGCTTGGTGCAGACCGGGGACTACGTCCGCGCGTTGATGCGGGTCGGAAACGTTCCCGCAGAGGACATCGACTCGCGAGTCGCCGCGAGGTTGGCCAGGCAGGCGATCCTCACGAAGGATGAGCCGCCCACCCTGCGACTGATCGTGGACGAGTTCGTGCTGCGGCGGGTGCTGGGCAGCACGAAGATCATGTCGCGGCAGTTGAGGCATGTCCTGGAATCGGTTGAACAAGGCGCCACCACCTTGCAGGTGTTGCCCCTGTCGCTACGCGGGCACTCCGGTCTGGACGGTTCGTTCACGCTTCTGGACTTCGTGCGGAACAAGCCAGTGGTGCATTTGGAACACAAGATTTCCGGCCTCTTCCTGGAAGAACCCGATCAGGTCGAGTTCTTCCGGGCCGAGGCCGATACCCTGAGCGAGGTGGCTCTGAGCCCCGCCAAGTCGGTGGAACTCGTTGCGACCATCGCACGGGAGCACGACCGAGAGTGAGGATCTTGATGAACGCGGTGGACCGGGCTTCGATCGTGTGGCGCAAGTCCAGCCGGAGCGGTACGAACTCCGACTGTGTCGAGGTGGGCTACGTCTGGCGCAAGTCCAGCCGCAGTGGCACGAACTCCAACTGCGTGGAGGTCGCGCGCACCCCGGCCGTGACCGCTGTGCGGGACTCCAAGAACCCCGATGGCCCCACCCTGGCCTTCCCCGTCGCCTCGTTCGCGCGGGCCCTCCGTACCCTCTAGGCGTGAGTCTGGAAGAACTGCGTCAGGTCGAGTCGGAGCTGGACACCCGCTGGCCGGAGACCAAGATCGAGCCGTCGCTGGCGCGCATCGCCGCGCTGGTCGACCTGCTCGGGTCTCCGCAGCGGGCGTACCCGGTGGTGCACATCGCGGGGACCAACGGCAAGACCTCGGTCACCCGGATGATCGACGCGCTGCTCACCCGGCTGGGGGTGCGTACCGGCCGGTTCACCAGCCCGCACCTACAGCTGGTCACCGAGCGCATCAGCCTGGACAACGCGCCGATCGACCCCGAGCGCTACGTCGAGGTGTTCCGCGACATCGAGCCGTACATCGCGATGGTCGACGCGGGCTCCGACATCCGGCTGAGCAAGTTCGAGGTGCTCACCGCGATGGCGTACGCCGCGTTCGCCGACGCCCCCGTCGACGTCGCCGTGGTCGAGACCGGCCTCGGCGGCGCGTGGGACGCCACCAATGTCGCTGACGGCAAGGTCGCGGTGATCACCCCGATCGGCATCGACCACGTCGACTACCTGGGGCCGGACATCCTGGGCATCGCGGGGGAGAAGGCCGGGATCATCAAGCCCGACTCCATCGCGCTGTTCGCCGAGCAGACCCCCGAGGTCGCCCGGGTCCTGATCGAGCAAGCGACGAAGGTTGACGCCACCGTCGCCCGACAGGGCCTAGAGTTCGGCGTCCTCAACCACGACGTAGCAGTCGGCGGGCAGGTCCTACGCCTACAGGGCCTCGGCGGCGTCTACGACGAGATCTTCCTGCCGCTGCACGGCGAGCACCAGGCCACGAACGCCGCTCTCGCTCTAGCCGCTGTCGAGGCGTTCTTCGGTGCTGGAGCCCAACGGCAACTCGACGTCGAGGCCATCCGCGAAGGCTTCGCGTCCGTAGTCAGCCCGGGCCGTCTAGAGCGCGTTCGCACGTCCCCGAGCGTCTTCGTGGATGCTGCCCACAACCCCCACGGCGCGGCCGCTCTAGCCAAGGCCCTCGACGCCGAGTTCGGCTTCCGCAAGCTCGTTGGCGTAGTCAGCGTGATGGCCGACAAGGACGCCGCAGGCATCCTCTCCGCGCTAGAGCCCGTGCTCACCGAGGTAGTCATCACCACCAACTCGTCGACCCGCGCGATGGACCCGGACCACCTCGCCAACATCGCCACCGACATCTACGGCGACGAACGCGTCAGCGTGTACTCACACCTGACAAGCGCCGTCAACGCTGCCATCGAACTCGCCGAAGAGACCGAAGACCCCGACGAACCCGTCTCCGGCACCGGCGTCATCGTCACCGGCTCGGTCGTCACCGCAGGCGAGGTCCGAGCCCTCTTCGGCAAGGACCCCGCATGACACCCCCCGACCCCATGAAGGGCTTCCGCGGCGTCATGTCCGCGGTCCTCATCCTGGAAGCCCTCGTAGTACTCCTGGCCCTACTCGTAGTCGCCAAGTCCGACGGCGGCCTAGCGACGTGGCAGGGCTGGTCAGTCGGCATCATGGCTCTAGTCCTGATCCTGGCCTGCGCCTTCGTAGGCCGCCCCTGGGGCCTCTATCTAGCCGCGGGCCTACAGATCGTCATGCTCGGCGGCTTCTTCATCGACTCCGCCCTAGGCATAGTCGCCGTCGTCTTCGCCCTAGGCTGGACCTGGATGCTCTGGGCCCGCCACGACGTCCTCAAACGCCTCACCGAAGGCCGCCTTGCCAGCCAACAACCCCCACCCGACTAGCCGCGGGTGGGGGGCACGGCGTGATCGCCGCGCCCCACCGGTCAGCGGTCTGGTCTCTCAGCTCACCGCGGCGGGCAGGTTCGCGAACTCGGCGAGAAAAGCCTCGATCACGAAGTCGAGTTGTTCCGTGGTGTGCGTGGCCATGAAACTCGTGCGCAACCGGTACGACGCGGCGGGCGGGATGATCGGATTCGTGTAGACACCCCGGTCCAGCAGCGAACGCCACAGGGTGAACGTCTCCGTCCGCCCCTCGGTGAACACCGGGACGATCGGCGTGTCCGAAGAACCGACCGGCACACCCCGCGCGGCCAGTGCGTCGCGGACGTAGCGCGCGTTGCTCAACGCCTGCCGAACCCGCCACGGCTCGGATTTCAGGATCTCGAGCGCCATGAGCGCGGAAGCGGCGTTCGACGGCGACGGGCTGGCGCTGAAAATGAGGCTCCGCGCGTGGTGGCGCAAGTACTGCACAACGGCGGAATCGCCGATCACGGCGCCGCCGATCGAAGCCAAGGACTTGCTGAACGTCACCGTCACCAGGTCAGCGCCTTCGCCGCCGAAATGCGCCGCGGTACCACGGCCATCACCCAGCACCCCGAGCGCGTGCGCGTCGTCGACGACCAATCTGGCGCCGTGCGCGCGGCACACATCCCGCAGCAGCGGCAGCGCGCAGATGTCGCCCTCCATCGAGTACACGCCGTCGACGACCACCAGCTTGCCCGCGTCCGGCGGGCACGCGGCCAGCCGCCGGTCGAGCGCCTCGGGGTCGTTGTGCTGGAAGAACTTGATCCTGGCGCCGCTGAGCATCGCCGCGTCGATCGCCGAGGCGTGCACGAGCTTGTCCAGCAGCACGACGTCGTGCCTGCCCGCCAGTCCCGCGACGGCACCCAGGTTGGCCTGGTAGCCGGTGGAGAAGACCAACGCCTCCTCGCGGCCGTAGAAGTCGGCCAGGGATCTCTCCAGTCGTTCGTGTAACTCCAGGTTGCCGTTGAGGAAACGTGAACCCGTGTTCGACGTGCCCAGGTCGGCTATGGCTTCTTGCGCGGCGTTCTTGACCCGGGGATCGGCGGTCAGCCCCAGGTAGTTGTTCGACCCGCACATGACGATCTCGCGGTCCTCGTAACGGGCGGTGGACCCGTCATTGCCGGTCAGCGGCAGGAAGTACGGGTACAGACCGGTTGCCATCAGGTCTTTCGCGTCGGTGAAGTCGACGCACTTGGCGAAAATATCCACAAAATGCTCCCCTGTGCACGTGAACAACGCATGTCTTCTTTGCGCAGAGCTATTTGTGACGTCCGGGACCGAAAGGTGAATTCGTCGACCGGACGCCCCTCCGTCGGTGCCTCGTCGCGGCGCTCGCGCCAAGCTGATCTTCCGGAGTCAACATATCTCGGGAGGGTCCGAGCGTTAGCACTACCGGTGAGTTTTCATGAGGAAAAGAAATCGGCGCAATGACTGCCGCCATTTGTCCCACGCGAGGAAATGCGCAGCCGTGCGGCATTGTGGGGCCGTTTGGCCCCCGCGTGCGGCGCAAGCGTCATCCACTGGTCAACTCGGGTTGGCCCGAGGGCTGCGGTGGGCGATTACAAACCGGCGCATGACCGAACTGAACCGTAGGGCTCTGTTGCGCGCAGGCGGGATCGGCGCTGGTGTGGTTGCCGCTGGGGTCGTGCTGCCCGGGGTCGCGTACGCGACGCCGAAGGCGCGGCCGGTGTTGACGCACGGCGTGCAGACCGGGGACGTGACCAGTGACGGCGCGATCCTGTGGACGCGGGCCGACCGGCCGTCGCGGATGCTGGTCGAGGTTTCCCGCGACCCGTCGTTCCGGCACGCCCGGTGCCTGCGCGGCCCCGTCCTCACCCCCACCACCGACGGCACCGGCAGGCTCCGGCTCACCGGCCTGCCCGCGGGCGACGAGATCCACTACCGGGTCCGCGCCGAAGACCTCGACGGCCGCACCGCCAGCGCGCCGCTGGTCGGCTCCTTCCGCACCGCCCCCGTCGGGCGCGCCGACGTCCGGTTCACCTGGTCCGGGGACGTCGCGGGCCAGGGCTGGGGCATCAACCCCGACATCGGCGGCATGACCGCGTACGCCGCCATGCTCGCCCGGCGGCCCGACTTCTTCCTGCACAGCGGCGACACCGTCTACGCGGATGGGCCGCTCAAGGAGTCGGTGACGTTGCCCGACGGTCGCATCTGGCGCAACGTTGTGACCGCCGAGAAGCTGAAGGTCGCCGAGACCCTCGCCGAGTACCGCGGCCAGTTCGCCTACAACCTGCTCGACGAGAACGTCCGCGCGTTCGCCGCCCGGGTGCCGTCGATCGTGCAGTGGGACGACCACGAGGTCACCAACAACTGGTACCCCGGCGAGATCCTGGACCTGCCGCAGTACACCGAGAAGCGGGTCGACGTCCTCGCCGCCCGCGCGTCGCAGGCATTCCACGAGTGGCAGCCCATCGACCAGCGCCGCGCCGCCGACGGCCGCGTCTACCGCAGCTTCGCCTACGGCAAGCACGTCGAGGTGTTCGTCCTGGACATGCGCACCTACAAGGACGCCAACACCGCCGACAAGAACGGCCAAGGCCACGTCCTCGGCGAGCGCCAGGCCCGCTGGCTCGTCGACGGCCTCACCCGCAGCCGCGCCACCTGGAAGATCGTCGCCGCCGACCTCCCCATCGGCCTGATCGTCCCGGACGGCAAGGACATCGAAGGGGTTGCAAACGGCCTACCCGGCGCCCCCGCAGGCCGCGAGTTCGAACTCGCCTGGGTGTTGCGCACGCTCGCCCGTCGCCACATCCGCAACGTTGTCTGGCTGACGGCGGACGTGCACTACACCGCCGCCCACCACTACTCCCCGGACCGCGCGGCCGTGGGCGACTTCGACCCGTTCTGGGAGTTCGTGTCCGGCCCGCTGCACGCGGGAGCCTTCGGGCCCAACGTGCTGGACCCGACGTTCGGGCCAGAGGCGGCGTTCGTGCACGCACCACCGGTCGCGAACACGTCGCCGCTGGAGGGGTTCCAACACTTCGGAGAGGTCCAAGTGGACGGTCGCTCAGGTGACCTGACCGTGTACCTGCGAGACGGTAAGGGCACCTCGCTCTGGTCCAAGACCCTGAGGGCCTGACCTGACAGTGGAGTCGGCGCTACCGCGTCGACTCCACTGCTCCGATCCTCATCGCTGGTAGGCGTAAGCGTCGGCGAGACGCGCCTCCCACATGGGTGCCAGGACAGTGGGTTGTCCGAAGGTTTCCCGGAGGTAGGACCGGCCGAGCGCGACGGTGGTCTCGCGCCAGCGCTGCACAATCCAGCCGCCCAACCTGCTGATGCGAAGCGCTTCGGTCGCCGACTCGGTGGGAGCGACGAGGTTCCCGACACGTGCGAGGTGCTCCAGTTGTTCGACCGTCGCCGGTAGCGGGTCTGGCAGATCGATCGACCACTCCAGGTCAGCGATGCTCTTCTTGGACGCCTTCTCCTCGGCGACACGCTTGGCATAAGAGGCCCGGATACCTGCTACCTCGCTGAGCAGCACGGGCAGGGTGACACCGCAATCGCCCCAGTTCGTCGAAGCGACACCCGCCGTCTGCTCCAGCTCGCGCAGCAACTCGACGACCTCGGCCAAGTCCCACGCGAGTACCGCCTTGCGCTTGCACAGGCTGAGCACGAGTCGGGCGGTCTCCGGCTCGGTCAAGGCCACCGCAGCGGGATTCACCCACGCCCCGGTCCGCGTGCCCTCGGTGTCGAGGTGCCAGACGGCGATCGAGTCATCCTGACCTGACCCGGCCCGGCAGACGACAACGTGGCCGATCATGGTCCGGCCATCACCCGCCCGAGTGGACAGCAAGCCGAGCGGACCGGGCTTGAGCTGATCGGTGGTCATCACCCCTCCTGCACCACTGCTGACGATCTTCACCTGCGACAGTCCATCGCTGGTGCGCCCCGTTTGTTTCACGCGCGATGATCTCAGTCGAGTGCCATGCCCAACGGGTTTCCGCCACCTCATCCCCGGCGCGTAACTCTTGATCGACTTATCTCGATGCGCTGCCTGCGCGACTGGACGCCCGGTCGTCCCGTCTTGGCCGCGAGTGAGGAGATCATGAGCAGGGAATGGGTCGCGATCGACTTCGAGACCGCCAACTCGTCGCGCGGAAGCGCTTGCGCGGTCGGCATGAGCTTGGTGCGGGACAGGGTTGTCGTCGACCGATGGTCCACCCTCATCCAGCCCCCGGACGGCGGTGGTTTCGACTCGTTCAACACGGCACTGCACGGAATCACGGCCGAGGCGGTTCGCTCCGCCCCGACCTGGCCGCGCGCGCTCACCCAGATCGTGGACTTCACGGGCAGCCGCCCGCTGGTCAGCCACAACGCGGCATTCGACATCGGCGTGATCCGCCATGCCTGCACGGCGAGCGCCATGCCGTGGCCCGAACTGAGTTATGTCTGCACCCTGGTCATCTCCCGGTTGACCTGGCAACTGCTGACATACCGGCTGCCGTTCGTCGCGGCGGCCGCGGGCATCGCGATGAGCGGGCACCACGAAGCCCAGGCCGACGCCGACACGGCCGCCCAGGTCATGCTCGCGGCGATGCGGTTTCACCACGTCGACACGGTCGACGGCTTGCTCGATACCTTGCGCATCCCCTACGGGCGGTTGACCAGGGATTCCTGGGCGGGCTTCCGACAACGCGGTTCGTCCACAACGCGTCGTGAGATCCCCGCGGCCAACCTCGACGCCGACCCGAGCACAATGCTCTACGGCCTCAACGTGTGTTTCACCGGCACCTTGACGACCATGACCCGTGCGGAAGCCCAGCATCGCCTCGCCGAACGGGGCGGGCAGGCCGTACCCGGAGTATCCAAGAGAACCGACTTGCTCGTGGTGGGAATGGCCGACCCGTCCCGGTTCGCCGTGGGGATGGATGTGAGCGGTAAGCACCGCAAGGCCCAGGAACTGCTCAGCCGGGGGCACAAGATAGAGATGATCGGCGAGGTCGACTTCGTGGAATGGCTCGGCAGCTGATCGGCTGACGCACGGGATGTGGGCTTCCACTTGCCTATCGGTGTCGCGGCGATGGCTGGATTGGCCCAGGTCAGTACGCGGCCGAGATGTTGTTGGCGAAGAGGGACCAGAGGGCGTAGGCGGTGCCTGAGTGGATGGTCGCCGCGGTGGTTGGGGTGGAGGGGCCTCCGGAGCGGGTGCGGAGTTCTATGCCTGCGGGGCCGTTCTCTAGGGAGAAGACGATGTTTCTGCCTGCGGGTGGGGAGAGGAACGTCCACGAGTTGGCAGTTCTGTCGATGACCTGCACCGGGTAGCTCTGCCCGGCCGAGTAGAGGTCGCAGCGGCCGCCTACCGGAGGCAGAGCGGGGCAGTTGGAGTCGAAGGGGAAGAGGCGGCGGAAGTCGGCGGTGACGGCGGCCGTCAGGGCTTCCGCGCTGGCGTCGGTCTCCAAGCGAAGCGCGTAGCGGTAGGAGTACGAGAGATCGGCACAAGCGGGTGTGGCGGTGGCTAGAACCAGGACCGCTGCTAGAGCTGTCGACTTGAACATGAGGCCAACGGTGGTCAGCTAAAGAGGAGCCGGACAAACGGTGCCACCGCACCGGGTTACCCTGCTCACACGCTCGTGTGGTCCACACGACGCCGCAAACCCCTGGAATGGAGTACCGAGAGCCGTGAGTGAGCGCACCCTGGTCCTGGTCAAGCCCGACGGCGTGAGTCGTGGGCTGGTCGGTGAGGTCATCTCCCGCATCGAGCGCAAGGGGCTGTCCCTCGCCGCGCTCGAGTTGCGCGCCGTGGAGCGCTCGGTTGCCGAGCAGCACTACGCCGAGCACGCCGAGAAGGGGTTCTTCGGCGACCTGCTCGACTTCATCACCGGTGGTCCGGTCGTGGCCCTGGTCGTCGAGGGGCCGCGCGCCGTCTCCGCGTTCCGCCAGCTCGCCGGCGGGACCGACCCGGTCGACAAGGCCACCCCGGGCACCATCCGCGGTGACTTCGGCCTGGAGGTCCAGTACAACCTGGTGCACGGGTCCGACTCCACCGAGTCCGCCGAGCGCGAGATCAAGATCTGGTTCCCGAACCTCTGAGGTCCCCGGGCCGCCCGGGCGAACACCGGGCGGCCCGAAAACCCGGCGGGAATTGTCGGTGCGCCCGGCTATCGTGCCCGACGTGGTGGCGGAAACGGCGGTACGAGACGGCGGGCTGGTCAGGGCCAGGGGCCTGACCAAGCAGTTCGGGGACTTCGAGGCGGTCAGGGGGATCGACCTCGACGTCGAGCCTGGGGAGGCGTTCGGGTTCCTCGGGCCCAACGGCGCGGGCAAGTCCTCGACGATGCGCATGGTGTCGTGCGTGTCCCCGCGCACCGGCGGCGACCTGTCCGTGCTCGGCATGGACCCCAGGACCCAGGGCCCCGACATCCGCGCCCGGCTCGGTGTGGTGCCCCAGCAGGACAACCTGGACAACGAGCTGACCGTCCGGCAGAACCTGCACATCTACGGCCGCTACTTCGGACTGTCCAAAGCGCACGTCCGGGCCAAGGCGGTCGAGCTGCTCGACTTCGCCCAGCTCACCGACCGCGCCGACGCCGAGGTCGAGCCGCTCTCCGGTGGCATGAAGCGCAGGCTGACCATCGCCCGCTCGCTGATCAACGACCCCGAGCTGCTGCTGCTCGACGAACCGACCACCGGCCTCGACCCGCAGGCCCGCCACCTGCTCTGGGACCGGCTGTTCCGGCTGCGCCAGCAGGGCGTCACGCTGATCATCACCACCCACTACATGGACGAGGCCGAGCAGCTCTGCGACCGGCTCGTGGTCATGGACGGCGGCAAGATCGTCGCCGAGGGCAGCCCGGGTGAGCTGATCGCCCGCTACTGCAGCCGCGAGGTCCTGGAGCTGCGGTTCGTCACCGACAAGCCGGACGCCGCCGCCACCGAGGGGCTCGCGGACCGCATCGAGGTCCTGCCCGACCGGCTGCTGCTCTACACCTCGGACGGCGAGGCGTCCCTGGCCGCCGCCCACCAGCGCGGTCTGGCCCCGGCGTCGAGCCTGGTCCGCCGCGGCACCCTTGAGGACGTGTTCCTGCGCCTCACCGGCCGGACGCTGGTGGACTGATGACGACCACCACCCGCGAACGGGCCCGCGTCTGCCCTACCCCGACCGCCGTCTGGCTGGTCGTCGAGGGCCTGTGGACCTGGTACCGGCGCAACTGGCGATCCTCGGCGGTGTCCAGCGTCGTCGAGCCCGTGCTGTTCCTGCTGGCCCTCGGCCTCGGGTTCGGTTCGCAGATCCAGCCCAGCGCCGCGACCGGCGGCCTGCCCTACGTGCAGTACCTCGCCCCCGCGCTGGTCGTGGCGTCCGCGCTGCAGACCGCGGCGTTCGAGTCGACCTACCCGGTGCTCGCGGCGTTCAAGTGGAACCGCACGTTCCTGGGCATCGCGTCGACCCCGATCACCTCCAGGCAGCTCGCCATGGGCCAGCTGCTCTGGATCTTCTTACGGCTGTCGGTCTCGTCGGCGGCGTTCCTGGTGGTCGCCGCCCTGCTCGGCGCGGTCACCAGCATCGGTGTCATCGGGTCGCTGTTCGCGGCCCTGCTCACCGCGATGGCCCTCGCCGCCCCGCTGGTCGCCTACTCGGCGAGCCTGGACACCGAGGGGCAGCAGTTCAGCGCCATCTTCCGGTTCATCGTCCTGCCGATGACGGTGTTCGCGGGCACCTTCTTCCCGGTCGACCAGCTGCCCGCCTGGGTGCGGCCCATCGTCTGGCTGACCCCGCTGTGGCACGGCACCGAGCTCTCCCGCGCGTCCGCGTTCGGCACCGGAGAGCTCTTACCCGTGCTCGGCCACTTGGTGTACCTGACCGCGATCGTCGTCATCGGTGCGCGCTTCGCCGTGCGTACCTTCACCCGCAGGCTGGAGGTCTAGGTGTCCACGACCACGCAGGCCCCGGAGACCTCGCGCAGCGGCCTGTTGCTGCGCGTGCTGCCGGTCGGCATGTACGCGGGCCGCTCGCGCGCGCTCGTGGAGCGCTCGTTCCTGGTCAACCGCCGGACCTGGCTGCAGGTGGTGTCCGGCTTCTTCGAGCCGCTGTTCTTCCTGTTCGGCCTCGGGTTCGGCTTCGGCAAGCTCATCGGCGACGTCGTCGGCCCCGGCGGCGAGACGATCAGCTACGTCGCCTACGTCGCGCCCGCGCTGCTGGCCTCCTCCGCCATGAACGGCGCCGTCTACGACGCGACGTTCAACCTGTTCTTCAAGCTCAAGTACGCCAAGCTCTACGACGCCGTGCTGGCCACCCCGCTCGGCCCGCTCGACATCGCCATCGGCGAGATCACCTGGGCGCTGATCCGCGGCGCGCTCTACGGCACCGGCTTCCTGACCGTCATGCTCGGCATGGGCCTGCTGACCTCGCCGTGGGCGGTGTTCGTGTTACCGGCGGCCATCCTGATCGCGTTCGCCTTCGGTGCGCTGGGGATGGCCTGCACCACCTTCATGCGGTCCTGGCACGACTTCGACCTGGTGCAGCTCGCGCTGGTCCCGATGTTCCTGTTCTCGACGACCTTCTACCCGATCACGGTGTACCCGGGGGCCGTCCAGTTCGCGGTCAAGTGCTTCCCGCTCTACCACGCCATCGAGGTCATGCGGGCGCTGTGCACCGGGTACGTGGACGTCTCGATCGTGGGCCACCTCGGCTACTTCGTGGTGATGGCGGCCGTCGGGGTCGTCGTGGCGTCCCGGCGGCTGGGCAAGCTGCTGCTCGCCTGAGCGAAGGGCGCCCCACGCAGCGGGTTACCCTGGTTCGCTGTGAGCGTCCAATCGGTCTTCCCCCAACTCGAGCCGCTGCTGCCCAGGGTGTCCAAGCCGGTCCAGTACGTCGGCGGGGAGCTGAACGCCACCGTCAAGGAGTGGGACAGCACCACCGTGCGGTGGGCGCTGATGTACCCGGACGCCTACGAGGTCGGGCTGCCCAACCAGGGCGTCATGATCCTCTACGAGGTGCTCAACGAGATCGCCGACGTGCTCGCCGAGCGCACCTACGCGGTGTGGCCGGACCTGGAGAAGCTCATGCGGGAGCACGGCGTCCCGCAGTTCACCGTGGACGGTCACCGCCCGCTCGGCGCCTTCGACATGCTCGGCGTCAGCTTCTCCACCGAGCTGGGCTACACGAACATGCTCACCGCGCTCGACCTGGCCGGGATCCCGCTGCTGGCCGCCGACCGCACCGAGGACCACCCGGTCGTGCTCGCCGGTGGCCACTCCGCGTTCAACCCGGAGCCCATCGCCGACTACATCGACGCCGCGGTGCTCGGCGACGGCGAGGAAGCCGTCATCGAGATCTCGGACATCATCCGCGCCTGGAAGGCCGAGGGCCGCCCCGGCGGGCGCGACGAGCTGCTGACCCGCATGGCCGAGACCGGCGGCGTCTACGTCCCGCGCTTCTACGACTTCACCTACCGCCCCGATGGCCACATCGACACCGTTGGCCCTAACCGGCCGCGAGTGCCCGAGACCATCGCCAAGCGCACCACCATGGACCTCGACGCGTGGCCCTACCCGAAGAAGCCGCTGGTGCCGCTCGCGGAGAGCGTGCACGAGCGGATGAGCGTCGAGATCTTCCGCGGCTGCACCCGGGGCTGCCGGTTCTGCCAGGCGGGCATGATCACCCGCCCGGTGCGCGAGCGGTCCATCGAGGGCATCGGCGCGATGATCCAGACCGGCCTGGAGGCCAGCGGCTTCGAGGAGGTCGGCCTGCTCAGCCTCTCCAGCGCCGACCACTCCGAGATCGGCGAGATCACCAAGCAGCTCGCCGACCGCTACGAGGGCACCAACACCGGCCTGTCGCTGCCCAGCACCCGGGTCGACGCGTTCAACATCGACCTGGCCAACGAGCTCTCCCGCAACGGCCGCCGCTCCGGGCTGACCTTCGCCCCCGAGGGCGGCAGCGAGCGCATCCGCAAGGTCATCAACAAGATGGTGTCCGAGGAGGACCTCATCAAGACCGTCAGCGCCGCGTACGCGCAGGGCTGGCGGCAGGTGAAGCTCTACTTCATGTGCGGGCTGCCCACCGAGACCGACGACGACGTGCTGCAGATCGCCGAGATGGCCAAGAACGTCATCCGCGCCGGTCGGGTCGCCAGCGGCCGCAAGGACATCCGCTGCACCGTCTCCATCGGCGGGTTCGTGCCCAAGCCGCACACCCCGTTCCAGTGGGCCGCGCAGTGCGACCCCGACACCGTCGACTCCCGGCTGCGCAAGCTGCGCGAGGCGGTCAACTCCGACCGCGACCGCAGCATCGGCCGCAACATCGGTATGCGGTACCACGACGGCAAGCCCAGCATCATCGAAGGCTTGCTCTCGCGCGGCGACCGGCGCGTCGGCAAGGTCATCGAGGCCGTGTGGCGCGCGGGCGGCCGGTTCGACGGCTGGAGCGAGCACTTCTCCTACGAGCGCTGGACCACCGCCGCCGCGGCCGAGTTGGAGCCGCTCGGGGTGTCGCTGGACTGGTTCACCACCAGGGAGCGGACCGAGGAAGAGGTCCTGCCCTGGGACCACCTGGACTCCGGCTTGGAGAAGAACTGGCTGTGGGACGACTGGCAGGACGCCCTCGACGAGCGCGAGCAGGACGACTGCCGGTGGACCCCGTGCTTCGACTGCGGTGTCTGCCCCGCGATGGGCACCGACATCGAGATCGGCCCCACCGGGCGCAAACTGCTGCCGATCAGCCCGGTCGGCGTCGGCTCCCCGGTGCGCAACCCGGTCCTGTCGGCCCCGTGATCGTCCGCAAGGCCACCGACGCCGACATGGTGTCGGTGGCCTTGTTGCGCCGCCGGGCGGGCGAGGAGGACGGGCCGGTACCCGATCCGGGGTTCGAGGCCGAGTTCGCCCGATGGTGGGAACGGGAGCGGTCCTACCGGGAGTTCTGGCTCGCCGAGATCGACGACAAGCCGGTCGGGTTCTGCTGTCTGGTCGAGGTTACCCGCATGCCCAAGCCGGGGATAAGAGGCGGTGCCTGGGGCTACCTCAGCAACTTCTTCGTCTTACCCGAGCACCGCAACGCTGGCGTAGGGGCCGCGTTGATCGCCGCGTTGCTGCGACACGCCGAGGACCTCGGATACCCCCGCGTCGTGCTGACTCCGTCCGAGCGCGCGATCCCGTTCTACGAACGCGCCGGGTTAAGCCCCGCGGACTCGTTGATGCTGCGCGTGTTCGCTACGGAGTAACGGCGGCGAGAGCGTCGACCATGCCGTGCCCGTAGAAGCTGTTGAACGGCGCGTACCCCGAGCAGTACGCGTCCTGCCCGCCCGCGCCGTCGAGGTCGTAGTCCGTCGGACAGGCGATGCTGGTCGCCTGCGAGGTCAGCAGCCGCATCAACTGCTGCGGCGACGCCCCCGGGTGCGTGGAGGCCAGCAACGCGGCCACCCCGGACACGTGCGGCGCCGCCATCGACGTCCCGCACACCTGCGCGTACCCACCCGGCACCGTCGACAGGACGCACCGACCGGATGACTGCTCACCACCCGGTGCGGTCACGTCGATCACCCCGAGCCCGTACGCGCTGTACCCGGCTTTCACCCGATCAGGGCCGACCGCCGACACCGCGACCACCCCGCGCAGCCCCGCGGGCAACACCCGGCAGCTGCTGTCGAGCGTCCGCCACTGCCCGCCCGGCCCGGCCGTCTGCCCGCTCGGCGACGCCAGGTCACGCTCCTCGTTCGACGCCGCGGCCACCGTGAGCACACCCCGGCTGGTCGCGTGGTCCGCCGCCCGCCGGACCGCCTCGAAGACCACGTGCTCCTCGCCCCGGTCGCAGGTCAGCGGCCACGGATCCACGAAGTAGCTGTTGTTGGCGACCGCCATGCCGTTGGCCGCGGCCCACATCAGCCCGCACACCACCGACTCCGGCCGCACCGTCCCGTCGTCGTCGACCACCTTCACCGAGGCCAGCCGCACCCCGGGCGCCACACCGGTGATCCCCAGGCCGTCGTCGGCCGCCGCGATGATCCCTGCCACGTGCGTGCCGTGCACCGACGTCGTCGGGGCCCACGCCTGGGGGCTCTGATCCGCCTTGCCGCTCACGCACCCGGCTGACTTGCTTGCGTCGACCGCGTGCGCCAGGTCGGGGTGCGTCGCGTCGATGCCCGAGTCGAGCACGCCGACCAGCACGTCCCCGCTGCCCGTCGACAGCGCGTGCGCCTCGCCCGCCTTGATGAGATCCATGTCCCACTGCTCGCCGGAGCGGTCCACGGCCGTGTCGTCCCCGCCGCCGGTCGTGACCGGGGCCGATTGCCTGCCGTGCCGCCCGGACGCCGCCTCGACCGCCTCGGTGCTGAACGCCCGGTCCCTGCCGATCCGCTCGGCGAACCTCGGGTCACCCGAGGTGGCCACCCCGACGGCGATTTCCGGGTAGTAGGCAACCGTCGACCCACAAGCCAACGTCATCTCGTGGGAGGCGCCCTCGGGGCTGGTGCCCTCGGTGAACAGGACCAGGTAGCGCGACTGCGCGCCCGTCGGGTGGCAGGGCAGCGAGCCGTCCTCCAGGGGTTCCCCGTCGGCGATGAGGGGGACGGCGAGTGCTGCCGCGACCATCACGGCGCTGACCGCTGCCGCCTTGGTCAGGCGGAGCAGAGGCACGGGCGACCTCCAGTGCATTCCCTCGGCGCGGGTTGTCCACTCGGTGCGGACGCTAGCCGGCCCCCGAGTGGGAAACAAGCTCGCGAGCCGAATTGGCGCTCCCGGTACGGTGCCACCAACGGTGGTGGGCTCACCACCGGAGCACCACCAGACCACCAGAAGGAGTAATCCTGAGCCGCCAGGACCAGCCCAACCCCTCGGCGCCGCCGGTGCAGAAGATCCGGCTCCGCTACGCCAAGCGGGGCAGGCTCCGCTTCACCTCCCACCGAGACGTGGCCAGGGCGTTCGAGCGGGCGCTGCGCCGCGCGGGCGTGCCGATGGCCTACTCGCAGGGTTTCAACCCGCACCCGAAGATCTCCTGGATCGGCGCCGCGCCCACCGGGGTGGCCAGCGAGGCGGAGTACGTCGAGGTCTCGCTCGTCGAGCGGGTCGACCCGGCCAGGCTCGCGCAGGTGCTCGACGCCGCCCTCGCCCCCGGGCTCGACGTGCTGGAGGCCGTCGAGGCGGGCCCAGGTGGGCTCGCCGAGCGGATGGAGGCCAGTGACTGGCGCATCGAGCTGCCCGGCGTCGCCCCAGCGGACCTGCGCGGCGCGGTCGAGCAGTTGCTGGCCACCGAGCACGTCGAGGTGGAGCGGCTCACCAAGGACGGCAGGCGGCTCATCGACGCGCGGCCCGCGGTCGTCAGGGCCGTGGTGCTGGAGGGCCCGGTGGAGTCGTTCGACGCTCTCGGGTCCCCAGGGGCCGGTGGGGTCTCGGAGACCGAGGACACCCCTATTGATGACGACGCGCCGAGCCGTGTGGGCGTCGACATGTCCTACCCGGAGCGTTCGTGTGGGATACTGCGTGTGGTCGTCCGGCAAACAACACCTGCCGTTCGACCCGACGACGTACTGAGCGCGCTGCGTGTCGTCGCCGCTCTGGAACCACCGGTCCCCGCGAAGGCGACCCGGTTGGCCCAGGGGCGGCTTGACGACGATGGCGGCCTGTCCGACCCGCTGGCCCTCGACAGGCAGGCGGGCCTCGGGTAGTCCATCGGGGAATCGGAGCGCCTCTACCGCCGTCGAACGACCTGCCGCAGGCGGGCCGTGGTCGGTGACGACCACGCCGCGGCGGTGTACAGGCGAGGATTCCCGCCGCCCCAGCGCGGTGGAATGACAACTAGGCCCCTGAGCGGCTCGCGTCTGGACGACGCGCCCGGGGGCGGAGGAGCTACATGTCGGATATGTCCACCCCTGCCGGAAGTGCCGGCGGGGCTACCACCACACCCAGCGACCAGGCCGTGGCCGAGTTGCTGGCCCAGGTACCAGCCAAGGTCCGCGTGCACGCGCTGGCCAAGCTGCTCGAGGTGAGCAGCAAGGACGTCATCGCGGCCCTGGAGGGGCTCGGCGAGGCGGTGCGGGGCGCGCAGTCGAGCGTGTCCAAGGACACCGCGGAGCGGGTCGCCAGGGCGCTGTTGGCGCCGGAGCACGCCGCTGACGAGCCGCGGGAGCCCGAACCCGAGCCTGAGCCGGAGCCGGTCGTCGTCGACGAACCGGTCGAGCCCAAGCGCCGCCGCATCCCCCCCACGCCGGTGTTCGCCTCGGCGTCGCCGCTGTTCCTGCCGCCGGAGCCCCCCGTCGCCCGGCCCGCGCCCGCCCAGCCGGTGGTCGCGGAGCCCGAGCCGGTCGAGGCCGAGGTCGTCGAGCCCGAGCAGCCCGACCACGACCTGAACGACGACGACGAGGACGGCGGCTCCGGCCGTCGCCGCCGCCGTGGTCGCCGTGGTCGCGGCCGGGGCAAGGGCGCCGCTGACGAGGCGGGCGAGCAGGGCGAGGACGAGACCCCCGCCGCCGAGGAGCCCCAGGAGGAGCCCGAGGCCGACGACGACCAGTCCGACGCGGGTGACGGTGGTAACCGCCGCCGCCGCAGGCGCCGCCGCCGCAAGGGTGGCGACGACGACAGCGCCGACGCGGGCGACGACCCGCCCAACACGGTCGTCCACGTCCGCGAGACCCGCGAGGCGCGCGACCCCAGGGACACCCGCGACGCCCGCGACGACAACCGCGGCGAGATCGCCCGCGACGAGGTGCGCAGCGTGCGCGGCTCGACCAGGCTCGAGGCCAAGCGGCAGCGCCGCAGGGACGGCAGGGAGGCGGGCCGCAGGCGCGCCCCGATCCTGTCCGAGGCCGAGTTCCTGGCCCGCCGCGAGGCCGTCGACCGCGCCATGGTCGTGCGCGAGCACGGCGACCGCACCCAGATCGGCGTCCTCGAGGACGGCGTGCTCGTCGAGCACTTCGTCACCTCGTTCGGCACCGGCTCGCTGGTCGGCAACGTCTACCTGGGCCGCGTGCAGAACGTGCTGCCCAGCATGGAGGCCGCCTTCGTCGACATCGGCCGCGGCCGCAACGCCGTGCTCTACGCCGGTGAGGTCGACTGGGACGCGGCCGGGCTCGAGGGCAAGGCCCGCAAGATCGAGCAGGCGCTGTCCACCGGCGACAGCGTGCTGGTCCAGGTCACCAAGGACCCGGTCGGGCACAAGGGCGCCCGGCTGACCACCCAGATCAGCCTCCCCGGCCGCTTCCTGGTGTACGTGCCGGGCGGCGGCGCGACCGGCATCTCCCGCAAGCTGCCCGAGAACGAGCGGCGCAGGCTCAAGGACCTGCTCAAGCGGATCGTCCCCGAGGACGCCGGTGTGATCATCCGCACCGCCTCGGAGGGCATCAGCGAGGAGGAGCTCGGCCGCGACGTGCGCCGCCTGCAGGCCCAGTGGCAGGTCATCAAGGAGAAGTCGGGTGGCAACGGCGGCAAGCGCACCAGCGCACCCGTGCTGCTCTACGAGGAGCCCGACCTGCTGGTCAAGGTCGTGCGCGACCTGTTCACCGAGGACTTCACCTCGCTGGTCGTGCAGGGCGACATCGCCTGGGAGACCATCGACGCCTACGTCCGCCACGTCGCCCCCGAGCTGCTCGACCGGGTCCGCAAGCATGTCGGCGTCGCCGACGTCTTCGCCACCCACCGGGTCGACGAGCAGCTGCTCAAGGCGCTCGACCGCAAGGTCTGGCTGCCGTCGGGCGGCTACCTGGTGATCGACCGCACCGAGGCGATGACCGTCATCGACGTCAACACCGGCAAGTTCACCGGGTCGGGCGGCAACCTCGAGGAGACGGTCACCCGCAACAACCTGGAGTCGGCCGAGGAGATCGTCCGCCAGCTGCGGCTGCGCGACATCGGCGGCATCATCGTGATCGACTTCATCGACATGGTGCTGGAGTCCAACCGGGACCTGGTGCTGCGCAGGCTCACCGAGTGCCTCGGCCGCGACCGGACCCGCCACCAGGTCGCCGAGGTCACCTCGCTCGGCCTGGTGCAGATGACCCGCAAGCGGGTCGGCACCGGTCTGCTCGAGGCGTTCAGCACCACCTGCGAGCACTGCAAGGGCCGCGGTGTGGTCGTCACCACGGAGCCGACGGTGCGGGCCCCGGCCAACCCGAGCGGCCAGCAGCAGCCGCCACAGCAGTCCGCACCCGCCCCGGTCGCCGAGAAGACCCAGGGCGGCGGCAGGCGCAACCGCAACCGCGGCGGTGGCGGCGAGCAGTCCCGCGACGAGGCCGCCAAGGTGGCCGTGCGCGACATCGCCAAGGCCACCACCAAGCACGACGAGCACCCGGTCGAGCACACCTCCAACGGGTCCCGCCCGCACGCCCAGGTCGAGGAGCCCACGCCCGTCGTGGAACCCGACGCCGCGGTCGCGCCGGTCGTCCCGGTGGAGGAAGCCCCGACCAGCAGGCGCAGGCGCAGGTCGGCCAGCAGGGCCCAGGGCGCGGCTGCCCCGGTCACCGAGTCCGAGCCCGCCGCTGCCCCGGCCGCGCCGTGGTCGCCGCCGGAGCCGGTCCGCGCCGAGCCGGAGCCCGCGGTGTCCGCGTCCGCCGCCGAGGTGCGTTCGGCGTCGCAGCCCCGCGAGACCCAGCCGGAACCGCAGGCGGCCGAGCCGGTCGCCGCCGTGGTCCCGCCGCGGCGCCGGGTCGCCCGCAGGGCCGCGTCCCGCCCGGCCGGACCCCCGGTCGACGTGGCGCAGGAGAGCTGATGACGAGGGGTCGAACCGGGGGTAAACCCACCCCGGTTTGACCCCTCTTCCAGCAGGCACGTAACCTGTCTCATGGCCCGCCGCTCGGTGGGCTGTGTCGTGCGAAGCCCGATCCGGTCTGCGGTGGATAAGGGCGCGTAGGACCCCCACCGTCTAGTAGCAGGAGACTTCCGTCCCGATGTACGCGATCGTCAAGACCGGCGGCAAGCAGTACAAGGTGGCTGTCGGCGACGTCGTCGAGGTCGAGAAGCTCGAGGGCGCGCCGGGCACCGAGCTCAACCTCGCCGCGGTGCTCGTCGTCGACGGCACCGACGTCACCACGGATCTGGACGCCCTGGCGAAGGTCTCGGTGACCGGCAAGGTCGTCGAGCAGACCAAGGGCCCCAAGATCCGGATCCACAAGTTCAAGAACAAGACCGGGTACCACAAGCGGCAGGGTCACCGTCAGAAGCTGACCCGCGTCGAGGTCACCGGCATCACCAAGTAGAGGACCTGAGCAGCCATGGCACACAAGAAAGGTGCGTCCAGCTCCCGCAACGGACGCGACTCGAACGCCCAGTACCTCGGCGTGAAGCGCTACGGCGGCCAGGTCGTCAAGTCCGGCGAGATCCTGATCCGCCAGCGCGGCACCAAGTTCCACCCCGGTGTGAACGTCGGCCGCGGCAAGGACGACACCCTCTTCGCGCTTTCCGCCGGTTCGGTCCAGTTCGGCAGCAAGCGTGGCCGCAAGACCGTCAACATCGTCCCGGTCGAGGCGGCCTGAGCCCCGCGGACGACGCAAGACCCTTGAGACGAGGGGCGGGCTGGACACACTCCGGCTCGCCCCTCGTCCGTTTGTGAGAGGAAGTACCCCCAGGTGTCCCGTTTCGTCGACCGGGTCGTCATCCACGTCGCCGCTGGCAGTGGCGGCAACGGCTGCGCCTCGGTGCACCGCGAGAAGTTCAAGCCGCTCGGTGGCCCGGACGGCGGCGACGGCGGCAACGGCGGCGACGTCGTGCTCGTCGTCGACAGCAACGTGCACACCCTGCTCGACTTCCACTTCCGCCCGCACGCGGACGCGGCCAGCGGCAAGCAGGGCCAGGGCGCCAACCGCGACGGCGCGACCGGTGAGGACCTGGAGCTGCGCGTCCCGGACGGCACCGTGGTGCTCGACGAGGACGGCGAGATCGTGGTCGACCTCGTCGGTCACGGCACCCGGTTCATCGCCGCCCGCGGTGGTCGCGGCGGGCTCGGCAACGCCGCGCTGTCGTCCAAGGCCAGGCGGGCGCCCGGGTTCGCGCTGCTCGGCGAGCCGGGTGAGACCCGCGACCTGGTCCTCGAACTGCGCTCCGTCGCCGACGCCGGGCTGCTCGGCTTCCCCTCGGCTGGCAAGTCGTCGCTGATCGCCGTGCTGTCCTCGGCCAAGCCGAAGATCGCCGACTACCCGTTCACCACGCTCGTGCCGAACCTGGGCGTGGTCACCGCGGGGGACTCGGTATACACGATCGCCGACGTGCCCGGCCTGATCCCGGGCGCCAGCCAGGGCAAGGGGCTGGGGCTGGACTTCCTGCGCCACATCGAGCGCTGCGCCGTGCTGGTGCACGTGGTCGACTGCGCCACCTACGAGGCCGACCGCGACCCGCTGTCGGACATCGACGCGCTGGAAGAAGAACTGGCCCGCTACACGCCCGCGCTGGGCGGCACGCTCGCCGACCGGCCCCGGCTGGTCGTGCTGAACAAGATCGACGTGCCCGAGGCGCGCGAGCTGGCCGAGCTGGTGCGCCCGGAGATCGAGGCGCGCGGGCTGCCGGTGTTCGAGATCTCCACGGTGAGCCGGGCCGGGCTGCGCGAGCTGAGCTTCGCGCTGGCCAAGGTCATCGAGGACGACCGGGCGAGCAAGCCCGCGCCGGAAGCCACCCGGATCGTGCTGCGGCCCACCGCCGTCGACGACGCGGGCTTCACCATCGTCCAGGACCCCGCCGACGACACCGGCTTCATCGTCCGCGGCGACCGACCCGACCGCTGGGTCCGGCAGACCGACTTCAACAACACCGAGGCCGTCGGCTACCTCGCCGACCGGCTGGCCCGCCTGGGCGTCGAGGAAGCGCTGGCGAAGGCGGGCGCGGTGCCCGGCTGCCCGGTCACCGTCGGCGGCGTCACGTTCGACTGGGAGCCGTCCACCCCGGCTGGTGTCGCGGTGATGATGCACAACCGGGGCGACGACCCGCGCCTGGACCGCCCGACCCGCGTGGGCGCCCCCGAGCGCAAGGCCCAGAAGGTCCTGCGCCGCACGCCGTTCGAGGAGTTGCTCGACGAGGACGAGGAGTGAGCGCCCGCGCCGCGGTCGCCGGTGCCCGGCTGGTCGTGGTGAAGGTCGGCTCGTCGTCGCTGACCACGGCCGAGGGCGGCCTCGACCCGGCCAGGCTCGACGCCCTGGTCGACGCGGTCGCCGCTCGCCGGGACGCCGGGAGCCAGGTCGTCCTGGTGTCCTCCGGTGCCATCGCGGCCGGGTTGGCCCCGTTGGGGTTGGCCCGGCGCCCGCGTGACCTGGCGACCCAGCAGGCCGCGGCCAGTGTGGGGCAGATCGCCCTTGGCCACGCTTATGTGGCCTCGTTCGGTCGGTACTCGTTGCGGGTTGGCCAGGTCTTGCTGACCGCGGACGACATCGTGCGCCGCTCGCACTACCGCAACGCGCAGCGCACCCTGACCCGTCTGCTGGCCCTGGGCGCTGTTCCGGTGGTCAACGAGAACGACACCGTTGCCACCGAGGAGATCCGCTTCGGCGACAACGACCGCCTCGCGGCGCTGGTGGCCCACCTCATCGGCGCGGACGCCCTGGTTCTCCTGTCCGATGTGGACGCCCTTTATGACGGCGACCCCCGGCTCGGCGCGGCTCGCCGGATCGCCGAGGTGGCAGGCGAGTCCGATGTGGAGGGTGTGCGCGCGGGCGCGGTCGGTGCCTCCGGCCTCGGAACCGGCGGTATGGCCTCGAAACTGGCCGCCGCCCGCTTGGCTGCCGCCGCAGGCGTTCCCGTTCTGCTGGCCGCCGCCTCCGACGCGCCCCAGGCTCTGGGCCCCGCTGACGTGGGCACCGCCTTCGCCCCCACTGGCCGCCGCCTCACCTCCCGCCGCTTCTGGCTCGCCTACGCCGCTGACGCCACCGGCACCCTCACCCTCGACGACGGCGCAGTAGCCGCCGTCGTCGACCGCCGCCGCTCCCTCCTGGCCCCCGGCATCACCACCGTCAAGGGCGACTTCCAGGCAGGCGACGTAGTCGAACTGGCCACCCTCACCGGCAAGGTGATCGCCCGAGGCATCACCAACTTCGACGCCGCCGAACTCCCCGCCCTCATCGGCCACCCATCCCCACCCCTCCCCGCCGACCGCCGCCGCGAAGTGGTCCACGCCGACGACTTGGTGCCCCTCACCCGCACCACCTGACCGGCGGGGCTGATCCCCTTCCGGAGAGGTGGTCACGGGCATCTGGATCGGACAGCGGGTCGGCATGGCCCGGTTCGCCAGCGGCCTGCGTCGACCGAGGGCGTCAGGCGATTCAGTTGTCTCCGACTCCCGTCGGGTGAACTCTCCTTTCTCTCGCGGATAGCTGCGTTGTCGAGGGTTGATCCGTGAGCCTCAACTGGTGGTGGCCAAGGCGAACGGCAGGACCGCGGCGGCGCCCGCGTCGCGGAGGAGGGCGCTGCCGACGGTCATGGTCCAGCCGGTGTCGACGCGGTCGTCGATCAGCAGGAGCGGGCCAGGGGTCTCGCGGATCCGTTCTCCCAGCTCCTCTCCCACCGACATCGAGTTCCACAGCCACGCCAACCGGTGCGCGCTGTTGGCCCGGGGAGCCGACGCCCCCACGGTCACCTCGCCCAACACCGGCAGCCGCCCGATCGACGCGATGGCGGCGCCGAAGCTGGACACCAACCGGGGGCGGCGGGTCGAGCCGACGGTGACCACGCCCGCCGGTCGCTCCGCCCATCCCCACGCGGTCAACACCTTCACGCAGGCGTCGACCACGTCCGCCGGGACCTCTCCGTCCTCTGTGGACGCGAACAGGTCCCGCAGCCGGTTGCCCCACCCGATGTCGGTCAACCGCCCCAGCGCGCGGCCCGGTTCGGCTAGCCTGCCCGCCGGTATCTTCCCCGTGAGCGCGACGCCGAGGGTTGCCATCGCGGTCGGCCAGGCTTTCTTGGGCGTGACCTCGACCCCGGGCCGACGTAATTTCTCTTGTGCCACGGCCATCTCCTCGGCCGACACCACCGCGGACCACTGCGCGCCCGCGCAGTTGTCGCACCGGCGGCAGGGCGCGGCGTGCGGGTCGTCGAGTTGGCGGAGCAGGAACTCCATCCGGCAGCCGGTCGTCTCCTGGTAGGCCAGGATCGCGTCCTGCTCGGCCTTGCGCGCGCCCGCGATCCGCTCGTACCGCTCGGCGTCGTACTCCCACGCCTCGCCGGTGTGCTCCCACCCGCCGCGGACCCGCCGGACCGCGCCGTCGACGTCCAGGACCTTCAGCACCATCTCCAGTCGCCCGCGCGACAGGTCGACCCGCGGCTCCAGCGCCATCGTCGATAGCGGCCGCCCCGCCTCGGCCAGCGCCGCGAGCACCTGCCGGACGAAGTGCTCCGGCGGGAAGGCCAGCGAGGCGAAGTACGACCAGATGTCCTTGTCCTCGGTCCCGGGCAACAGCACCACGTCCGCCCGCCGCACACCACGACCAGCACGCCCGATCTGCTGGTAGTACGCGATGGGTGACTGCGGCGCCCCGACGTGCACCACGAACCCCAGGTCCGGCTTGTCGAACCCCATGCCGAGCGCGGAGGTCGCGACCAGCGCCTTGACCCGGTTCCCGAGCAGGTCGTCCTCGGCGCGGAGCCGGTCGGTGGTGTCCGTCCGGCCGGTGTAGGACGCCACCTCGTACCCGCGTTCCCGCAGGAACGACGCCAGTTCCTCCGCCGCGGCGACGGTCAGCGTGTAGATGATGCCGGACCCGGTCAACTTGCCCAGGTTCTCCGCCAGCCACGCCCACCTGGCCTGCGGCGTCGGCAGCCGCAGCACCCCCAACCGCAGGCTTTCCCGGTCCAGGGCGCCGCGCAGGACGAGCGCGTCCTCGGTGCCGAGCCCCAACTGGTGCGCCACATCGCGCACCACCCGGTCGTTGGCGGTCGCGGTCGTCGCCAGGACCGGCACCCCGGGGCGGAGTTCACCCAGGAGTGTCCGAAGGCGACGGTAGTCCGGCCGGAAGTCGTGGCCCCAGTCGGAGATGCAGTGCGCCTCGTCGACGACCAGCATCCCGGCCGACGCGGTCAGCCCGGGCAGCACCGAGTCGCGGAAGTCCGGGTTGTTCAACCGCTCCGGGCTGACCAGGAGCACGTCGACCTCGCCCTGGGCGACCGCCTCCTGCACCCGGTCCCACTCCTCGGCGTTCGACGAGTTGATCGTCGCCGCGCGCACCCCGGCCCGTGCTGCCGCCTCGACCTGGTTGCGCATCAGGGCGAGCAGCGGGGACACGATCACCGTGGGGCCCTCGCCGAGTTCGCGCAGCAGCGCGGTCGCGACGAAGTACACAGCGGACTTGCCCCAGCCGGTGCGCTGCACCACTAACGCGCGACGGCGCCGCGCGACCAGTGCCTCGATGGCTGTCCACTGGTCGTCGCGCAGGCTCGCCCCGGGCCCTGCCAGGGCGCGCAGCCGTTCTTCCGCCGATTCCCGCAATGCGTTGTCGTCCACATCACATGGATACAGCGCCTCGTCAAGGGGCGTCGAGCCGGTGCCGGTGAGCTGTGGACAACTCGGGGGTTGGGGATGGACCCGCCGCGCGCGGACGCGCACCATCCGCGTGTGGCGGGTCCCCGGTCATGGTGACCGGCGTCCCCGGCGGGCGAAGCGGCAGCTTTCCGCCGGAGTCATCGGACCCGGGGACCTCAGATCTTGACCATGACCTGGTCGAGGTCCTTGCGGATCAGCCTGGGGACCGTGGCGTCGTCGGCCGGGTAACCGACCGGGATCACCGCGAACGCCTTCTCGTTCTTGGGCCTGCCCAGCACCTCGGACAGGAACTTCATCGGGCTCGGTGTGTGTGTCAGCGCCGCCAGCCCCGACAGGTGCAACGCGGTCAGCAGCATGCCGACGGCGATGCCCACCGACTCGTCGACGTAGTAGTGCTTGTGCTGCTCGCCCTCTTCGTCGAGGTAGTACCGCTGCTCGAAGACCACGATCAGGAACGGCGCGTCGGTCAGGTGCGGCTTGTTCTGGTCGGTCCCCAGTGGACGCAACGCCGAGAGCCACTCCTCGCCGAGCCTGCCCGCGTAGGAGATCTGCTCCTCGGTCTCCGCCGCCTCCCGGATCCGCGCGCGGACCTCGGGGTCGGTGACCAGGACGAACGTCCACGGCTGTTGGTGGGCGCCAGAGGGCGCGGTAGCCGCAACGGCTATAGCGTCCACAACGACCTGCTCGGGAACCGCATCCGTGGAGAACGCGCGCACGGTCCTGCGTTGGTCCATCTTCGCGCGTAGATCAGCAGCCGCCTGCAGCGACTCCGCCGCGGTGACCTTCGCCGGCCGGTAGGGCACGGGGTCATACGGCTGATCGTGGATCGGTATCCAAGCCATGCTCGGCAGTCTCCCGGTCCGGTGGCCACACACGGTCATACCGATCCGGTCATAGGGTCCATGTCATGACCCGAACGGTGGCGTTCGGAAGTCGACCGCCACGCGGGGTGCGCATGATGTTGCTCATACCCGTCGCCGCATGTCAGGACGGTGGCCGGGCGCGGCCGTAGGCTCCGGACATGGCGCGCCGGATTGGCATCATGGGCGGCACCTTCGACCCCGTGCACCACGGTCACCTGGTGGCGGCGAGTGAGGTGCAGGCCCGGTTCGACCTCGACGAGGTCGTGTTCGTCCCCACCGGGGTGCCCTGGCAGAAAGACGGCAAGGGGGTCAGTGCCGCTGAGGACCGCTACCTGATGACGGTAGTGGCAACGGCGTCGAACCCCAGGTTCTCGGTGAGCCGGGTCGACATCGACCGCACCGGCGTGACCTACACGGTCGACACCCTCCGTGACCTCCGCGCGCAGCACCCCGACGCTGAGCTGTTCTTCATCACCGGTGCCGACGCACTCGAACAGATCCTGTCGTGGCACCGCGCCGAGGAGCTGTTCACCCTGGCGCACTTCGTTGGCGTCACCCGCCCCGGTTACAGCCTGGCCGACGTGCACCTGCCGTCCGGGACCGTGAGCCTGGTCGAGGTCCCGGCCCTGGCCATCTCCTCCACCGACTGCCGCACGCGGGTCGGATCGGGTCTCCCGGTCTGGTATCTGGTGCCTGACGGGGTGGTCCAGTACATCTCCAAGCGCCGCCTCTACGCCGCCGAGAACTGACCGGTACCTCACCCGGTATCCTCGACGGGTTAGCCCCTGGGATATCTGAACGAGGAGTGACGTGGCAGCGACGCACGAGGCACGCGAACTGGCACTGGTCGCGGCTGGAGCGGCGGCCGACAAGAAGGCCACCGACGTGATCGTGCTGGACGTCTCCGACCAGCTCGTCATCACCGACTGCTTCGTGATCGCCTCGGCCGCCAACGAACGGCAGGTCGGCGCGATCGTCGAGGAGGTCGAGGAGCGGCTGCGCCAGGCGGGCTCCAAGCCGGTGCGCCGCGAGGGCGCCCGCGAGGGCCGCTGGGTGCTGCTCGACTTCGTCGACGTCGTGGTGCACGTCCAGCACGACGAGGAGCGCTCGTTCTACGGCCTGGAGCGGCTGTGGAAGGACTGCCCGCGCGTCGAGTTCGAGGCGGGCCCGTCGGACGTCACCGAGGAGTCGGCCGTGACCGAGCCTTCGGGTGTGATCGAGGACGGCGACAAGACCCGCGCGGACGTCGAGTGACCCTGCGCAGGCTCGTGCTCTGGCGCCACGGCGAGACGGACTACAACGCCTCGGGCCGGATGCAGGGCCACATCGACTCGAACCTCACCGAGGTCGGCCGTAACCAGGCCCGGTTCGCGGTACCCGCGCTCGCGCGGTTCTCCCCGGACGTCATCGTGGCCTCCGACCTGCGCAGGGCCACCGACACCGCCACCGTGTTCAGCGAGGCGGTCGGGGTCCCGCTGCGGTTCGACAAGCGTTTGCGCGAGACCAACCTGGGCCTCTGGCAGGGCAAGACCGGCGCCGAGATCGACCAGGAGTGGCCGGGCGGTCGCGCGGAGTGGCAGACCGACGCGACCTGGACCCCGCCCGGTGGCGAGTCCCGGGTCGAGGTGGCCGCCAGGGCGACCGAGGTGGTCGCGGGGCTCGACGAGGGCACCGACGAGACAGCGGTGCTGTGCGCGCACGGTGGCCTCATCACGGCGCTGGCAGGCAGCCTGCTGGAGCTCCCGGTGGGCAACTGGTGGCAGCTCGGCGGCATCTCGAACTGCCACTGGACGGTCCTGGCCCGCCGTGAGACCAGCGGTCTCGCCTGGCGCCTGATCGCGTACAACGTTGGCATCACCGGGTAGCGCGCCCCGGACCGTCCTGGTGTTCGGCGACTCGCTGAGCTTCCACGGTCCCGATGGCCCCCACCCGGCGGATGACGCCCGTCTCTGGCCCAACCTCGCCGCTTCCGCCGTCAACGGGCGCGCGGAGCTGTTCGCAAGCTTCGGCTGGACCGCGCGTGACGCCTATTGGTCCCTGGTCGGCGACCCTCGCGTGTGGACGCACATGCCCGACATCGACGTGTTGGTGCTAGCGGTCGGTGGGATGGACACGCTTCCCTCGCCGCTACCGACCTACCTGCGCCAAGGCATCCGATACCTGCGTCCCGACTGGTTGCGCCGACACGTCCGTAAGGCATACCTGGCCGTCCAGCCGTGGGCGTCTCGTGCGACAGGCGGATGGCCGGTGGCGCTACCGGCGGAACTGACCGTCCGCTACCTCAACGACATCGTGGTCGCTGTTCGAGCACTGCGGCCGGACCTGCCTGTAGTGGCGATGTTGCCCTCGGTCCACCGAGCACCTGCTTACGGTTACATGCACGCTGGCCGGTCACGAACGCTGGCTCTTATGCGCGACTGGGCGGATCGGAACAACGTTGTGCCGTTCGACGTCGCCGAGGTCGTCGGGGAGCACGTTCTCCGTGGTCACGGCAATCCAGACGGCATCCACTGGGGCTGGGACGGGCACCGGATGGTGGCGTCAGCGCTCGCCGAGCACCTCGCGCCGCTGTTGGACACGCCCCCGGACAACTAGGCTCCCAACACGTGCCCTTCGCCGTCCTCACCGACTCCACCGCCTACCTGCCGGAGGGCTCGGCAGACCGGCACGGGGTGCGGGTCGTCCCACTGCTGGTGCGTGTGGACGGTCGTGAGGGCCGTGATGGCATCGACATAGGTCCCACGCAGCTCGCGAGCGCTCTACGCGACCGGCGGATGGTCACGACCTCCCGGCCGAGCCCGGCTGAGTTCGCCGAGAACTACCGCGCGATGCTCGACGCCGGAGCCGAGGGTGTGCTCTCCGTGCACCTATCGCGCGAGTTGTCGGGGACCTGGGAGTCCGCCCGGCTGGCCGCCGAGGAGTTCGGCACGGCGGTGCGGGTCGTCGACTCCAGGACCACGGCCATGGGGCTGGGATTCGCCGTGCTGCGGGCCGCCGAGGTTGCGGCCACGGGCGCTGGGGGAGCGGCGGTGGAGGCCGCGGCCGTCGAGGCAGCAGCCGCGACGCGGTGCTTCTTCGTCGTCGAGACGCTGGAGTACCTGCGGCGCGGCGGGCGGATCGGCGCGGCGGCGGCACTGCTGGGGACGGCGCTGGCGGTCAAGCCGATCCTGCACGTCGTCGACGGCCAGATCGTGCCGCTGGAAAAGGTGCGCACCACCAGCCGCGCGGTCGGGCGCCTGGTCGACCTCGCTGTGGACGCCGCGGGGGAGTCGTCGGTGCGGATCGCCGTGCACCACCTCGCCGACCCGGACCGAGCGGCGGACCTCGCGGATCGCCTCAGCGCCCGGCTGCCAGCCGCGACCTGCGTGATCTCCGAATTGGGCGCGGTGATCGGCGCGCACACCGGGCCGGGCGTGCTGGGCGTGGTCGTCGACTCCCGCTGACGCCGGAGTTGTCCACAACCCCCCGAACTGTCCACAGAAGACGAGCGCGCCTTCCCCCAGCCCCTGCGGGGTTCCTACCTTCGATCTCATGGCAGACGAACAGCGCGTCAAGCAGATCGACTCCGTACTCGCCCGACTCGCCTCGATCGCCGGGCGACCCTGGGACCGGGGTGAACCCGACACCGAACAACCACGCCGCGGGCGGTTCCCGGTGTCGGTGGCCATCGGGCTCGCGGTCGCGGCGGCGGCCATCGTCGGGGTGCTCGCCTTCTCCGGCTCGCCGCCGCCGGGGGAGCCGGCCCCCGCCTTGGCCGCGGCCGCGGTCGAAGCGCCACCGGCGGCCACGATCGTCGTCGACGTGGTCGGGAAGGTGCGTGAGCCCGGCCTGCGCACCTTGCCCGACGGCGCCCGCGTCGACGACGCCCTGCGCGCCGGTGGGGGAGCACTGCCCGGGACCGATCTGACCCCGCTCAACCTGGCCCGCAAGCTGGTCGACGGCGAGCAGATCCACGTCGGCGCCCCCGCCCCGCCGGTCAGCGAGGACATCCCGGAACCAGGCGGCAAGGTCAACCTCAACACCGCCACCCTCGCCCGCCTCGACACCCTCCCCGGCGTCGGAACGGTCACCGCCCAACGCATCCTCGACTGGCGCGCGAAACACGGCCGCTTCACCAAGGTCGACCAACTCCGCGAGGTGGACGGCATCGGCCCCGCCCGCTACGACACCCTCCGCGACCTGGTGGTCATCCGATGACCCAGGTCGGCACCACCACGACCCTCGCCCTCCTCGGCACCCTGGCCTTCCTGGGCCTGGTGGTCCACTGGTCCTTGGCCGCCCTCCTCACCGTCCTGGCGTGCGTCACCGGAGCCGCCCTCACCACCGGGACCAGACCATGATCCCCAGAGCCCGTGTCCGTGCCGGACCACCAGCCCCGAGGCCCGTTGCCGGACAGCCATCCCGCACCTCGGTGACTTCGGTGCCGTCTGGCGCGAGTCGTCGAATCACCACGCATGCCCGCCGTTCCGGTGCGCCGTCAACGGAGCTGTGGCCAAGCTCCTGTCGCCGCAGTCCTGGCTCGCGGCCGGTGCCTGGGCTTGCCGTGGATGGAATGGGGTTCAGGGGATCCGATGGCGGGTGATGTCGGTCGTTCGGACTGGCGGCTGGTGCCCGGGGCCATCGCTGTGTGGTTGGCCGGGCTGGGTGGGCTGCTGGTGCAGTGGACTGTGGCGCTGGTAGTCGGCGGGATCGCTGTGGTGGCGGGGATCGTCCACCTGCGGCACACGCGTGTGGTGGAGGCGGTCAGGGCCGGGTGGCCGCTCGTGGTGTGCGGATTGCTGGCCCTGGTTCCGGTGGCGCCGAGGATCCGTGAGGCGGCGGACGATCCGTTGCGGGTCGAGGCGGCCAGGGCGGCGGTTGTCGAACTACGAGTGGAGGTGGCTGAACGACCGAGGAAGGTGCGGTCGAGTGGATTCGGGGCCATGCCGTCCGGGGTGCGGTCGGTCGTCATCCCGGCGACCGTCGAGGGCAGTCGGGTGTTGCTGCTCGCGCCGGTGGAGCGGTGGGCGGAACTGTTGCCCGGTCAGCGGTTGGTGGCCAGCGCAACGTTGGGGACCGCTGAACCAGGCAGCCTGACTGTCGCGGTGCTGCGGGTCCGGGGACCGCCGACACAGGTCACTGAGGCACCCGCGTGGCAGGTGGCCGCGCGTGCGCTGCGCGACGGACTCCGCGAGGCGTCCTCGGTGTTGGACGACGAGCCCGCCGGGTTGCTGCCCGCGCTGGTGGTCGGCGACACCGAGGGGATGGTCCCCTCGGTCGAGGACGACTTCAAGGCCGCCGGGATGGCGCACCTGTTGGCCGTCAGCGGCGCGAACCTGGCCGTGGTCTGTGTCGCCGTGCTGTTCCTGGCGCGATTGGCTCGGCTCGGGCCGCGGGGGTCGGCCGTGGCCGCGATGCTCGCGCTGGTCGGGTACGTCGTGCTCGCCGGGCCGGAGCCGAGTGTCCTGCGGGCCGGGGTCATGGGCGCGATCGGGCTGGTGGCACTCGCACTGGGTCGGGAGCGGTCGGCGTTGCCCGCGTTGGCCGTCGCGGTGATCGTGCTCGTCACCGTCGACCCGGCGATGGCGGTCAGCTTCGGGTTCGTGCTGTCGGTGCTGGCCACCGCCGCCCTGGTGCTCGTGGTGCCGGGGTGGGTCGACCGGCTGGAGCAGCGCCGCGTGCCCAGGCTGCTGGCCGCGGCGATCGCGGTGCCCGCCGCGGCTCACCTCGTGACGGCGCCGGTCGTCGCCGGGATGAGCGGGCAGGTCAGCCTGGTCGCGGTCGTGGCCAACCTGGTCGTGGCACCGGTCGTGGCGCCCGCCACGGTGCTCGGTCTCGGTGCCGCACTGGTCATGCCCGTCGCCCCGTGGGCAGCGGAATGGCTCGTGCGGGCTGCCGGGCCCGAGGTGGACTGGCTGGTGGTCGTCGGGCGCTGGGCAGCCCGGATGCCCGGCGCCGCGCTCGACTGGCCCAGCGGGTGGTGGGGCGGGGTCGCACTCGCCCTGCTGGTCGGCGCTCTGGTGGTCGGCCTGCGGTGGCGGTCGGCTCGGGTCGCCCTGGGCGTTGGCGTCGTGGTGACGGCGGTCGTGCTGCTCCCGGTGCGGGCGTTGGCACCGGGATGGCCACCGCCGGGGTGGGCGGTCGTGGCGTGCGACGTCGGGCAGGGCGACGCCATCGTCCTGTCCACTGAGGACAGCGGGCGGGTGGTGCTGGTCGACACCGGGCCGGACCCCGCGCCGGTGCGGGAATGCCTGGACCGGCTCGGCGTCCGGCAGGTGGCGCTGGTGGTCCTCAGCCACCTGCACGCCGACCACGTGGGCGGACTGGCCTCCGTCCTGGCCGACCGGTCGGTCGGCGCGGTCGCCGTCGGCCCTGGCCGCGCGCCGGACTGGGCGTGGCGGCAGGTCAGGGACCAGACCGCGGCCGCCAAGGTGCCCCTGGTCAGCGTCACCGCCGGACAGCGGCTGGCGTGGCCGGGGTTGACGGTGGAAGTGCTTGCCCCACAGGGAAAGGAGGAACGATCCGAGACCGACGGCACGGCGATCAACAACCGCTCGGTGGTGCTGCGCGCGACCACCCGGGCAGGCCGGGTACTGCTCACCGGTGATGTTGAACTGGCCGCCCAGGCCGAACTGCTCACCGGGCGCACCGACCTGACGGCTGACGTGATCAAGGTCCCGCACCACGGCTCTCGGTACACCGCCCCGGATTTCCTGGGCGCGGTGGGCGCGAGACTCGCCCTGGTCAGCGTGGGCGGGGGAAACCGCTACGGCCACCCCAGCCCACAGACCCTGGCCGCCCTCATCCGCCAAGGCACCCACATAGCCCGAACCGACCGCACCGGCGACACAGCGGTGGTTCCCACCCCGAACGGCCCCGAACTCGTCGTCCGAGGCAACCCCAGACCCCCGTCCCGCCGCTGACACCCCGACGAGCGCTCCCAACACGGGATCCCGCGTGTGCCACCAACTCCGCGTGTGCCACCGACGCCAGCGCAAGGCCGTGCATGGCACCAGAAGGTGTGGCGCCACTGCGTGTGCCGCCAGTGAGCACGGCGTTCCAGTGAGCACGGCGTCCAGTGGGTGCGGTGTTCCAGTGGGTGGGGGAGTGCCCAGTCGGTGTGCCGCGTTCCCTTCGGTGCGGCGGCGTGGTGGAGCATCACCGGGTGCCGGGTGCCGGGTGCGGGCGCCCCACCGTGGGCAGCCTGGTGCCGCGAGCATCGCGGCGTCGCTGAGCACGGCATCGCTGAACACGCCGTGGGCACGGCTTTGGTGGCGTGCGACGTGGAGGTGATGGCGGCGCGGTGGGTGCGGGGTGTGGCTTGATGCCGCGCGGTGGTGGGGCGAGTGCGGATTCCGTGGGTGAGGCGAGTGCGTCACCTCACCCACGGAAACCGCTGGCGTCTGCGACAGAGGCAGGCCGGGGTGGAAAAGACCGGTCAGCCGCGGTTGAGGACCTCGTGGACGGCGGCGGCGGTCGGGGGGATGGTGGCGCGCGGGCCGATGTGGTCCTGGACGGCGTCGAGGGTCTTGAGGCCGTCGCCGGTGATGAGCAGGACGGTGTCGGCGTCGGGGTCGAGTTGGCCGGTCTCGATGAGCTTCTTCGCGGTGGCGACGGTGACGCCGCCCGCGGTCTCGGCGAAGATGCCCTCGGTGCGGGCCAGCAGGCGGATGCCCTCGACCACCTCGGCGTCGGTGACGTCCTCGACGGCGCCGCCGGTGCGGCGGACCGAGTCGAGCACGTACGGGCCGTCGGCGGGGGCGCCGATGGCCAGCGAGCGGGCGATGGTGTCCGGCTTGACCGGCCGGATCACGTCCGCGCCCGCCTTGAACGCCGCCGACACCGGGGAGCAGCCGGTGGCCTGCGCGCCGAAGATCCGGTACGGGGTCGGGTCGACCAGGCCCAGCTCACCGAGCTCGCGGAACGCCTTGTCCACCTTGGTCAGCTGCGAACCGGACGCCACCGGGATCACGACCTGGCCGGGCAGGCGCCAACCGAGCTGCTCGGCGACCTCGTAGCCCAGCGTCTTGGAGCCCTCGGCGTAGTACGGGCGGACGTTGACGTTCACGAACGCCCAGTCCTCGTGCTCGCCCGCGAGCTCGGTGGCCAGCCGGTTGACGTCGTCGTAGTTGCCGTCGACGGCGATCAGCGCGCCGTCGTAGACCGCGGTGGTCAGGATCTTCGCGCGCTCCAGCGACGACGGGATCAGCACCACCGAGTCCCAGCCCGCGCGGGCGGCGGCCGCGGCGACGGCGTTGGCGAGGTTGCCGGTGGACGGGCAGGCCAGGACGCTGAAGCCCAGCGTGCGGGCCGCGGCGAGGGCGACGGCGACCACGCGGTCCTTGAACGAGTGCGTCGGGTTGCCGGTGTCGTCCTTGACCCACAGCGACTTGACGCCGAGCGCGGCGGCGAGCCGGTCGGCCTTGACCAGGCGGGTCATGCCGGGGTCGGTGTTCGGGAAGCGCTCCACGTCGGCGGGGACGGGCAGCAGGCCCTTGTAGCGCCAGATCGACTTGGGGCCCGCCTCGATGTCGGCCCTGGTCACGGTGCCGAAGTCGTAGGCGACCTCGAGCGGGCCGAAGCACTCGGCGCAGGCGAACTCGGCGGCGAGGGGGATCTGGTGGCCGCACTCACGACAGGACAGGGCCCGGGCGGGGCCGAGGTCGAGGGTGCTGGTCTGGACGTCGACAGAGGTCATCGCGAGGTGTCTCCTCATCTATCCCGCGGCTGCGGGTCGGAATTGGCACCGTGGTCGTCCGCCTCCTCGCGATGAGGAAGTGACGCGTACGCCGGTTGCCGGGGCTTCATCGGGCCGTTTCCCTCTGCCCCTCTGGATGAGCGGTATTCAGTTGTCGCCCGGGCTGACCGGTGCGTGACGGCAACGGTACGGCACCGCCCGGCACCTCGGCCAGCCCGTACACCGTGGCGTGCCCCGGCGGGTCCGGTCGGCGGGGCGTGGCAGGATCGCGGGCGTGAACTCGCCCTCGGTCCTCCCGCCACCGCTGCAACTGGTGCTGGGAGAAGAGGAACTGCTCATCGAACGCGCCGTCCGGGCCATCCTCGAGACCGCGCGGCTGGCCGACGCCTCGGCCGACCTGACCAGGCTCAAGGTGGCTGATCTCACAGGCCCGGAGCTGGTGGAGATGGTCAGCCCGTCGCTGTTCGCCGAGGGCAGGGTGATCGTCCTCGACGCCGTGCACGAGGCCACCCAGGACATCGCCGCACTGGTGATCAACTACACCAAGTCGCCTGCCGACGGGATCGTGCTCGCCGTGGTCCACAACGGCGGCGGGCGCAAGGCGGGCAAGGACATCGTCGCCGCGATGAAGAAGTCCGGCGCCGTCGTCACCGAGTGCGCCAAGATCACCAAGGCCGCCGAGCGCGAGGCGTTCGTGCGCAACGAGATCCGCCGCGCCGGGGGCAAGACCGACCCGAGGGCGGTCGCCGCGCTGATCGACTCCGTCGGTTCCGACCTGCGCGAGCTGGCTGCGGCCGCGGCTCAATTGGTGGCCGACGCGGCGGGGGACGTCAGCGAGGAGGCCGTGCGCCGGTACCACCGGGGGCGGGCCGACGTGAGCGGCTTCGCCGTCGCGGAGAAAGCCGTCACCGGGGACGTCGCGGGCGCCATGGAGGCCCTGCGCTGGGCGATGCAGCTGGGGGTGCCGCACGTGCTGGTCGCCGACGCGCTCGCCGACGCCGTCCGCACCGTGGCCAGGGTGGCGGGCGCGGGCCGGGCCGACCCGTTCAAGCTCGCCGGTGAACTCGGCATGCCCGCCTGGAAGGTCAAGAAGGCGCTCGCCCAGTCCCGCGGCTGGAAACCGGCCGGACTCGCCGCCGCCATGCGCGCCGTAGCCGACGTCAACGCCGACGTGAAGGGCGTCGCCGCCGACGCGGGCTACGCCCTCGAACGCGCCGTCCTCCGCCTCGCCGAAGCCCACCGCCAAGACTGACCACCGTCCACAACGGACCTCGACCCTCACTCTGTCCGCAGTGGACAGCCCAAATAGGGCATGCCCTGTTCCGAGCACCCCCCGAAGATCCAGGGTATGGGGGGCGTGGTGGCGGGTGGAAGCGTGCGGTGGCGGGCTGTGGACGGTGTGGGGGGTTGTGGACAGGCTGCGGTCAGAGCTTGGGGGCTCGGCTGGCGAGGATCTCGTCGCGGCGGGATAGGCGGTGTTGGCGGCGGATCTCGGCTTCGCGCAGGCGGCGGTCGTCTTCCTCGGTTTCGGGGGTGACGGGGGGTACGGCGCGGGGGGTGCCGTCCTCGTTGACCGCCACGAAGACCAGGTAGGCGGTGGCGACCTTGGTCTGGGGGACGTCGGCGCGGTCCCAGGGCTCGGCCAGGACGCGGACGCCGACCTCCATGGAGGACTTGCCCGCCCAGTTGACCTGGGCGTGCGCGTGCACCAGGTCGCCGACGCGGACCGGGTGCAGGAAGGTCATGCCGTCCATGGCCGCGGTCACCGCCGGGCCGCCGGAGTGGCGTTGGGCGACGGCGCCCGCCACGTCGTCGACCAGCTTCATGATGACTCCACCGTGGACTGTCCCGAGGAGGTTCGTGTCCACCACGGTCATGATGTGCGACAGCGAGGTCCTCGCGGCCGACGTTGGCTTGGGGTCCATGCCGCCAGTCTCGCGCATACGACAGCGGCGCCGCCCCCGGGAGGGGACGGCGCCGCGTGTGAGCCTGGGCTCAGCCGAGCTTGTTCACCCGCTGGGCCATCGCCGACTTCTTGTTGGCGGCCTGGTTGGTGTGGATGACGCCCTTGCCTGCGGCCTTGTCCAGCTTGCGGCTGGCGACGGCCAGCAGCTCCTGGGCCTTGGCCTGGTCACCGGCGTCGGCGGCCTCGCGGAACTTGCGGATCGCGGTCTTGACCGAGGACTTGACGGACTTGTTGCGCAGCCGCGCCTTCTCGTTCGTCTTGATCCGCTTCAGCTGGGACTTGATGTTCGCCATAGTGGTGCTCCTCGAGGTCTGGTCCGGATCGCGCGCCGCTGGTCGACCGCGGTGAGCGATCGGGGTGGCCCTGCCGGGGCAGGTCTCCTCCATGGCGGAGTGCCGCACGGCGCGACGAGCCAGGTTAACAGTCACCCCTCCGGCTCGTCCGCGTCGGGGGCCTTGGGTGGCCGTCCCCGCCTCGGCAGGCCCCCCGCGGCGTCCGGCAGCCGCCCGGCCTCGGCGAGGGCGCGGCGGAGCATGAACTCGATCTGCGCGTTGGTGCTGCGCAGCTCGTCGTTCGCCCACCGGGCCACCGCGTCGTGCACGGCGGGGTCCAGCCGCAGGAGGACCTTCTTGCGTTCGGCCATCAGTGGTAGAGCGAGCCCGCGTTGACCACCGGGTGCGCCTCGTGGTCGCTGCACAGCACCACCAGCAGGTTGCTCACCATCGCCGCCTTGCGCTCCTCGTCCAGGTCGACCACCTCGCGCGCGGCGAGCCGGTCGAGCGCCAGCTCCACCATCCCCACCGCCCCCTCCACGATCCGCTTGCGGGCCGCGACCACCGCGCCTGCCTGCTGCCTGCGCAGCATGGCGCCCGCGATCTCCGGCGCGTAAGCCAGGTGGGTGATCCGCGACTCGATGACGCCGACCCCGGCCGCCTCCACCCTGGCCGCGATCTCGGCCGAGAGCCGCTGGGTGATCTCGTCGGCGTTGTCGCGCAGGGACAGGCCGGGCTCGTCGTCGTGCGCGTCGTACGGGTAGGTGGTGGCGATGTGCCGGACCGCGGTCTCGGTCTGGATCGCGACGAAGGCGATGAAGTCGTCCACCTCGAACACCGCCCGCGCGGTGTCCTGCACCTGCCACACCACGACCGCGGCGATCTCGATCGGGCTGCCGTCGGCGTCGTTGACCTTCATCACCGCGGTCTCGTGGTTGCGGATCCGGGTGGACACCTTGCGCCGCGTGGTGAACGGGTTGACCCACCGCAGCCCGTCGAGCCGCACGGTCCCCGTGTAGCGCCCCAGGAACTGCACGACCCTGGCCTCCCCGGGCGCGACCATCGTCAGCCCGCCCGTGGTGACCACGGCGGCCAACGTGATCAACGCCCCGAACACCAGCGCGGCCACGGCGGCCCCGGTGCTCAGCTCGATCTCACCGCCCAGTGCCACCACCCCCACGCCGACCAGGGCGAGTCCGCCGAGCGCGATCACCAGCGCCCCCGCGGCGATCGGCAACCCCGCCGCGCCGAACGCGGGCTTCTCCCGCACGTGCGGCGCGGGCAACAACGGTCGGTCGAAGTCCTCGACGGTGCTGTTCACAGGTCCTCCAGGGGCTAGCTCAGCTCTAGCAAAGTGATATCACTTTTTCGCGGAGAACGCCAGCACGTCGAGCCGGGGGCATGCGTCAGGCCCGGCGCTGTCGATCACGCGCCGGGGCTGGGGTCGGACTGGCTAGCTCCAGCCGAACCGGGTGCGGAGGGTGTCGGCGACCAGGTCGAAGCGGTCGGATTCGAGGACGGAGCCCTCGCGGCGCAGGTCGTGCTCGCCCAGGCCGAAGAGGCGGTCGAGGCGGAGGTAGGAGACCCGGCCGTCGCGGTCCCAGCCGCCGGTGCCGAGTTCGAGCCAGTCGGGGTCGCCCGGGTGCCGCGGCGGCCTGCTGGTCAGCATCAGTGCCCGCAGGTCGGAGCCGGTGCGGCCGACCACGAGCAGCGGGCGGTCCTTGCCGCGCCCCGGGTCGTCCTCGTACGGGACCCAGGCCCAGACGATCTCGCCGGGATCGGCGTCGCCGTCGAGGTCGGGGGCGTAGGTGAGGCTCTCCGGGCGGTCGCCGGTGGGCACCTCCCACACGGCACCGTGGGCGGGACGCGGGTCGTCGTCGGTCTGCACAAGCGGAGCGTAATGCCGGGGCGACGGACGGGTGAGGTGAAGTGGGACGTCCTGCGGCCACCCGCCGCGACGGGTAGGACTTGAGCCGTGGAGTTCCTCAGCAGCCGCGTGATCATCCACCCCCGCGACCGGGACCGGTCCCTCGCCTTCTACCGCGACACCCTGGGGTTGGCGGTGTTCCGCGAGTTCCCCGGCGGCACCGTCTTCTTCCTCGGCAACGGCCACCTGGAGCTCTCCGGCCAGGGCGGCCACGAGGCGAGCCCGGACCTCGCGCTGTGGTTGCAGGTCCGCAACCTCGCCGACGCCGCGGCCGAGTTGAGGCGGCACGGCGTCGTGTTCGCGCAGGAGCCGCGGCTACAGCCGTGGGGGCTGCGCGAGGCGTGGCTGGCCGACCCGGACGGGGTGCGGATCGTGCTCGTCGAGGTGCCGCCGGATCACCCGATGCGGTTGGACTCCCGGGAGCCCTAGTCGACCGCGTCCAGGCCGGAGGTGGTCAGCACGACCGGGCGGGCACGCGGGCAACGGGCGAACGGCGCGGATCGTCCAGCCCGCCCAGCCACCCGAGCAGCCCGGTCGCCGCCTGGGCATGGGACGATGGGCGTACCCCTGACCATGCGAGGACCTCGAGTGGCAACGTTCGCTGACACGACCTTCACGGCGCCGGAGCAGATCCGCAACTTCTGCATCATCGCGCACATCGACCACGGCAAGTCGACCCTGGCCGACCGGATGCTGCAGATCACCGGTGTCGTCGATGCGCGGGCGATGCGCGCTCAGTACCTCGACCGGATGGACATCGAGCGCGAGCGCGGCATCACCATCAAGGCGCAGAACGTGCGCCTGCCGTGGACGGTCGGCGGGTCCGACCACGTGCTGCACATGATCGACACCCCCGGGCACGTCGACTTCACCTACGAGGTCTCGCGCGCGCTCGACGCCTGCGAGGGCGCGGTCCTGCTGGTCGACGCCGCGCAGGGGATCGAGGCGCAGACGCTGGCCAACCTCTACATGGCCCTCGACCGCGACCTGCAGATCATCCCGGTGCTCAACAAGATCGACCTGCCCGCGGCCGACCCGGACAAGTACGCCGCCGAGATCGCGCACATCATCGGCTGCGAGCCCGACGACGTGCTGCGCGTCTCGGCCAAGACCGGTCACGGCGTCGGCGAGCTGCTCGACGAGGTCGTGCGCGTCGTGCCCGCCCCGGTCGGCCAGGCCGACGCGCCCGCCCGCGCGATGATCTTCGACTCGGTCTACGACACCTACCGCGGCGTGGTGACCTACATCCGCGTGGTGGACGGCAAGATCACCCCGCGCGAGCGGATCAAGATGATGTCCACCGGCGCCACCCACGAGCTGCTGGAAGTCGGCATCATCTCCCCGGAGCCCAAGCCGAGCGCGGGCCTCGGCGTCGGCGAGGTGGGCTACCTGATCACCGGCGTGAAGGACGTCCGCCAGTCCAGGGTCGGCGACACGGTCACCTCCGAGCGCAAGGGCGCCACCGAGGCACTGGCCGGCTACCGCGAGCCGCGCCCGATGGTCTACTCGGGCCTCTACCCGGTCGACGGCTCCGACTACCCCGACCTGCGCGAGGCGCTCGACAAGCTCCAGCTCAACGACGCCGCGCTCACCTACGAGCCGGAGACCTCCGCCGCGCTGGGCTTCGGCTTCCGCTGCGGCTTCCTCGGCCTGCTGCACCTGGAGATCACCCGCGACCGGCTCGAGCGCGAGTTCGGCCTCGACCTGATCTCCACCGCCCCCAACGTGGTCTACCGGGTAGTGCTCGACGACGGCAAGGAACTCGTCGTCACCAACCCCTCGGACTGGCCGGTCGGCAAGATCGGCGAGGTGTTCGAGCCGGTCGCCAAGTGCACGGTGATCGCCCCGAGCGACTTCGTCGGCACGATCATGGAGCTGTGCCAGGGCAAGCGCGGCCAGCTCGGCGGCATGGACTACCTGTCCGAGGACCGGGTGGAGCTGCGCTACACCATCCCGCTCGGCGAGATCATCTTCGACTTCTTCGACTCGCTGAAGTCGCGCACCCGCGGCTACGCCTCGCTGGACTACGAGGAGGCGGGCGAGCAGGCCGCCGAGCTGGTCAAGGTCGACATCCTGCTGCAGGGCGAGCCGGTCGACGCGTTCAGCGCGATCGTGCACCGCGACTCGGCCTACGGCTACGGCACCAGGATGACCACCAAGCTGCGCGAGCTGATCCCGCGCCAGCAGTTCGAGGTGCCCATCCAGGCCGCCATCGGCGCCAGGGTGATCGCCCGCGAGACCATCCGCGCCATGCGCAAGGACGTCCTCTCCAAGTGCTACGGCGGTGACATCAGCCGCAAGCGCAAGCTGCTGGAGAAGCAGAAGGAGGGCAAGAAGCGGATGAAGATGGTCGGGCGGGTCGAGGTGCCGCAGGAGGCGTTCGTCGCGGCACTGTCCACTGACGAGTCCGCCGACAAGGGCAAGGGCAAGAAGTAGCCGCTACGGCAGGGTGTACTCCAGGTCGTACTGGTGCTCGTCGCCGGTCTTGGTGATCCGCAGCGTGCCGGTGAGGCCGGAGAGCTCGCCCGCGCCGGTCCCGGCGACGACGGCGACCGTCAGCGACCGCTCCGAGCTGTCCGCTTCGTACGAGGTGGCCGAGTGCAGGAGCACGAAGCTGCCGGTGCGGCCGTCCAGGGTGCCCTCGACCCGCTCGATGGCCACGTACGCGGCCGCCCCGGTGGCCGCGGCGACGGCGCTGGTCATGTGCACCTCGCTGGTGGCGGCCAAGCCGCCGGAGAAGGTCTTGCGCAGCACCGTGTGGCCCAAGTCGACACCGTCGCGCTGGTCGTAGGGGCTTTCCGGCTCCCACGCGTCCACTGTGAACGTCCCGCTCGCCTGTCCGCGCACCCTGGGTCTCCCTCGCCTGTGGACAACTTCCGACGGATGTCGGCCGCATGCGCGATTCTGGTCCCTGGACGGCACACGACGAAAGGGCATCCCGATGGCCAACCCATTACCGAGACTGCGGAAGGCATGCCTGGCGCTGCCCGGAGTGACCGAGAAGGTCAGCCACGGGTCGCCGTCCTGGTTCGCGCGCGGCGACAAGGGCATGTTCGTGTCCTTCGTCGGCGAGCACCACGGCGAACGGCTGGCGTTCTGGTGCGCGGCGCCGCCGGGGGCGCAGGAGGAGATGGTGGCCGAGGACCCCGACCGGTTCTTCCGGCCGCCGTACGTCGGTCACCGCGGCTGGCTCGGGGTGTACCTCGACCGGGAGAACGACTGGGCGGAGATCGCCGAGATCGTCGACCAGGCGTTCCGGGTGGTGGCCACCAAGCGGTCGGTCGCCGAGCTGGACGCCCGGACCTGATGGGACAACCCGGGCCACCCCGCCGCGTCCTGCTGTGGGGAGGGAGCGGGGGTCAGTGGACGGAGAGGAACGCGAGGGCGTTGGCGTACTTCTCGCGGAGGCGGTCGCGGGTCGCCTGGTCGAGCTTGGCCAGGCGGGCGGGGGAGGAGTTGTCGGCGATGTCGGCGTGCTTCACGGCGAGGGCGATGGGGTTGGCGGCGACCCGGGTCAGGTAGTCCGGTTGGGACTCACCGGGGCGCTTGCTGATCGCGTCGACCGCGGCGACGACCTCGGGTGGGCACCCGGCCTCGGCCAGGTCGGCGAGGGTCACCCCGGTGTCCTCCACCACGTCGTGCAGGACGGCGGTCATCCGTTCGTGGTCGGTGGCCACGCCTGCCATGACCCGCAGCGGGTGCTCGATGTAGGGCAGGCCGGACTTGTCGAGCTGCTCACCGTGCGCCGCGCGGGCGATGCGGACGGCGTCGTCCAGGGAGAACATGCCGGGAATCTAACCGGTGGTCGGTGAAACGCACGTCGATCACTCGATCGTGTTGCACACTATCCGCGTGGGGCGCGGCTGAGGAGGGGTGATGGACGAACCGTGGGGTCTGTCCGGGCAGGAGTTCCTGGCCGCGTACTGGGCCGCGATCGCGGTGTTGCTCGGGCTGGCGATCCTGGTGCGGGTGGTGTCGGTCGTGCGTGCGACCAACGCGGCCGCTCGGGACAACGGGCAGCTCGACCACTACGAGCTGGCCATGCTCGCGCAAGGTCCTGGGCGTGTCGAGCAGACCGCCCTCGCCGGCCTGCTGAGCCGCAACGCCGTGCGGGTGAACCGGGACGGCGTCGTCAGCCCGACCGGGGGCGGCAGGCCGGCTGACGCGGTGCAGGACCAGGTGCTGCGGCTGATCGGCTCGTCGCACGCGCTCAAGGGGCGTCGCGGCCTCGGCCTCGGCAACACCGACCTCGCTCGGCGATTAGCGGACGGCCTGTCCGGCCGCGGCTACCTGACCAGGGACAAGCGCTGGGTGCGGCGGGTGCACCTGCTGTTCGGCGTGCTCTTCCTGGTGGCCGTGGCCCGGATGGTCAACGGCATCGCGCTGGAGCGCCCGGTCACCTACCTCGCGCTGTCGCTGCCCGCCACCCTGGTGCTGTGGATCGTCGCCAGGGTGCTGGTCGGCTCGAAGTCGCGCCACGCCACCCGGCACGGTCGGGCCGTGCTCAACCGGGCCAGGCAGTCGGTCTCGAACCCGAGGATCAGCGGGGCGGGCGCGGGCGCCGGGATGCTCGGCGTCGGCTTGCTGGCCCCGGTCGCCCTCTACGGCTGGGCCGCCTACCCGGACGAGGAGGTCGGCGATCTCCTGAACCAGCACCACGCGGCGGCCGCCAGCAGCGGCAGCGGGGACTCCGGCTCCAGCTCGTGCAGCAGCGGCAGCAGTTGCAGCAGCGGGAGCAGCTGCGGCGGAGGCGGCTGCGGTGGCGGTGGCTGCGGCGGCTGACGCCGGGCAGGCGTTGCCGCGGGTGTGATGTCCGCGGTGAGCCAGGGCGGCGGCCGGGGTGCGCGGTACGGTCGAGCGGTGATCACCGAGCTGGCTGTGCCGATTGTCGTGGCTCCGATGGCGGGCGGGGTCAGCGCGCCCGCGCTGGTCGCCGGGGCGGTGGACGCGGGTGCCTTCGCGTTCCTCGCCTCCGGTTACGTCACCGCGGAGGTGGTGCGCGAGCAGATCCGGCAGACGCGGGAGCTGACCGGGAAACCGTTCGGGGTCAACATCTTCGCGCCCAGCGCCCAGTCCACACAGGACCTCTCGGGGTACGGGGACGCCGTGCGCGCCGAGGCGGCGGCCAGGTACGGGGCCGAGGCGGGCGTCGAGCAGTGGGACGACGACCACTACGCGGCCAAGGTCGACGCCGTGGTCGAGGCACGGATCCCGGTGGTGTCGTTCACCTTCGCCCTGCCCCGCGCCGAGGATGTCGCGCGGCTCAAGGAGATCGGCTCGGTCGTCGTGGTCACCGTGACCACACCCGCCGAGGCCGTCGCGGCCGCCGAGCGGGGCGCGGATGTCCTGTGCGTGCAGGGTTCCGCCGCGGGCGGGCACCGCGGCGTGTTCGTCGACGACCCCGCCTACCCGGGTGGCGGCCCGCTCTACGACCTGCTCCCCGCGCTCCGGTTGACCTCCGCCGAGGTCGACCTGCCCCTGATCGCCGCCGGTGGCCTCACCCACGGCGCCGACGTCGCCGCCGTCCTCGCCGCGGGTGCCGTCGCCGCGCAGTTGGGCACGGTCTTCTTGCGCTGCCCGGAAGCAGGCACGGCCGCACCCCAGCGCGCGGCCCTGGCCCAAGGCGGACGAGAGACGATCCTGACCCGCGCCTTCACCGGCCGCCCCGCACGCGGCCTGGTCAACCGCTTCATCACCGACCACCCCAACGCCCCCAGCGCCTACCCCAACCTGCACAACCTGACCCGCCCAGTCCGCGCCGCCGCAGGCAAGGCAGGCGACGCCGAGGGAATGTCCCTCTGGGCCGGGCAGGCATACCCCCTAGCCCGCGAAACCCCCGTCGGCGACCTCATCCGCGACCTGGCAGGCGAAGCCCGCACCGCCGCGATCACCCTCACCCGCAGACTGGGCATCCCCGACTAGCGACCTGCTCCTTGGCGGGCATCTCCGTTGTGACCCTGGGAGTCGCGTGTGCGGTTGCCCACAGAGCGGGGCTTGGCGCAGCCTGATCCGGCTTACTTTACTCGGGAGTAGCTAATCGGGAGGCCGTCGGTGATCACTTCGGGAGTGGTGCGGGCCGCTGCGGGGAATGTGGCGCGGCGGGTGTTGTTCGGGGGGCTTGCTGATCACCGGCCGGTGCCGCGCACTCTGTTGGACCAGGGGCGTGCCCGATCGGTGTTCGGGTATCACCGGGTGGTGGGGGTGCGGCCCGTTGGGGAGCCGGTGTTGCTCGTGCCGCCGCTCGCTGTGCCTGATTCCTGCTTTGACCTGCGCCGGGGGTGCAGCCTGGTCGAGCACCTCGTCACCTCGGGTCGGCCGACCTACGGCGTCGGGTACGGGGAGATCGGGTTCGGTGACCGCGACCTCGGGCTGGAGCACTGGGTCGAGGACGTCCTGCCGAGCGCGGTGCGGACGGTGCACGAGCACTCCGGTGGCAGGCCCGTGCACCTGGTCGGCTGGTGCCTCGGCGGCATCCTGGCCGTGCTCACCGCGGCCCGCGTGGGGGCCGGTCCCATCGCGTCGTTGACGGCGGTGGCCAGTCCGTTCGACTTCTCCGCGATCCCGCTGCTGTGGCCGGTGCGCCCGCTCGACACCCTCACCGGGCAGACCGCGTTCCCGGCGCTCTACCGGACCCTCGGTGGCGTTCCCGCGCCGCTGGTCCGGCGGGCGTTCCAGATCAGCGCGCTGGACAAGCACCTCACCAAGCCGTTCGCGATCGCCGCCAACCTCGCCGATCGCGACTACCTGGCCCAGATCGAGGCGGTCGACCGGTTCACCGCCGCGATGGTCGCCTACCCGGGCCGCGCCGTCGCCCAGATCTACCACCGGTTCTTCCGCGCCAACGCCCTCGCCACCGGCTCCATCACCCTCGGCGGCACCCGCGTCGACCTCACCGGCGTCACCCAGCCGACCCTGGTGATCGCCGGGCGCGAGGACGTCATCGCCCCGCCCCTGGCTGCCCGTGCCCTGGTCGACCTGCTCCCGAACGCCACCTTCAGCACCGCTCCCGGCGGCCACCTCGGCGTCCTCACCGGCCGCGCGGCCAGGGGCTCGACCTGGCCGCTGGTCGACCGGTTCCACGCCGGGCTCAGCGGGTAAAGACGATCTTCCCGGCGGTGTCGCCCGCCAGCATCTGCTCGAAGCCCTCGCGGGCCCGCTCCAGCGGCAGTTCGGCGCCGATGCGCGGTCGGATGCCCGCCAGGTCGCAGAAGCGCAGCAGGTCGGTCAGCTCCTCGCGGGTGCCCATCGTGGAGCCGACCACCCGCAGTTGCAGGAAGAACAGGCGCTGCAGGTCGGCGCTGGGGTCGGGGCCGCTGGTCGAGCCGGACACCACGAGCACCCCGCCCGGCTTGAGCGCGCGCATCGAGTGCTGCCAGGTTGCCTTGCCGACCGTCTCGAACACCGCGTCGACCCGCTCGGGCAGCCGGGCGCCGGACTCGAACGTCTGGTGCGCGCCCAGCTCCGCCGCCAGCGCCCGCTTCTGCTCGGTGCGGCCGGTGACCCACACCCGCATGCCCGCGGCCCGCCCCAGCTCGACCAACGCCGTCGACACGCCGCCGGAGGCGCCCTGCACGAGCATCGTCTGCCCCGGCCGCAGTTCCGACTTCACGAACAGCATCCGGTACGCGGTGAGCCACGCCGTGCCCATGCACGCCGCCTCGCCGAAGGTCAGCCCCGCTGGCTTGGGCAGCGCGTTGCGGGCCGGCACGACCACGGTGTCGGCGAAGGTGCCCTGGTACTTCTCGGTCAGCAGGGTGCGCCTCGGGTCGAGGGTCTCGTCACCGGACCACGCCGGGTCGCTGATCACCGAGTGCAGCACCACCTCGGTCCCGTCGGCCAGCACGCCCGCGCCGTCGCAGCCCAGCGTCATCGGGAACTGCTCGGCCTTGATGCCCACCCCGCGCAGGGTCCACAGGTCGTGCATGTTCAGGCTCGCGGCCTTGACCGCCACCGCCACGAACCCGGCCGGGACCTCGGGTTCCGGGCGCTCCCCGAGGGTGAGCGCGGCCAACGGGTCGTCCGGGCTGGGGGCGGAGGCGTAGACGGCGAACATGGACCGAACATAACCACCCCGCACGCCCGGCGCCCCGGTGAAGTGGCCTAGGTCTACCCTCGGATCGTGCTGCGAGGGCTGTCCGACTGGTGGAACGACGTGGAGCTGTGGCTGATCCAGCTGTCGTTCCCGCTGCAGTTCGCCCTGGTCATGGCGATCCTGCTGCCGCTGTGCGTGGTGCTGGCCTGGTTCATCGACCGGGTCGTGGACTACGCGTCGGCCCGGTTCGGGTCCTCCCGCGACGAGGCGCCCCTCGGATCGCGCCAGGACGTGGATTCGTAGGCTGCCCCGGTGGCTTCGCGCAGACGCATCACCGTGGCGCTGGTCGGTCTGGTCCTCCTGGTCCTCGCCGGCTGGCTGATCAAGGACGCCGGTACCCCCGGGGCCGCGCCCGGCCCGACCCCGCTGTCCACCCTGCCGGTGGAGGCCGCCGCCACCTGGCGCCTGGTCGAGAGCGGGGGACCGTTCCCCTACCCTGCCCACGACGGCAAGACCTTCGCCAACCGCGAGCGCAGGCTGCCGGAGCAAGCCCCCGACCACTACCGGGAGTACACCGTGCCCACCCCAGGCAGCCGCGACCGCGGCGCCCGACGCTTGATCACCGGCAGCGCCGGTGAGCTGTTCTACACCGGCGACCACTACGCCGGCTTCGTCACCGTGGACCCGACCCGATGACCGACTACACGGTCGACGGCACCGGAATCCGCAGCAAGCGCGCCATGTTCACCAGCCTGGCAGGCGCGTTGTCCTTCCCGGACTGGTTCGGGCACAACCTCGACGGCCTCTACGACTGCCTGACCGACCTGTCGTGGCTGCCGGAGGGCGTGATCACGGTGGTGTGGACCGACTCGACCGTGCTGGCCGCCGCCGACCCGGCCGGGTACGCGGGCATCCGCGAGGTGCTCGACGACGCCGTGGAGGGGTTCGCGACCCCCGGCCGGTCGTTGGCGGTCGTGATCTCCTGACCTCAGGGCACCCAGTTCGCCTTGCGCTTCTGCGCGAAGGCCGAGATGCCCTCTTGCCCTTCCTCGCTCGCGAAGAACCCCGCCGACAGGGCCAGCATCTCGGCGAAGTCGGTCGTCATGTCGGCGGGGCGCTCGCGGCGCAGCATCGCCTTGGTGCCCGCGAGCGCCTTGGGCCCGCCGAGGGCGAGCATCGAGGTGTAGCGGGCGACCTCGTCGTCGAGGTCGGTGCTGGGCACCGCGGAGTTGAGCAGGCCGATCTGCACCGCGCGGGCGGCGTCGAACTGCTCGCCGGTGAGGAACAGCTCGTGCGCGGCGCGGGGCAGCAGGCGGGGCAGCAGGGTGACCGAGATGATGGCCGGGACCACGCCGATGCGGACCTCGGTGAGCGCGAAGGTCGCGGTGGTGGCCGCCACGGCGATGTCCGCGGCGGCGACGATGCCGACGCCGCCCGCCCGCGCCGGACCGGCCAGCTTCGCCACGACCGGCTTCGGGCTGGTCCAGATCTGCTGCAGGATGGCCGGGAACTCCTGGACCCCCTGCGCGGCCGCGGAAGCGCCACCCGCCTCCTTGAGGTCCATTCCCGCGCAGAACACCGGTCCGGTGTGGTCGAGCACGATGACGCGGACGGCGTCGTCGTCGGTCGCGGTGCTCAGGTGGGCCCGCAGTTCGCGCCGCAGTTGCGCGGATAGCGCGTTGCGGTTGTCCGGCGAGTCCAGGGTGATCCGTGCGATGCCCGCCTCGACCGCGTAGTGCACAAGCTCATCAGCCATGCCGCTCACCCTAGTGGCGCTAGTGCTGGTGATAGGAGTGCACGACGGCGTGACCCTTACCCCTCCCGATGAGCCATTTGTTCACCGGGACAGTTAGCGCGAACGCCACCACCAGCGAGAACGCCAACGCTAGCCAGAACAGCGCGCTGGCGAGGCCCGCGTCCATCGCGCCGGGCACGACGAGCATCACGCCGTTGTCGACGATCTCCATCACCGTGATCGACACCGTGTCGGCGGCCAGCGCGATCCGTAGGGCCCTCGCGGCCGGAACACCCGCGCGCAGCACCGGGCCGATGGTCAGCGAGTAGCCGAAAACGAAGGCCAACGCGATCGATAGCACCACCGTGGCCAGGTTCGACCAGCCGAGTGCGGTGCCGATCACCATCCCCAGCACCTCGCCGATAGCGCAGCCGGTCAGGCAGTGCAGCGTCGCGCTCATGGCCTGCCGCCAGGGGTTCACCTGGGTGTGTCCGTGGTGTTCCATGCGGCCGACTATACCCCTGGGGGGTATCGAAACCGCAGGGCGCGGGAGGGGCGCCCTGCGGTCTCGGTCACATCAGCAGTCACATCACCCGGTCACGTCACCGGGTCGGGGCCTCAGGTGACGATCGTGGTGGTGATCGCCGGGTTCGGGCTCGGGTAGCACGCTGCGGGCACGGTCACGTCCACGAACAGGACGCGCACCACCCCGGTCGCGGTCAGCCCCGGGTCGCTGAAGCTCGTGCCGTACAACGACGTGTCGATGGTGCCCGGGGCGTTCGCGGTGAGGTTGAGCGTGATCGTCGGCAGCTCGAAGGTCGACCCGCCGACGACCGGTCCCGCCGCGGTGAGCGACGCGACACCGCCGGAGACGGTGAGGTTGGTGGTGCCGACCCCGGACCCGCCGGACAGCGAGCTGGACACGTAGGTCGAGTTCGCCGGGATCGGGACCTTGAAGGTCAGGTTCTGCACCCGCTTGAGCGTGTAGGTCCCGACGGTCGCCGGGATGCTCGCGGGCTGCGGGTCGATCACCACGCTCAACGCGCCACCGGCGGCCACGCTCGCGGGCGCGCTCACGTCCAGCGGCTGGGTAAGAGTGGCCGGGTAGGTCGTGCCCAGCGCGGTGGCCTGGCAGGCGTAGTTGACGGTCACCGGGACGGCGGACGCGGGCGGGGCGAGCAACACCAGTGGCAGTGTGACGAGAGCGGCGATGGACAGGGCGCGACGCGATGTCGGCTTCATCAGAGCACCTCGACTTCGGTGTGTCGGACTTCGGACTCGGCCGCGCGGCGTAATCATGGTTGCGCTGTTCGGCGGAGTCGGCAAACGCCCGTTCACGTAGTCGGCTCTGGGCACCTTGTGCACAGCGACTCCCCGGAGTTCCGACCCGCCCGGGCGGGCGACCCCCGACTCGACACATCACCCCCGGCGCCCACCCACAAGGCCCAGCGCCCGGTGCCCGTCAGCGACCGGGGCGGCCACACGAGTGGAGTTCGCGTTTCGGTAAGGCAGCGGTCAGGCGGTGCGCGCGGCGGAGGCGGTGACCTCGTCGTACCGGTCGAGCACCACATCGGCGACCGACGCGCCGAGCGGCTCGGCCACCGCGGCGTCCCCGGCCAGCGAGCGCACCCGGTCCGGCAGCAGGCCGGGCGCGAGGAAGTACGACGCGACCGCGATCCGGCGGGCACCCCTGGCGCGCAGCGCGGCCACCGCGGCGGCGACGTCCGGCGTCGAGGTCGAGGCGAACGCCGCCCGCACCCCCGACCACCCCTGGGTGTGCGCCCACCGCTCCGCGATGTCGGTGACCCGCGCGTTCGCGGGCGCGTGCGACGACCCGGTGGCGGCGAGCACGACGCCGAGGTCCGGGTCGCCCGGCGCCGCGCCGACCTCGGCCAACCGGCCGAGCAGCGCCGACTCCAGCTTCGGGTCCGGACCCAGCACGTCGCCGACCGTCGTGGACAGCCGCGGCATCCGAGACCGGGCTTCTTCAAGCAGGCCCGGTAGGTCTACCCGAGCGTGGTAGGCCCGCCCGAGCAGGAGTGGCACAACAACGACCTGCCGGTGCCCTTCGGCATAGAGCCCGGTCAGCACCTCCAACAGAGGTGGCGTTGACAGGTCGAGGAACGCTCCACGCACGTCCAACCCCGGGCGCAGCGCCCGGACGGCGTCGAGCAGATCGCCCACGGCAGCCGCGGATCTGGGATCGCGACTGCCGTGGGCGACACCGACTAGGGGGATCGAGTGCACGGGTACCTAGTTCTTCCGGAGCCCGCGGGCGTTGAGCGTGATCTTCTCCACCGGGGCGAACACCAGCAGTTCGATGCCGACGCCCACGAACAGGATCAGGATGATGCCGGTGATCACCATCGGCATGTCGAACAGCGACATCCCGTTGTGCAGGAACTGGCCGAGGCCGTCACCGAGTTCCGGCGACGACGCGATCAGCTCCGCGGCCATCAGCGACCGCCACGAGAACGCCCAGCCCTGCTTCATCCCGGCCAGGTAGCCGGGCAGCGCCGCGGGCAGCAGGATGTGCCGGGCGTTGGCGAACGTGCCCGCGCCCATCACCTTGCCCACCCTGGGCAGGATCGGCGGGATCTGGTCGATGCCCGCCACCAGCCCGTTGGCGATCGAGGGCACCGCGCCCAGCAGCACCACCATGTAGATCGTGGTGTCGGTCAGGCCGAACCAGATCACCGCGGCGGGCACCCAGGCCACCGACGGCAGGCTCTGCAGGCCCGACACCAGCGGCCCGATCGCCGCGCGGACCAGCTTGACCCTGGCCAGCAGCAGCCCGAGCGGGGTCGCGATGCCCAGGGCGATGACGAACCCGATCACCGCACGGTGCACCGACGTCCACAGGAACTCCCACACCTGACCGGACTCGACCAGACCCCAGAAGACCCCGGCGATGGTCCCCGGCGAGGGCAGTTGGTGCTCGGGCAGCCACGCGGTCGCCCACACCGCCTGCCACACCGCGACGAACAGGATCGCCGCCCCGATCGGCGGCAGCACCGCGCCGCCGATCCGGCGGGCCCGCGAGCGCTGCGGACCGGTGCGGGGCGCGTCGAGCGCGTCGAGACCGCCGATCGCGCCGTCGACCTCCTCCGCGGTGGCCTCGGTCGACACGCGCGCGGTGCCCTCGTCCTTGGTGTCCTGGTCAAGCCGCGGCATGGGTGCTGATCACCTCCCGCAACTTGGCGGCGATGGTGTCCACGGCCACCAGTTCGTCGGACCCGGTGAGCCCGTCGACGTCCCACTCGTCGACGACCCGGCCCGGCCGCGACGAGAGCAGCACGACCCGCTGGCCGAGCCGGACCGCCTCGCGCACGTCGTGGGTGACGAAGACGACCGCGGTCCCGGTCGCCCGCCACACCCGCAGCAGTTCCGCCTGCAGCAGGTCGCGGGTGATCGCGTCGAGCGCGGAGAACGGCTCGTCCATCAGCATCAGCGCGTGCTTGCCGTCGGCGGAGCCCTGGACCGCCGAGGCCAGCGAGCGGGCCAGCGCGACCCGCTGGCGCATGCCGCCGGAGAGCTCGTGCGGGCGCTTGCGGCCCGTGCCCTCCAGCCGCACCAGGCTCAGCAGCTCCTCGACCTTGGCGGCGCGCTCGGCGCGCCCCACCCCGGCCAGCCGCAGCGGCAGTTCGATGTTGCGGTGCACGGTGAGCCAGGGCATCAGCGCGTGCTCCTGGAACATCACCGCGGGGCGCGAGGTGGTGAGCGTGATCCGGCCGGACGAGGGCTGCTCCAGCCCGGCGATCAGGTTGAGCAGCGTGGTCTTGCCGCACCCGGAGGCGCCGACCAGGCACACGAACTCCCCTGGTCGGACCGCCAGGTCGATGCCGTCCAGCGCGGTGACCGCCTGCCTGCCGGTGCCGAAGACCTTGTGCAGGTCCTCCAACCGGACGGCGACCTCGGTCTCGACCGCGTTCTCCAGTGCGATTGCCATCTCGCGCCCCTCTCTCCTACTGCCCGCGTCCTACTTCTTGTCCAGGCCCGCGGCGTCCACAGCGGACTGACCGGCCCCGGTGAGCACCTCGTTGAGCAGCCTCAGGTCGAGGAAGCCCTTCACGTCGGTCTCCTTCTGCGCGACCTTCGCGGTGACCGCGTCCTTGCTCAGCTGCGGCAGCAGCGCGGCGTACGGGTCGAGGGTGAAGCTGAGGTTGGTGAACGCGCGGTCGATGGTCGCGGCGTTGAGCTCCTTGCCGGTCAGCGCCTTGAGCTGGGCGTTGACCGCGGTCTTGGCGCCAGCGGTGTCCTTCTTGGTGTAGTCGACGCTGGCGACCAGGCCCTTGAGCAGGCCCTTCACCGTCTCCGGGTGGTCGGCGAGGAAGGTGGTGGACACGATCAGCACGGTGGTCGGGAACTCGCCGCCCGGCCACAGGTCCTTCTCGTCGAGCAGCACCTTGGCGCCCGCCTCCAGCACCAGCCGCGACGACCACGGCTCCGGCAGCCACGCCGCCTGCACGCTGCCCTTCTTGAACTCCTCCAGCGCCAGCGCGTTCTCGGTGTTCTGCACCTTCACCTTGTCGGTGAGCTGCTTGTCCGCGAGCCACTTCTTCAGCGCGATGTCCTGGGTGTTGCCCAGCTGCGGGGTCACCACCGTCTTGCCGACCAGGTCCTGCTCGGAGTTGATCTCCGGCTTGACCACCAGCTGCGCGCCGCGCGAGGCGGTGCCCGCCACCAGCCGCACGGCCTTGCCGTCGGACTTGCCGTAGGCGTTGAGCGAGGGGCCCGAGCCGATGAACGTCGCGTCCAGCGAGCCGCCGTAGAGCGCGTTGACGGCCTCGCCACCGGCGTTGAACTTGGTCGGCACCAGCTTGGTGCTGCCCAGCTCCTTGGTGAACAGGCCCTTCTCCAAGCCGACCAGCGCCGGGGCGTGCGTCACGTTGGGGAAGTACCCCAGCCGAAGCTCGGCGGCGGGACCCTTGCCCGCGCTTGCGGCGCCACTGCTCGCGGGGGCGGAACCGGTGTCGCCCGAGTCCGCGCGGGAGCAGCCCGCCAGGGCGCTCGCGAGGGACAGGGCAACAGCGGCTGCGGCTAAGACGCGGGATCGCTTCACTTCGGTGGGGCCTTTCCGGGGAGGGGTTGTACTGCTGTTACGGACCGGGGGAGACGAGGTCTCCCGCCGTGCTCGCACCGGACGCGGATCCGGTGGTGGACAGGGCTTGCAGACCGGCGCCGACCAGACCGGCCGCCAACGTCGAGCCGTCGGCGGCGTCGATCACCAGGAACGCGCCGGTGCGCCGGTTGACCGCGTAGTCGTCGACCGGCAGCGGCTCGGCCGTGCGCACCAGCACCCGGCCGATCTCGTTGAGCTCGAGGGACCTCGGGTCGGGCACCGAGATGAGCTTCTGCTCGTCGAACCGGGCGTTGAGCTCGCCGACGACGGCCTGCACCGTCCGCGCGCCGTGCTTGACCAGCACCCTGGCGCCCGCCCGCAGCGGCTTGTCCGACAGCCACGCCAGGGTCGCCTCGAACTCGTCCACGGCAGGCGGCGGCTCGATCGCCGCGGCGATCAGGTCGCCGCGCGAGATGTCGATGTCGTCGGCCAGCACCAGCGTCACCGACTGACCCGCCTCGGCCTCGGCCAGTTCGCCGTCCGGGGTGTCGATCCTGGCGACCGTGGTGCGCAGCCCCGACGGGAGCACGACCACCTCGTCACCCGGGCGGACCGTGCCCGCCGCGACCTGGCCCGCGTAGCCGCGGTAGTCGGTGTGCTCCGCGGTGTTGGTGCGGATCACGTACTGCACCGGGAAGCGCAGCGGCGCGTCGTGCGGGTCCGGCTCGACCGGGACGGTCTCCAGGTGCTCGAGCAGCGTCGGACCGGCGTACCAGGGTGTGTGCCCGGACCGCTCCACCACGTTGTCGCCGACCAGCGCCGACACCGGGATGGACAGCACCGAGCCGATCGGGTAGCCCAGCGCGGTGGCGTGGTCGGTGAACTCCTTGGCGATCACCTCGAAGGTCGCCTCGTCGTAGGACACGAGGTCGATCTTGTTGACCGCCAGCACCAGGCGGGGAACGCCGAGCAGCGCCAGCACCGCGGCGTGGCGGCGGGTCTGCTCCAGCACCCCCTTGCGCGCGTCGACCAGCAGCACGGCCAACTGCGCGGTGGACGCGCCGGTGACGGTGTTGCGGGTGTACTGCACGTGCCCGGGGGTGTCGGCGAGCACGAACGAGCGCCTGGGCGTGGCGAAGTAGCGGTAGGCCACGTCGATGGTGATGCCCTGCTCGCGCTCGGAGCGCAGCCCGTCGACCAGCAGCGACAGGTCCGGAGTGGACAGTCCCTTGTCCACGCTGGCGCGGTGCACCGCGTCGAGGGTGTCGGCCAGCACGGACTTGGTGTCGTAGAGCAGCCGCCCGACCAGGGTGGACTTCCCGTCGTCGACACTGCCCGCCGTCGCCAGTCGCAGCAGGTCCTGGGTGGTGGTAGCCATTAGAAGTAGCCCTCCCGCTTGCGGTCCTCCATGGCGGCCTCGGACAGTCGGTCATCGGCGCGGGTCGCCCCGCGCTCGGTCAACCGGCTCGCCGAGACCTCGGCGATCACCTCGTCGAGGTCGGCCGCCTCGGACAGCACGGCACCGGTGCACGACCCGTCGCCGACCGTCCGGTACCGCACGGTCAACTCCTCGACGGGCTCGTCGGCGCGCGGGCCGAACCACGGACCGGCCGTCAGCCACATCCCGTCGCGCTGGAACACCTCTCGGGTGTGCGCGAAGTAGATGGACGGCAGCACGATCGCCTCGCGCTTGATGTAGCGCCAGACGTCGAGTTCGGTCCAGTTGGAGAGCGGGAACACACGAACGTGTTCGCCCGCGCGGTGCCTGCCGTTATAGAGGTTCCACAGTTCGGGACGCTGGCGCCGCGGCTCCCACTGGCCAAAGGAATTCCGTAGGCTGAAGATTCTTTCTTTCGCGCGGGCGCGTTCCTCGTCGCGGCGGCCACCACCGAACACGGCGTCGAACTTGCCGGTGGTGATGGCGTCGAGCAACGGCACCGTCTGCAAAGGATTTCGCGTTCCGTCCGGCCGTTCTTCGAGCCGACCGTCGTCGATGTAGTCCTGCACGTTGGCCACCACGAGCCGTAAGCCGTAGCGCTCGACGGTGCGGTCGCGGAACTCGATGACCTCGTCCAGGTTGTGCCCGGTGTCCACGTGCAGTAGCGGGAATGGGACGGGTGCGGGCCAGAACGCCTTGACCGCCAAGTGAAGCAGTACGGTGGAGTCCTTACCGCCGGAGAACAGGATCACCGGTCGGTCGAACTCACCCGCCACCTCCCGGAAGATGTGGATGGCCTCGGACTCCAGTCGGGCGAGGGCGTCCAGCGGTGCGCGGGTCGACCCCGGCTGTGTCTGTTGTGTACTCATGTTCCCGTCGTCCTCAGCCATGCAGTCCGCACTCGGTCTTGCCCGTGCCCGCCCAGCGACCGCTGCGGGCGTCCTGCCCCGGCAACGGCTTGGCCGTGCACGGCTTGCAGCCGATGGACGGGTAGCCCTCCTGCACCAACGGGTTCTCCAGGATCCCGTGGTCGGCGATGTAGCGGGTGAACTCGTCGTCGCTCCACGGCGCGATCGGGTTCACCTTCACCAAGCCGTTGCGGTCGTCCCACTGCACGATCGGCGTGTCCGCCCGCGTCGGCGCGTCCACCCGGCGCACCCCGGTGACCCACGCGCGGTACCCGGACAGGGTCTGGCGCAGCGGCACCACCTTGCGCAGGAAGCAGCACTGCGTCGGGTTCGTCTGGTTCAGCAACCCGAACTCGGCCTCCTGGTCGGCAACCGACTGCTTGGCCGCCGCGTTGACGATCCGCACCTCCGGGTAGACGACGGCCACCGCGTCGCGGGTGCCGATGGTCTCCGCGAAGTGGTAGCCGGTCTCCAGGAACAGCACGTCGATATCGCGCTTGGCCCGGTAGGCCAGGTCGATCAGCACGGCGTCCTGCATGTTCGACGCCACGATGAACTCGTCGCCGAAGGTCTCGGCCGTCCAGGCCAACGCCTCCGCCGCGCTCGCCCCCGCCAACTCGCGTTCCGCCCGAGCCGCCAGGTCCTGGTGGGTGGTGGTCACTTCGCTGCCTCCCCCGACAGATTCAGTCCGACGAACTTGACCGTGAAGACCCGCCTGCACCCGGTGCACAGCCAGGCCATGTGCGGCTCCTCCTGCGGTCGCAGGTCCTCGTCACCGCAGTACGGGCAGTAGAAGGGCGTCGCCCGCTCGCTCATCGCAGGTCGTCCTCGTCGGCGCGCACGACCCACTGCGCGAACCGCTCGTCGCCGTCGCGCTTGGCGACGAAGTTGCGCACCACGCGCTCGACGTAGTCGGGCAGTTCCGCGCCGGTCACCTTGTGCCCGCGCAGCTTGCGGCCGAACCCGGCGTCCATGCCGAGCCCGCCGCCCAGGTGCACCTGGAAGCCCTCGACCTGGTTGCCGTCGTCGTCGGTGACGATCTGGCCCTTGAGGCCGATGTCGGCGGTCTGGATCCGGGCGCACGAGTTCGGGCAGCCGTTGATGTGCACCGAGATCGGCGCGGTGATGCCGTCGGTGACGTCGGTGAGCCTGGCCTCCAGCGCCGACACCAGGTCGTGCGCGCGGGCCTTGGTCTCGACGATGGCCAGCTTGCAGAACTCGATGCCGGTGCAGGCCATCACGCCCCGCCGCCACGGCGACGGCGTGGACTGCAGACCCAGCTTGGCCAGGTCGGCCTGCAACCCGGCCACCTCGGCCTCGGGCACGTCGAGCACGACCAGCTTCTGCTGCGGGGTGAACCGCACCCGGTTCGACCCGGCCCGCTCGGCGGCCTTGGCGATCTCCACCAGCGCCGACCCGGACACCCGGCCCGCGATCGGGGCGGCGCCGACGTAGTAGCGGCCGTCCTTCTGCTTGTGCACGCCGATGTGGTCGATCGGCACCGCGGGCACCTCCGGCGCCGGGCCGTCGACCAGCTTGCGGTGCAGGTACTCGTCCTCGACCACCTGGCGGAACTTGGCCGCGCCCCAGTCCTTGAGCAGGAACTTGATCCTGGCCCGGTGCCGCAGGCGGCGGTAGCCGTAGTCGCGGAACACGCCGATCACCGCGCCGTAGACGTCGGCGACCTCGTCGAGCGGCACCCACGCGCCCAGCCGCTGACCGATCATCGGGTTGGTGGACAGGCCGCCGCCGACCCACACGTCGAACCCGGGACCGTGCTCCGGGTGCACCACGCCGACGAAGGCGATGTCGTGGATCTCGTGGGCGACGTCGGGCAGCCCGGACACCGCGGACTTGAACTTGCGCGGCAGGTTCGAGTACGCCGGGTCGCCGATGAACCGGCGCTTGATGTCCTCGATCGCCTGGGTGCCGTCGATGACCTCGTCCTGGGCGATGCCCGCCACCGGCGAACCGAGGATGACCCGGGGGCTGTCGCCGCAAGCCTCCATCGTGGTCATGCCCGCGCCCTCGAGCTTCTGCCAGATCGCGGGCATGTCCTCGACCCGGATCCAGTGGTACTGGATGTTCTGCCGGTCGGTGATGTCGGCGGTGTCGCGCGCGTAGGTCTGCGACACCTCGCCGAGCACGGCGAGCTGCTCGGTGGTCACCGCGCCGCCGTCGGTGCGCACCCGCAGCATGAAGTACGAGTCGTCGAGCTCCTCGGGCTCCAGGGTCGCGGTCCGGCCGCCGTCGATCCCCGGCTTGCGCTGGGTGTAGAGGCCGTACCAGCGGAAACGCCCGCGCAGGTCACCGGGGTCGATGCTGTCGAACCCGCCCTTGGCGTAGATGTTCTCGATCCTGGCCCGCACGTTGAGCGGGTTGTCGTCCTTCTTGGACCGTTCGTTGGGATTCAGCGGCTCGCGGTAGCCGAGCGCCCACTGACCCTCGCCCCGCGGCGTGCGGGCCGGGGGCTTGGTGGGGGAAACCGGGGTGGGGGGTGTGGTGGGGGACACCGGTGGTTCCTCCGGGATCGGGGCGCTCGTGCGCGCCACGACGACCCCAGGCGGCGGTGCGGGGGATCACTCAGCGGCGCACCCGACGCCTGCTGAATGCGAATAGGCGTGGACGTCAGCGGTGCTGACGGCACATCGCGCTGGACACGCGCTGGAAGTCCACGTGGCGGCGGGCCACCAGGAAGACCTCAGTCGCGGACATGGGGGTCAGCGTGCCACGCGTCCACGGTGTGGTCCACCACCATCCGGATGCTGGGACGCAGGTCACGGGTCTTGCGCCGCCTGCGCCGGGGCGGGCGGCCGGACCTGGGAGGATGTCCGACATGGCCGCAGCTCCCCCGCAGGGTGACCCCGCGCCCGTCGACGGTTCCCTGCCGCAGTCCGCCCTCGCGGGCCTCGGGGACCGGCCGTTCGGGGTGTACGTGCACGTCCCGTTCTGCGCGACCCGGTGCGGCTACTGCGATTTCAACACCTACACCGCCGGTGAACTGGGCACTTCGGCGTCGCCGGAGTCGTGGTTGGCGGGTCTGCGACAAGAACTCGACCTCGCCGCCCACGTTCTGGGATCGGCGCCCGCCGCTGACACTGTGTTCGTCGGCGGTGGCACTCCGTCACTGCTGGGGTCCGCCGGGCTGTCCCAGGTGCTGGACGCGGTGCGGTCGGTGTTCGGCCTCGCGCCCGGCGCCGAGGTCACCACCGAGTCCAACCCGGAGTCGACCTCGCCCGAGTTCTTCGCCGGGATCGCCGACGCCGGCTACACCCGGGTGTCGCTCGGCATGCAGTCCGCCGCCCGGCACGTGCTGGCGATCCTGGACCGGACGCACACCCCTGGCCGGGCCGTCGCCGCCGCGCGGGAGGCCACGGCGGCGGGCATCGAGCACGTCAACCTGGACCTGATCTACGGGACGCCGGGGGAGCGGCCGGGCGACCTGGCCGCCTCGCTGGACGCGGTGCTGGCGGCGGGTGTCGACCACGTGTCGGCGTACTCGCTGATCGTCGAGGACGGGACCGCGCTGGCCAGGCGCGTGCGCGGGGGCGAGTTGCCGATGCCGGACGACGACGTGCTCGCCGACCGCTACGAGCAGGTCGACGCGGCCATGGCGGCGGCCGGTCTGCACTGGTACGAGGTCTCCAACTGGGCCGCCACCGACGCGGCCAGGTGCAGGCACAACCTCGGCTACTGGCTCGGCGGCGACTGGTGGGGCGCCGGTCCTGGCGCGCACAGCCACGTCGGCGGCATCCGCTGGTGGAACGTCAAGCACCCGGCCCGCTACACCGCCCTGCTCGCCGACGGCTCCTCCCCCGCCGCCGCCCGCGAACACCTCACCCAGGCCGACCAACGCCTCGAACGCGTCCTCCTGGAACTCCGCCTCTCCGACGGCCTCCCCACCGACGCCCTCACCCCCGCCGCCCTGACCGAGGCCCACTGCGCCGCGACCGACGGCCTGCTGGACCCCACCGCCCTCACCTCCGGCCGCTGCGTCCTCACCCCCCGGGGCCGCCTCCTGGCCGACGCCGTGGTGCGCCGACTCACCTGAGCCGCTGCCCGAGCGTTGGCGGCAGTTCTGCCCAGGTGGCCACGCGGATCACCCCCGCGACGCGGCCGGGGTCGCGGGTCTGGTTCGGGACTTTCGGCCTGACTTGGGGCTCGGGCGTATCTGCTACGAGGTCGCGGCCTCTTGTCGGCAGCGCAACGCCACAAGTGAGGGGTCATGCGATGGCGGTCACGATGCAGCACGTCCGGCAGCAGTTATCCGCCCAGGAGGTGGACTACTCCACCGCGGCCGAGTTGGGCGACGACGCCCTGCCGCACCTGGAGGAACTCGCCTCGCGCGCGGACACGGTGCTCGCCTGCAAGGCGCTCTACCTGGCCAGTCTGATCGGCGGGCCGCGGTCGACGGAGATCATCGCCAGTGCCGCGGACCACGCGGATCCGATCATCCGGATCGCGGCGTCGGCGGCGCTGCGCAACCTGCGGCAGGCGGACCGGACCCGTTAGGCGCCCCCCGCCGCCCCGCTCTCCGTAAACTCGCGTCGAGACCCCGCGCACACGGATGAGGGAGGTGGCCCGTGGTCAGTTCCGACGAGCGCCGGTTCGAGGTGCTGCGGGCGATCGTCGCCGACTATGTGCGCGACCACGAGCCCGTCGCGTCCAAGGCGATCGTCGACCGGCACAACCTCGGGGTGTCCAGCGCGACCGTCCGCAACGACATGGCGTCGCTGGAGGAGGACGGGTACATCACCCAGCCGCACACCAGCGCGGGCCGCATCCCCACCGACAAGGGCTACCGGCTCTTCGTCGACCGGCTCAGCGACGTCAAACCGCTGTCCACCGCCGAGCGCAAGGCCATCCAGAGCTTCCTGGAGGGCGCCATCGACCTCGACGACGTGATGCGCCGCAGCGTCCGGTTGCTCGCCCAGCTGACCCGGCAGGTCGCGGTGATCCAGTACCCGACGCTGACCACCTCCACGGTGCGCCACGTCGAGCTGGTCAGCATCACCCCGGCCAGGTTGATGCTGGTGCTGATCACCGACACCGGCCGGGTCGACCAGCGGGTGGTCGACCTCGGCGACGTGGTCACCGACGAGACCGTGGCCAGGCTGCGCTCCATGGTCAACACCACCCTGGCGGGCAAGCGGCTCGCCGACGCCGCGGCCAGCGTCGCCGAACTGCCGGAATCCGCGCCGGGCGAGCTGCGCGAGGTCGTCACCAGGCTGGCCACGGTGCTGGTCGAGTCGCTCGTCGAACACCCCGAGGAGCGGCTGGTGCTCGGCGGCACCGCCAACCTCACCCGCAACGTCGCCGACTTCCCCCACTCGCTGCGCCAGGTGCTCGAGGCGCTGGAGGAGCAGGTCGTCGTGCTCAAGCTGCTCGCCGCGACCGCCGACCCGGGCACCATCACGGTGCGCATCGGCGAGGAGAACGAGGCCGAGGAGATGCGTTCCACCTCGGTGGTGTCCATCGGCTACGGCACCCGTGCCACCCTGTTGGGCGGCATGGGCGTGGTCGGTCCGACCCGGATGGACTACCCCACCAACATCGCCGCGGTACGCGCGGTGGCGAACTACGTCGGGAAGATCCTCGGTCGGTAGAGGATCGGTCGAACAGGTATCGAAGCGCCCCGGCACGCCCGGGGCAGGAGGACTGGACAGGTGGCGAGGGACTACTACGGCACTCTCGGGGTGCGTCAGGACGCGACCTCCGAGGAGATCAAGCGCGCCTACCGGAAGCTGGCGCGCGAGCTGCACCCCGACGTCAACCCGGACGAGGCGGCGCAGACCCGCTTCCGCGAGGTCACCGCGGCCTACGAGGTCCTCTCCGACCCGCAGAAGCGCAAGATCGTCGACATGGGCGGCGACCCGCTCGGCAACGGGGGCGGCGGCGGTGGGGGCGGTGGCCGCGACCCGTTCGGCGGGTTCGGGCTCGGCGACATCATGGACGCCTTCTTCGGCGCGGCGGGCGGGGGCGGCGGTGGTCGCGGTCCGCGCAGCCGGGTGCAGCCGGGCTCGGACGCGCTGCTGCGCATCCAGATGACGCTGGAGGAGTGCGCGACCGGGATCAGCCGGGAGATCGCGGTGGAGACCGCGATCCTGTGCGACCTGTGCCGCGGCTCGGGGTGCACCGACGGCAGCAGCCCGATCACCTGCGACACCTGCGGCGGTCGGGGTGAGGTGCAGTCGGTACAGCGGTCGTTCCTCGGCCAGGTAGTCACCGCGCGCGCTTGCCCTACCTGCCGCGGTCTTGGCGAGGTCATCCCCGACCCGTGCCGCCAGTGCGCGGGGGAGGGCCGGGTCCGGGCGCGGCGCAACATCACCGCGAAGATCCCGCCCGGCGTGGCCGACGGCATGCGCGTCCGGCTGTCCGGCCAGGGCGAGGTCGGCCCCGGCGGCGGCCCCGCGGGCGACCTCTACATCGAGGTCGAGGAACTGCCGCACGCCACCTTCGAGCGCGAGGGCGCCGACCTGCACTGCACGCTGCGGGTCCCGATGACGACCGCGGTGCTCGGCGCGGTGCTGCCGCTGGAGGCCATCGACGGGCGCATCGAGCTCGACCTGGAACCGGGCACCCAACCCGGCGCCGAGCTGGTCATGCCGGGCCGCGGCCTGCCGAGGCTGCGCTCCACCGGCCGGGTCGACGGCCGCGGCGACCTGCACGTGCACATCGAGGTGGAGATCCCCACCCGCCTCGACGCCAGGCAGGGCGAGCTGCTGCGCGAGCTGGCCACCCTGCGCGGCGAGGAGGAGCACACGCTGGCCTCGGCCAACAGCCGCACCGGTGGCCTGTTCTCCCGCCTGCGCTCCCGCCGATGACCCTGGCGCAGTTCCTGGTCGACGCGCTGCCCGCCGCCGGGTCGTTCACCCTGGACGGCCCGGAGGGCAGGCACGCGGCGGCCGTGCGCCGGTTGCGCGCGGGGGAGCGGCTGCTCGTCGGCGACGGCGCGGGCTCGGTCGCCGAGTGCGTGGTCACCGCCGCGGCCAGGGACAGCCTCGACGTGGCCGTCGAACGCCGGTGGACCGAGCAACGGCCGGAACTGCGCGTCATCCTGGTGCAGGCGCTGGTCAAGGGCGACCGGGGCGAACTGGCCGTGGAACTGGCCACTGAGGCGGGCGTCGACGCGATCGTGCCGTGGCGCGCGAGCCGCTGCGTCGCGAAGTGGGAGGACGGTCCACGCGGCGAGAAAGCCCTCGCCCGCTGGCGATCCACCGCCCGCGAAGCCGCCAAACAAGCCAGGCGCCCCTGGGTCCCGGACGTCCGCGACCCCGTCAACCAGGCCGGACTGCTCGACCTGGTCCGGGCGAGCGCGGGCACCCTCGTCCTCGAAGCCCACCTCGCCACCCGGTTGGCCGAGGCCCGGCTACCCGAATCGGGTGATCTTGTCCTGGTCGTCGGCCCCGAGGGCGGCATCGCGCCGGACGAGCAGACCACCCTTGAACAGGCCGGGGCCACCGCCGTCCGACTCGGACCCGCAGTGCTGCGGACTTCCACCGCCGCCGCCGTCGCACTCGGCGCACTCGGCGCCCTTACTGCCCGCTGGCGTTAGGTCACCCCAAGGTTTACCCTTTATCCGCAAAGCGTTTCAGATATTCCGAAGCGCGTTCACCCGACTACCGCCGGACACCTCCCCCCTCGGTCCGGCGGCGCCGCGCGGGCCCGGTGGGGCGACCCCCAGGTCTCACCGCCCGCGCGGCTTCCTCCAGCATGTTCGAAGCCCTTTGGGCTTCTTCCCCCTTGCGCCGCCGATATCTCCCGGGGGCCGAGCCCCCGGAGCCCCGACGGTGCGGTGGTGGCGGTGTGGTGGGTGGCGGTTCCGGCGTGGTGCGAGGGGCGAGCGCGTAGCGGGGCGGTTCTTGGGTGGAAGTGGTTCTGGGGTGGAAGTCGTTGGGGGTTGGGGCTTTCCTTGGTTGCTTGGTTGTTGCTGTTTGCTGTTGGTTAGCGGCCGAAGGTGGAGAGTTGTTCGCCGCCCAGGACGTGGAGGTGGGCGTGGAAGACGGTTCGGCAGGCGTCGTCGCCGGTGTTGAAGACGAAGCGGTAGCCGGAGTCGTGGATTCCCTCGACCTTGGCCACTTCAACGCCTGCTGCGAGCACCGCCGCCAGTAGTCCGGGGTCGGCCGTCAGTTCTTCGGCGTCCTCGTGGTGGGCACGGGGGACCACCAGCACGTGCACCCGCGACTGGGGGCTGATGTCGCGGAAGGCGTAGACGTGCGGGTCCTCGTACACCTTCGTGGACGGGATCTCGCTGGCGATGATCTTGCAGAAGAGGCAGCCGCTCATGGGCGAACCCTAGCCAGGCCGTGATGGTTTCTTCGGTGCGGTGGGGGTGGGGGGAGGGCTAGCATCGGGGAGGTCGGATGGTGAGGCGCGCGAGCGCAGAAGGTGGGCCAGAGAGCACGTGACGGGTACCGCACCTGGGGGAGACCCCCGTCCTTCTTCTGCTGAGCCGATCCGCGACGCGCAGTCGAGGTTCGCGATCCCGGAGGGCGCCGTGCTGGCCCTGCTGGGCTCCCGCGACGAGAACCTGCGCCTCGCCGAGGACCTGCTCGACGCCGACGTCCACGTGCGCGGCAACGAGGTGACCCTGTCCGGCGACCCCGCCGACGTGGCCTTCGCCGAGCGCGTGTTCACCGAACTCACCACCCTGGCCGCCCGCGGCCAGCAGGTCGGCCCGGACACCGTCCGGCGCACCGTGGCGATGCTCTCGGCCAACTCCGCCGAATCGCCCGCCGAGGTGCTCAGCCTCGACATCCTCTCCAGGCGCGGCCGCACGATCCGGCCCAAGACGCTCAACCAGAAGCACTACGTCGACGCCATCGACGCCAACACCATCGTCTTCGGCATCGGCCCCGCCGGTACCGGCAAGACGTACCTGGCGATGGCCAAGGCCGTCCAGTCGTTGCAGGCCAAGCACGTCAGCCGGATCATCCTGACCCGGCCTGCGGTCGAGGCGGGCGAGCGGCTCGGCTTCCTGCCCGGCACCCTGTTCGACAAGATCGACCCGTACCTGCGCCCGCTCTACGACGCGCTGCACGACATGATCGACCCCGAGTCCATCCCGCGGCTGATGCAGGCGGGCACCATCGAGGTCGCCCCGCTGGCCTACATGCGCGGCCGCACCCTCAACGACGCGTTCATCATCCTCGACGAGGCGCAGAACACCACGCCGGAGCAGATGAAGATGTTCCTCACCCGGCTCGGCTTCGGCTCCAAGATCGTGGTCACCGGCGACACCACCCAGATTGACCTGCCCGGCGGGCAGCGCTCCGGGCTCAAGGTGGTCAGGGACATCCTCGACGGCGTCGACGACGTGCACTTCTCGCAGCTCAGCAGCGCCGACGTGGTCCGCCACCGGCTCGTCGGCGACATCGTCGACGCCTACGAGCGCTGGCAGGTCGTGCAGGACGCGGCCGAGAACGACGTCGCCACCCAGCGCGGCCCGGTCCGTGCCGGGGGCAGGCGCGGCGGCCGGTAGGGCCTGCGGGGACAATGGCGCGGTGAGTATCGAGATCGCCAACGAGTCCGGGGTGGCGGTCGACGAGGCGTCCATCGTCTCCGCGGCCCGCTTCGCGCTAGACCGGATGAACGTCAGCAAGCTCGCCGAGCTGTCCGTCCTGCTCGTCGAGCTCGACGTCATGGCCGACCTGCACGAGCGCTGGATGGACCTGCCCGGCCCCACCGACGTGATGGCCTTCCCGATGGACGAGCTGGACTCGGCGCGCCGCCCCGACGCCTCCGAGTCCGGCCCCGCGCTGCTCGGCGATATCGTGCTGTGCCCGGCCTTCGCCAAGGACCAGGCGCGCACCGCGGGCCACAGCCTCATCGACGAGCTGCACCTGCTGACCGTGCACGGCGTGCTGCACCTGCTCGGCTACGACCACGCCGAGCCCGCCGAGGAACGCGAGATGTTCACCCTGCAGAAGCGCATCCTGGCCGACTTCCGCACCGCGGCGGCCGACGCCAAGCGGCGCGCGGCGCAGCGCGTCGAGGACGACAAGCTGCTCGGCGCGGTCGGCCTCACCGAACCGGAGGACTGACCCGAGGTGTCCGCCGATTCGGCCGGTCTGCTGGTCATCGCCGTCCTGCTCATCCTCGCCGCCGGGTGCTTCGCCGCCGCCGACGCCTCGCTGTCCGCGGTGTCCAAGGCCAGGGTGGAGGGCCTGCTGCGCTCCGGGCGGGCGGGCGCCAAGCAGCTGCTCGCCGTGGTCGCCGAGCGGCCGAGGCACATCAACCTGCTGCTCCTGCTGCGGCTGGGCTGCGAGCTCGCCGCGACGGTGCTGGTCACCTTCGTCTGCGCCCGCTCGATCAGCCCGGCCTGGGTGTCCGGCCTGGTCGCCGCGCTCGGCATGATCGTCGTGTCGTACGTGCTCGTCGGGGTCGGGCCGCGCACCATCGGCCGCCAGCACCCCTACGGCGTCGGTCTCCTCGCCGCTGCTCCGGTGCGGGTCCTCGGCTCGATCCTGGGCCCTCTCTCTCGTTTCCTGATCCTCGTCGGTAACGCCATCACCCCCGGTAAGGGCTTCCGGGAAGGGCCGTTCTCGTCCGAGGTGGAGCTGCGCGAGCTGGTCGACATGGCCGAGGAGCGCGGGGTCGTCGACGCCGACGAGCGCGAGATGATCCACTCGGTGTTCGAGCTGCGCGGCACGATCGCCCGCGAGGTAATGGTCCCGCGCACCGAGATGGTGTGGATCGAGCAGGCCAAGTCCGGCCGCCAGGCCCTCGCGCTGTCGCTGCGCACCGGCTACACCCGCATCCCGGTGATCGGCGAGAGCGTCGACGACGTGGTCGGCGTGGTCAACCTCAAGGACCTGGTGCGCGCCGGGCTCGAGGCGGGCGACCGGCCGGTCCCGCTGGTCGAGGTGATGGGCGCCGCGGTGTTCGTGCCCGACACCAAGCGGCTCGACGACCTGCTGCGCGAGATGCAGGTGTCCAAGAACCACATCGCCATCGCCGTCGACGAGTACGGCGGCACCGCGGGCCTGCTGACCATCGAGGACATCCTGGAGGAGATCGTCGGCGAGATCACCGACGAGTCCGACACCGACGACCGGCCGCCGGTCGAGCACCTCGACGACGGCGCGGTCCGGGTCAGCTCCCGGCTGCCGGTGGAGGACCTCGGCGCGCTGTTCGGGCTGCGGCTGGAGGGCCAGGACGTGGAGACCGTCGGCGGCCTGCTCGCCCAGCGGCTGGGACGTGTGCCACTTCCCGGCGCCGAGGCGGAGATCACCGGGCTACGGTTCCGAGCCGAGGGCGGCAAGGACAACCGGGGCCGGGTGCGGATCACCTCCGTGGTCGTGCGCCCGGTCGACCGGCCGGAGCCCGCGGACGTCGACACCACCCCGGTCGACGAACAGGAGTGGGAGAGGAGCGGTGAGCGTGGCTGAGCTCGACCAGGAGGACGCCAAGATCGTCACCCTCGCGCGGTCCAGCCGGGCGCGCACCGGTGCCGCCGAGGGCGCCGCGGTCCGCGACACCGACGGCCGCACCTACGCCGCCGCCACCGTCGCCCTGCCCTCGCTGCGGCTCACCGCGCTGCAGGCCGCCGTGGCCGCCGCCGTCTCCAGCGGCGCCGAGGGCCTGGAGGCCGCCGCCGTGGTCACCGACTCCGACCAGGTCGACGCCGACTCGCTCGCCGCCGCCCGCGACCTCACCGCCGGTGTGCCGGTGCTGCGCGCCGACGCCACGGGCACCGTCGTCGACGTGCTGCGATGAGCGTCCTGGTCACCGTCTGCCGGGACTGCTGCTGCGGGACGGTCAAGAAGCACCCCACCGTCAACCACGGCGCCCAGGTCAGCCGCCTGCGCGCCATCGCGGCCCGCCACGGCGGCACCGTCCGGGTGTCCGAGTGCCTGGACACCTGCGAGACCTCCAACGTGGTGGTCGTGCAGGCCAAGGGCAGCAAACCGACCTGGCTCGGGTTCGTCCTCGACGACGGCGTCCTCGACGACATCGAGGCGTGGCTGGACGCCGGTGGACCCGGTGTCGCCGACCTGCCAGCCACCCTGGAGCTGAACCGCGTCAGCCCGCCGGGGAGCGCAAGGGCACAATGACTTGGTGACAAGCACCGCGCAGGGCCATCGTTCCGGATTCGCCTGCTTCGTCGGCAGGCCCAACGCGGGGAAGTCGACGCTGACCAACGCCCTGGTCGGCAGCAAGGTCGCGATCACCTCGAGCAAGCCGCAGACCACCCGCCACGCCATCCGCGGCATCGTGCACCGCGACGACGCCCAACTCGTGATCGTCGACACCCCCGGCCTGCACCGGCCGCGCACCCTGCTCGGCCAGCGGCTCAACGACATCGTCCGGGAGACCTGGTCGGAGGTCGACGTGGTCGGCTTCTGCGTGCCCGCCGACCAGAAGGTGGGACCGGGCGACCGGTTCATCGCCGCCGAGCTGACCAAGGTCGCCAAGCGCACCCCGGTCATCGGCATCATCACCAAGACCGACCTGGTGTCCCCCGACCAGGTCGGCGAGCAGCTGCTGGCGCTGCAGGAGGTCATGGAGTTCGCCGAGCTGGTCCCGGTGTCGGCGGTGGACGGGTTCCAGGTGGCCACCCTGACCGACCTGCTGGTGGCCAGGATGCCGGAGGGCCCGCAGCTCTACCCGGGCGGCGAGCTGACCGACGAGCCGGAGACCACGCTGGTCGCCGAGCTGATCCGGGAGGCCGCGCTGGAGGGCGTGCGCGACGAGCTGCCGCACTCCATCGCCGTCACCATCGAGGAGATGGTCCCGCGCGAGGGCCGCGACGACATGATCGACGTGCACGCGCTGCTGTACGTGGAGCGCTCCAGCCAGAAGGGCATCGTGCTCGGCCACCGCGGCGAGCGGCTCAAGCACGTCGGGTCGACCGCGCGCCGCCAGATCGAGGTCCTTCTCGGCACCCGGGTGTACCTGGACCTGCACGTCAAGGTCGCCAAGGACTGGCAGCGCGACCCCAAGCAGCTGCGCCGCCTCGGGTTCTGACGTGGACTGGCCGGTCTGCCCGATCAAGGCGCTGACCGGCCTGTGCTGCCCCGGCTGCGGTGGTTTCCGGATGGTGCTGGCCCTGTTCGACGGCCGGTTCGCCGACGCGGTCCGGTACAACGCCGTCGCCCTGGTGTTCGTCGCGCTGTACGCGTGGGTGGCCGTCGCGTGGGTGCTGCGGCGGGTCCGCGGCCGCGCGGTGACGACCTGGCTGGACTGGCAGTGGGCGCGGGTGGCCGCGGTGGCGGCGCTGGTGCTGTGGTCGGCGGCGCGCAACGTGCCGGGCACCGGGCTGTACGTGTGAGAATGTGCCGGTGAGCCTGTACCGCGACACCGGTGTAGTGCTGCGCGTGCAGAAGCTCGGCGAGGCGGACCGGATCATCACGCTGATCACCCAGAAGCACGGCAAGGTCCGCGCCGTGGCCAAGGGCGTGCGCCGCACCACCTCCCGACTCGGCGCCCGGGTCGAGCCGTTCGCCCACGTCGACGTGCAGTTCTACACCGGCCGCACGCTCGACGTGATCACCCAGGTGCAGACCCTCGACGCGTTCGGCGCGGGCATCGTCGGCGATTACCAGCGCTATACCGCCGCCTGCGCGGTGCTAGAGACCGCGGACCGGATGTCGGCCGAAGAGGGCGAGCCGGTGCTCCGGCTCTACCTGCTCGTCGCGGGCGCACTGCGCGCACTGGCCGACGGGGAGCGTGACGCGTCCCTGGTGCTCGACGCGTTCCTGTTGCGCGCCATGGCCTTCGCGGGTTGGTCGCCCGCCATCACCGAGTGCGCTCGTTGCGGCGACCCGGGCCCGCACCGCGCGTTCAGCGTCCACGCGGGAGGGTCGGTCTGTCCCCGGTGCAAGCCACCGGGATCGGTCAGCCCGTCGATCGAGGTGCTGCGGCTGATGGACTCCCTCGCCAACGGCAGGTGGGACAGCGCGGAAGGCACCGGCGAGTCGACCCGCCGGGAGGTCAGCGGGCTGGTGGCGGCGCTGTTGCAGTGGCACCTGGAACGCCAGTTGCGCTCCCTGCCGCTGGTCGAGCGCCGCCCCTTCAGCCCCTAGATCGCCGTGAGCGTCAACGTCGCCGAGTAGGTCCCCGCGACTGTGGACGTCGGTACGGCGAGGGAGAGGTCAGCGGTGAGCCGCGCCGTCCCGTTGCCGCCCAGCGGCGCCGCCAGCGCCATGCTCCGCGCCGACACGAGCCCTTGTCCCGCCCCCGGCGTGGCCCCAGGTGCGATGGCATTCGCCGTCGGCACAGCGGAACCGGGGAACACGGCCTGCACCGGGGACTTGTCGAGCAACCGGGGCAACCAGCCGAGATTGGCCCCGTTGATCCGGTTCGGACCCGACGCGAAGTCGCTCACCTGCCCGGAGACGTTCCACCCCGGGTTGCCCGCACGGGTGTCGGTGACGGTGACGGGGTTGAGCACCCCGCTCGTCACCAGCCGCCCACCATCCGGGGTCATCACCGGCGACGGCAGCACTACCTCCCGGTTGTCCACACTGATCAGCAACGCACCGGGTAGCACTGTCGTGGAGATGTTTTCTGATGCTGCGTCGATGACCGAGACGACGTCAACGGTGATCGGCGGCGACACCTGCATCGAGAAGATGGTGTCGTTGGGGTAGAACCGCGCGGTGAGCACGTGCCTACCCGGCGTCAGGCGGTCCGTCATCACCGTGACGAGGCCGTTGTGCACCGGGAGCGGATCGGCGATCCGGGTGGTGCCGTCGAAGAACTCCACGCCTCCGGTGATGTCGACGGGGCTCAGCGTCGCGGTCAACGTGAGTGGACGACCCGGTGCGATCCGATTGCCCGGCGACACCGAGAACGCGACTCCTGGAACGGCGTAGACCTGGTGCGCGACCGGTGACGACGTGGAACCGGAGAACAGCGGCCGGTCACCGGTGAAGGTCGCGGTCAGCGCCAACACCCCCACCGGCAACGTGGTCGTGGTCAGATCCGCGCGACCGCCGGACACCCGTGCGGTGCCCACCACCGAGTTGTTGCTGCGGAAGGTGATGAGCCCGGTCGCGTTCGCCGGGTGCACGAACGCGGACAGGGCGATCGACGTGCCCCGCGCGCTCCTGGCCGCCGGATAGGCGGACACGGACGTGTACGTCTGCTCCGCCACCTGGACGGTGTACTCGATGGGCGAGGCGAACTCGACGTCCACGGTGAACGTGCCCAGCACCGTGGCGGTGAACGACTCGCGGCAGGTGAGCACGACGGTGTAGCCGCCTGCCGTGATCGTGGTGCCGTTCGCCGCCGCGATCTCCCGGAACGACCGGTCTTGCGGGGCGAAGAACCCGCCCATCGTCGAGAGACCGGCACTCGTCGGATCCGTGGCGCGCAGGCCGTCGCTGAACCCACCCGGCCCGTACACGGTCAGGTCCCAGACATCGGTGCCCTTGGGGCACCCGGACTGCGTTTGGTAGACCTGGGTGGTGGTGTCGGTACCGCTGGACCGGTTGACGGACAGGCCACCGAGCGTTCCGCTTGGCCGTTCCGCTTGTGCCGTGGCGGTGCCCACCACACCCACTGCTGCCATCGCGATCACCGCGGCGGCAAGGATAGTGCGAACGCGCATTTCGTTGAGCCCCTTCTTTCGTTCTCATCGTTGAGATCGAGCAAGGACCGAAGGCGCAGGGTTCGGGGGTGGAGCCCCTAGATCGCGGTGAGCGTGAGGGTCGCGGTGTAGGTGCCCGCGACGGTGGATGTGGGGACCTTGAGCGCCAGCAGGGCCGTCACGGTCGCGGTCCCGTTGCCGTGCGCGGCCGGGGCATCCGCCAAGGTGCGGGCGGCGGCGAGCCCCCGGTCCGCCGGGGGGACAGCGCCGGGTTCGATGGCCTCCGCCGGGGGAACGGCGGTGCCGACCCGGACGGACTGGGCCGCGGCCGAGCTCACCAGCCCCGGTACCCACCCGAGGTTGGCGCCGTTGACCCGGTTCTGGCCAGAGGTGAAGTCGCCGACCTGCCCGGAGAGGGTCCACCCCGGGTTGCCCGCGCGGGTGTCGATGACCGTGATCGGGTTGAGCGGTCCGGACGTCGTCAGCATCGACCCGTCCGGCAACATCACCGGCGCGGGCAGGACGACGTCCTGGTTCGGCACGCTGACCAGCAGTTCGCCCGCGAGCACCTCGGTGCTGATGTTCTGCCTCGCCGTCGCCACCGCGCCCGAGGTGACCTGCAGGACCAGCGAGGTCGACGCACTGGGGCCGTCGAGCAGGTCGTACGGGGCGAACCGGGTGGTCAGGGTGTGCACGCCGGGAGCGAGCGCGCTGGTGGTGACCGTGTAGGGCCCACCCGGGTACGGCATCTGCGGGCTGATCGGTGTGGTGCCGTCGAAGAACTGCATGGTCCCACTGATGTCGGCAGGCCCAACCTGCGCAGACAGCGTCACCGGGCTGCCTTCCGCGACATCGTCACCTGGCGCGATCGCCATAGCCATGGTGGGCGCGGTAGGAGACCGTACCCAGCTGTTCGGGTTGAGGAAGACGATATCGACCCGGAAGACGCCCAGCACCTCGCCCGAGAACGGGTCGATGCACCGCGCGGACACGGTGTACCTGCCTTGCAGGGTGGTGCCGTGCGCGGTGGCGATGGAGCGGAACGTGTCGTTCTGCGCGATGAAGAACGGTGCCGAGGTCGACACCTCCACGTCGTTGAGCGGCTTGGCGACCGCGTTGGTGAGCCCGTGGCCGTCGATGACGATGTCGGAGCTCATCGTGCCGATCGGGCACGGCCCCGAGGTCCGGTACCACGGCGCCGCGTCGGCGGAGCCCGACGTCGGGAAGTCCCGCAGGGTCCCCACCACCGGCGGGCCCGTGGGCGCGGCCGCCGCGGTGCCCGTGACGGCCATCCCGGCCACGAGTACCGCCAACGCCGACAAGATGTGCCGAACCCGCATGCCCCGTCGCTCCTTCGTGCCGCTCTCACCGGGGACGTCGCGGGCGAGGTGTACCGGAGCGCACCCGGAGGTGAGCGGTGGACGAACTGGGGCGCCCCGTGCTCGGCGGGGGGCGCCGGTAGCATTTCCGACCGGCTTGGCCGATCCCGGTGGAGGTGTGTGTGGCGATGTTGCGGCGGCGGCGGACCAGCAGGTCCGATGCGGGGCGACCGGTCGCCCCACCCGAGCCGCACCCCTCCGGCGCGCGCCCGCCCGCGATCCCGCTGGAGTTCGTGCCCAGGCACGTGGCGATCGTGATGGACGGCAACGGGCGGTGGGCCAACCAGCGCGGGCTGACCCGGGTCGAGGGCCACAAGCGCGGCGAGGCCCAGGTGGTCGAGGTGGCCCGCGGCTGCATCGACCTCGGCGTGCGGTGGCTCTCGCTCTACGCGTTCTCCACGGAGAACTGGCGGCGCAGCCCCGAGGAGGTCCGCTTCCTGATGGGCTTCACCCGCGAGGTCATCCGCGGCCGCACCGACGAGCTCGACGAGATGGGCGTGCGGGTCCGCTGGGCCGGGCGCAGGCCGCGGCTGTGGCAGAGCGTCATCAAGGAGCTCGAGGTCGCCGAGGAGCGCACCGCGGGCAACACCGTGCTCAACCTCGCCATGTGCATCAACTACGGCGGCCGCGCCGAGATCGGCGACGCCGCCCGCGAGATCGCCAGGCTCGCCGCCGCAGGCAAGATCAACCCGGACAAGGTCGACGAGCGCACCGTCGCCAAGTACCTGTACCAGCCGCAGATGCCCGACGTTGACCTGTTCATCCGGCCCTCCGGCGAGCAGCGCACCTCGAACTTCATGCTCTGGCAGTCCGCCTACGCCGAGCTGGTCTTCCAGGACCACCTGTGGCCCGACTTCGACCGGATCCACCTGTGGGAGGCGGTCGAGACCTACGCGCGCCGGGACCGCCGCTTCGGCGCGGCCGCCGACTCCGCCGAGGTCGCCGCCAGGCTCGCCGACGAGAAGGGAACCGCATGAGCACCGAGGTCGCCGAGCTGGTCGACCGCGCCCGCCGGGCGCTGGAGAGCTACCACGACGTCGAGGTGGACCCCGACGGCGCGCTGACCTTCCGGCACGGCGACGTCCCGTGCGCGGTCCAGGCGATGGAGCTGGCCGAGGGGCTGACCGTGCTCAGCCTGACCTGCGTGGTCGCCTGGGACCTGCCCGACGACCGCGACCTCGCGGTGTCCGCCGCCGAGCGCGCGGGCCAGGGCCTGTTCGGCACCCTGGGCGTCGTGCACACCGAGCGCGGGATGGACGTGACGCTGCGTTACGCCGCCCCGGCCGAGGGCCTCGCCCTGCCCGCGCTCGGCACCCTGCTCATGCTGGTGGTCTCCACCGCTTCCCAGTTGCGCGGAGAACTGCTGGGAAAAGCCGCTGAACACAGTTCAACCCCGGCTGCTGGCAACTGATCGTCTTCCTGGCATCATCTGCCGGGTGAGCCACCCGCCGCAGCCGAGCCCCGTGCGCGCACGGTCACCACTGGCCGTTGTCGCCCAGTGGGTTGATTCCCGCGCCACGCGCTCCACCGGCGCCGGTTTGTGTGGGTTGATGGACCTCCCACCGGCCACCGCGGGAGGAGCCCGATGAGCACGCGGACCGCGGTCGAGCCGGAGCCGGGCGGCACCGCGCCAGAACCCAAGCGGCGGGTCACCTCCCTGGAGGTGCTCTGCGTCGTGCTGGTCGTCGCCCTGCTGGCCCAGGGGCGGCTGGTCGACTGGCTCGACGTCCCCGCCATCCAGACCGGGGCCACGATCTTCGTCGCGGTGTGCGTCCAGGCGCTGCCGTTCCTGGTCCTCGGCGTGCTGATCAGCGGCGCGATCGCGGCCTTCGTGCCCGCCTCGGTGCTCAACCGGCTGCTGCCCAAGCGCGAGTCCATCGCCGTCCCGGTCGCCGGGGTGGCCGGGGTGGCGCTGCCGACCTGCGAGTGCGCGGCGGTCCCGGTGGCCAGGCGGCTGATGCAGCAGGGCGTGCCCACCTCGGTCGCGCTGGCGTTCCTGCTGGCCGCGCCCGCGGTGAACCCGGTCGTGCTGGTCGCCACCAACGTCGCCTTCCCGAACAACCCCGGCATGGTCGCCGCCCGGCTGGTCGGGTCGCTGGCCACCGCGGTGGTCATGGGCTGGCTGTGGGCCAGGTTCGGCAAGGCCGAGTGGATCATCGAGCGGGCGCTGCGCAGGCTGCCGGAGCCGGACGGGCGCTCCCGCTGGCGGCTGTTCTTCGAGACCTCCCGGGCCGACCTGGTCGACGCGGGCGGGTTCCTGGTGCTGGGCGGCCTCACCGCCGCGGTGCTCAACGTGGTCATCCCGCGCTCCTGGGTCGACACCCTGGGCGAGCAGGTCGTGGTCGGGGTGCTGGTGATGGCCGCGCTCGCGGTGGTCCTGGCCCTGTGCAGCGAGGCGGACGCGTTCGTCGCGGCCTCCATCTCGGGCATGCCGCTGCTGCCCAAGCTGGTGTTCCTGGTGGTCGGCCCGGCCATCGACGTGAAGCTGTTCGCCCTGCAGGCGGGCACCTTCGGCCGGGCGTTCGCGATCCGGTTCGGCCCGGCCACCCTGGTGGTGGCGATGGCCTGCGCGGTGCTGTCCGGTCTGATCTTCCTCGGGGGTGCGTGATGCGGCGCGAGACGCAGAACATCCTGCTCATCCTGGTCGGCGGCGCGCTGCTCAAGATCAGCTTCACCGGCGCCTACCTGCAGTACGTCAAGCCCGCGCACCAGTTCTGGCTCATCGGCGGCGGCGCGGTGATGGTCGCGCTCGCGGTGATCTCCATCGGCCGAGACCTGCTCGCTCCCCGCCGGGTCGCCGCCGCGAGTCCTGCCGCAGCCGGATCCGACGACCGGGTCCACGCTGTGGTGGGCTCCGATGAGGCCCACGCGGAGTCGTCGGACCACGGCCACGAGGCCGCGGCAGGCCATGACCACGACGCCGACGGCCACGGGGGCGAGGACGGGACGCACAACCACCCGGCCCGCAGTGCGTGGCTGCTGCTCCTGCCGGTGCTGGCGATCTTCCTGATCGCCCCGCCCGCGCTCGGCGCCGACTCGGTCATGCGCGGCGACAACCGGGCCGCGGCAGGCCGCGCCGCCGGGTCCGACGGGATGGTCGCCTTCTCGCCGCTGCCCGCGGGCAGCCCGGTGCCGGTGCCGATGAGCGAGTTCGCCGCCCGCGCCGCCTGGGACTCGGGCAACTCGCTGGACAACCGCGACGTCCAGTTGGCCGGTTTCATCGTCGCCCAGGACGCCGACGTCTACCTCGCCCGCCTGTCCATCGCCTGCTGCGCCGCCGACGCGTTCCCGGTCAAGGTGAAGCTCACCGGCGACGACGTCACGGGCCTGACCAACGACACGTGGCTGCAAGTGGTCGGCCGCGTCCAGCCAGGTACAGCGACCAAGGAGAACGACTACGTCCCCACGTTGACCGTGTCCTCGATCACCGAGATCCCGCAGCCGGAGAACCCGTACGAGGGCTAGCCCGAGCAGGCCGCGCAGGTCCCGAAGATCTCCACGGTGTGGCTGACCTGCGTGAACCCGTTCTCGGCCGCCACCTTCTCGGCCCACCGCTCCACCGCGGGCCCCTCGACCTCGACGGTGTGCCCGCAGGTGCGGCACACGAGGTGATGGTGGTGGTGGCTCGAGCAGCGCCGGTAGATGGCCTCACCGCTGTCGGTGCGCAGCACGTCGATCTCACCGGCGTCGGCCAGCGACTGCAGCGTCCGGTAGACGGTGGTCAACCCGATGCCCTCGCCGCGTTTGCGCAGCTCCTCGTGCAGCTCCTGCGCGGAGCGGAACTCGTCGAGCTGGTCGAGCAGCTGGGCGACGGCGGTCCGCTGGCGGGTCGACCGCCTGCCGGGCACCGTCGCCGATGTTCGATCCGTCGTCACCGGTCGCCTTCCTCCACGTGGGCAACTGCGTCGACGACGATATGCGACAGGTGCTCGTCCACGAGGCGGTAGACCACCTCCCGGCCGTGCCGCTCGCCGTAGACCACCCCGGCGGACTTGAGCACCCGCAGGTGCTGGCTGATCAGCGGCTGCGCCACCCCGAGCGAGTCCACCAGCTCGTGCACACACCGGTCCGCGGCCCGCAACTCCAGCACGATGGCGATCCGCACCGGCGCCGCCAGCGCGCGCAGCAGGTCCCCGGCGGCCCCGAGGGTCACCGCGGGCCTGCGGTGCACGGGGTCCGGCGCCGGACGCCCGGGTGAGTGGTCGTGCTGCTCGGCGGCGACCTGGAGCTCGTGCGACGCGGTTTCCGAAGTCACGGTCGACATCGGTCCTCTCCTCGTCCCGGAGGCAGGCGGCCCGACGGGGTGATGGTTACCGTGTTCATCTTAGGCGCTCCCAGCCCTGATAGCGGCGACCTCACAGCACCGAGACCGCGATCCCCACCACCAACCCGAGCACCAGCACCCGCCCGAACCGCTGCGCGGGCGCCAACACCCGCCAGGTAGCCGCCAACAACACCCCCACCCCCACCGCGAGCACCCCGAGCAGCAACGCCCCCACGACCCCGCGCACCACCACTCCCGCCACGAACACCCCCACAACAACCCCGAACACCACCACCGGCGGAACCTTCGCCAACGGCCCCTCCCCACCCAACAAAGGAGCCCTCATCGACCGCCTACCCCGCACAATGCCCTCCCACCACTAGGCCCTCCCACCACTAGGCCCTGCCCACCACTCGCGCCACCAAGCCCCGCATCCTCGCACCGCCCTCGACCCCGCGCGCGCTCCCACCCCGAGCCGTGCGCGCCAGATCGTGGCCATGCGTATCGGACGTTCTCAGCGGCGGGTGACCTGGCCGCACCACGTGCTGACAGCGGTTCACCCCTGTGCCGCCGGGTGGCCCGGGTCGTTCCGCCGCACCGCCAGGTGTTTCCTGACCAGTTGGTGCTGACCAGTTGGTGCTGAGCAGATGGTGCTGACCAGTTGGTGTTGATCGCGGGGTGCTGACCACGCGGGCTCGTGGTCTGTGCTCTGATGCTCGTCCTCGGTGTCTCCTCTCGGAAGGTTCGTGCCCGTGCTGCTGATCGCCAGGTTCACCGCCGACGACGTGGAGCCGTTCGTGGAGCGGGTGCGGGTGGCCCTGGAGTTGCTGTTGGCGCAGCCGGGGTGCCAGCGGGCTTTGCTCGCGCGGTCGACCGAGGCTGCCGACCAGTGGGTGCTCACCGTCGAGTTCGCCTCGGTGTCGGCCTACCGCAGGGCGTTGTCGCCGTTCGACGTGCGGACGCACGTCATCCCGCTGTTGGCCGAGGCCGACACCACCGAGCCCGCCGCCTACGAGGTCGTGCTGGAAGGCCAGCCAGGCGAGGTCCGCCACCACGTCAGCCTGCTGGCCGCCGACGCGGACACCGTGCGCCTCGGGGAGGCGTCCGGCCCGGCCACCGCCCGCTGATCACCCGTCCCCCGGACGGGCCAGGCCGGGGTGCGGACTACGCTGGTCGCCTCGCCCTTGAGTTCCCGACAGCCTTTGAGTTCCCGACAGGAGGGGTCGTGGCAGCCGACCGGATCGAGACCGTCGTCAGCCTGTGCAAGCGCCGTGGTTTCGTCTACCCGTCCGGGGAGATCTACGGTGGCACGCGCTCAGCCTGGGACTACGGACCCCTCGGCGTCGAACTCAAGGACAACATCAAGCGCGCGTGGTGGCGCAGCGTCGTCCAGGGCCGCGACGACGTCGTCGGCCTCGACTCGTCGGTGATCCTGCCCCGAGAGGTCTGGACGGCGTCCGGCCACGTCAACGCCTTCCACGACCCGCTCGTCGAGTGCACCTCCTGCCACAAGCGCTTCCGTTCCGACCAACTCGTCGAGGAGTACGCCGCGCGCTCGGGCAAGGAGGTCGCCGAGAACGACCTGTCCGACGTGCCCTGCCCGAACTGCGGCAACCGCGGCCAGTACACCGAGCCGCGCGAGTTCAACATGATGCTCAAGACCCACCTCGGCCCGGTGGAGACCGACGAGGGCATGCACTACCTGCGCCCCGAGACCGCGCAGGGCATCTTCGTGAACTTCCTCAACGTGCAGACGACCTCCCGCCGCAAGCCGCCGTTCGGCATCGGCCAGATCGGCAAGTCGTTCCGCAACGAGATCACCCCGGGCAACTTCATCTTCCGCACCCGCGAGTTCGAGCAGATGGAGCTGGAGTTCTTCGTCGAGCCGGGCACCGACGACGAGTGGCACCAGTACTGGATCGACGAGCGGACCCGCTGGTACACCGACCTGGGCATCGCCAAGGACAACCTGCGGGTCTACGAGCACCCGGCCGAGAAGCTGTCGCACTACTCGAAGCGGACCGTCGACATCGAGTACCGGTTCGGCTTCGGCGGCCAGGAGTGGGGTGAGCTCGAGGGCATCGCCAACCGGGCCGACTTCGACCTGACGACGCACTCCAACCACTCCGGTGTGGACCTGTCCTACTTCGACCAGGCCACCAACTCCCGCTACCGCCCGTTCGTCATCGAACCCGCCGCCGGTGTCGGCCGCCCGATGATGGCGTTCCTCCTGGACGCCTACGTCGAGGACGAGGCGCCCAACGCCAAGGGCGGCGTCGACAAGCGCGTGGTACTCCGCCTCGACCGCAGGCTCGCCCCGGTCAAGGTCGCCGTCCTCCCGCTCTCCCGCAACGCCGACCTCTCGCCGAAGGCCCGCGACGTCGCCACCGCCCTGCGCAAGCACTGGAACGTCGACTTCGACGACGCGGGCGCCATCGGCCGCCGCTACCGCAGGCAGGACGAGATCGGCACTCCCTTCTGCGTCACCGTCGACTTCGACTCCCTCAACGACCAGGCCGTCACCATCCGCGAACGCGACACCATGTCGCAGAACCGCGTCTCCATCGACAACCTCGAGTCCTACCTCGCCTCTCACCTCATCGGCTGCTGATACCCCTTCCTCCTTCTGCTGTCTGATTCACTCCTCTCGGCACGTGTTCGCTGGGTATCCGGTGTTCGCTATGCACCCCGGCGGGTGCTGTGAACCCCAGTGCTACGTAACCCAGTGCTGTGTACCCCGGTGGTGCTCGCTCGCACAGGCGGTGGGCGGGCTGTCGCGCCTGCGAGGGCTCAAGGAAGTCCGTGGGGTGCCGGACGCGGGGTCAGGACATGATCACCTCCGGTCGGGGGCGGGCGGCGGCCAGTTGGTAGGCGCCGCGCAGCTCGTCGGCGACGGAGTCGGGGTCGGCGCGGACGCGGAACGGGTCGGTGTGCAGGGGGACGATCCCCGCGGCGGTGAGCCGGGCCGCCCTGGCCAGCGCGGGCAGTCCGACGCGTGGCGCCCAGGGCCGGTGCAGGTCGCAGTCCCAGGCGAAGGCGACCTCGTCCCACCAGGCGTCCACCACCGCCAGGTGCACGTCCCTGCTCGTGCTCAGCCGCGCTGTCCAGATCGGCGGCGGCAGCCCAGCCCGGTCGACGAGGTCCTGCGCCGCCCGAGCGGACCGCCCCCGCAGGTCCCGGTCGACCTCGCCGAGCACCCGGCGCAGCAGCGTCGTCCCCCGTTCGGGCGCGAGCCCCAGTTCCACGTGCAGATCGCCCACGTCGACACAGCCCGTGCGCACAGCCGCGGTGACCAACTCCCGGACGTGGTCCACCGTCGCCGCCCGCCTGCACGCGTCGACCGCCGCCCGCGGGCTCGGCGCGGTCGGAAACCCCCGGCGCCACAGGGGATCCGGCATGCGCGTCGTGCGTTCCACGGTGACCGACCCGTCGGCCCGCCCCGGTCGTTTCAGCGGCACCAGCAGGTGCACCACGCCCAGTTGGGGCACTGGGATTCCGTTGAGCCACAGCGCTTCCCGACCGGTGACCACGGCGTCGGGGTGCGCGATCCGCATCGCGGCGCGGAGGCGCCGCAGGCGGCTGGGGCCGGACTCGGCGAGCTGGATGACCTCTGGGGTGTGGCGGTTCATTCGCATGGTTTCGAGGTAACCGTGGATGACAAGGCGGTGGAAGTCGGAAATCTGGATCTGTGGACAGGTCGGAGGATGTGGACAAACCCGCCGCCCGGGAAAGGACCCGGAAGCAACCCGGTGACCTGCGTGGACGTCTGACCAGGTGGCAGCCGAGCCCGTGCCGGGGCGCCGTACACCCGTTCTGGAAGGATGCTGCGCGTGCCTCCCCACCCCCATCCAGTCCGCCGTTTCCTGCGCAGGCTGCTCGTCGGCTTCGTGCTCATGGGGTTCCTCGTGGTCGGCGGTACCGCCTTCCGCGTCTGGCAGGTCGCCAGGATCGACGACCGCGACAAGGCCGACGTCGTGGTCGTGCTCGGCGCCGCCCAGTACGCGGGCAAGCCGTCCAAGGTCCTCGAGGCCCGCTTGCGCCAGGCCAAGGCGCTCTACGAGCAGGGCGTCGCCGGGCACATCGTCACCGGCGGTGGCCGTCGCGCCGGTGACCGGTTCACCGAGGCCGAGGCGGGTCGCCGCTGGCTGGTCGACCGGGGTGTGCCCGCGGACCGGGTGATCACCGTGGGGGAGGGCAACGACACCCTCGGCACGCTCAAGGCCGTCGCCATCGAGGTCAAGGAGCGCGGCTGGGAGAGTGCCGTGATCGTCAGCGACCCCTGGCACTCGTTGCGGTCGCGCACCATGGCCAAGGACGCTGGCCTGGACGCGTGGACGTCACCGACGCACTCCGGCCCGATCGTGCAGACCCGGGAAACCCAGGCCAAGTACATCCTCCGGGAGACCGCGGCGTTGCTCTACTACCGCGCTACCAACGCGTCCGCCGACGGTATCGCCATCGACCAGGAAGTGGGCTGACGGGACGTAGTCTCTCCTCGTGGGCTACACCGATCAGGACAGTGAACGCCTCTTCGCCGAACGGCCCAAGGGCGCGGTGTTGGATGGTGCCCTACCGACTGCCAGAAGTCCGTTCAGCCGGGACAGAGCGCGAGTGCTGCACTCCGCGGCATTGCGCAGACTCGCGGGTAAGACCCAGGTCGTAGGACCTAACGAGGGATCCGAGGTTCACGGCATCCCTCGCACGAGGTTGACCCACTCGCTGGAGGTAGCCCAGATCGGGCGCGGCATCGCCGACGAGTTGGGTTGCGACCCCGACATCGTCGACACCGCGGGCCTGGCCCACGACATCGGTCACCCACCGTTCGGGCACAACGGCGAGCAGGCACTGGACCTCGTCGCCCAGCCGTGCGGTGGCTTCGAGGGCAACGCGCAGACGCTGCGGATCCTGACCAGGCTCGAACCCAAGGTCCTCGGCGCCGACGACATCCCACACGGGTTGAACCTCGCGCGCGCGTCTCTCGACGCCGCGACGAAGTACCCGTGGCCGCGACGCCCGGGCCAGGTGAAGTTCGGCGCCTACGACGATGACCTCCCCGTCTTCCTGTGGGTACGCGTAGGCGCGCCCGGCGACCGACAGTGCCTAGAGGCGCAGGTGATGGACTGGGCCGACGACGTCGCCTACTCGGTTCATGATGTCGAGGACGGGGTGCGTTCCGGCCGGATTTCCCTGTCAGCACTAGCGGATCCGGTCGAGCGCGCAGCGGTAGCCGAACTCGCTGCCAAGCACTTCTCGCCTGAACCGCTGTCGGTAGTGGAAGAGGCCGCAGCCGGACTGTTGGCCCTACCTGTCGTCGCTGACCTTGTCGGCCACGACTACGACGGCACGCTCACCGCGCAGGTGGCGCTCAAGCGGTTGACCAGCGAACTGGTCGGCCGGTTCGCCTCCGCCGCGGTCACCGGAACCCGCGCCGCGCACGGCCACGGCCCGTTGACCAGGTATGCCGCCGACCTGGTCGTCCCGCCACTGGTCGCTGCCGAGGTCGCCCTGCTCAAGGCCATGGCGGTGCACTACGTGATGAGCGACCCGCGGCGGCTGCAACTGCAGGCCAGGCAACGCGAACTGATCACCGAGCTCGTCGCCGCGCTGACCGACCGCGGCGCGACCGCCCTCGAACCGGCCTTCCAACCCGCCTGGCACGCCGCCGCGGACGACGCCGGGCTGCTGCGGGTGGTCGTCGACCAGGTGGCCTCGCTGACCGACGCGCAGGCCCAGGGCTGGCACGCGGCGCTGGTCGGCGGCGGCCCTGTGCACAACTTCCGAGCCGACCCCCGCTGAGCCGGCACACTCGGTGCGAGAACAGGACACGGAACCTGGAGCCACGCACGCACCGAGTCGGGAGAACGCAGTGTCGCACTTGGACTTCACCCTCGCCATGCACCGGGCCATCGCCCCGGACCCCACCGAGCAGGTCTGCTGGTCGCCCTATTCGGCTGCCAGCGCGTTAGCACTGCTGACCAGGGGCGCGCGGGGCAAGACCCAGGCCGAGCTGTGCGCCCTGCTCGGCGACCTCGACGAGCTGGAAACGGCGTTGCGCGCGGCGGGCGCCCTGGCCGGGGTGCGCGACGGCCAGCCGGAACCGGCCCTCGCGGTGGCGAACACGCTGTGGGCGGACGCGGTGATCGACATCGAGCCGGGCTTCGCCGAGCTGTTCACCGGCAGCGGCGGCGTGCGCAACGCCCCGTTCCAGGCGGAGCCGACCAAGGCCCGCGACCAGATCAACGCCGACATCGCCGACACGACCAGGGGGCTCATCCCCGAGCTGCTGCCGCCCGAGGCGATCACCGCCGACACGGTGTCCATTGTGGTCAACGCGCTGTACCTGAAGACCTCGTGGGACAGCCAGTTCACCCCGGACGAGAGCCCGCAGCCGTTCACCGGTGTGCGCGGGACGGTCGAGGTGCCGACGATGTACCTCGACAAGCAGCTGATGCACACCGCGCGCGACGGGTGGCAGGTCGTGGCCCTCCCCGCACTCGGCGGGGTCCAGGCCGTGGTCCTGCTCCCCGATGGCGACCTCGGCCCCGCGGAGGCGGCGCTCACCGAGGAGTCGCTCGGCGCGCTGCTGGCCGACCTGAACTGGATCCAGGTCGGGCTGCGCGTGCCGAAGCTGGACGTCTCGACCCAGTCCGACCTCACCAAGGCGCTCAACGACCTCGGGGTCACCACGGTGTTCTCCGACCGCGCCGACCTGTCCGGCATCAGCCCCGACCCGCTCTACGCCCAGTCGGTCCTGCACGAGGCCGTTCTGCGCGTCGACGAGCAGGGACTGGAGGGCGCTGCGGCGACCGCGGTCGCGATGGCCCTGGCCGCGCTGCCGACCGAGCGCGTCGACATCACCGTCGACCGGCCGTTCCTGTTGCTCGTCCGGCACCAGGACTCGGGGGTGGTGTACTTCGTGGCGCGCGTCACCGACCCGTCCTGAGCTGTCACGCCGGGCCGGGGTGCCTCGTCCTCCCCGTGACACGCCCCCAGACCGGGGGCGGTGAACGGAGGAGGCAGTCATGCCCCGGATCCCCGGTGTCGACACCCGTGCGGCAGGCCCGACCCTGCGCGCCCTGTACTGGTTCGCCAAGCGGCGCTTCGGCGCGGTCCCGGAGCCGTTCACCGTGCTGGCGCACCACCGCAAGCTCATGCTCGCCTCGGCCAAGCACGAGCTCGGTGTGCAACGGGCGTCGCGCGAGCTGCCCGCGGGCGTCCGCGAACTCGCGGTCTTCCGCGTGGCGCAACAGGTGGGTTGCTCGTGGTGCGTCGACTTCGGCACCATGCTGCAGCGGCTCGACGGGCTCGACATCGACCGTCTCAAGCACATCGACGAGTACGCGACCTCGGACTCGTACACCGCGCGGGAGCGGCTGGCCATCGCCTACGCGGACGCGATGACGGCCAACCCGATGACGGTGACGGACGCCCAGGTCGACGAACTCCGCGTGACCCTCGGCGAGAAAGGAGTGGTGGAACTGACCTACCAGATCGCGCTGGAGAACCAGCGGGCGCGGATGAACCACGCCCTGGGCATCACCGACCAGGGGTTCACCTCCGGCGACGCCTGCCGGGTCCCCCAGGCTTGACGTGCGCACCCTTGCGGCTGGGCGTGGAACTCGCGCGGCTAGGGCCGGGGAAGTCCAGCCGGGTCGTGCGGCTCTGGCTGGGGGAAGTCGGGGACGGCGGTGAGCTTGTCGGGGTTGACGATGTCGTAGACGGCGGCGATGCGGCCGTCGCGGACGGAGAACGTGGTCACCCGGCGGGCTCGGCCGCGGGTGAGGTCGGAGGCGGCGACGTCGGGGAGCAGCATCCCGAGATCGCCGTTGACCAGGACCGGGGCGCCGGTGAGGACCAGCGGGCCGTACTGGCGGAGCAGGCCGAGGAAGAACCGGCCGATCTTGTCCGGGCCGAGGATGAGCTGCCGGGAGGTGCGCGCCTTGCCGCCGCCGTCGCCGACCAGCACCGCGGTCGGGTGCAGCAGGCTGACCACCTCGGACAGGTCACCGGCGGCCAGCGCGGCGGTGAACCGCTCGATGAGGGCGCGCTGGTCGTCCAGGGTGGCCCGTGGCGGCGGGTCTGCCTTGGCGACCGCGCGGCGGGCCCGGGTGGCGTGCTGGCGGGCGGTCGCCTCGGTGCAGCCGAGGGTGGCCGCGATGTCGGCGAAGGGCAGGTCGAACGCGTCGTGCAGCACCAGGGCGACGCGTTGCTCCGGGCTGAGCCGGTCGAGCACCAGCAGCGCGGCCAGCCGCACGCCGTCGTCGCGGACCGCGACCTCCAGCGGGTCCTCGCTGGTCGGCGCCCCGAGCGGGGTGACGACCGGTTCCGGCAGCCAGGGGCCGACGTAGCTCTCCCGCCGCGCGGTGGCCGAGCGCAGCCGGTCGAGGCAGAGCCTGCCGACCACGGTGGTCAACCAGGCGCGCAGGTCGCGGATCTCCGACTCGTCCACAGCGGACAGTCGCAGCCAGGCGTCCTGCAGCGCGTCCTCGGCGTCGGCGCGGGTGCCGGTCAGCCGGTACGCCACGCCCATGAGGTGGTCGCGGTGCGTGGCGAACCGCTGGGCCAGGGCGTCGTCGCTGACGTTCACCCGGTCATCGTAATGACGCGGGCTCACACTCCAGGGTGACCTGCGACGCACGGGTGGGGCGCGCCTAGACTCGACGACCGTGGCTGGACGCATCCGGGAGAGTGACATCGCGCAGGTCCGCGAGCGCAGCCAGATCGACGAAGTGGTGGGCGAGTACGTGCAGCTCCGCCGTGCCGGTGGCGGCGCGCTGAAGGGCCTGTGCCCGTTCCACGACGAGAAGACCCCCTCGTTCAACGTCCGCTCGACGCACGGCACCTTCCACTGCTTCGGCTGCGGCGAGGGCGGCGACGTGATCGCCTTCGTGATGAAGATCGACCACCTGACCTTCGTCGAGTCCGTCGAGCGCCTCGCCGAGCGGGTCGGTCTGCAGCTGACCTACGAGGGTGGCGGCACGAGCGTCCAGCGCGACCGGGGCACCCGTTCCCGGCTCGTCGACGCGCACAAGGCCGCGCAGGAGTTCTACGCCGAGCAACTGCGCACCCCCGAGGCGCTCAAGGCGCGCGAGTTCCTGACCGAGCGCGGGTTCGACGAGGCGTCGGCGACCACCTTCGGCTGCGGGTTCGCCCCTGCCGGGTGGGACAGGCTGACCAAGTACCTGCTCGGCCGCGGCTTCGAGGTGGCCGAGCTGATCAAGGGCGGCCTGGTCAAGGAGGGCAGGCAGGGCCCGATCGACCAGTTCCACCGCAGGCTGCTGTGGCCGATCAAGGACATCGGCGGCGACGTGGTCGGCTTCGGCGCCCGCCGGATCTTCGACGACGACCAGATCCAGGCGAAGTACCTCAACACCAGGGAAACCCCGATCTACAAGAAGACCCAGGTGCTCTTCGGCCTCGACACCGCCAAGCGGGAGATCGCCAAGCGGCACCAGGTCGTCGTGGTCGAGGGCTACACCGACGTGATGGCCATGCACGCCGCCGGGGTGCCGACCGCGGTCGCCTCCTGCGGCACGGCGTTCGGCATCGAGCACATCAAGGTCCTGCGCAGGCTGCTGATGGACGACGCGTCCTTCCGCGGTGAGGTGATCTTCACCTTCGACGGCGACGAGGCGGGGCAGAAGGCGGCCCGCAGGGCATTCGACGACGGTGACCAGGAGTTCACCGCGCAGACCTTCATCGCCGTCGCCCCCGACGGCATGGACCCGTGCGACCTGCGCCAGGCCAAGGGCGATGTCGCGGTCAAGGACCTGGTGGCCAGGCGCAGGCCGCTGTTCACCTTCGCCATCCACGCCGAGCTCGCCGAGTTCGACCTTGACACCGCCGAGGGCCGGGTCGAGGCGCTGCGCCGCACGGTGCCGCTGGTGGCCAGGATCAAGGACCACTCGCTGCGCGACGACTACGCCCGCCAGCTCTCGGGCTGGGTCGGCTGGGACGACCCGCAGACCGTGGTGCGCCGGGTCCGCGAGACCGCCGGGATCGCCCCCGCCCGCCGCACCCGCGCGGTCAACCCGAACCAGGGCGCGCTCCCGGTCGAGGCCGAGGGCCCGCCGCGGCCCAACCCGGCCGATCCCGAGTTGCTGGCCCAGCGCGAGGTGCTCAAGGTGGCCCTCCAGGAGCCCGCGCTGGCGGGACCGGTGTACGACTCGATGCCGCTCAGCGCGTTCACCCACCCCGCCTACATCGCCGTGCACACCGCGGTCCTCGAGGCAGGCGGCACGGCCAGCGGCCTCACCGGGGCCGAGTTATTGGAAGTGGTCGGCAAGAACTGCGCGCCGACCGTGCGCAGGCTGGTCAGCGAGCTCGGTGTGGAGCCGATGCCGCTGCCGAGGAAGAACGCCTCCGTGGAGCGGCACGCGTCGGCCTACCTCAACGCGCTGCAGAAGGAGCAGGTCGGCCGTCAGATCGCCGAGATCAAGTCCCGGCTGCAACGGCTGTCCCCGCTCGAACACGCCGAGGAGTTCCGGGAGCTGTGGGGGGATCTGGTAGCAATGGAGGAGTGGCACAAGGCATTGGGCGCGCAGGCGCAGGGCGGCCTGGGGTGAGCCGGTGAGCGGACTGCTGGGCAGGCTCCTCGGCGGCGTCCCCCGGGACTTCACCGGCACCCTCGACCGCGAGGAGGCCGTGGCGGCGTGGGCGCCGGTGCGCGATGGCGGGCACTTGATGGCGACGTCGCTGGGTCTGTGGGTGCCCACCGAGGACGGCCCGCGGCGGATCGGTTGGCACCTGGTGTCCAAGGCGAGCTGGGCCAGTGGCGTCTTCGTGATCACCGAGGCTGACGAGGTCGAGCCCGCGGGCGAGGCCATCGTGCTCGCCGACCGGGCGCCGCGGCGGTTCGTGGTGGAGCGGCCGGGGAAGCTGCCGCAGGCCGTGCAGCGGCGGGTCACCGGCTCGATCCGGTCCCGGCACCGCCGTGAGCTGCCCGGTGGGGGAGCGTGGTTCGTCCAGCGCAAGGTCCCCGGCCGCGACGGGACCGTGCTGCAGGTCCGCCCGGACCCCGGCACCGACCTGGCGCTCGTGCGCGAGATCGCCGAAGAGGTCGCCCAGCGGATGGGTGAAGGGCTCGCGGACGACTGAGTGACGCGCTACTCTGGTAAACAGTACGTACGTACGGTTTATTTGGGAGGCGTCATGTGGGACCCCGCGAAGTACCTCAGTTTCAGCGACCACCGGGCCCGCCCCTTCTTCGACCTGCTGGGCAGGGTGCGCGCCGAGAGTCCGCGCGCGGTCGTCGACCTCGGCTGCGGTCCGGGCAACTTGACCGTCACCATGGCGCAGCGCTGGCCCAACGCACGGCTGACCGCCATCGACACCTCCGCCGAGATGGTCGCCGCCGCCCGGACCCGCGGTGTCTCGGCGAGCCGGGCCGACCTGCGGGACTGGACCCCGGACGAGGCGACCGACGTCGTCGTCAGCAACGCCGCGCTCCAGTGGGTGCCCGACCACCCGGACCTGTTGGCCAAGTGGGCTTCCGCGCTGACGCCGGGGGCCTGGCTGGGGGTGCAGGTGCCGGGCAACTTCGCCGCGCCGTCGCACGAGTTGATCCGCGGGCTGGTCGCCGAACCCACGTGGGTCGAACGCCTCGAACCGGTGCGCCTGCGCGAGGAGGACGCCACCCTCAACCCCGACGGGTACGCCGAACTGCTCACCACCGCGGGCTGCGAGGTCGACGCCTGGGAGACCACCTACCTGCAGCGGCTCGACGGTGAGAACGCGGTGCTGGAGTGGATCAGCGGCACCGCGCTGCGCCCGATCCGCGCCGCGCTGTCGGACGAGCAGTGGCAGGAGTTCCGCGCCGAACTGGCCCCGCGCCTGGCCGAGGCGTACCCGCGGCGGGCCGACGGCACGACCTGGTTCCCGTTCCGCCGCGTCTTCTTCGTCGCCAGGGTCAGGTAGCCACCCGCGCGGGGGTCGCTGGACCGGGTGGTCCTAGCGCCGGAGATCCTCCAGCTTCGCCCGCGCGATCCCCGCCGCGCCCTGCACCGCCGGGTGGTCAGCGATCCGCCGGTACGCGCGCACGATCTGCTCGTACCGACCACGCCCCGCCTTGGCGCCCAACACGTACCCAACCGCGGCGCCAACGAGGAACCTCACCACCACGCCTCCCGAGGATGTCGTCGTCCGCCCATCCTGCCCCACCACGCCCACCCGCGCCGCGCCGCCACGGGGGTACCCCCGCTGAAACCGGTGGCGGAGATGCGCTAGAGTTACGCCTCGTTGGACCCCGGTCCAACGGCGATCCTCCATAGCTCAATTGGCAGAGCATTCGACTGTTAATCGAAGGGTTGCTGGTTCGAGTCCAGCTGGAGGAGCAAAGCCCCAGGCCACGCGCCCGGGGCTTCATTGCTATCTGGGGCAAGTACGCGGGACTCCGCGCTGTCGCCCGCCCCCGCGATCCCCTTGGCGGCTTCCCGACCAAAGTTGATCAAGAGAATCCCTGGAGTGTCCGCTGCACGGACACGGTGGGTAAGATCCAACGCGCTGGGGGCGGTAGCTCAGTTGGTCAGAGCAGGGGACTCATAATCCCTTGGCCGTGGGTTCGAGCCCCACCCGCCCCACTCGACCTCGGGGGCGCTTGTTCGGCGGGCACGCCTTCACTACGCGAGGTCATCGTCCTTCCTTGTGGGGCCAAGCCCCACACCCCAGCCGGGGGCGTGCCCCCGGACCCCCATCCGGGCGTGGCTGGGTTTGGGTGCTGACACGCGGCGGGGTTTGGGTGCTGACACCTCGGGTTTGTTCGGTGTCGCGGTGGGGCCGGGCCCCAGGCCCGCCACGGTGGTGTGGAGGGCGTGGGGGCCGGGGTCAGGACTGCTGCTGGGTGATGTTGATCAGCCAGCTGATGCCGAAGCGGTCGGTGAACGAGCCGAACTCGTCGCCCCACATCTGCTTCTCCAGCGGCGTGTCGACGGAGCCGCCCTCGGTGAGCTTGGCCCAGTAGCCGCGCAGCAGGTCGGCGTCGTCGCCGCTGAGGCTGAGGGTGATGTTGTTGCCCGGGTTGTTCTCCAGGCCGGGCGGGAAGTCGGCGGCCATCAGGGTGTAGCCCTGGTCGGTCTCGAGCTGGCCGTGCATGATCTTGGTGGCCAGGGCGGGGTCGGGGGCGCCGAAGTCGCCGAAGGTGTTCACCTTCAGCTCGCCGCCGAGCACACCCTGGTAGAACTCGAGCGCCTCGCGGGCGGTGCCGGGGAAGTTCAGGTACGGGTTGAGCCGAGAACTCATCGCTGTCCTCCATTCGGACTACAGGTCAGCCGGATCTTCGCAGATCAGCGCGGGTGCGACAACGCGGCGGCCGGGTCGTTCACGCAACCGAGGCCGGAATCGGACAACCCGACCGGTCGCTCCACACAGGAATGGCAATGGCGTGGCCGGGACCGCCCGTTTCGAGGTCTACTTGAGACTGTGAATTCCCAGTGGCTGACCAGGAGAAATGCCCGCTTGATGGGCATTTCCACCGGATGTGCCGAAATGGTTCGACCACCTGCCGCAGCGCTCTTGACATCGGGTTTGGTCTAGTCCAATTTTGGTAGGCACCGAACGCGGTCGGGGCTGTCCACCCGGTCCGCGTCCCCCACCCTGCACTGGAGCGCAAACCATGCGGCTGTCCAGACCACTCACCGCACTGCTCGCCACCGCGGCCGCGGCGGCATCCGTCGTCGGCATCACGATGGTGACCAACTCGGCGCAGGCGGCCCCCGCCACCACCGTGGCGGTCAAACCCCTTCCCACCAGGGTCTTCGCGCCCTACTTCGAGGCGTGGACCGGCGAGAACCCGGCCACCCTCTCGGCCGCGTCCGGCGCCAAGTACCTCACCATGGCCTTCCTGCAGACCGCCAGCCCCGGCTCGTGCACCGCGCTGTGGAACGGCGACACCGGCATGCCGATCGGTCAGGCGACCTTCGGCGCGCAGATCAAGCAGATCCAGGCCGCGGGCGGTGACGTCATCCCGTCCTTCGGCGGCTACACCGCCGACACCACCGGCACGGAACTGGCTGACAGCTGCACCGACGTCAACAAGATCGCCGCGGAGTACCAGCGCCTGATCACCACCTACGACATCAGCCGCATCGACCTCGACATCGAGATCGACGCGCTGGACAACACCGCGGGCGTCGACCGCCGCAACAAGGCCGTCAAGCTCACCAAGGACTGGGCGAGGGCGAACGGCAGGCAGATCCAGTTCTCCTACACCCTGCCGACCACCACGACCGGTCTGGCGCAGAACGGCGTCGCCCTGCTGCGCAACGCGGTGCAGAACAACGCCGAGGTCGACGTCGTCAACATCATGACGTTCGACTACTACGACAACGCGGGCACGCACAACATGGCCGAGGACACCAAGACGGCGTCCCAGGGCCTGGTCAACACCCTCGCGCAGCTGTACCCGGCCAAGACCCAGGCGCAGCTGTGGGGCATGGTCGGCGTGACCGAGATGATCGGTGTCGACGACTTCGGCCCGGCCGAGACCTTCACCAAGGCCGACGCGGTCACCGTCTACAACTGGGCCCTGCAGAAGGGCATCAACACGCTGTCGTTCTGGGCCCTGCAGCGCGACAACGGCAACTGCCCCGGCGGTGCCGCTCGCGATGACTGCTCTGGCATCGCGCAGGAGCTCTACTACTTCAGCAAGACCTTCGCGCCGTTCACCGGTGGCAGCCAGAACCCGTCCGATGACTACTCGCTGTCGGTGAACCCGGCCGCGGTCAGCCTCGACCCGGGTAAGACCGCCACCTCGACTGTCAGCACTGCCGTCACCACTGGCGCGGCGCAGACCGTCACCCTCTCTGCTGGTCCTGCACAAGGTGGAGTCACCGCTGCCGTCAACCCCGGTAGCGTCACCGCGGGCAACTCGGCGACGGTTACCTTCACTGCCAACGCCAGCGCGACCCCCGGTACCTACCAGTTCACGGTTACCGGATCCGCCGCCTCTGGCAGCCGCAGTGCCACTGTCGCCGTCACGGTCAACGGAACCCAGCCGGCTAACGACTTCGGTCTCGCGGTCAACCCGGCCACGGTGACCGTCGACCGCGGTAAGACCGCGACGACCACGCTGAACACCACGGCCATCGGCACCGCGCAGACCATCACGCTGAGCGCCACCAAGCCGCAGAGCGGTGTCAGCGTCTCGATCAACCCGACGTCGGTCACCGCGGGCAACAACGCGACCCTCACGGTTACCGCTACCCCCACCGCCACCCCCGGCACTTACGACTTCTACATCGGTGGTTCGGCGCCGTCGGGCAAGCACAGCACCAGCTTCTCGGTGACCGTCAACACCGGCACGCCGCCGACCGGTCCGGTCGTCAATGGTGACTTCGAGACCGGCTCGCTGGCACCGTGGACCGCTCTCTCGGGCACCTCGGTCGTCGGCTCCGGCGCTCACGGTGGCACCTACGCGCTCTCGGTCGCCGCGACCAACTCCAGCACCGGTGAGGCGTCGCAGGCGCTGACCCTGCAGCCCAACACCGCTTACACCCTGCGGGCTTGGGTCAAGGGCACCTACGCGTTCATCGGTGTTCGCGGTGGCGCTACCGCCAGCACCTGGGCCTCTCCGGCTGACTGGCAGGAGGTGTCGCTGCCGTTCACCACTGGCGCCAGCGGTGCCGTGACCGTCTACGTCCACGGTTGGTACGGCCTCGGCACGGTCTTCGCCGACGACGTCACCGTTACCGCGGGCAGCGTTGCTAGGGCTATCAGCAAGCGCTAGTCGATAGGTGTTACGCGGCGGGCACTTACGAGTGCCCGCCGCGTCTATTTAGGACTGCTGGTATCGCGTTATCGACAACAGGTCCAGCGGGTCGATCGTGTCGTCCTCGGTTGCCACGCAATCGCGCAGCTCGGCGGTGATCGCGTCCGCCTCCAGGTCGGCACCGATCATCACCAGGTCCGTGCGTCGAGCGGCGTCCGGCGCGGGCGTCACCCAGACCGAGGACCCCACGGTCTGCACTCCGAGCGGCTCGTCGGTGTCCGCGAACCACGCGAAGCCCTTCATCCGGTAGAGCCCGGCGGGCCGCTCGGTGAGGAACTTCGCGAACCGCAACGGGTGCAGCGGTGTGTCGTGGCCGAACTCGACGCTCGCATAGCCCGCGTGCAGGTGCTCCTCGTGCTCGACCAAGTCCTCGAAGGACAGTTGCCGCTCTACCGGATCCGGCCGGTCGACCGGGTCGAACAACAGAGCCGGGTCGACCCTGCCGTACTCGGTTGGCACTACCGGCGTCCCCTCGGCCAGTTCACATACCAGTTCAAGCACGCCAGGCTCGGCGCGGTCGGCCTTGTTGAGCAGCACCAGGTCGGCCTGCCGCAGGTGTAGGTCCAGCCGGGGGTGCGCGCGCCTGCTCTCGGTGAACTCGGCGGCGTCGACCACCTCGACCAGGCCGCCGTAGCGGATGTGCGGGTTCGCGCTGGCCAGCACCATCTTGACCATCGCGGGCGGTTCCGCGAGGCCGCTCGCCTCGATGACGATGACGTCGACCGGCCCGTCGGGGTGCGCCAGCCGCTCCAGCATCGCGTCCAGCTCCTCGGGGTCGACCGCGCAGCACAGGCAGCCGTTGCCGAGCGACACCATGGAGTCGACCTGCGCGGCCACCGTCAGCGCGTCGATGTTGACCTTGCCGAAGTCGTTGACGATGACGCCGACCCGCAGGCCCGACGCGGTGTGCAGGAGGTGGTTGAGCAGGGTGGTCTTGCCCGCACCGAGGAAGCCCGCGACCACCAGAACCGGGATGTCCACCCGGCGAGGGTAGCCCTCGCCGGGTCACGCCCGGCGAGGGCCATCACCCCCGGATCCCTCTAACCCCCAGACCAACGGTAAGCAACTGCTCACTCGGAGGCGTCACGCTTGGGGATGAGGTGGGGTCCGACGTTGGGCTTACCGGTCGAAGTAGGCATGGACCACCCTGGTGTGCAGTGGGAACGCCACCGGGACCGGTCCTTGGATCAACTCCCAGCCTGCGGTCTCGTTGGTGGAGACGGACGGCGGTAGGGCCGACTCGGTCGTCGCGGGGGCGAGCCCGAAGACCAAGAGCGTGCCGTCGGGAGCGCTTAAGGCGTCGAACAGGGTGATCCGATCAGCGTCGACCGTGACACCGGCCTCTTCGTGCAGCTCTCGCGCTGCCGCTGCCTGCCACGACTCGCCGTGGTCCACGAACCCGCCAGGTAGCGCTAACTCCTTCGGCTCGATGTCGCGCCGTACGACTAAGAGGCCGCTGTCGACCGGCAGCAGCAGCACGGCAACCGGAACCGGATTCAGGTACGAGGTTTGTCCGCAGTGTGCGCACTGCCTGGGCCAGGGGAGTCCATCGGGGTAGCGGGTGCCGCAGAAGGAGCAGTGCGAGTTCCTGGTCACGGGGCCACCACCATGTCGATCGCGGTGGACCGCTTCAACGTCCGCGTCACCGTGCACAGCGCTGTGACCGCCCGGTCGACCACGTCAAGCAGCTCTTGGCGCGCCGTGTCGTCCAATGCGCTCATGTCGATGCCCACGTCGATCCGGACACCGTCCAGCTCGTGCGCGCCCGGCGGCCGGACGTCGGTGGCGTCGACCAGGGGAGCGGTCCCGGTCCGCCGCAGCACCAGCTCCTCCGCTGTGATGCCCACGCAGGTCGCCGCGGCCGCGAGGAGCAGCTCGACCGGGCTGAACACGCCGTCCTGGCCTGCCCGCCCCACCTCGACCGACGCCCCGCGGTCGTTCACCGCCGTGAAGACGTGCTCGCCGGTGCGCTTGGTCCGGATCGTGGTCACAGCTCCCCTTCCGCACTGCGGGCCAAGATCGTCCATTGGCCCTCTTGAGACCACAGTATGGCGGGGTGACCTGGGGAAACAAGGACGGGATCGGGGTTGTGGACAGATCGGGGGGATGTGGATGGAGCGACCGGAGAGCAGGCGGTGACCAGGGGAAGTCCCGTCAGCGAGGGGTCAGCTGTCGAGCAGGGCGCGGAGGGCGCGGACGCGGTCGACCTCCACCGGGGCTGTCCAGCCGTCTCGCACCAAGCCGCCCGCGTGGATGGCGTTGACGCCGATGGAGCGCAGGCCGGGGACGTGCGCGTGCTTGAGGCCACCGCCTGCGAGGAGCCGCACGCCTGCCTCACGCCAATCCTCGCGGGCCGCGAGGCGGGGGAGGCCATCTTCCAGGCCGCGAGCGGAGCCGGCGGTGAGGACCGTGTCCAGGCCGGGTAGGCCGCGCAGCGCTGCCCAGGCTTGCCGGGCGTCGGCAGCGTGGTCGACCGCACGGTGGAAGGTCCACGGGGAGCCGCCGATTGCGTCAACGACGGCGTGGGTCGCCTCTAGGTCTACCTCGCCCTTCTCGGTCAGGAAGCCGAGCACGAACTCCTGAGCCCCCGCCTCGCGCAACTCGCCGACCGTGGCGACCAGCCGCGCCAGCTCGGCCTCGTCCGCGGTGAAGCCGTCGGTGCCGCGCACCATCACCCGCAGCGGGATGTCCACCGCCGCGCGCATCTCGGCGACCAGGTCGGGATCGGGGGTCAGCCCGTCCCGGTCCATCTGGGCGACGACTTCGATCCGGTCGGCGCCACCCTGTTGGGCGGCCACCGCGTCGGCGACGGTCAAGGCGATGATCTCCAGCAAACCGCGCTGTGGCGAGGAAACGGTCACCGCGCCATCATCCGGCCTGGCCGCCGATTTGTAATGCCCCGGGTTCCACAATCCCGGGGTTCACACAGGTCGACCACGACTTCCTGCGGGGAGAAGTGGTCCAGACCACATACTTCGCCCGTGGTTCTTGTGCGCTGGCTACAACTTCGGTAGCTCGACGTGCGCTGTGGACGGCCGCCGACCGGGCCTGCCGAATGTCCGGGAATAGTGGTCCAGACCACAGCGAAGTTAGCGTTCGTGAACCGGTGACGGGTCGATTCGCCCGGTTATCCGCACCGTTTCCGGGTCTTGACAAAGCGGCGCCCCGATGGTCTGGACCATCGGGGCGCCGGGGATGTAGGTCAGGAGGTGGCGGCCCGCTCGGCCGCGCTGCGCAGCAGGCAGAACTCGTTGCCCTCGGGATCGGCGAGCACCGCCCACCCGGTGCCGTCGGCCTGGCGCCGGTCGTCGACGAGCCGGGCGCCCGCGGCCAGCAGCCGCTCGACCTCCTCGTCGCGGGGGACGTCCGGGGTCAGGCACAGGTGCACGCGGTTCTTGACCGCCTTGGCCTCGGGGACCCGGTTGAAGAACAGCGTCGGACTGCCCGGGACCGGGATCCAGGCTTCTTCCTCGCCGTCGACGCACTCGGGGTCCACCGGGTGACCGACCACCTGGGACCACCACTGGGCCAAGGCGTAGTTGTCGTTGGAGTCGAAGGCGATGTTCACCACGCTAGAAGGCATGTCAGAACACTAGGCGCAACGTCGCCACACGGCCCTTCTCACCAGCGGCCCAGCAAGAGCCGTCGGTAGCGCAGTCGACGGTGTCGAAGCTGCCAGCGTCGAACTGGCGCCAGTTGCGGCCCTCGTCCAGGGTGATGTCGCTGCCGGTAGGTCCAACGGTGATCGCGACCGTAGGCAGGAACGGGTGCCAGGTGACGCCAGAGCGGTAGCCCTTGGGCGCGGACGACGGCTTCTGCCAGGTACGGCCACCGTCGCGGGTAGTGCCCAGCGCGTCGACGGCGCCGTCAGGCTTGGCGTAGTCACCGCCGACAGCGATCCCACGGGACCGGTCACGGAACGCGGTCGCGAACACCCCGGCGCTCGCGTTGCTGGCCAGCACGGTGTCGCTGACCGTCCACGTTCGGCCGCGGTCCGACGAGTGCAAGACCCGCGCCTTCGACCCGCCACCAGTCGCGATCCATGCGTCCCGAGCGCCCGCGACGCTCACGCACTGCCCGCTCGCGGCGAACGCGAACTCGCCGTCCAACGCGGGCGGCACGCCGTCGCTGGGCACGACCGACCAGGTACGGCCGCCGTCGTCGGTGGAGAGCAGTCGGAACTTGCCGTCCACGGGGTCGCTGAGCGCCAAGCCGTGCCGCCGGTCGAAGAACGCCAGGCAGTCGTAGAACGCGGTGGGCTCGGTGTTGCGGAACGACTCGGTCCAGGTCGCGCCACCGTCGGTGGTGCGGACGATCCGCGACTGGTCGCCGGGGCCGATGCTCAACGCGACCGCCGTGCGCGCGTCGAACGCCTCGATGTCGCGCAGTTCCAGGGTCTCGGTGCCGGGTGGGGTGGTGCGCGACCAGGTGCGGCCGCCGTCGGTGGTGCGCAGGACCGTGCCGCCGCTGCCGCTGGCCCACGCGACCTTCGCGCTGACCGCCGACAGCCCGCGCAGCCGCGCGTCGGATCCGGTGGTGGACAACCGCCAGGTCAGGGTGGGACCGTGGCCCGCTGCCGCGGCGTCGGGGGTCGCCGAGGCGGGCACGGCCAGCGTGCCTGCCGCCACGACGGCCAGCACGCCGATGATGAGGGGTCGCTTCATGTCGCGGAACCTAGACCAGCCGCGGCGCCCCCAGACAGGTCCAAACGCCGTACCCGTCAGCGCGTGACCAGCCCCGCGTCGTAGGCCAGAAGGCCCGCCTGCGTCCGGTTGGCGCACTCCAGCTTGACCAGCATCCGCGACACGTAGCTCTTCACCGTGGCCTCGCTCAGCGACAGGTTGCCCGCGATCTGCGCGTTCGACAGCCCCGCGCCGAGCCCGGCCAAGACCTCCGTCTCTCGCTCGGTCAGCTCCCGCACCCGCCGCAACGCGCGGTCCCGTGCGGCCTGCTCGCCCACTCTTGCCGCTACCAGCCTGCGGGTCGCGGCCGGGGACAGGACCGTGTGACCGTCGGCGGCAACCCTGACGAGGCTGATGAGGTCCTCTGGCGGTGTCGTCTTCACCAGGAAGCCCGACGCCCCCGCGCGCAATGCCCTGATCACGTACTGGTCCGCGTCGAACGTCGTCAGCGCTACCACCGCGGGCGCGCCGGGCAGCCGGGTGATCCGCTCGATCGCGGTCAGCCCGTCCACCCCCGGCATCCGCAGGTCCATCAGCACCACGTGCGGCTCGTGCCGGATCACGGCCTCCACCGCCGCCGCGCCGTCCTGGGCGGTGTCGACCACGTCGATGTCCGGCGCCGACCCCAGGATCGTGCGCAGGTGGGCGCACACCATCGGCTCGTCGTCCACGACCACTACTCGGATCATCTACGCGCTTTCCGGGGCAGGCACGAACGCGGGGAGCACCGCGTCGACCTCGAAACCCCCGCTGGGCAGCGGGCCGGAGGTCAAGGTGCCCCCGACGAGCTCGACCCGCTGCCGCAAGCCTGCCAGACCCGCGCCCGAACCCGACCTGGACAGTCCACTGTCGACGGATCGGGTCGCGACCGCGTTGCGGATCGTCAACCGGACCCGGTCACCGCCGTAGCGCACGTGCACGCTGGTCGGTGCTCCTGGCGCGTGCTTGCGGATGTTGGTCAGGGACTCTTGCACTACCCGATACGCGGTACGGCCAACTGCGGCTGAGATGCGGGCAGGGTCACCGTCGCGCTTCAGCTCTACCGGCACGCCCACGGACTCCGACTCGGCTACCAAGGTAGACAGATCCGGCACCTCGGTCGGCTCGTCGCGCGTCTCCCGGGGGTGGTGCTCGGTCGTCTCGTTGCGCAGCACGCCGACCAGCTCGCGCAACTCGTTAAGCGCCTCGCACCCGGCCACGCGCAAACCTTCGGCCGCCGAGCGAGTGTGATCGTCTGGGCCTGTTACGGCTAACGCGCCAGCGTGCAGGACCATGAGGCTGACCCGGTGCGTGACTACGTCATGCATCTCCTCGGCCAAGCGCACGCGTTCGTCCGCTCGTGCTTGTTCGGCCAAGAGGTGTTGCTCGCGTTCGGCGCGTTCGGCGCGGTCAATCAACGCTTGTACCAAGATCCGATGGGCGCGCACGTACAAGCCCACCAAAGCGGGTAGCAGTACCAGGAGGACCGTGCCCAGAACCAGCTCGGTCGAGGTGTCCCACGGTCGGACTACGAGGCTGAACAGCGCTAGAACCAGCGCGGGGCCGACAAGCGCGCCTGCGTAGACCATCGCGGTATAGGCGTAGATCGGCGCTGACGCGGGCATCCACGGGTCGGTCGCTGCGAAGTCCGGCTTCCAGTCGCCTTGCGCGTAAGCCTGCAACAACAGGTAGGTCGTGCAGATCACCAGCGTGGTCACCATCAACGCCACCGGGTACCACTTGCGCACCACGAGCAACCCGATCATGGTCAGCGCGACCAGGCCGTCCACGAACCCGACCAGGCGGTCCGGGGCACCCTCGAAGAACATGGCCCCGATCTGCAACGCCAACACGATGCCCGCGGGCATCAGGTAGAAGAACGCCTCGCGCTTGGTACGCCACAGTGGCTCTCGCACCCCTGGCACGGTACGCACCAGGTAGGGCTACCGAGGCCGATCGCCACCATTCGGGTGGTAGCTGCCGCAACGAAAGTTGCTGGTTAGCATGGCCGCACCATGAACGCGCACACCAGCATGGTCGCTATCGGCGACTCCTTCACCGAGGGCATGTCGGACTTCGGCCCCGACGGCGAGTGCCGCGGCTGGGCCGACCTCGTCGCCGCCCGGCTCGCCCAGGACAGCCCCGGCTTCCGCTACGCCAACCTCGCCATCCGCGGCAAACTCGTCCGCCAGATCGTCGACGAGCAGGTCGACCACGCCGCGGCCATGCGCCCCGACCTGGTCACCTTCGCGGGCGGCATGAACGACGTCCTGCGGCCCGCCTGCGACATGGACGCGCTCGCCGCCCGGGTCCGGTACGCCGTCCGCACCCTCGCCGCCGGTTCGCGCCAGGTCGTGCTGTTCCGGGTGATCGACCCGACCCGGCGCATGCGCGGGAGCTCTCGGCTGCTGCCCCGCATCTCCCGGCTGCTGTCCTTGGTGGACACACTCGCCGCCGAGCACGACGCGGTGGTGGTCGACCTGTTCTCCTCCCGGGTGTTCGACTCGCCGGGGCTGTGGGCGCCGGACCGCATCCACCTCAACACCGAGGGTCACCGCCGCGTCGCCGAGGCCACCCTGCGCGCCCTGGGCATCGCGCCCACCTTCGACTGGGACACCCCGGTCCCCGTCGACCCCACCCCGTGGCGTGACCGCGCGACCTCCGACCTGCGCTGGGCCCGCGCCCACGCGGGACCCTGGATCGCCCGCCGCCTCACCGGTCGCTCCTCCGGCGACGGCCAACTCCCCAAACGCCCGGAGCTCGACCCGTTCACGCCCTGAGTTTGTCCACAACCACCTGAGTTGTCCCCAGCTTCCGGCGAGGTGTTGAGGGCGCTTGCGCTCCGGGGCGATGCTTGCTGTGCGGGCCGAACGGGGATCCGACACAGGGAGGTCGAGATGGACACATGACAAGCGGGCGACGGGGCGTGGCGAGTCGCGGGGAGTTCGTTCGCGGGAACCGGTGCCCGTGGGTGACTGCCGGGGACTGGCTCGGCACCGGCGGCGTGCGGGGCGGTGAGTCGGAATCGCGGGCCAGCTGGCCGTGGTGAGGACAGGCCGCCGCCGTGGGCGGTCGGTGCTGGGCAGGCGCTTCCCGTCGGGCGTGGCGAGCGGGTGTGCTCGGGGGAACGTGGGCCCGCGTTCCCCAGGGCAGGGCCCGTGAGTCGCGTGCCGTGGAGTCGGGTCGCCTGGGTCAGGCGGGGACGGGTGTGGCGAGGTAGCGGCGCAACGCGGTGACAGCCGCTCTGCCTGCGCGATTGGCGCCGATCGTGCTGGCGGAGGGGCCGTAGCCGACCAGGTGGACGCGCGGGTCCGCGGCCACCTGGGTGCCCGTCATCGTGATCCCGCCTCCGGGGTTGCGGAGGTGGAGCGGGCTCAGGTGGTCGAGAGCGTGCCGGAAGCCGGTGGCCCAGAGGATGGTGTCGGCCCGCACCTCGTGGCCGTCCGGCCACGCGGCACCGGTCGGGGTGAGGTGGTCGAACATGGGGTGCCGGGTGAGGACACCCCGTGCTCGGGCCGCCGCCACCTCCGGGGTCAGCATCAGACCCGTGACGCTGACGACGCTCTCGGGGACCCTGCCCGACTCCACCGCCTCCGCGACCCTCGCCACCACCTCGCGGCCGTACTCCGGCGTGAACGGCTCGTCACGCCAGACCGGCTCGCGCCGGGTGACCCAGGTGGTCTCGGCCGCGATGTCCGCGATCTCCATCAGCGCCTGGACACCCGACGCGCCGCCACCGACGACGATGACGCGCTTGCCCGCGAACTCCTCCGGGCCGTCGTAGTCGGCGGTGTGCAGCTGCCGACCGTCGAACCGGCCGGGGTAGCGGGGCCAGAACGGCTTGTCCCAGGTGCCGGTCGCGTTGATGACGGCGCGGGTGGTCCACGTACCCGCGTCGGACTCGACCGATAGGCCACCGGTGGTCTCGCGCACGGCCCGCACCGCCACCGGGCGCACCACCGGCAGGTCGAACGCGCGCTCGTACGCCCCGAAATACTCCGCCACCACCTCGGACGCGGGCCGCGACGCGTCCGCGTGCGGGAGGGGCAGGCCGGGGAGGTCGTGGATGCCGTGCACCTTCCCCAAGCGCAGGCTCGGCCACCGGTGTTGCCACGCCCCACCGGGCCCCGGGTTCGCGTCCAGCACCACGAACTCGAGCCCCGACCGCCGCAGGAAGTACGCGGCCGACAACCCCGCCTGCCCCGCCCCGATCACCACCACGTCCATGCCCACTACAACGCCACCACGCCCCGGCACCTTCCGTTGCCCGGCTCACACCCGTGCCCGCCCGCGGTTCGGTGACCGCTGGGCGGTTGGGTCAGAACGTGCTGGGGCGGTCCATGTACGTCTCGTCAGGGGCGGCGAAGCCGAAGGACTGGTAGAGGGTGTGGGCGTCCTTGGTGTGCAGCATCCAGCGGAACCGGGCGCCGGGGCCGTCGTCGATCATGGCGCGGACCAGGGCCTTGCCCAGGCCCTGGCCGCGGGCCGGTGCCAGGACGAACACGTCGGCCAGGTAGGCGATGGCGATGCCGTCGGAGAGGGCTCGGGCGAAGCCGACCTGGGCGCCGGTGGCGCGGTGGTAGGCGCCGACCACCCGCCAGGACACGGCTACCTGGGCGGTGATCTGTTCGCGCGTGCGCCAGGCGCCCCAGTAGGCATCGGTCGACAGGTACGTCCAGAGGACGTCCATGTCGATGCGACCGGGGTTGTCGTCGATCTCGTAGTCGCTCACGTCCGCAACCTATAGCGGGCGGGGGAGGTGCCGATCGTGGCGGTGAACTCACGGGTGAAGTGGGCCTGGTCGCTGTAGCCGAGTTCGGCGGCGAGGGCGGCCCAGTCGACGGGGCCGCCCGCGTCCGCCCTGGCCGCGGCCTCGTGCATGCGGTGCCGCCGGATGACCCACTTCGGGCCGACGCCGACGTACTCGTTGAACAGCCGTTGCAGGGCGCGCACGGACAGGCCCGACGCCGACGCGAGCAGGTCGACCCTGGTGAGGGTGAGGTCGTCGAGGATCAGGCCGACCAGGTCGCGCACCTGGGCGACCACGGGGTCCTCGGCGGGGAGCCGGGGGAGCAGGAGCGCCTCGGCGGCGGCCACCATGGCGTCGTCGTCCGGTGCGCGGGCGATGGGCTTCTCCGTGTCCGCGACACCCAGCCAGTCCGCCACCGGGACGGTGCGGTCGGTGAGGTCGGCGACGCGGCCGCCCAGCCACGGGCGGAACCCGCCGGGGTGGAACCGCACCCCGAGCACCCGGCCGCGGTCGGTCAGGCGGCGGGTGAAGCGGCCGAGCGGCACGCCGTGCACCAGGGCGTCCGCCGCGCTGAACACGACGTGGACGTTCGGGTGGGGGATGACCTGCTGGGTGAACGGTTCGGCGAGGTCCCACGACACGATCCAGTGGTAGTGCACGAAAGGAGCCAGCGCGGGGGAGGGATCGACGGTGCGCAGCCGGAACTTGGTCCGGCCGGTCCGCTCGTCGAGCACGCCCCTGGTGTCCACACCGACACGGTAACTCCGGCCACCGACATCGGTCGTGTTTGTTCAAGCGGGGCGGGTCGGGGCGTGGCAGGGTGCCGCCCATGAGTCCGAGCTTGATGTCGCGTGCCACCTCGGGTGTGGTCGCGCTCGCCGCCGCCGTCACCCCCGACCAGTTCGACCAGCCGACGCCCTGTCCCGAGTGGACGGTGCGGGACCTGGTCAACCACCTCACCCTGTGGAGCGGGGTCGTCGCCGAGCGCGTCGCCCGCAAGCTGCCCGCGCCCACCGACGGGTCCGAGGACGAGGCCATCGACTTCGCCGCCCAGTGGCCCGCCCGGTTCGTCGACGGCGCCACCCGGGCCGCCGAGGCGTGGGACGCGCCCGGTGCGCTCGACGGCGAGACCTCGATGATGTCGGGCCCGCGGCCCGCCCGGTTCTTCCACGACATGCTCCTCGCCGAACTGGTCCTGCACGGCTGGGACCTGGCCACCGCGACCGGGCTGCCCTTCGACGTCGACCCCGAGGTCGCCGCCGTGGCCCGCGACAGCACCGCCGCCATGGCCGAGCAGGGGCGCGAGTACGGCGTGTTCGGCCCCGAGGTGCCCGTCCCGGCGGACGCCCCCGCCCTGTCCCAGGCCCTCGGTGTCAGCGGCCGCGACCCCGAGTTGCGCCGCTGACTCGGCCTCTGACCCTGACACCACCTGGTGAGCCTGACTCCGCCTCTGGTTCTGTCTCCGTCTCCGGTGAGTTGCGTGCCTGTGCGCCCTGAGCGGGAGACACGCAGCTGAGGCAGGGTCCGGTCGGGGATCTCGACGCTCGTGAAGTCGTGCTCGGCGGCCGTACTGTGGCCGGCATGGGCTACGACGTGGTGGTTGTCGGCGGGGGGATGGCGGGGGTCTCGGTGGCGGCGGAGTTGGCCGCGCACCGGTCGGTGGTGGTGGTCGAGGCTGAGGCGGAGTTGGCCTGGCACTCGACGGGGCGGTCGGCGGCGCTGTACGCGCCCAGCTACGGGGGGCCGGTTGTGCGGGCTCTTACCGCCGCCAGTGCGCCCTTGTTCGGGGATGGGGTGCTGAGTCCTCGGCCGATGTTGTGGGTCGGGGAGGTCGGCGGGCTCGATGGGGTCGAGGAGCTCACCGAGGCCGCGGCGCGGGAGCTGTGTCCGGTGTTGCGGCCGGGGCGGTTCGACCGGTTCGCGGTCGACGCGGGGACGATGGACATCGACGTCATGGGGCTGCACCAGCGGTACGTCCAGCGGTTGAGGGCGGCGGGTGGGGAGATCCGCAGGGGCGCGCCGGTGACCGCGCTGCGCCGCGACGGGCAGGGGTGGCGGGTCACGGCGGGCACCGAGGAGATCGTCGCGGGCACCGTCGTCAACGCGGCCGGGGCCTGGGTCGACCGGATCGCCGGGTTGGCCGGGGTGCCCGCGCTCGGGTTGCGGCCGTTGCGCCGGACCATCGCCATCGCGACCGGTCCGACGCCGGTGGGTCAGGGGTGGCCGTTGGTCGCCGATGTCGGCGACACCTTCTACTTCCGCCCCGAGGGTCCCGGCGTGCTGGTGTCCCCTGCCGACGAGACACCGGTCGACCCGGGCGACGCCAAGCCGGATGACCTCGACATCGCGCTCGCGGTCGACCGGGTCAACGAGGTGACCACCCTGGGCTTGCGCTCTGTCCGCACCGCGTGGGCGGGCCTGCGCACGTTCGCCCCCGACCGCGAGCCCGTCGTCGGTGAACTCCCCGACCACCCCGGCCTCACCTTCCTCGCGGGCCAAGGCGGCTACGGCATCCAGATGGCCCCTGCCCTCGCCGTCACCGCCGCCCGGCTCATCCTGGGCCAGCCCATCGACACCGCACCCGAGCTCCTGTCTCCGGCGAGGCTGCTGCTCGGGTAGTTCCTCGGTGATCCCCTGGCTGCCCGATTCGCACTATCGTGAGGGCGTCGGCGGCGGAGGGAAGTGTCATGGCGGATGTCGGGGCCAGGCTCGCGGGAGTCGTCGAGGATGTGCGGTCGGGTGCCGACGTGGCCGAGGAGTACGGGCACGACGAGGCGTTGAGCACGGCCTTGGTGCGGCCTGCCTACGTGGTCCGGCCGCGTACCGCCGAAGAGGTCGCCGCGGTGTTGCGGGTGGCCACCGAGGAGCGGGTGCCGGTCACGGCGCGCGGGTGCGGGACGGGCCTGTCCGGCGGTGCCATCCCCAGCGCGAACGGGATCGTGGTGTCGTTCGAGCGGATGAACGCCGTCCTGGAGATCGACACCGACAACCACGTCGCGGTCGTCCAGCCGGGCGTGACGCTGCGCGAACTCGACGAGAGGACCGCCGCGGCCGGGTTGGTCTACCCCGTGTACCCCGGCGAGCTGAGCGCGAGCCTCGGCGGCAACGTCGCCACCAACGCCGGTGGCATGCGGGCGGTCAAGTACGGGGTCACCCGCCACCACGTGCTCGGGCTCGAAGCCGTGCTGCCCACCGGCGAGGTCCTGCGCACCGGCGGGAAGTTCGTCAAGTCCAGCACCGGCTACGACCTGACCCAGCTGATCGTCGGCTCCGAGGGCACCCTGGCCCTGGTCACCGAGGCCACCCTCAAGCTGCGGCCCCGGATCCGGCACAACGCGACCGTCCTCGCCCCCTTCCGGGACCTCGCCGGGGTCACCGCCGCCGTGCCCGAGGTCGTCGCGTCCGGGCTCGCGCCGCTGATCCTGGAGTACATCGACGGCCTGACCATGGGTGCCATCACCTACACCGCCGACCTCCAGCTCGGCGTGCCCGACGAGGTCCGCGACACCGCGCAGGCGTACCTGGTGGTGATGCTGGAGAACCGGGAGCAGGACCGGCTCGACGCCGATGTGGAGGCCGCGGGCCAACTCCTGTCCGACCTCGGCGCCATCGACGTCTACGTCCTGCCCGGTGGCGCGGCGCGCAAGCTCGTCGAGGCCCGGGAACGGGCCTTCCACACCGCGAAGGCGGCGGGCGCCGACGACGTGATCGACACCGTCGTCCCGCGCGCGGCGCTGCCCGCGTTCATGGCCGAGGTGACCACGATCGCCCAGGCCAACGAGACCTTCATCGTCGGCTGCGGACACGCGGGCGACGGCAACGTGCACCTCGCGCTGTTCCAGAAGGACCCGGACAAGCGCGCCACCGTGCTCAAGGCCCTCTTCGCCGCCGCCATGACCCTCGGCGGCGCGATCTCCGGCGAACACGGCCTCGGGCGCACCAAGCGGCGGTACTTCCTGGACCTGGAAGACCCGGCCAAACTCGCGCTCCTGCACCGCATCAAGCACGCCTTCGACCCCGCGGGCATCCTCAACCCCGGCGTCCTCCTCGACAGCACCCCCGACGACGGCACCCTCGAAGACGGCACCCCCGACGGCAGCACCCCTGATGGCAGCACTGCCCGGGATGGCGGCGACCACCACGAAGGACAGGTATGAACGGCGCGCAGGCTCTGATCCGCACTCTCGCCGACTCCGGTGTCGAGGTGTGCTTCGCCAATCCGGGCACCTCGGAGATGCACTTCGTGGCCGCGTTGGACTCCGTGCCGGAGATGCGCGGGGTGTTGGCGTTGTTCGAGGGTGTGGTCACCGGTGCCGCGGACGGGTACGCGCGGATGGCGGGGCGGCCCGCGGCGACGTTGTTGCACTTGGGGCCGGGTCTGGTCAACGGGTTGGCGAACCTGCACAACGCGCGGCGGGGTCGGACCCCCGTGGTGAACGTGATCGGGGACCACGCGCAGCACCACAAAGCCGTGGACGCCCCGCTGGAGTCCGACATCGACGCGTTGACCGGGTGGACCGGTGGGTGGAGCCGGACCTGCGTCGACCCGGCGAAGATCGGTGCCGATGCCGCTGAGGCCGTGGCGGCCGCGGCCGAGGGGCGGATCGCGAACCTGGTGCTGCCTGCCGACGTGTCGTGGGGTGATGGTGGCGTCGCGGCGAATCCTGTTCCACCGAGGGGCAAGTCCACTGTGGAGGATTCGACGCTCGCCGGGGTCGCCGAAGTGGTGCGGTCCGGCGAGTCGACGGTGATCCTGCTGGGTGGGGCGTCGACGCGCGAGCGCGGGTTGCGGGCGGCCAGTCGGATCGCCGCAGCGACCGGGGTGAGGTTGTTCGTCGAGACCTTCCCCGCGCGCATCGAACGCGGCGCGGGCCTGCCTGCCGTCGACCGGTTGGGCTACCTGGCCGAGCAGGTGCAGTGGCAGCTCACCGACGTCCGGCACCTCGTGTTGGCGGGGGCCAAGGCGCCGGTGTCGTTCTTCGCCTACCCGGGCAAGGCGAGCGAGCTGACGCCGGACGGTTGCGCGACCCACCTGCTCGCCGACCACGCCGACGATGTCGTCGACGCCCTGGAGCGGCTGGCCGACCTGGTCGCCGAGGGCGTGGAACCGGTGCTGCAGAACGCTTCCCGGCCCGAGTTGCCCGCAGGCCCGCTCACCCCGCAGAACTGGACCGAGGTCATCGGCGCGCTGCTGCCCGAGGGCGCCATCATCTCCGACGAGGCCAACACCTCCGGCCTGATGATCCCGATGACCACCGCGGGAGCACCCCGCCACGACGTGCTCACCCTCACCGGCGGCGCCATCGGCCAGGGCCTGCCGGTCGCGGTGGGTGCCGCGGTCGCCTGCCCGGACCGACCGGTGATCTGCCTGCAGGCCGACGGCAGCGCGATGTACACGATCTCCGCGCTGTGGACCATGGCCAGGGAGAACCTGGACGTGACCACGGTGGTCCTCAACAACCGCGCCTACGCCATCCTGCGGATGGAACTCACCAGGGTCGGCGCCGAGGCAGCGGGCCCCAAGGCGAAGGCGTTGCTGGACCTCGCCGCCCCGGACCTCGACTTCGTCCGCATCGCCGAGGGCATGGGCGTCCCCGCGACCAGGGCCACCACCGCCGAGGAGTTGGCCGAGCAGTTCAGCCGCGCCATCGCCGAACCCGGCCCGCACCTGATCGACGCCATCGTGCCGTCGCTGATCTGACCCGCGCCGGTGCTCTCGTCGGCATGGGCGGTGGCTATGCGGCGACCAGTTCCACTACCGCCGGGGGGCGGTTCAGCCGGGTTGTCGCGGAGCCCGGTCCGCACTGGGTGGACGCCGTTGTGCCGTCGCAGATCTGACCCGCCGTCGCCTGGCACCGCACCGTCCAGCGACGTGGCCGCTGTGGCGTGAGCGGCCCTCGGCGGCGTCCACCAGGCTCAGGGCCACTTCCGCCGAGCAGTTCAGCCGTGCCGTCTTGTCCAGCGAGGACCGTGCCTCGCTGGCGTGGGCGGGCGCTCGTGGCGGCCAGTGGGCGACTGGGGCCGCCGCTGCCGAGGTGTTGGCTGGTCATTGCTGGTCTGGTACCCCGCCGTCGTGTGGTGGGGTTGTCGGGCAAGGGAAAGGGCCACCAACCGGTGTGGTTGGTGGCCCTTTCGCCGGGTGGGTGGCGTTACTTGGACTCGGTGTCCACGCCGCTGTCCGCACCGGTGTTCGTGGTGTCGGTCAGGTTGTTGGTCAGGTCGCTGACCGCGTCGGTGACCGGGGCGGTCACGTCGGTGACGGTGTCGGTCACGTCGGCGACGACATCGGTGACCGGGGCGACCGGGCTGGTGGTGTCGGTGTTGCCCGTGCTGGCGTTGTGGCTGTGGGTGCCGCGCAGGTCGAGGTCGATGTCGGCGTCGATGTCGAGGTCGAGCAGGTCGCCGTCGAGCAGGTCGTCGAGCAGGCCGTGATTGCCCAGCAGGTCGCCGTCGAGGTCGAGGATGTCATCGAGGTCGAGGTCGTCGAGCAGGTCCAGGTCGAGGTCCAGGTCGATGTCCAGACCGTCGAGCAGGTCGCCGAGCAGGCCGTCGCCGTCCAGCTCCTCGTTGAGGATCCAGAGCGCGTCCTCGACGTCGATGTCCAGGTCGGCCGCGAGGTCGTTGGCCCAGTCGAGCAGGTGCTCGAGCTCGTAGATCGAGTCGTGGTCGGCGAGGTCCTCGAGCAGGTCGTCGTCGAGACCCGCGATGTCGATGTTCGCGTTCGCGAGGAGGGTGACGACCGCGGACACCGGGATGTCCGTCGCCTCAGCGGAGGCCGTCGGGGCCGCGAAGCCGACGGCGAGAGCCGTGGCAGTTGCCAGGAAACCGAGGCGGAGTGCGGCTTTGCGCATGGGGAAGAGCTCCTAGTGACTGGCCGAATTGGACACTCATGAGCGTTCCAGAAGGACAATGGCCCTGGCGAGTCCACATTGGGGTGGCCACGTTCGTGATCGAATTTCGCGCCCGGATGGCCCTTGTACTGCGATTGGTACACCTTCGGGGGAAGAAACCGGCTGCGGTGAGCGGAACTCACTGATCGCCGCGCCCACGATAGGAGGACACCCGTCCGTGGGTGGCGTGATCATAAAAACGCCGGGCCGGAGCAAAAGCCCCGGCCCGGCGTGCTCGGACTGCTCCGATCAGGGGTTGGTCCCGGTGAGGTCGATCAGTGGGCTGGCCACGTTCACCGAGTCGGCGTTGATCACGTTGATGGTCAGGTCCGGCACGATCGACTCGCCGGTGACACCGCCGTCGGTGGTCTCGGCCGCCGCGCTCGTCGCGGTCGCGGTAGCCAGGCCGAGGGTGAACGCGACGAAACCGAGTGCGGTTCCGAGGCGCAGAACTGTTGTGCGCATGCGGGTTTGTGCTCCTAGTCCGGCAGGGGGTTGACAGCGGCTAGCAGCCTGGCAGAACCCGCCGCGCGCGGCGAGTCCACAGTAGAGTGATCACCCGATCGACTGGCTAGCGCTCCCGCACCGCTCCACCACCGGCCGCCCCGTCCGCCTCGGCGTCAGTGGTCGGTTCGGCACTGGCGTTCGCCTCGGTGTCGACGACCGGCTCCGGCGGGACGACGGGCTCGGGGGCGACCGGGGTGTCGACGACGTCCCCGTGGTCGGCCGCCGAGTCCCTGGCCGCCGCGCCCGCGTCGACGACCTCGGTGACCCAGGCGCCGACCTCCTTGGCGATGTCGCGCACGGCGTCCGCGATGATCACCGCGATCTTGCCCGCGTGCGCCGCGGCCGACTCGGCCACCTCCGCGATGGTCTCCCTGGTGCTGTCGAACTCGCCTGCCATGGCCTGCCCCCGTCCCGCTCGCGCCCGCGTTCGCCGCGGCCGTCGACCGACGGTACCGCCGGTCGAGGGGGGAATCCCACCTCGACCGCGGTCCGGTGCGGGGCTGACCAACCGGACCGCGACACCGGTGCGCACCGGCGAAGTGGCCCGGCCGGGCTGTAGGCCGATACCAGGCACGGATCATCTCCAGTCGGAGACGCTCTCGGGGCAGCCCCGACGACCGGGTGCGGGTCGGGGCGGCCGCCTGCTCACCGCCGGGGCGGTCCCACCCGGCGCGGGGCCAGCAGCGACCGGACCATGTTCAGCGCGCGGAACTCCCCGGGCACCCCGGTCGGCCGGATCAGACCGGCCTGGAGCAACCGGTGCAACGCCGCCGCGGCCACCTGCTCCGGGACGCCGCGCTCGCGCGCCACGTCGCGCACCGACCGGCCGGGACCGACGAGCCCGGCCAGTAGCGCGGTGTCGGACCCGCGCAGCCCGTCGAGCGTCGCCGTCACCGCCGCGCGCAGGTCGCCGACGACGCGCCGGGTGGCTGGCCCGGCCGGGGTGGTGAGCTGGAACGGGTCGCGGCGGGCCGCCTCGACCAGCCGCGGCAGCGGGTAGAGCGGGAACCAGCTCGCCGCGGCGATCAGCGCGGCCGGGACGCCGTCGAGCGCGTCGCACAGCTCACGCAGCTCGGCGGCCGGGAACGAGCGGTCCTGGCCCTGGGCGCGCAACCGCGAGACCAGCAGCCGGGTGGCGGGCGAGTCCGGCCCGTCACCGCGCGCGGCCAGCGGCCGCAGCGCGACGGTGTGCGCCTCCGGCCTGGCCGAGGGCACGCGCGCGGTGGTGAGCAGCCGCAGCCGGGGGCATCGGCTCAGCAGCTCGGCCAGACCGGACTCGGGCACCCGGCCGGGCACCCGGTCGTCGACCACCAGGTACGCCGGGGTGTCGCCGACCAGGGCGGCCAGCTCGGCCAGCCGCGGGCTCGCGCCGCCGAGCAGCAGGTCGGCGACCGTGCCGGGCAGCGGGGCCGGGCTCGCGCCGGGGTCGACCCACCACACCGGGTCGGGCACCGCGTCGTGCAGCGCCCTGGCCACCTCGGCCGCGACCCTGCTCTTGCCCACGCCCGCGACGCCGACCAGGGACACCCAGCGGTGCCCGCCGGTGGTGAGCAGCTCGACCACCCCGGTGACCACCCTGTCCCGGCCGACCAGCGGCGCGGCGGCGGTGGGCGGCAGCTGGGACGCGGTGGCGGGTACCGCGCCGCCGGACTGCAGCCGCAGGTGGTCCGACGGGCTCATGTGCAACGCGCGGGCGAGCAGCAGCAGGGTTTGCTTGCGCGGCCGCTCGACCTTGCCGAGTTCGAGGTCGCGGATGGTGCGCTCGCTGACCCCCGAGCGCACCGCGAGGCGCGACTGCGTCATCCCCCGGCGCAGCCGGGTCGCCAGCAGGAACTCGCCGAGCTCGGTGGCCGGGCGGTCCGCCCGCAGTGCCCCGGTTGATCGTGCTGTGTGCATGGTCGTCAAACCTCACAAGGTCGGCCACGCTCGGTGGCGGTGCGATCGACGCGAGTGGACCGCTTGCCGCGCAGACGCTGTGTTCACCCCAGAACGCGCTGCGCGGGCGCAGGCCACGACCGACTGCGTGACCTTAGATCAGCCTCTCGCGTTCCCCAGTTCCCGAAGCCGTGCGCTCCGGGTCATTCGCGATGGTGAGCCCCCATTACCCTCTGAAAGCTATCGGTGTGCGCGATCCGGGACAACCGGCTGTGATCTGCTTCACACGCATTGCCCATCGAGTGGAGCAGTGCGGGCAACTGCGCCGCTCGGAACACCGTCAAAGGGTTCTTTTCGCGTCTTTTCGGCGGTACGTGGTGCGCGATGGCCATGACGTCCGGACCCACCGTGGGTATTCCCCCGGTAAATCGACGGCGCGGATTTCCAGCCTACTATCGGCTACATTTTCCGGCGGCTGGTGGAGTGGACCGGGCCGCCGCCCGGGTCGGCCGAGTGGCAACTGGTGATGACCAGCGGTCGGTGGCCGCAAATGGTACAACTGTACTGTGACCGCCAACACAGTGGTGGGCGTGCCCGCTGAGACCGCGGGGGGCGAGCGGCGGGTCGCGCTCGTGCCGAAGGTGGTCGAGCGGCTGGCCGCCAGGAACATCTCCGTGGTCGTCGAGCCAGGCGCTGGCTCGGCGGCGCTCATCCCCGATGACGCGTATGTCCATTCCGGTGCGGCGCTGGGCGACCCGTGGTCGGCCGACGTGGTGGTCAAGGTCGCGGTGCCGACCGACGACGAGATCGCCAGACTCCGCGCCGGTGCGGTGTTCATCGGCTTCCTGGCCCCGTTGACCCAACCGGAAAAGGCGGAAGCTCTGCGCGCGGCGGGTGTCACGGCGTTCGCGATGGAGTCGATCCCGCGCATTTCCCGCGCCCAGTCGATGGACGCGCTGTCCTCGCAGGCCAATGTCGGCGGGTATCGCGCCGCGTTGTTGGCCGCCGAGCACCTCACCCGGTTCTTCCCGATGCTGACCACCGCCGCGGGAACGGTCCCGCCCGCGAAACTCCTCGTGCTCGGCGTCGGAGTCGCGGGCTTGCAGGCATTGGCGACCGCGCGCAGGCTCGGCGCGCACACCACCGGCTACGACGTGCGGCCCGAGGTCGCCGACCAGGTCCGCTCGGTCGGCGCGCAGTGGCTGGACCTGGGCATCGAGGCGACCGGCAGCGGCGGGTACGCCCGCGCGCTGACCGACGACGAACGCGCGGAGCAGCAACGGCAACTGGCCAAGGCGATCACCGGGTTCGACGCGGTGATCACCACCGCCCAGGTGCCCGGCCGCACCGCGCCGACGCTGGTCACCGCCGAGGCGGTGCAGGGGATGCGCGCGGGCAGCGTCGTGGTCGACCTGGCCGGGGAGTCCGGCGGCAACTGCGAGCTCACCAGTCCCGGCGCGGTCGTCGTCGAGCACGCGGTGACCATCGCCGCACCGCTGAACCTGCCCGCCACCATGCCCGAGCACGCCAGCGAGCTCTACGCCCGCAACGTCGCCGCGCTGCTGGACCTGCTGGTGGCCAAGGACGGGGCGCTCGCGCTCGACTTCACCGACGAGGTGGTCGCGGGTGCCTGCGTCACCGGGCAGGAGGTCTAGATGCTGGTGCAGAACCTCGCCATCCTGGTGCTCGCGGGTTTCGTGGGTTTCGCGGTGATCTCGAAGGTCCCCAACACGCTGCACACCCCGTTGATGTCCGGCACCAACGCCATCCACGGCATCGTCCTGCTCGGCGGTCTCATCGTCGCCGGACTCGGTGCCGAGGGCGTGCTGGACAAGATCCTGCTGGTCATCGCCATCGCCTTCGGCACGATCAACGTCATCGGCGGCTTCTTGGTGACTGACCGGATGTTGTCGATGTTCAAGGCGCCAGGGCGGGCGGGTGGGAGCAAGACCAACCAGAAGAAGGAGCAGCGATGAGCCGCGATGTCGTCATCCAGCTGCTCTACATCGTGGCCTTCGCCCTGTTCATCTACGGCTTGATGGGCCTGACCGGTCCCCGCACCGCGGTGCGCGGCAACTGGATCGCCGCCGCGGGCATGGGGGTCGCGGTCGTGGCGACCCTGCTGACCCCCGGCATGGGCAACTGGTGGTTGATCCTGCTCGGGGTCGGGATCGGCACCGCGGTCGGCGTGCCGTCGGCCAAGCAGGTGAAGATGACCGCGATGCCGCAGATGGTGGCCCTGTTCAACGGGGTCGGCGGCGGCGCGGTCGCGCTCATCGCGTGGGTGGAGTTCCGGGAGAGCCACGGGTTCGACGGTTCGCCCGCGCACGTCGCGGTGGCCAGCCTGTTCTCCGCGATCGTCGGCTCGATCTCGTTCTGGGGCTCGCTGGTGGCCTACGGCAAGCTGCAGGAGGTGATCACCGGTCGCCCGGTCGGGATCGGCAGGCTCCAGCAGCCGCTGAACCTGGTGCTGCTGCTGGCCTCGATCGCCTTCGCGGTGGTGATCATCGGTGGCGGCGACGCGCAGCTGCTGATCATCGGGCTGCTGCTGGCCTCGGCCGTGCTCGGCGTGATGGTGGTGCTGCCGATCGGCGGCGCGGACATGCCGGTGGTCATCTCGCTGCTCAACGCCCTGACCGGCCTCAGCGCCGCGGCCATGGGCCTGGCGCTGGACAACACCGCACTCATCGTGGCAGGCATGATCGTCGGTGCTTCCGGCACGATCCTGACCAACCTGATGGCCAAGGCGATGAACCGGTCCATCCCCGCGATCGTCGCCGGTGGGTTCGGCGGTGGCGGGGGCGGCGGCACGACCCAGGCCACCGGCGACCAGACGGTCCGGCGCACCAGCGCCTCGGACGCCGCGATCCAGATGGCCTTCGCCAACCAGGTGATCATCGTCCCCGGCTACGGGATGGCGGTGGCGCAGGCCCAGCACGCGGTGCGTGAGATGGCCGAGTTGCTGGAGTCGCGCGGGGTGTCGGTGTACTACGCCATCCACCCGGTCGCGGGCCGGATGCCCGGCCACATGAACGTGCTGCTGGCCGAGGCGGACGTGCCCTACGAGCGGCTCAAGGAGATGGACGACATCAACCGCGAGTTCGCCCGCACCGACGTGGCCATGGTCATCGGCGCCAACGACGTGACCAACCCGGCCGCGCGCACCGACCAGGACTCGCCGATCTACGGCATGCCGATCCTCAACGTCGACGAGAGCCGCTCGGTGATCGTGCTCAAGCGCGGCATGGCGCCGGGGTTCGCGGGCGTCGACAACGCGCTCTACTTCGACCCGAAGACCACCATGCTCTTCGGTGACGCGAAGGCGTCGGTCGCCGATGTCACGGAGGAACTGAAGGCGCTCTGAGACCCTTCTGCCATGCTTGGGCCGTTCGGCCCGGCTGGTTGGAGGACCTCATGCAGTGGACCCTGGAAGTCGTCGTCGTGCCGGTCAGCGACGTGGAGCGGGCGAAGGCGTTCTACGCCGACCGGCTCGGTTTCCACGTCGACCACGACACCCAGGCCGGGTCGGTGCGGTTCGCGCAGCTCACCCCGCCCGGCTCGGGCTGCTCGATCGTCATCGGCATGGGGTCGATGGAGCCCGGATCGCTGCAGGGCCTGCAGCTGGTGGTCAACGACATCCGCGCGGCGCACGCGGAGCTCGTCGCGCGCGGGGTCGAGGTCGGCGAGGTCCAGTACGCCTCCCGCGAGGGCGGTTTCCGGCCCGCGACCGACGACGACGACCTGAACAACTCGGGCTTCCTCTTCTTCAGCGACCCGGACGGCAACGGCTGGGCAGTGCAGCAGATCACCGCGCGGCCGTGAGACCGCTCGCCCTGTACCGGCACCCGGTCGAGCGGATCGGTCTGCTGTGGACGGCGTCGGCGTGCCTGCTCGGGGTGGTGCTCGCGGTGCTGCTGTGGACACCGGAGAGCGGGCTCGACAAGGTCCTGTTCGTCGCGGCGGCCTGCACCACGGCCGCCGCGACCGGTTACCAGGCGCTGTTCCCGTACTGCTTCATCCGCGACGGCAAGCTGGGCGTCCGGACCGTCCGCGGCCTGCGCACGGTAGTGCTGGCCGATGTCGACGGCCTGTGGCGGCGCGACGCGCGCGCCCCGCTCGGCCGCGGTGTGTACCGGTACCCGGCGATCACGGTGGGCGACAAGGTGATCCCGCTCGACCGCGCCCACTACCGGCCCGGGTACCGCAGGGAGCGGCGGATCGAGGAGTTCCTCAGCCAGGTCGAACCTCAGGGTGCCACCACCTCCGGGATCAGCTGACCGCGAGTCGGTTCGGCGGAATCACCACCGGCCTTTTCGGACCGCAGGCGACGTCTGTGGTTAATCGCGGAACCAGTTGACTTCGCTTACCTGGTGCACCGTGGTGTTTTCGTGCCGCACGCGGCCGGTCTCAATCGACCGCTCCGGTTTCGGAGGATTCCGCGACGTGGAATGCGAGCCTGTGTCGCAATAGTGGTGGGCGTGGCACACTCGGGAGATGGGCGAACGCGGGCTGTTCGGACCGGACTCGGTGACCTGGCAGCTGCACGCCGACCCGGCGATGTGGCTCGGCGGCGTCCGTAGCCTCTACCTGCAAGCGCTGCACCCGAGGGCGGTCGCGGCCATCGTGCAGAACTCCGACTTCCGCACCGACCCGCTCGGCAGGCTCAAGCGCACCGCAGACTTCGTCGGCGTCACCACCTACGGCACGGTGCAAGAGGCGCACGCCGCCGCCGCGAGGGTCCGTGGTGTGCACCGCGCCTTGCGCGCGACCGACCCCGAGAGCGGTGAGACCTACCGGATCGACGACCCGGAACTGCTGCTGTGGGTGCACTGCGCCGAGGTGTCGTCATTCCTCGCTGTTGTCCGCCGCGCGGGCTACCCGCTGACCAAGGTCCACGCCGACCGCTACTTGCACGAGCAGCGCGCCACCGCCGCGCTCGTCGGTCTCGACCCGGACGAGGTGCCCGGCTCGACCGATGCCATGCGCGCCTACCTGCGCGAGATCCGCCCGCTGCTGCGCCGCACCCCCGACGCGGACGTGATCTACGCCTTCCTGCACCGCCCACCGCTGCGCGGGCGGCTCGCGTTCGGCGTCGCGCTCTACGAGCCCACCATCGGACACCTGAGCTACTCGCTACTGCCCACCTGGGCCCACCACCACTACGGCCGCTCCCCGTACCCCCGGGGCATGACCACGGCGCTGGCCAGGGCGTTGCGCTCCACCGCGCCGCACCTGCGCGGGGTCATCCGGGCCCTGGGAGCCCCCGAACCCGCCGTCGTCGCCGCCGTGCGCAGGCTCGGTGCGTGGTCGGCCCCCTCGCCGCACCGGTTGCCCGCCTAGCGGCCTGGCCCTCGGCGGCCTGCCTGCCCGTGGCGGGTGTCCGGGCAGGCGGCGGCGCCGGGACCGCGGTCACCCTCAGGAGGTGCCGTGGGCTTCCTGGAACTTGGTCACCAGCGCCTGCGGGATGCGGCCGCGCTCGGCGATGTTCTCCCCCTGGGAGCGCGCCCATTCCCGAATGGCCTGGTTGTCCAACCGGGTCGGGCCGAAGCGGCGCAGGGTGCCGTTGCGGGCTTTCCTGCCGTCGGTGCGCCTGGCGTGCCCGACGTACTGGGCGAGGGAATCTCGCAGTCGTGCGGCGTTCTCTCTCGAGAGGTCGATCAGGAACTCCACGCCGTCGATGGCGAAGGCGACGGTCTCGTCCGCCCGGCCACCGTCGATGTCGTCGACGAGTTCCACAACTGTCTTCTGCGCCACGGTTTCCTCCGCGTGATGAGAGTTCGTTTCCCGGCCCGGTCCGGCGGCTAATTCCATCGCCGGTCCCGGCCGCGGTCCGGGTATTGCTGAACCGATCGGGGGAAGCGTATCGGTAGCCCGGTCGCGGAACCAGCCAGCGCCCCGGGGCGGCGGTCCCTTTATTAGTACCCCATCGGGGGTAGCCGGTCCACTAGCGAGAAAGCGACGTGCCCGGTTGGTCCGAACCGGGCCGTATGGCCTGCTTCCGATCCAGCGTTTTCGCAGCTCAGACCCGTAAGTGGAATCGGGGGTCGTAAACCGCCACCCGTTCGGCGGTAATTGCCTACCAGGCAACATGGGGGTCGGTCAGGTATTTCCGGCGGCCCAATCCGGGCCTTCTCGCTTGGCGGCCCGCCGGCGTTACAGTTCGCCCATGACGCACCCGCTGACCGCGTTCCCCCGGCTCCCGCTCGGTCATTGGCCGACCCCGCTCGACGACTGCCCCAGGCTCGCCGCCGCACTCGGCGTCAGCCGCCTGCTGGTGAAGCGCGATGACGTCAGTGGATTGGGGGTGGGTGGCAACAAGCTGCGAAAACTGGAGTTCCTGCTCGGTTCCGCGGTGGCCGACGGGGTCGAGCAGGTGATCACATTCGGCGCCTTGCAGACCAACCACGGCAGGCAGACCGCTGCCGCGTGCGCGCGCCTGGGTCTGCGGTGTGATCTTGTGCTGACCCGCGCCGTCCCGCGATCGGGTGAGGCTTATGAGCGGTCCGGGAACATGGCGCTGCACCGTGTCTTCGGGGCGAACATCCACCTCTGCGCCGATGAACACGAGGTTGCCGAAAAGCTGCGCGAGTTGACCGCCGACGCCGCCGAGCACGACCGGACCGCCATCACCATCCCGGTCGGCGGCTCGAACGCCACCGGGGTCCTCGGGTACGTGTCCGCGACCGCCGAACTGCTCACCCAACTCGACGCGGCAGGCATCACCCCGGACCGGGTCGTCGTGCCGGTCGGCAGCGCGGGCACCGCCGCGGGCGTCGCGCTCGGCCTGGACGGCCGCTCGATCCGCCTCGACGCCGCCTGCGTGTCGCACACCGCCGACGAGTCCCGCGCCGACATCACCCGCCTCGCCACGGATACCGCCGCCCTGCTCGGCGCCCCCGAGCCCGCGCTGGCGACCCTGCACACCGACGACCGCGCGGTCGGCCCCGGCTACGGCATCCCCACCCCGGACGTGTGGGCCGCGCTGGCCCTGTTCGCCCGCACGGAGGGCATCACGCTCGACCCCGTCTACACCGGCAAGGCGGCCGCCTACCTGGTGGCGGCCGCGCGGTCGGGGGAGATCGGGCAGGCCGAGACCATCGTCTTCCTGCACACCGGTGGACTGCCTGGCCTGTTCGCCTACGCGCCGGAGGTGGCGGTCGAGTTCGGCGGCTAGCCGACCCGGTGCAGCCAGGTCACCGGCGCGCCATCACCGGCGCGCCGGTACGGCTCCAGCGCCTCGTCCCACGAGGCGCCGAGCAGTTCGTCGACCTTGAACGCGAAGGACTCACCACCGCGGGCGGAGGCGGCGATGGCGCGCAGTTGGTTCTCGTCCACGACGATGTCGCCGCTGGCGCTGGTGCGCGCCCGCCACAGGCCCAGCGTGGGGGCGTAGCAGTAGCGCTCGCCGTCCATGCCGTGGCTGGGTTCCTCGGTGACCTCGAACCGGGTCATCGGCCACGCGCGCAGGGCGGCGGCCAGTTTCGACCCGGTGCCCTGTTCGCCGGTCCACGCGCATTCCGCGCGCAGCAGACCGGGGGCGGCCGGTTGCGCTGTCCAGCGCAACTCGGCGCGCACCCCGAGGGTGCCCGAGATCGCCCACTCGACATGCGGACAGACCGCAGCCGGCGACGAGTGGACGTACACCACACCTTGGGTGTTGCCACGGGTGCTCACTGCTGACCTCCGCTGCTCGACGAGGATCGTCTTCCCCTACGTCCTGCGCCGGAACGGGTGTCTGCTGACCACACGCGGTATTCCCGGCGCCATTGTGCCCTGCCACCGGACACTTTGGCCACACGAACCCCGAAATCACCCCACGCCCCAGCAATTGCGCCCGGAATGCGGGCACGGCGCGGCCGGGGCGGTGGTTTTCCCCCCGACCGCCCCGGTTGATCTTCCCCAGAAGACGCGCGGGACGGGGCGGAGTTGCGTGAAGTCGTGATCTTTCCGCGATCGGGCTACCCCGACCCGGTGAGACATGGGCGGGTCTCCGGCACGTGCGGCCATCTCGTCACTCGGTCGTGTGGTGCTCCCGCTAGCGTGTCATGCCATGGTGGGAATCCCACCAACTCGCTGCCGGAGGTGACGCCCGTGCGCTTGGTCCGCGTCGGTGAGACGACGTCCGAGGTGGGCATGCACGTGCGGGCCGCGCTGACCTCGTGGGGCCGCGGCGACGCGGTCGCGGGCGGGATCGCCCTGCTCGGCGTGCGGGTACCGGGGTTCGGCTCCGCGGTGGAGGCGGTGGTCCTGCTGCCCCGCGGCGTGCTCGTGGTGCTCGGCGTCGACCTGCCGGACCCGGCGCTGCGGCTGGAGGCCCCGCTCGAGGACCGCTGGAAGGTCGACGGCTGGCCGATCAGCAGGCCGGACGGGCCGGTGAACCCGGCGGCCAACGCGCTCGGCGCCACCGCTGCGGTCGCGGCCCTGGTCCGCGAGAAACAACCGCGCCCACTCCCGGTGTGCACCGTTGTCGCGGTCGGTCCCTATGTGTCCCAGGTCGACCAGCCCACCGCCGACAAAGACCGGGGTGTTCGGATTCTGCACCCGGAACCGATGACACTGCTCGCGGTCGCCAGGGAACTCGCCGTGCACACCCGGCCGTGCCCCATTGACGAACTCCGCCGGGTGCTCGCCGTTCTGGAACCGGGTTCGACGCTCACCGACGACGACCTGGCCGCCGAGGGATTCCCGGACGGCCTCTCCGCCGAGGCCGCCGCCGAGCGCACCACGATCCTGCCGCTGACCGCCCTGCGCCGCCCCGCGCCTGCCGCCAAGCCCAAGCGGGTGCGCTGGTGGCCGGTGGTGGCGGCGGTTGTCGTCGCGCTGGTGCTCGTGGTCGGCATCGCCGTGGCGGTCAGCGCCGACAACTCCTCGACCGGACCCGCGCGCGGCACCGGGGCCCCGGCGCAGGCGGCCGTGGAGTTCGCGGGCGTCGGCACCGCTTCGGCCACCGACTGCGCCGCCCACACCGACGGCGAGGTCCGGACCTGGCTGGAGCGCAACGGCTGCGCCCGCCTGCTGCGCGGCCGCTTCGAGGCCACCACCACCGGCCACCGCGCCGCCGTCCTCGTCGGCGTCCTGCGCTTCACCGGCAGCACCTCGGCCGCCGAGCTCAAGTCCGTCCTCGACCGCCCCGGCGCCGGGACCGTGCTCGACCAGGCCGCCGAGGGCGTCGCCTGGCCGGGCGGGGCGGTGCCGCCGTTCCAGACCGCGCTGCGCGCCTCCGGCCGCGAGGGCAACAGCGTCAAGCTGGTCCAGGTCGTGTGGCTGGACCAACCCTCCACCCAGGACGACCCGGTGCTGCGCGAGATCGTCGGCCGGGCCATGCGGATCACCCTGTCGGGCTGAGTTCCCCGGCGCGCCTGTGGCAGGCTGGCGGCGTGCATCCGGCCCCTGACCAGGAGCGCCAACGGTGGCTGCTCCCGGTGATCCTCGTCGCCGTGGTCGCCGCCGCCGCGGCCGCCATGGTCGCCAGGGAGCTGTACGCGACCGTCGCGGTCGAGCGGCAGTCCCAGTCCGCCCCGATCCTGCCCAGCGCGAGCGCCATCCCGATCAGCGCCCAACCGGGCCCCCGCGACGTCCGCGCCACCCAGGACGCCACCGGCCACCCGCTCTACGAGACGGTCCGCCAACTCCTGCAGACCTACTTCGACGCCATCAACGGCAAGAACTACGCCCGCTGGAAGACCACCGTCACCGAGGCCCGCGTCAAGGACATGCCCGAGGACACCTGGCGCGCCGCCTACCGCACCACCCAGGACGGCAGCGTCGTCGTCTACCGCATCGAGACCGGCCCCGTCAGCAACGCCAGGATCCTGCTCACCTTCGTCAGCAAACAAGACCCCGCCGACGCCCCGCTGGAACTGCCCGCCGAGTGCATCCGCTGGAACGTCATCTTCCCCCTCACCGAGGTAGAGGGCGAATGGCGCATAGACGCAGGCCCCACCGGCGCCTCACCACAACACGACCGCTGCTGACCCACCGTTCGGCTGCTCAGGCGCCGGACGACTCTTCGGACCACCGTGCGTTTGCCAGCCACGCGTACCCCGCCCGAACGCGCACCCTGTTTCGACCGAGCGCCCCGCTCCCGACGGGCGCCCTGCCCCGAGCGCCGCCCAGTCCCCAACGGTCGCCTAGCCCCGAGCGGGAGTCCGCTCCCAACGGGCCACCCCGCCCTGAACGCGCACCCTGTCCCGATCTGGCGCTCTGTCCTCCCAGGGCCGCCCCGCGCCGAACGCCCAACGGCCGCCCTGCCCCGAACGCCCAACGGCCGCTTAGCCCCGAGCGGGAGTCCGCTCCTGACGGGGCACCCGCCCTGAAGGCGCACCCTGTCCCGATCTGGCGGCCTGTCCCAACGGGTCGCCCGCCCCGAACGCCCCAAGGCCGTGTTGCCTCGAGCGCGAGCCCGCTCCCAACGGGCCAGCCCGTCCTGAACGCGCACTCCGCCCCAAGCGGGCCACCCTGCCCCGAACGTGACAACGGCCGTCCCGCCCCGAACGCGACCTTGCCCCGAACGGGAGCCCATTCCCAACGCGCCACCCTGTCCCGAACGCGCACCCTGTCCCTATCGGGCACCCCGCCCGGAACACGCACCCCGCCTCGAACGGGTGCCCCGTCCCCAACAGGGCCCCGCCTCGAACGGCCACCCGATCCCCACGGGCCACCCTGCCCTGAACGCCCCAACGGGAGCCCCGGCCGCAACGCCACTCCTTGCCCCCACCGAGCCCTCTTAGCCGCCCTCGCGCCCGCGGTCCCGACCCTGCCCAGCCCCCACCCGCTCCGGGGGGCGGCCCTGTGCCAGTCTATCGGTACCCCCCGACAGGCGATCTTGAAAGCGCCCCTCCCAAGATCCAGATGTGGATAACTTCTGTCGCTGGAACGGGTGAATCTCGGCGGTCGACAGGAAAGGTTCCCGCTGGTCACAGCCATGGCGGGCAGGGAGAAGACGGCGCCGTGGGAGCGGGGGGCGGAAGTGGCTTTCAGAGGGGGATGTTGCCGTGGGCGCCGCGGCCTGCGGGGGCGGCGGCCAGGGCTTCGGCTAGGCGGCGGCGGGTGTGGTGGGGGGCGATGACCTCGTCGACGACGCCGATGGCTACTGCTCGGTCCACGCCGCCTGCGACGCGTTCGTGGGTGGCGGCGAGGTGGTCGTGCAGGGCCTCGCGCTCGTCGTCGGGGGCGGCGGCGAGTTGTTTGCGGTTCAGGATGCCGACGGCGGCTCGGGCGCCCATGACGGCGACCTCGGCGTCCGGCCAGGCGAACACGGCGGTGGCGCCCAGGGAGCGCGAGTTCATCGCCACGTAGGCGCCGCCGTAGGACTTGCGGGTCACCAGGGTCACCCGGGGGACCACGGCCTCGGCGAACGCGTGCAGCAGCTTCGCGCCCCGCCGCACCACGCCGTCCCACTCCTGGGCGACCCCGGGCAGGTACCCGGGCACGTCCACGACGACCAGCAGCGGCACCCCGAAGCTGTCGCACAGCCGGACGAACCGCGCGGCCTTCTCCGCCGACAGGGAGTCCAGGCAGCCGCCCTTGCGCAGCGGGTTGTTGGCCACGACCCCCACCGTGCGGCCGCCCAGCCTGCCGAGGCCGATGACGATGTTGGGCGCCCAGCGGGCCTGCAGTTCCTCGAACTCGGCCACCCCGGCCGCATCGCAATCGAGGATGCCGCGCAGCAACGGCTTCACGTCGTACGCGCGGTTGCGCCGCTCGGGCAGTAGATCGCGCAACGGTTGCTCGTCGCGCACCGCGTGCAGGTCGAACAGGCCGGGCTTGGCGAACAGGCAGGTGATCCGCCGCGCTCGGACATACGCGTCCGGCTCGTCGGCGGCGACCACGTGCACCACGCCGGACTTGCGCCCGTGGGCCTCGATCCCGCCGAGGCCCTCCTGGTCGATCTGCTCGCCGGTGACGCTGCGCACCACGTCCGGGCCGGTCACGAACACCCTGCCTGCCGGGGACATGATCACCACGTCGGTCAGCGCGGGCCCGTACGCGGCGCCCCCGGCGGCCGGACCGACCACCACGCTGATCTGCGGCACCCGCCCGGACGCGCGGACCACCGCGGCGAACACGGTGCCCACCGCGTCGAGCGACTCGACCCCCTCCGCAAGGCGTGCGCCGCCGCAGTGCCAGATGCCGAGCACCGGGCAGCGTTCGCGCAACGCCGTGTCGATCGCGGCAACGATGGTGGCGCAGCCCGCCGCGCCCATCGCCCCGCCCATCCGGGTCGCATCGGTGCAGAAGGCGACCACTCGCACGCCATCGATGCGACCGCGGACGGCGAACACACCACTGGCGTCCTCGGGCCGCAACGGCGACAGCGAGTCCTCGTCGAGCAGGGCCGCGAGGCGCACCCGCGGGGTCCGCGGGTCCACCTCGCGCTCGCTGTCGGGGCGTGGTGTCAGCGTGACCAGGGCGGTCATCTGATCCGAACTCCTCTTGTCCCTAGCCCCCTCTGGCTTGAGACCCGCCGAAGACCCGCGGTCAGGCGGCGGTGAACAGCACGGCCACGTTGTGGCCGCCGAAGCCGAACGAGTTGTTGATCGCCGCGGCCAACTCGACCTTGCGCGGCTGACCGGTGACCACGTCCAGGCCGACCTTCGGGTCGAGGTTCTCCAGGTTCCTGGTGGCCGGGATCGTGCCGTAGTAGATCGACAGCAGCGTCACGATGCTCTCCACCGCGCCCGCCCCGCCGACCAGGTGGCCGATCGATGCCTTCGGCGCGGTCACCACGACGTGCTCGCCGAGCGCCTTGCGGATCGCGGCCGCCTCGCCGATGTCGCCGACCACCGTGGAGGTCGCGTGCGCGTTGACGTGGGCGACGTCGCCCGGGGTCAGCCCGGCCATGCGCACCGCGTTGGTCATGGCCGCGATCTGGCCGATGCCCTCCGGGTGGTTGCCGGTGATGTGGTGCGCGTCGGAGGTCATGCCGTAGCCGGACACCTTCGCGTACACCCGGGCACCGCGGGCCGCGGCGTGGTCGGCGCGCTCGAGCACCACCACACCCGCGCCCTCGCCGAGCACGAACCCGTCCCGGTCGACGTCGAAGGGCCGCGAGGCCCGCTCCGGCGCGTCGTTGCGGGTGCTCAGCGTCCGCGACTGGCAGAAGCCCGCCACGGTGATCGGGTGGATGCACGCCTCGGCGCCGCCAGCGACCACCACGTCGGCCCGGCCGTTCTGGATCATCTGCCAGGCGTTGGCGATGCCCTCCGCGCCCGAGGCGCAGGCCGAGGCCACCGTGTGCACCCCGGCCCTGGCGCGCAGCTCGATGCCGACGTGCGCGGCCGGGCCGTTGGGCATCAGCATCGGCACCGTCAGCGGCGAGACCTTGCGCAGACCGTGCTCCTCCAGGATGTCGTCCTGGTCGAGCAGGGTCACCGGGCCGCCGATTCCGGTGCCGATGCTGATCGCGAGCCGATCCGGGTCGACCGGTTCGTGCTCGTCGGTCGGGATGGCGAACCCGGCGTCCGCCCAGGCTTCCCTGGCGGCGATGACCGCGATCTGCTCGCACCGGTCGAGCCTGCGGGCCTGCACCCTGGGCAGGACCGCGGTCGGCTCGACGGCCAGCGTGGCGGCGAGCTTGGCAGGCAGGTCGAACCGCTCGACCCACGGTGCCGTGTTGACCCTGACGCCGTTGTTTCCGGCGAGCAGGGCATCCCAGGTGGACGAGACGTCACCGCCGAGCGGCGTGGTGGCGCCCAGCCCGGTGACGACGACATCGACGTTGCTCATCGGGTTTCCTTCGCGAGCGGGATGGGGGAACTCGCCGGCGCTCGGCCGGCACTGAGGGGGGAGCGGGTGGAGCCGGGCGGGTGGTGCTGGGGAGTGCTCGCGTCTCAGACGTGCTTGGAGACGTAGTTGACGGCGTCGCCGACGGTCTTGAGGTTCGCCAGCTCGTCGTCCGGGATCTTCACGCCGAACCGGTCCTCGGCCTGCACGGCGATCTCGACCATCGACAGCGAGTCGATGTCCAGGTCGTCCACGAAGGACTTGTCCGCGGTCACGTCGTCGGTCGCGACCCCGGCGACCTCTTCGACGATCTCGGCAAGGCCATCGAGGATCTGGGCGTCGCTCGGCTTCTCCGACATGCGAGGTGTCCTTCCTAGTGTTCGAACCCGCCGGGTACGACACCCGGCGGGGAGTTGCGGTGCCCCTGGGTCAGGGGCAGATCACGACCTGCCCCGCGTAGGACAGGCCGGCGCCGAACCCGATCAGCAGCGCCACGTCGCCCGGCTTGATCCGGCCTGCGGCGCGCATGTGGTCCATGGCCATCGGGATCGAGGCGGACGAGGTGTTGCCGGAGTGCACGATGTCGTCGGCGACGACCATGTCCTCCCTGGCGCCGACGGCGCGCAGCTTCTTGGCGATCGCCTCGACGATGCGCAGGTTCGCCTGGTGCGGGATCAGCACGTCCACCTGCTCCGGGCTGACCCCGGCCGCCTCGAGGGCGCGCAGCGCGATCGGCGCGATCTTGGTGGTGGCCCAGCGGAACACCGACTGGCCCTCCTGGAAGATCCACCGGTCGTCGCGCATCCCGATCATGTCGACCAGGTCGCCCGCGCTGCCCCACACCACCGGTCCGATGCCGGGCTCGGTCGACGGGCCCACCACCGCGGCACCGGCGCCGTCGGCGAAGATGATCGCGTTGGCCCGGTCGGTCGGGTCGACCCAGTCGGTCAGCTTCTCCGCGCCGATCACCAGCACCCGCTTCGCCGACCCGGACCGGACCAGGTCCGACGCGGTGCCCAGCGCGTAGCAGAAGCCCGCGCAGGCGGCGTTGAGGTCGAACGCGCCTGCGGCCTTGACCCCGATCCGGTCGGCGACCTGGGCGGCGCCGTTGGGGATCGGGGTGGGCATGGTGCAGTTGGCCAGGATCACCGTGTCCACATCGGTCGGCGCCAGGCCCGCGTTGGCCAGCGCCTTGGACCCGGCGGCGACCGCCATGTCGACCAGCTTGAGGTCCGGCCCGGCGAAGCGGCGCTCGGCGATGCCGACCCGCTCGCGGATCCAGGTGTCGTTGGTGTCCATGTGCTGGGAGAGCTCGTCGTTGGTGACGATCCGCTCCGGCTGGAACGAGCCGACGCCCAGGATGCGGGTGGCCGTGGCGGTCTGGGCCAAGCGCAGCGCCGTCATGCCGCACCCCCGACCAGCTCGACGACCGCGTCCAGGTCGTCCGGGGTCTTGAGCGCCACGGTCGGCACCCCCTTCAGCTCGCGCTTGGCCAGTCCCACCAGGGCACCGGCGGGTGGGAACTCCACGATCGCGCCGACCCCGCGCTCGGCGAGGGTGGCCTGGCAGCGGTCCCACCGCACCGGGCTGGTGACCTGCGCGACCAGCCGCTCGAGCACCTCGGTGCCCGAGCCGACCACGGCGCCGTCGGCGTTGGACAGCAGGGTGCGGGTCGCGTCGGCCGGGGTCGACAGGGTCGCCGCGTGCGCGCGCAGCGCGTCCTGCGCCGGGGCCATGTAGTGGGTGTGGAAGGCGCCCGCGACCTTCAGCGTGATCGCCTTGGCGCCCTCCGGCGGCTCGGCGGCCAGCTTCTCCAGCGCGGACTTGCTGCCCGCGGCCACGATCTGACCGGCGCCGTTGCGGTTGGCCGCGATCAGGCCCAGCTCGTCGAGGCGGGCCAGGATGCCCTCCTCGGTGCCGCGCACCAGCGCCGCCATCCCGGTCGGCTCCAGCTCGCAGGCGGCGGCCATCTCCCGGCCCCGCACCGCGGCCAGCGCGACCGCGTCCTCGGCGGTGAGCACCCCGGCGATGACCGCGGCGGCGAACTCGCCGATCGAGTGGCCCGCGATGACGGCGTCGTCCGGGATCTCCACCCGGCGGGCCAGCTCCTCGGCCGCCAGCAGCGTGGCCGCGACGATCAGCGGCTGGGTGATCGCGGTGTCCTTGATCTCGTCGGCCTCGGCGGTGGTGCCCAGCCTGGCCAGGTCGAGCCCGGCCAGCTCCGACCACGCGGCCAACCGCTCGGCGGCACCGGGCAGCTCCAACCATGGGGCGAGCATGCCGGGGGCCTGGGAACCCTGTCCTGGCGCGAGTAGTGCGATCACGTCGTCCAGCCAACACTGCGTCGGCCGTTCGGCTGCATGCCGTCGCTCACCAAGTCGGGGCACCGTGTTTGTGGAGACCCTCCAAATGTCACCACGCTATTACCACCCGAGACGGCCATTCGTTGTCAGTTGTCGCGCGCGACACCATGCCGTTGCCGTCCGTTACCAGAGACCGCGCGACCGTGACAGCCGTCCGACCGCCAGCGCGACCCGCAGCACGAGGGCGTCGCGCGGGTCGCCCGCGTTGCGGCCCGTGAGTTCGGCGGCCTTGCGCAACCGGTAGCGGACCGTGTTCGGGTGCACGAACAGCTGCCGCGCGCAGGTCTCCAGGACCCCGCCGGTGGCCAGGTACGCCTCGACGGTCTCCTGCAGCGCCCCGCCCGCCTCCTCCAGCGGCCGCGCGACCCGGTCGATCAGCTGCCACTCGGCCTCCGGGTCGCCCGCCAGCGCCCGCTCCGGCAGCAGGTCCGCCGAGCGCACCGGCCGCGGCGCGTCCGGCCAGGCGACCACCGCGCGCAGGCCCGACAGCGCGTCCGATGAGCTGCGGTGCGCCTCGGCGATGCTCGACACCGTCGGCCCGGCCACGACGGCGCCGTCGCCGAACGCGGCCGACATCTTCACCAGGACCTCCTGGTCGACTGTGTCCTCGGCCGGTCCGGCGAGCACCACCACCAGCCGGGAGCCCTGCACGCCGAGCAGCACCGGCCTGCTGACCCTGGCCGCCCGGCTGCGCACCTCGTAGACCACGGTCGGCTGGTCGTCCGACGGCGGGTTGCCGACCAGCACGGTCGCCTCGGCCGCCGGGTCCCAGCCCAGCGCCGCGGCCCGCGACAGCAACGACTCCTCGGCGTCGCCGCGCACGATCCCGTCGACGACCAACGCCTCCAGCCGCGCGTCCCAGGCGCCGCGGGACTCGGCCGCCGAGGCGTAGGACATCGCCGAGGCGAACGCGACCTCCCGGCCGTAGCGCAGCACGGCCTCGGACAGCACGGCCCGCTCGGCGTCGTCGGCGGCCAGGCCGGGCACCAGGTCCTCGAAGATCTGCAGCGACACCCGCACCATCTCGACCGTCTGCCGGAGGCTTATCCACCGCGACAGGTCCCTCGGCGCGCCGCGGAAGGTGTCGGTGGTCAGCCGCAGCGCCTCACGCGGGTCGCGCAACCACGCGGTGAACCCGGCGACGCCGTTCTGCGCCACCAGCAGCACCGAGGCCCGCTGGTCGGCGGGCATCCGGCCGAACCAGGCGAACTGCTCGTCCATCGCCGCCACCGCCGCGGCCGCCAACTTCCCCGACGCCCGCTCCACCGCCCCAAGCGTCGCCCCGGACAGCCCCTCCGACGCCGCATTCATCCCACCACTCTCGCACGACCCCCTCCCTTGTCCCCCGGCCCTACCACCCACCACACTTCTCGATCACCGATAGGGGAGGCGCCATGGGGGCTCGGACCAGGTTTTCGGCAGCGGCACTGGTGGTCGTCACACTCACGTCTTGCGCCACCGCGGATCACCGGCCGCGCGCCCAGACCACACCCGGCGACCCGGGTTCGCTCTCGATGTCGGTCGCCCTCGGCGACCTCCCGGTCTTGCACGAGGGCGACCAGGCCGTCGCCACCGGCACCATCCACACCGAACCGGGCCGCCCACCCCGCTTCTGCGCGCCTGCGCCGGTCCTCGGCACCGACACGAACCCCTGCCGCTTCGGGGTCCCCATCACCGGCATCGACCCCGATGGCCTCCCCACCCCCGTGACCCTCCGCGGCACCTGGCGCGGCGACACCCTCGAAGTGTCGACCCAGGAACCCACTCCTCCCACCGCGACCGACACCGACATCTCCGTCCCCTGCCCCGCCCCTACCGGCGGCTGGAAACCCGGCAACGACGCCGACACCAAACGGCTGCACGAGTACGTCCACGGCCACCCCGAGGACTTCCGCCCCCTCCGCGTCGGCTGGCCCAACGGCTTCCCCACCACCACGACGACCGAGGCGGTCACCCGCGTCCCCCAGGTGATGGTCGTCGAGGTGGCCCACGGCGATCCCGCGGACGTCCGCAAAGCCCTGGAACCCCTCTACCAGGGCAACCTCTGTGTGACCCCCGCCCCAGCCGACACCCTCTCCATCGCCGACCAACAACACGTCCGCGACGTCACCGAGAAGGCGATCGAGCCTTTCATGGCGGACCCCACCACCGGCATCTACGCCACCACAACCGCCGACAAACTCACCGTCGACCTAGTAGTCCTAACCCCCGCCCTAGCCGCCCGCCTCACAACCCCCCCCCCCCCCCTGATCACCCTCCACCCCTGGCTACACCCCACCACCACCTAACCCCCACCCCACACACCCACCGCACGACCAAGAATCGAATGCCCCCCACCAGTTCCCCATGGGCGACAACCCCATCGTCTACACACCTTGATGCGACGGCTTGATGCGACGGCCGAAGGCCAAGCGAATAACCCCCGCTACCTTCGCCGCCCCCGCCCCGCGAGCGACAACCCCATCGGTCACATACCTTGATGCGACGGCCGAAGGCCAAGCGGAAACCCCCACGCTGGTCCCGGCGCCCGCCGCCCCCTGGGCGACAACCCCGTTGTTACACACCTCGATGCGATAGCCGAAGGCCAAGCGGAAACCCCGCTGGTTCCGGCGCCCGCCGCCCCGTGGGGGTCTGGGGGGTCGCCCCCCAGATACAACAACGCCCGATCCCCCTGAGCGCGTTCCGCGAACACGCAAGGCGAATCGGGCGGGCCGCCCGGCATGTCGGTGCGCTCGATGCCGGGCGGCCCATCTCCCCGGTCCCCACCGGTAGTTCCACTATGGAACGTGACGGGGGCCGATGCCAGGCGAGGCGGGGGAGTTCCCTCTTTCGTGGCATATCGCCGGGGGGAACATCGGGGGTGGGCTGGGTGTTGGGACTGGCTGTCGCCTGCGGTGAGGGGGAGTGGTGGGGGTTCTGCTGGAGAGTTCGGTGACCGTGTTCGGTCAGCGGATCGCGTTGGCGGAGTTGTTCGGGCAGTTCTTCGCGTTGGCCGTGGTGTTCCTGGCGCGGCGCCGGTCGATGCTGACGTGGCCGGTGCAGTTGGCGTCGGTGGTGCTGCTGTTCTGGGTCTACGCCTCGGCGCACCTGGGTGGGTTGGCGGTGCGGCAGGTCGTGGTCGGGGTGATCGCGGTCTACGGGTGGTGGGCGTGGGCGCGGCGCAGGGACCCGGTGTTCGGGGTGGCTGTGCGGCGCGCCACGGGTCGGGAGTTGGCGGTGACGGCCCTGGCCTTCGCGGCGGGCACGGCGGCGTTCGCGAGCGTGCTGGACGCCTTGGACGCGTCGTGGGCGCCGTGGCCGGACGCGGCGATCTTCGTCGGGACGGTGCTGGCGTTCGCGTTGCAGGCGTGGGGGTTGGTCGAGTTCTGGTTGGTGTGGCTGGTGGTCGACGCGATCGGGGTGCCGCTGCAGCTGCGCGGTGGCCTGTGGTTCAGCGCGATCGTCTACACCGTGTTCGCCGGGCTCGTGATCCACGGCTGGGTCAGCTGGTACCGCTCGGCCAAGCGCCAGGTCCCCGCGACCGTCTAGACGCGAACGGCCGGGTCCCCTCCGACGAGGGGACCCGGCCGTCGTGCGTGGATCAGGCGGAGCCGGAGTCCGAGGTCTGCGGACCGGCGGCGGCCACGTCGTCGATGCGGTAGCGGCGGGCCGCCTCCACCACCGTGTCGCGCGACACCTCGCCGCGGCGGGCCAGCGCGGCCAGCGTGCCGACCGCCACCGACTCGGCGTCGACCAGGAAGTGCCTGCGGGCCGCGGGCCGGGTGTCGGAGAAGCCGAACCCGTCGGTGCCCAGGGTGAGCATGTCGGTGGGCACCCACGGCCGGATCAGGTCCGGGACCGCGCTCATCCAGTCCGACACGGCCACGACCGGGCCGACGCCCTCGGACAGCACCGAGGTGACGTACGGCACGCGCGGCTCGGCCTGCGGGTGCAGCAGGTTGTGCCGCTCCACCTCGACCGCGTCGCGGCGCAGTTCCGCCCACGACGTCGCCGACCACACCTCGGCGCCGACGCCCCACTCCTCGGCCAGCAGCCGCTGCGCCTTGAGCGCCGCGGGCATCGCGACACCCGAGACGAGGATCCGCGCGCGCGGGCCCTCGGTCGACGGCGCTTCCTGGTAGCGGTAGAGGCCGCGCAGCAGGCCCTCGACGTCGAGGTTCGCGGGCTCCGCGGGCTGCTGGTACGGCTCGTTGTAGACCGTGAGGTAGTAGAAGATGTCCTCGGCCTGCTCGCCGTACATCCGGCGCAGACCGTCGCGCACGATGTGGGCGATCTCGAAGGACCACGCGGCGTCGTAAGAGACGACCGCCGGGTTCGTCGCCGCTAGCAGCAACGAGTGCCCGTCGTTGTGCTGCAGGCCCTCACCGGTCAGCGTGGTGCGGCCCGCGGTGGCACCGAGGACGAAGCCCCGGGCCATCTGGTCGGCCGCGGCCCACAGGCCGTCACCGGTGCGCTGGAAGCCGAACATCGAGTAGAAGATGTAGATCGGCACCATCGGCTCGCCGTGCGTGGCGTAAGAGGTACCCGCGGCGGTGAACGACGCCGTCGACCCCGCCTCGTTGATGCCCTCGTGCAGGATCTGGCCCTGCTCGCTCTCCTTGTACGACAGCATCAGCGACGCGTCGACCGAGGTGTAGAGCTGGCCCTGCGGGTTGTAGATCTTCTGCGTCGGGAACATCGAGTCCATCCCGAACGTGCGCGCCTCGTCCGGGATGATCGGCACCAGCCGCGGCCCGATCTCCTTCTCCTTGGCCAGGTCGCGCACCAGCCGGACGAACGCCATCGTGGTGGCGACCTCCTGCTTGCCGGACCCGCGCTTGAGCACGTCGTAGACCTTGTCGCCGGGCAGCACCAGCGCCTTGGACTTGGTGCGCCGCTCCGGCAGGAACCCGCCGAGCTGGCGGCGCCGCTCCTGCAGGTACTGGATCTCCGGCGCGTCCTGGCCGGGGTGGTAGTACGGCGGCAGGTACGGGTCGCGCTCGAGGTCGGCGTCCTCGATCGGGATGCGCAGGGTGTCCCGGAACGCCTTGAGGTCGTCCAGGGTCATCTTCTTCATCTGGTGCGTGGCGTTGCGGGCCTCGAAGTGCGGGCCGAGGTTGTAGCCCTTGATCGTCTTGGCCAGGATCACCGTGGGCTGGCCGACGTGCTCGGTGGCCGCCTGGTAGGCCGCGTACACCTTGCGGTAGTCGTGGCCGCCGCGCTTGAGGTTCCAGATCTCCTGGTCGGTCATCGGCGTGACCAGCTCCTTGGTCCGCGGGTCGCGGCCGAAGAAGTGCTCGCGGACGAAGGCGCCGTCGTTGGCCTTGTAGGTCTGGTAGTCGCCGTCGGGGGTGGTGTTCATCAGGTTGATCAGGGCGCCGTCGCGGTCGGCGTGCAGCAGCGAGTCCCACTCGCGGCCCCAGATGACCTTGATGACGTTCCAGCCCGCGCCGCGGAAGAACGCCTCGAGCTCCTGGATGATCTTGCCGTTGCCGCGGACCGGGCCGTCCAGCCGCTGCAGGTTGCAGTTGATCACGAAGGTGAGGTTGTCGAGCTGCTCGTTGGCCGCGACGTGCACCAGGCCGCGCGACTCCGGCTCGTCCATCTCGCCGTCGCCGAGGAAGGCCCACACCCGCTGGTCGGAGGTGTCCTTGATGCCCCGGTCGCGCAGGTACCGGTTGAACCGGGCCTGGTAGATCGCGTTCATCGGGCCCAGGCCCATGGAGACGGTGGGGAACTCCCAGAAGTCCGGCATCAGCCGCGGGTGCGGGTACGACGGCAGGCCGCCGCCGGGGCCCGCGTGCGAGAGCTCCTGGCGGAACCCGTCGAGCTGCGAGGTGGAGAGCCTGCCCTCGAGGAACGCGCGGGCGTAGATGCCGGGGGAGGCGTGGCCCTGGACGTAGATCTGGTCGCCGCCGCCCGCGTGGTTCTTACCGCGGAAGAAGTGGTTGAAGCCCACCTCATAGAGGGCCGCCGACGACGCGTAGGTCGAGATGTGCCCGCCAACGCCCACGCCGGGGCGCTGCGCGCGGTGCACGGTCATGGCCGCGTTCCAGCGGATCCATGCCCGGTAGCGGCGCTCCACCTCCTCGTCACCGGGGAACCAGGGCTCCTTCTCGGTGGGGATGGTGTTGACGTAGTCGGTGCTGGTCAGCGCCGGGACCCCGACGTGGCTCTCCCTGGCCCGCTCAAGCAGCCTCAGCATCAGGTAGCGCGCGCGCTGCTGACCGCCGCCCGCCAGCGCGGCGTCGAAGGACTCCAGCCATTCCGCGGTCTCCTCCGGGTCGATGTCCGGCAGGTGCGCGGCGAGGCCGTCGCGGATGACGCGAACGCGCTCGGGGGCGGGCTGGTTTTTCTGCGTGGCCAACTTGGAGCTCCAGCCTGATCAGAGGACAAGATTTCGCGCGCGCGATACCACGCGCTTGAGTGACACTCTGCCATGTTCCGCTCGCCGGGCGGTGGCGTCATCCTTACTGTTCGGTAGTGGGTACCCGTCTGAGCCGATCGGCGGGTGTCGGAGCGGCGTGTCGAACAGCGGACGGTTGCGCAGGTGGCCACTGTCAGTGTTCGCTATCGCCTAACCGAACAGGCAGAACGCGGCAGACGGCCCTGGCAGATCAGGTCCTGACCCGTCGCGAGAGCACAACTGGAGGAGTGACACCGTGGTGGCCGCGGGAGACGCCGGGAGTACCGACGTCGCCGACAAGCTGGGGATCGATGCAGGCGCCGTAGTCCAGGAGCTCGGCTGGGACGAGGACGTCGACGACGACCTGCGTGCCGCCGTAGAGGCGCGCACCGGCTCAGACCTGCTCGACGAGGATGCCGACGAGGTCGTCGAAATCGTGCTGCTGTGGTGGCGCGAGGACGACGGTGACCTGGTCGACACCCTCATGGACGCGATCGGACCGCTCGCAGACAACGGGGTGATCTGGGTACTGACCCCCAAGACGGGCAGGCCGGGGCACGTCGAGCCGAGCGATATCGCCGAGGCGGTGCCCACCGCCGGGCTCGCCCAGACCTCGAGCATCAGCGTCGGGCCGGACTGGTCCGGTACCAGGTTGGTGGCGCCCAAGTCGGCCAAGACCAAGCGCTGACGACCGTGTCCGCGGTCACCCGGGTGGTCACCCACCCGGGTGGCCTAGGCTGGTCTGGAACAGTCACGGGCGCGACCGCGCGCCCCCAGCCACGGAGGATGCCGGGTATGTCGGTAGAGGTCGGTTCGAAGGCCCCGGACTTCACGCTCAACGACTACAACAAGCAGCCGGTGACGCTCTCGGAGCAGCACGCCGCCCGCAACGTCCTGCTGGTCTTCTACCCGTTCGCCTTCAGCGGCACCTGTCAGGGCGAGCTCTGCCAGGTCCGCGACGAACTCGCCACCTACACCGACAACAACGTCCAGGTCATCGGCGTCTCCGTCGACTCACCCTTCAGCCTCAAGGCATGGGCCGACCAGCAGGGCTACCAGTTCCCCCTCCTGTCCGACTTCTGGCCCCACGGCGACGTCGCCAAGCTCTACGGCGTCTTCAACGAAGCCGCGGGCCTGGCCAACCGGGGCACCTTCCTCATCGATACCACGGGCACCGTCCGCTTCGCCGAGATCAACGCCCCCGGCGAAGCCCGCGACCAGGACGCCTGGAAGAAGGCCGTCGCCTCGCTGTAGGTTCGACCCTGTGGCCGCGCTTGTCGAAGCGAGGTCACAGGACCCGGGCGCATAGCTCAGCGGGAGAGCACTCGGTTTACACCCGAGCGGTCGCAGGTTCGAATCCTGCTGCGCCCACAGAGGTCGTTCGGCCTGGATCATCGCCCCGGCCGGGACGAAGTCCGGGCTGGATGAAGCCGGCGGTGAGGGCGCGACACCCGGCGGCTACTGCAGACCGCAGAGTTGTCGAAGCTGGGCGATGGTGAGTTCCTGGGTCCTGTTCGACTCCGTACTTGTTGTCCAGGCGACGATATTCCGCCCTGGACTATCGCGGGAAGTTCCAGCGCTGATGTCCAGGCCGTCCGACTGTACGATCTTCCGCTCGTCATCGGGTAGGGCGAGTGGCGAGAAAGGACGCACGGATCCCACAGCTTCGACGCTTCGTCCTTGCTGACCAATGCGACATGCAGGGCATTGGGGTCGCAAGGCAATGCATGTAGCCTTTGCTGGGGCTGTATGCCACGTTCAGGTCACTGCCATGCTGGTATGACAAGATGGCTCCATCTCGTCGCTTCAGCTTCCTTGACAGTCATAGCACATGGCTGACGGAAAAGATCAAAATGAGTTGTCCTCACGAAGTGGCAAGACCTCGAGCCTGGCGAAATCATGCGAGCAGGAGTGAGTCTCGTGGAACCCTCGGTCGTGTGCTGGGGTGAGGGGTGCCTGCCCGGCGGCCGGGCCGGGCAGGCGGTGGGGGTTAGGGGGCGGTGTAGCCGAGGGTGTATTGGCCGCTGCCAGTTACGGATTTGACCTGGTAGCGGTAGTAGCCGGCGGTTCCGTTGTAGGACAGGGTTTCGCTGGAGCCGGACGTGGTGGCTTGGGCGACGGTCGGCCAGGTGGAGCCGTTCCACTTCTGGAGGTAGAGGTCGAAGTTCGCCGAGGTGGGGCCGGTCAGGCATGCCTTGTGGGGGCCGGTGACGGTGGTCTGGAAGAACGACCCGTCTGGTTGGTACTGGCTGGCGCCGGTGGACAGGGTGCCGGTCTTGGTGACCTTCATGCCCTGGCAGGGTGTCTGTCCACCTGGGACGGTCAGGGTGTAGGTGGCCGGGGCGGTCGTGGCGCCGGTTGCCGAGGCGGTGATGGTGTAGGTGCCGGGTGCTGTCGTGCTGCCGACGGTGATGGTGAGGGTGCTCGGTTGGCCCGCGGTGACGGCGCTCGGGCTGAACACGGTGGTGGTGCCCGCGGGGGCGCCGGTCGCGGACAGGGTCAGGGTGGGATTGCCCGCCACCGTGGGGGTTTGCAGGGTCGCCGTCGTCGTGGTGCCGGGGGCCGCAGTGCCCGAGGTGGGGTTCAGCGACAGGACCGGGGTGTTGCCGCCGCCGGAGGTGTTGTCGATGTCGTTGCGGATCTCGTTGTACACCAGGGTGATCCGGGTGCCCCAGTTCGGGCAGCCGCCGAGGTGGTGCAGGGCGATGACCTTGTGCGACGACCCGGCCAGCACCGGTGAGCCGGAGTTGCCGCCGGAGGAGTCGCAGCGGTAGCCGGTGTTGACGCCCGAGGACACCACGTCGATCTTGCAGGTGGCCCCGCCGTCGGACTCCTCGAACAGGGACATCCGCTTGGGCAGGATGTCACCGTGGCCCGCGATGTAGATGCGCTCGTTGGCGGTGGGTTCGCGCACATCCAGGTACAGGGTGCCGTACTGGCGGATGCTCTCGAAGTTGGTGACGCTGAACAGGGTGTAGTCCAGCTGCTGCAACTCGCTGGTGCGGATCAGGTCCTGGCCGCTGACCTTGGTGCCGGTGCGCGGGTTGTTCCCGCCGCAGGTGGCGCACTGGTAGTCGAACTGGAACTCGCTGGAGCGCAGTTCGGCGGCGTCGGCGACGCAGTGCGCGTTGGTCAGCATCCGGTTGGTGTTGCCGACCCGCCACGCGGTGCACGACCCGAGGCCGTTCACCAGCTGCCGGGCGACCGCGTGCGAGCGCGCGTACTCGGTCGGGTGGCTGTTCTGGTAGCAGACCACGTCCTTGCGCGCGTCGTTGCCGCACACGCTGAACGGCACCGGGTTCTGCGCGGCGTACTCGGTGGCGCCGTAACCGCGGTCGTAGCTGGTCACCCGGGTGCCGTAGCCCTGCCTGCTCAGCCGCGCGCCGTCACGGGCGCCGGTCGCGTGCAGGGTGACCACCGCGGTGTCACCGTCGATCGACATGGCCGCGAAGCCCGGACCGCCGTGCTCGGTGAACGGCGACCCCTTGGCCCGGTCGGCGTAGTAGGTGTAGACCTCACGGCCGTCGGGGGACGCGACGGTCACGAAGTCACCACCGACGAGTTTCAGCGGCGCGAAATGCACCTTCACATAAGTCGCGCCCGCCGCCTTGATCTCGGTGCGCCACGAATTCCCAGTATTGCCATACCGGATCGCGGTGTCGGTCGACTCGCTGACCCCGGTCTTGGTGACCCGGGTCCCGGCCGCCGATTCGGCACTGATCGGTGCCGCTACCGGTTCGCCCAGCTCAGCGGCCCCGACCGGCGGCGCGGGGCCCAACACGGCCGCCACCAGCACGGCGGCCGGGATAAGACGTCGAAGCATTTTCGCTCCTGGCTGCAGGGTGTCAATTCCTAGAAAAGACTGCACCGCCGCCGACACGTCCGGGGTAATCTCAGATCCCCATAACAGAATGGCGGACGCGATTACCCTGCGTCGCTGTCGACATCGAGGGAATCGGTCGTCCCCGGCCGAGGGGGGTAACGCGCACCGGACGGCGTACGAACCTCAAGGCGAGTCCGATCGGCGCCGATGTCCGGGAGGTGCGCACGCCGTGGAGAGGTCACCGAGCACCACGCTCGACCACGTGCTCCTCGACCTGCGCGGCGGCGCCCCGGTGACGGCGGCCGTGCTCGACGAGCGCGGCGGGGCGATCCGCGCCGCCGCGGGGTGGAACGGTGACCGCCCCGACGTCGCCCACCTGCGGCTGAACTCGGCCCTCGACGCGGTGGAGCCGCTGGCCGCCGCGGCGTTGCGGGCCGCGTGGGGCGTGGATGGCGCGGACGGGGAGACGACCCTGGAGGACCGGCGGCTCGCCTTCGCCCGCGCGCACCCGCCGCTCGCGGTGTCGGACTGCTCGCACCTGGAAGAGCACGCCAGCGCGGAACTCGCGTCGCGGCTGCTCGGTGGGCACTACGGCGCCGCGCCCGAGCGGCTGCGGTGCGCGGTGGTCCCCGGTGGCCTGCTGATCGGCACGCACAAGGTCACCACGGTGTACCTCGACGGCCGCCTGGAGGGCCGCAGGCACACCGTCGAGGGGTTGGTGGTCGACAGCGAGGCCCTGTTCACCCACCGGGCACCCCAGGGCACCCGCCTGGCCCGGGTCGACAACGCCGAGGTCGCCCAGGTCCGGGTCGTCGACGGGCACACCGAGTTCGTCCTGCGCCCCGCCGTCACCGGGTCCGCGGCCGGGCACCGCCCGCTCGCCCAGTTCGGCTTCGTCGAGGCGCTGCCCAAGCCGACGCGGTTCCGGCTCTCGCGCAGGCTGCGCGACCAGTTCGACGTCCAGCACCACTCGCTGAGGGTGTCGCACCGCCTGGAGTTCCTCGGCGAACCACCGCGGGTGGCGCGGGTCGACGGGACCGCCCGCCCGCTGACCGACCGCGAGGGGACGACTTACGACTGGCTCGACTCCGTGCCGGTCGACCGGGCCTGCGTCCGCGCGGGCACGACGATCCGCACGGACACGGTGTGGGGCGCCGCGCGGTGGCCGAGCCTGCTCGTCGGTCTCTTCTTCGTCCTCCCGCTCATCCCGGACCTGCCGCTGCTGCTGGGGGACACCGGTGCCCTCGCGCTGGACATGTGGGCGGGCGCGCAGGTTGTCTCGTTCTGCTTGGCGCTCACCGGCTTCTTCACCTTCGTCCGTCACCGGCACCGCCTGCGGTTCAAGTCCGGCCACGGTTCGCTGAACCTGCGCCAGGTCCCGCTCACCGCGGTGGATCCGTTGCAGGAAGGCGCGACCGACACCAAGCTGTGCACCGCGGTGCAGGCGCTCATCTTCGCGCAGGGTGTTGTGCAGAGCAGGCAACTGCGCCAGCGGCTGGTGGAGACCTACGTGCTGGACCAGCGCACGGTCCGCCAGCGGGTGTCCATCGATGTCGAGGTCCCGCGCAAACTCCTGCAACCGCGCGACAACAACGGGCGCGAACACCCGCAGACCATCTACTTCCCGGTGCTGATCCCGCGCAAGTCCAAGTTCCAGGACGACTTCAGCGTCCACGGTCCGGACGGCGAGGCGCTGCACGTGTTGCCCTACCGGCAATACCTCCAGCTCGCCGCGACCGTGTTGCGACAATTGCTCGTGCGCGCCACCGGTGTCGGGACGCCGTGGTCGCTACCGGACGCCGTGCGCGCGGCTGAACGCGACGCGTTGGCGCTCATCGTCGCCCGCCGCACCGCGGACGGGTACGCCCCGGACATCGCGCTGGACGAGGACTGGGCCGCCCGCGTCGAACTGCCCGCGGACGCCACGCAGGCGCAGCACAACGCCAAACTGCTCGCGACCGAGTTCGTGCGGATGCTCTCGCTCAACTACGCGATCGTCGTCCCGCTGCGGATCGACCGCAACGGCAGGGCGCTGGTGAAGTTCGAGCAGACGCTGACCCCGGAGCTCAACCTGTCCTCCCGCAAGCAGCGGCTGGCGCTGCTGCTCGGCGCCCGCCCGATCGACCTGACCTTCAGCATCGTCATGGCCAGCACCTGCCAGTCCTACCACCTGCGCGTCGCCGGGACCGACGACCTGTACCTCGGCGACCAGGACCTGGTCGACAGCGCGGCCACCCTGCAGGGCCAGGCGACCAACGAGTACGTCCCGCCGCACGTGCGCTTCCGCCGCAGGCTCGGGCAGCCCTACGCGCACGTCTACACCCGGTTCTTCCCCGAGCCCGCGGCGATCACCACCGAGCACGGGGCGACCAGGTACGAGCGGCCCAGCGTGCGGCTCAAGTTCTTCGAGACCCCGCCGGGATCGCTCTTCCGGGCCGTGGTGTCCTCGCTCGCCTGCCTGGCGCTGGTGTGGATCGTCGGCGTGGTCAGCTCGCGCAACCCGGGCGCGGACACCGACGCGCCCGCCTTCCTGCTCGTCTTCCCGGCTGTGGTCGGTGCCTGGCTCGGGTTCGACGCGGCGGGGCGGCGGCTGCTTGAGGGCACCCTGGCCGCCCGGCTCAGCCTCGGCTGCACCGTGCTGATCTCCATCCTCAGCACCGGGCTGTTCCTGGCCCACCGGGGTCTGGAGCACGTCATCGGCTGGCACCGGCTGCCGTTCTCGGTGCTGTGGATCAACGACTGGTCCTGGCTGGTCGTGGTGCTGCTGGCGGGCGTCAACGCCGCTGTCACCGCGTTGCTCTACCTGCGGCGCACGGCTTTCTACTCCTACCTCGCGACCCGCGCCCAAGGTGAGGGCGAGGTGCTCGCGCATGGCTGAGGACCGACGACGTCGAGACGACAGGGGACAGGGCGATGGACTGGACGCGTGACCCGCGGGTTCGGGACGAGGCGGAGCCGCAGTGGTCGCGGCCACCGGCCGGGCCGAGGGGCTACCTGGTGCGCAACGACTTCGACTGGCCGGTGTGGATCGGCGGGTCGCTGAGCCTGGAGGACGTCCTCGACATCGCCAGCGGGACTCGGTTGGAGTTCGACCGCTAGCCATGACCGGGGGTCACTGGAAGATGGCGATGGGGCGGATGACCAGTTCGCCGGTGGTGGACTTCCAGGACTGGACCTTGCCCAGGCAGCGGGCTCGGAAGGGGCCGTCGGGGATCTCGTCGTCGCGGAGGCCGTCCTGGTGGCACTCGACGCGGACCTGGGGGCCTTCCTCCGGGTCGTCCGGGTCGCCGAAGGGGGCCAGCAGGACGGTGCGGGTGCCGGTGTGCTCGGCCACCCGGAACAGGCCGCGGACGGAGACGTAGTCGTCGACGGCGCGCAGGCGCAGGGTGGGGGAGTCGGTGTGGACGCGGGTGACCGCGGGGGTGCGGGTGATGGTGCGCTTGCGCAGGTCGACGTGGACCACGCCGTGCGCGGCCTCCAGCACGTCGAGCAGGATGCCGATCACCGCGATCGGTTCCGCGCTGCTGATGTAGCGGCTGACCACCTCGCGCCCGCTGGTGCGGCCGCCGTCGACACCGAGGTCGTGGACCTTCAGCGCGATCTTGTGGTCGCTGTTGGTGCCGACGCGCTCCTCGACCTCCCTGCGCAGCGCGTCGCCGTAGCCGCCGGAGAGGTAGAGGTCCATCACCGACTTCCCGTGCAGGTAGAACGTCAGCCCGGGGACCTCGCGGACCGGGGCGAAGCGGCGCCGCGACCGCCACGCCCAGCCCAGCGCCGCGAGGGCGACCACGATCGCCACCGCGGTCGCGGTCCACACGAGCGCCCACGGCCACCACACCGACCACCACAGAGCCCTATCGACAGCCACGGATCTCCCTCACCGCCGCCTCGAGCGACGCCTCGGTGGCCTCGACCACCCGACCACCGGTCGAGCGCGCCACCCCGTCCAGTTCCGCCGGGTCCGCCTCGCCCAGCGCGACCGCGTACGTCGGCACTGCTCGCTTGCCCGCGCCGAGGAACTCCGCCGCGCTGATGCCCGCGTTGTTCTCGCCGTCGGTCATCAGCACCACCACCGCGTCACCGCGCACCGACCGGTACGCCTGGTCCAGCGCCGACCAGATCGCCGTCCCCCGCCCGTCCGCGGCAGCAGCGACCACGGGTGCCAGCGAGTCCACATCGGACTGGTCGGTGATCGTGACTTCCTGTTGCTGGAGCACGGTTCCCGCGAAGCGCAGCACCGTGATCGTCTCGCCGAGGTGGAACCGGGCGAACCCGCCGGTGCCCGTCCCGCTCAACGCCGCGAACGCCGCCCGCAGCCGTTGCACGCGTGGACCGGCCATCGACGCGGAGTAGTCCAGCACGAACACGACCTGGTGCGTGCCACCCGAGGTGAGTCGCCGGTACGCGGCGAGCAGGGCGTCCAGCACCTCCTGGCGGTCCGGGAAGTACAGGGCGTTGCCGATCGGCGCGCGCAGCCGCTGCGGCCGCTCCAGCGCCGGGTCCGCCGCCCGCCGGGACGTGTGGTCCATGATCCAGCGCTGCGCCCGCTCGCCCTGCAACCAGGTGGTGGCCCGCTGGTAGCCGTCGCGGCGGGCCGGGTCGAGCAGGATCAGCGGGAAGCGGGACAGCATCATCCCGTCGCGCGGGTAGACGATCTCCAGCGGCGCGCGCAGCTTCCCGCTCGCGTTGAGCGCGAGCAGCGTCGACTCGTGCTCGATGACCGCGTCCACCTCGTCCTGGCGCGCGGTGAACTGGGCGAGCAGTTCACCGCTCGTGCGCGGCCGCAGCACCTGCCCGGTGAGGAACCCGCCGAGCGCGACGCAGCTCACCTGCTCGCTGGTCAGCGCACCCCCGGTGCCCGCCGCCGCGGTCGCCACCCCCACCAGCGCCGCCAGCCCGGACCCGGACCCGGCCGGATCGGTCATGCCGAACCGCAGCTCCCCGGCCGCCGCGCGATCGGCGATGTCGGCCCAGGACGGTGTCGCCCCGAGCCTCGCCGCCGCCGCGGGCCGCACGCCGAGCACCAGCGGCGAGGACATCACCGTGGTCGAGGTCGGCAGCGGGTTGCCCCGGCCGTCGGCCTTCTCCCGCAGGTGCAGGTACCGGTCGGTCACCGGCCAGGCGAGGTCGTGCCGGTAGCGGCCCGCGGCCAACTCGGCGTCCGGGTCGTCGGCGTACTCCATCGCCAACTCGACGCCGGTCTCGCGCCGCAGGTCGTCGAGCAACGGTTGCAGGTCGGCCAGTTCGCGGTCGGCCAGCACGGTCAGCCGGACCGCCTCCGGCGGGCTCGCCACGCACCCGGCCAGCAGCGCCAGCAGGACCAGCAGCGCCGCGGTCCGCATCAGCACTCGCCGATCTCGGTGATCATCTTCTCCAGCAGCGGCAGCGACGGCAGGAACGTCTCGGTGTCGCCGATGCCGGAGCTGGGCACCGGCAGCCCGCGCTCGGTGAGGAACTCGGCGAACTGGCCGGTGGTCAGCGTGTCGTCCGCCTCGAACACCCGGAAGCCCAGCTCGAGCGCCCGCCTGCGCAGGTCCGGGTCGGTGGTGATCAGCTCGCCGAGCCGCTCGCCCTCGGGTGTCAGCGCCAGGAACTCCGGCACGGTCTGCAACTGGGCCGCCGGGTAGAGCAGCACCCTGCGGTCGTCGACCTTGCCGGTCTGGCCGAGGGCGCGCAGCTGGTGGGCGAGGAACTGGTGCTCGTAGATCACCGCGATCGGCGCCAGCCCCTGCCCGTCCGGGGCGAGGTAGCTGCGGGACAGGTCGTCGCCGGGCAGGCCCTGCGCGGTCAGCAGCGGCTTGATCTTCCTGGCCAGCGCGACCGCGTCCGCCTCGGTCTGCGGGATGACGTTGCCGTTGGCCACGAACGCGACCAGCCCCAGGTAGGTGGCCGAGGAGTTCGACGAGCACAGGTCCGAGGTCTGCGCGAGCACCCGGTTGCTGTTGTCCAGCCGCCGGTCCGGCGCGGCGAGCCGGTCCCAGGTGGTGCCTTTCTCGATCACCCCGATGAACCGGTCCATCGGCATGTCGTAGTACAGCGGCGGGGTGTTCTGCGGCGCCGCCTTCTGCACCGTGGCCACGGGTTCGGCCGTGGGCTTGGCCAGCACGTCGGCGTACTCGCGGTAGGTCGCCAGGACGATCGGCGAGAAGAACGGCTTGTAGGTCTTCGCGGGCCGGTGCCCGGACTGCGCGAGCCGCTGCTTGATCAGCAGGGCCGCGGGCTGCCCGGACGGGAACACGAAGTCGTAGCCGTCGGTCGAGTTGACCGCGATGTCGCGCGAGCCCGCCCGGTCCAGCGACACCTGGATGCCGTGCGCCATCAGGATCCGGCGCACCTTGGCATCGGCGAAGAACTCCGACTTCGAGGCCAACCGGCCGCTGACCACGACCACGTCGCGCAGCGGCAGCGCCATCACCCCGCCCGCGAACAGCGCGATCGCCCCGACCACGGCGACCACCCCGGCGGGCAGGAACACGCCGAGGAAGCGCTTGCGGCGGAAGATCGACCTCGGTGGCTCGACGACGGTGAACTCCGGCTCGACCACACCCCCCGGGCTGATGGTCACCAACCCCCTCCGGTTCCCGCGACCCGTCCCACTGTGAGATCGCTCGCGGACCACCGGCATTACGCCCAGCGGCGGCCGATCTTCGCGAGGAGATCGGCCGCCGCTGGGAGGGGTGTCGAGTGGGTCAGACGCGCTCGAGCTCCGGCTCGTCGTCCGGCTTGCGCTCGGAGGTGCCCGCGGGGACGGTCAGCGTGATCGCGGTCGGCTCGGCCTGCGCGGCGCGCGCGGCCTTGGCCTTCTTGCGCTTGCCCAGCAGGATCTTGACCACCACGACCAGCACGACCGCGCCGAGCAGGATCGCCGCGCCGCCGCTGAGGTAGGACTCCAGCCGGTGCGCCGCCTCGCCGAGTGCCGCGCCGATGCTGATGTGGATCGCCGACCAGCAGGCCGCGCCCGCGACCACGGCGGGCAGGAACTTGCGGTACGGCAGGTTCGAGGTGCCCGCCGCCGCCGGGGTCAGCGTCCGCACCACCGGCATGAACCGGGCGAAGAACACCGCCCACGCGCCGCGCCGCCGCAGGATGTCGGTGGCCTTGTCCCAGCCGTCCACCCCGTACTTCTGGATCAGTTTCGTCTCGCGCAGCCTCACCCCGTACTTGCGGCCGACGAAGTAGCCGATGGAGTCGCCGATCCCCGCGCAGACCGTGACCACGGCCCACAGCAGCAGGAACCGGGGCACGCTGTTGACGGTGGTGGCCGCGATCAGCAGGCCGCCCTCGCCGGGGGCGATGAACCCGAGGCCGATGGTGCACTCGGCGAGCACCAGGCCACCGGTCGCGGCCACCAGGGCGGGCTGCGGCAGCGCCTGCAGCCACTCCAGGACGTCGGTCAGCAAGGCCACGGTCGGGTTCCCCTCCACCAGCGGGCACCAGACCCTCCGGTGCCGATCTGCCCGCGCGTACGACCCGCAGGCGGCCGCGCTCGGGACATGGGACGCGCCGCACCCGCACCCGGTTGCCGCCCGCCCGCACTCAGTCTTTCGTCCGCGACGAGCGTGACATAACCGGGATGCCCCCGAGATCGCCCCCGGTGTGGATCCGCCGGGTCATCCCCCGGGGGGAGGGAGGAGGGCGGGCGTTGATCGGGTGGACCTACCGCTTGAGCAGGGCGCTGATCTCCTGGCTGGACTCGCCCGCCTCGGCGAGGTGGCGCAGGTTCTCCGGGACCTGCTGGCCCCGGTGCTCCACGGCCTGGGTGTAGAGCCGACCGGCCCGGTAGGACGACCGCACCAGCGGCCCGGCCATCACCCCGGCGAAGCCCAGCGCCTCGGCGGTCTCCTTGTGCGCGAGGAACTCCTCCGGCTTGACCCACCGGTCGACCGGGTGGTGGCGCACGCTGGGCCGCAGGTACTGGGTGATGGTGATGATGTCGCAGCCCGCCCCGTGCAGGTCGGCCAGCGCCTCGGTGACCTCGTCCGGGGTCTCGCCCATGCCCAGGATCAGGTTCGACTTGGTGACCAGGCCGTCCTCGCGGGCCGAGGTGATGACCGAGAGCGACCGGTCGTAGCGGAACGCGGGCCGGATCCGCTTGAAGATCCGCGGCACCGTCTCCAGGTTGTGCGCGAGCACCTGCGGCCGGGAACCGAACACCTCGGCCAACTGCTCGGGCACCGCGTTGAAGTCGGGGATGAGCAGTTCGACGCCGGTGCCCGGGTTGAGCGCGTGGATCTGGCGCACGGTCTCGGCGTAGAGCCAGGCGCCGCCGTCGTCGAGGTCGTCGCGGGCGACGCCGGTGATCGTCGAGTAGCGCAGGCCCATCGCCTGCACCGACTCGGCCACCCGGCGCGGCTCGTCGCGGTCGAGGTCCGACGGCTTGCCGGTGTCGATCTGGCAGAAGTCGCAGCGGCGGGTGCACTGCTCGCCGCCGATCAGGAAGGTCGCCTCGCGGTCTTCCCAGCACTCGTAGATGTTGGGACAGCCGGCTTCCTCGCACACCGTGTGCAGGCCCTCGCGCTTGACCAGGCCCTTGAGCTCCCGGTACTCCGGGCCCATCTTGGCCCGGGTCTTGATCCACGAGGGCTTCTTCTCGATCGGCGTCTGGCTGTTGCGCACTTCCAGGCGCAGCATCTTCCGACCCTCAGGCGCGACTGTCACCCCGCCAGGTTACGCCTCTAGGCCGGATCCGGGGAAACGCCGGTCAGTTCCGCTGTTCGCACCCACAATGTCCGGCCGATGGTGGGGTCCAGCACCAGTGATCGCGGTTTCGCCGGGCCGACGGCGCCGAACATCTCACCCGGTCCGGTGGGGCCGTAGTACTGCCCGCCGGTGACCCCGGGCGCGGTGGCCGCGTACAGCTGGGGCAGCACGGCGCGGTCGACGGGCGCGGTGACCAGGCGGGTGCCCGCCCGCACGACGGCGGCGACACCGCGGCCGACCGGACCGGCCATCCTGGCGCGGGCCGAGTTGCTCGCCAGCTCCGTGCTCGCCAGCCCGGGGTGCGCCGCGACGCTCACCAGGTCCAGCCCGGCGGCCTGCGCGCGGCGGTGCAGCTCGAAGGCGAACAGCAGGTTCGCGGCCTTGGACTGCGCGTAGGCGGCGGTCGCCCGGTAACCGCGGTGCTGGAAGTCGAGGTCGTCGAGGTCGAAGCCCTGGTTGCGGTGGGCGATGCTGGACAGGGTCACCACCCGCGCGCCGGGGACCCCGCGCAGCGCGGGCATCACCAGCCAGGTCAGCGCCGCGTGCCCGAGGTGGTTGGTGCCGAATTGCAGCTCGAACCCGTCCGCGGTGGTCGACCTCGGCGGCACCATCACACCCGCGTTGTTGACCAGCAGGTCGAGCCGGTCCCCGGTGCGCTCCCGCACCTGCGCCGCGGCCGCGCGCACCGACGCCAGGTCGGCGAGGTCGAGGTCGAGCAGCTCGGCCGCGCCGGTCACGGTGGCCAGCGCCGCCCGGCCGCGCTCGACCGACCGGCAGGCCATCAGCACGTGCGCGCCCCGGTCGCTGAGCACCTGCGCGGTGCGCAGCCCCAGCCCGGAGTTCGCCCCGGTGACCAGCGCGGTTTTCCCGCTCAGGTCGGGGATGTCAGCGGCGGACCAGGCCATCGGGTGCCTCCTCGGGATCTTGTGCTACCCGAGGGTAGGAAACCCGGACTGAGGAACCGCTCAGGCGCTCGCGGCGTATCGCCCGAACAGGTGCCGCGCGGGGGAGGGCTTGCGCGGGGCGGAGCGCAGCAGGGCGGTGAACGCGGCGCCGACCCGGGTGATCTCCGCGCGCGGCTCGCCCGGCCCGACCAGACCCGCGGCGAGCGCCAGCATCCGCTGCTCGCTCTCCAGGCCCGGTCGCAGGACCTCGGGGTCGGCCGCGGCGTGCGCGTCGATGACCGCCCGGAGCAGGCCGTGCTCGGCGGCGGTGTCCAGCCAGGCCGTGGTGACCGCGTCGACCAGGTCGACGCCGGGGTCCCGGTCCGCGTCGGACTGGGCGAGCCCGACCCGGCCGGTCAGCTTGAGCGTCCACCGGTGGTGCAGCGCCAGCAGCACCTGGGCCGGGCTGTCGAACAGCTCGGCCACCTCGTCGGTGACCGGGACCGGCGCCCCGGGATCGCGCCGCAGCCGGGCCAGCACGTCGTCGAGCGCGGCGCGCCTGCGGTGGTAGTCGGACCAGCTCATGGCTTCCTCCCCCGGAGGTGGCATACCACGGGTCTGTGGCATACCAGCGGTATGGACCAGGTCCCGGCCAACGTACCACCGGTACGTACCGTCGGTATGCCGTGCCGATGTCCTAGGGTTGTGAGCGTGCCGACAGCCCGCCCCCGCCGGGAGGACTACAGCGAGTCGACCAGGCAGGCCCTGGTCGACTCCGCGGTCGCGCTGTTCACCAAGCAGGGCTACGCCGCCACCAGCCTCGACGCCATCGCGCGCCGGGCCAGGGTCACCAAGGGCGCGCTCTACCACCACTTCAGCGGCAAGCAGGCCGTGTTCGAGGCCGCCTTCGGCGCCGTGGAGCGGGCCGTGCTGGCCAAGCTCGGCCAGGTCGTCGCGGGCCCGGGCACCCCGTGGGACCGGGCGGTCAGCGGGTTGCAGGCATACGTCCAGGTCTGCCTCGAACCGTCCTACCAGCGCATCGCCATCCACGAGGGCCCGGTGGTGATGGGCTGGGAGCGCTGGCGCGAGGCCGAGGAGCACTTCAGCTTCGGGTTGGTGAAGGGCGCCATCGAGGCGCTGGTCGACGCGGGCGAGATCGACGACCTGCCGGTCGAGGTCACCGCGCGGATCCTGTTCGGCGCGCTGCAGACCGGCGCGGCGATCATCGCGGGCGCCGACGACCCGAGGAAGGCCGGGGCCGACGTCTCCCGCACCATCATCCGGGTGCTGGAGGGCATGCGGGTCGCGGGCCACGACGGCACCGCGCCGACCGAGGGCACCCAGCCCGCGCCGCAGGCACTGCTGCGCGAACTCCGCGGCTGATCCACTCGCGCCCGCGCCGGTGCGCGGTATTACAGTTCGCCCGCTGAATCGCATCTTTCACTGGGGTGAACGAGATGTCCTTGTTGACCGAACCCGCGCCGGGAATGCCGGTTCTGGGTGATCCGATCACCGCTCGACTGCTTGAGCTGCGCCCTTTGTCGACCCGGGCTGTGCGATGGCTTTACCCGGTCCAGTTGGCGCTCATCGGTTGGGTCGTTTTCCACCTTTGGCACGGAATGCCGTTCCTGGCATTGATCTCCGGTTCGTTCTTCGCGATCTATCTCAAGTCCCTCTGGTACTGGCGCCGTGATTCCCGCGCGGCCCAGCCCATCGCCGCCCTCGTGCGGGACGCCACCTGGCGCCACGTCGGCGTCACCGTGCTCGGCGGGGTGGCCCACCTGAGCACCCTCGCGGTGCTGGTGGACGGGGAGACCGTCGTCCTGCGGGTTCCCTCGCTGCACGGGCCGCACCGGACGCAGTTGCGGCGCCAGCAGCAGGCGTGGCTGGTCGGCCCGGACGCGGGTGGTGTCGCGGCGGTGCGGATCGACGGCTCGCACGAGGCCCACCCGGCGACCAGGGTCCCCGCGCCGACCGGGCGGCGCGCGATCCCCAAGGCCGAGCAGGTCGACCCGACCCTGGCCTGGGCGCTGCACCTGCGCAGCCGCGCGAGGCGGCCGCTGACCCCGCTGGTGCTGGCGGCGGTGTTCGCCACCCCGGTGTTCACCAGGGGCACCGACCTGGGGTTGCCCGCGATCCTGGTCGTCTCCTGCCTGTTCAGCCTGACGCTGACCTGGTCGAACTTCACGGCGTGGCGCCTGTGGCCCGCGTGGCGGCTGCCCGGCCTGGTGCGCCGTGGCGGTTGGGTGAGCGCCCAGGTCGCCGTCGAGCCGTTGCCCCCGAGCGGCCAACCCCGCGGGGGTCTGACCGCGAGGCTGACCCTCCCCGGCGGGGCCACGGCCGTCGCCGTCATGCCCTTCGTGCTGTTCGACGTGGTGGGCACCTTCACCGAACTCGGGTGGCTGTCGGTGGCGGGCGAGGTGAGGCCGGGCCGTTGGGTGGCACTCGGCTACCCCGGCTACCCGGTGCTGGCCATCGCCAAGATCACCTCGGTCGACGGCACTCCCTGATGCCGCTGGTGATCGCCTAGAGTCGTCCTCGGTCGGGGATGGCTACCTGGGGGTCAGTCGTGTTGATCGAACCTGTCCTGGACAGACCTGTGCTGAGTGATCCGACCACGGACCTGTTGGTGCGCCTGCGGCCCGGCGCGACGCGGTCGCTGCTCCTGGTGTCGCTCGTCCAGGGCACGTTCCTCACCCTGCTCGCCGTGTCCGTCGCCGCGTTCGGCGACCCGCTGCTGGCCGCGGTGAGCGGGGTCGTGGCCCTGGTGGCCGTCTCGAACGCCTGGCAGGTGGGGAGGTTGGCGCGGCTGGGCAGGCTGAGCGCCGCGCTGCTGCCCGGCGCCCACTGGCGTCCCGTCGAGGTCACCGTGCTGCGGCACTCGATGTACGGCAGCGACCTCGGCGTCGTGGTCGACGGGGCCACGGTCCCGTTCCGCGTGGTCGGGTTGGTCGCCGCGCACCGGGTGGTGGTGCGGCGGACCGGCACGGCCTGGCTGGTCGACGGCGGTGCGGTCGCGGCGATCCGGGTGGAGGGCTCGCACGAGGCGTACCCCGCGACCCGACTGCCGAAGTCCCCGCGACAGCGCCCGGTGCCCAGGCTGGAGACCGGTGACCCGACCGCGATCTGGGCCCGGCTGCTCGCCGCGCGCGCCTGGCAGCCGGTGCTCCCGCTGGCGGTGGTGGTGCTGCTCTTCGTGTTCTTCGTCGGAGTGCTGGACTACGGCTGGGTGGCAGGTCTGGTGATGGTGTTCGTCATGACCTGCCTCGTCGGCGCGGTCTCGGCGCGGACCTGGTACCGGGTGGTCGACCGCCGCTTGCCCGGGCTCGTCGCGGTGGGTGGCTGGCTGCCCGTGGGTGCCTCGGTCACGCCGTGGTCGCCGCGGCGGGACTCGTCGGCGAAGACCACGGCCGCCCTGCGGTACGCCGATGGCACCACCGCCGAGGTCGCCCTGCCCAACGCGATGACCGACCTGCTCGGCGCCGTCCACGTCACCGGCGGCGCTTGGGTGGCTGGCCGGATCGAGCCCGGCCGCGTCGTCGCGGTCGGGTACCCGGGGTACCCGATGGTCGCCGTGGGTCGTGTCACCACGGTCGGCCACGTGCCGGTGGGAGGTGACGCGGCCGTGGGCAGCCTGGTCTCACCAGGTGACGTCTCGGGGGACCAGGCGTGAGCAGCGGGATGCGGCGGGCGCGACGTGACGGAACCGGTGCCGCCGACGATCACGCAGGTGTGCGCACCGACGTCGAACCGCCCATCGCCGCCCCGCCCGCCGGGGTGATCGCCGTCCGGGACCGGACGACGTCGGTCCTCGTGCGGGTGTGGGACCAGCAGTACCGCCCCGGGATCAGCCACCGGGCGATGTCCGGCTTCTTCCTGCTGGTCGTGGCGTTCTCCGCGCTCGTGCAGATCCTGGCGGGCGACCCGGACGGGTCACCCTCGCGGATCCACCTCGTGACCGTCGTGGCGTTCCTGCTCGGCTACCTGCTGCCGGGCTCGCACGTGTTCTGGCGCCCCCTCGCCCTGCGCCGGTTGGGCACCGAGCCGTGGCGGGCGGTGCCTGCCAGGGTGCTGCGTGCCGGTCGGCGGTCGGCGGTGGTCGAGGTGACCGACGACGGCGACCCGGTGCGGTTCACGGTGTGGATCGACCCCGCGCACCTGGCGATGGTGACCGACACCGTGTACCTGGTCCGCGGCAAGGGAGACCGCGCGGTGGTGCGGGTTCCCGGGTCGCGCGAGCCGTTCCCGGCCAAGGTGTCACGGCGACCGGTGACCCCCGTCGAGATCCCCGCCGTCCCGGTGACGCAGCGGTGGGCCGAGGAGTTGCGCGACCGGGTCCGCCGGGTCTACGCGCAGGCGGCCGTGGCGCTCGGTGTCGTGCTGATCATCGCCGAGATCACCACGCCGTCGCTCGTCACGGCGCTGATCTGGCTCGGGTTCACCCTGATCGTCGGGCTGGCCGTGGCCACCACGACGCGCCACCGCGCCCTGGACCTCCGGTTGCCCGCGCTGGTCGACTCCGCCGAGTGGCTGCCCGCCGAGGCCGACCTCGGCCCGTGGCTCGCCCAGCACGACGGCACCGTGCCCGCGACCGCGACCCTGACCTTCGACGACGGCACCGTCCGCGTGGTCGTCATGCCAGCCGCCTCGGTCGACCTGATCGGCGCCATCTCCGACAGCGCGGAGCTGTGGATCACCGGAATCGAGGGCCGGGTGGCGGTCGGCTTCCCCGGCTACCCGTTGCTCGCGGTAGGAGAGGTCGTCTCGGCATGATCGGTACCGGCACCCCACCCGTCGCCGCGCCGCGACCCGAGGTGGTCGCCGCCCAGGACCCGGTGACATCCACGCTGATGCGGGTGTGGCACCTGCGGTACCGGTTCGGCGCCACGCCCCGCACGTTCGCCCTCGCCACCGGAGCCTTCCTGCTGTTCGGCGCGCTCCAGGTCCTGCTCGCGGGCCCGACCGGCGCGACGTACGCGGTCTACTTCATCGTGTTCGCCCTCGGATTCCATGCCTGGTACTGGTTTCCCGGCTCAAGCCTGCGCTGGGCGCACACCGCGCTCGACCTGCTGCGCACCCAGCCGTGGCGGGTCGTGCCTACCCGCGTGCTGCGCGGCGGACGGTGGTCGGCGGTGGTCGAGGTGGTCGACCGGGTGCCGGTGGAGCTGTCGGTCTGGATCGACCCGGCGCACCTGGCGATGATCACCGACACCGCGTACCTGGTCCGGCACGGTGAGCAGGCGGTGCTGCGGGTTCCCGGGTCGCGGGCCATGTTCCTGGCCAGGGCGCGGGGACCGGTCGCGGCCGTCGAGGTGCCCGCGGTCCGGGTGACCGAGCGGTGGGCCGGGGTGCTGCGCGAGCGGATCCTGCTCCTGCCGGTCCAAGCCGCGCTGCTGGTCGGCGTGCTGCTGCTCGGCGTCTGGCTCACCGGCCCTCCAGCCCGCATGGTCGTGGCGATGGTGGGCTGCTACCTGCTCATCGCCGTGGTCGGGTTGGTCGCGGTGAGCCACCGCCTCGCCGATCTTCGGTTGCCCGCGCTGGTCGACTCGGCGCGGTGGACGCGGGCGGACGCTGCCCTTGGTCCGTGGAAGGCCCGGCGGGACGGCACTGCCGAGGCGAAGGTGTTCCTGCGCTTCGAGGACGGTGCCATGCGCGCGGTGGCCATGTCCGCCGCGTCCGTCGACCTGTTGGGCGCTGTCGCGGACAGTTCTGAACTGTGGCTCACGGGCACGGAAGGCCGGGTGGCGGTCGGGTTCCCGGGTTGGCCGTTGCTCGCTCTAGGGGAGGTCGTCCCAGCATGACCAGCACTCATGACTCGCCCGTCGCCGCGCCGCGGGAGGGAGTGGTCGCCGCACACGACCCGACGACGTCGATCCTGATGTGGGTGTGGCACCTGCGGTACCGGTCCGGAGCCAGCACCCGCGCGCTCACGGTCGTCTCCAGCATGCTCCTGCTGTTCGCCATCGCCATGTTCTTCTTGGCGGAGAGCACCAACACGCCGCTGCCGATCATTCTCCTCGTGAACAACGCCCTCATCCTGATCGGCTACTGGCTGCCGGGTTCGCACTACCGCTGGGTGCGCTCGACCCTCCAGCAGTTGACCACCCACCCGTGGCGGGCCGTGTCCACGCGGGTGCTGCGCGCCGGTCGGTGGTCGTCGGTGGTCGAGGTGGTCGACGACGGTGCGCCGGTCGTGTTCCGGGTGTGGATCGACCCCGCGCACCGGGCGATGATCACCGACACCGCGTACCTGATCCGCGAGCGGGGCAAGCGCGCGGTGCTGCGGGTACCGGGGTCGCGCGAGATGTTCCCGGCCCGGGTGCGGGAACCGATCTCGCCGGGCGAGGTGCCCGCGGTGTCGGTGACCGAGCGGTGGGCGGGCCTGGCACGTGACCGTCTCTTGTGGATGGCCGCTCAGCTGGTCCTCGTGTTCGGGGTGATCTCACTCGTCAGCGCGCTCATCTGGTTCTCGCCCTACGCGATCGCCTTGGCCGCGGGTGTCTTCGTTTGCGTGCTGGCGGTCGCTGCTTTCGTGATGCGCCAACGCCTCGCGGACTTCCGGCTACCCGCGCTGGTCGCCTCGGGGGAGTGGGTGCGCGCGGCGGCGGCGCTCGGCAACTGGACCGCGCGCCGGGACGGCACCGCCACCGCCGTCGCGACCCTGCGCCTCGACGACGGCACCGTGCGCGTGGTGACCATGCCCGCCGCCTCTGTCGACCTGCTGGGAGCCGTGGTGGACAGCGGCTCGCTGTGGGTCACCGGCACGGAAGGCACGGTGGCCGTGGGCTTCCCCGGCTACCCGCTCCTCGCGACCGGCACCATCGCCCGGCCATGAAAGCCGCCATTCACGACCCGATCACCGCGATCCTGGTCCGCGCGTGGGAACGGCGATACCGGACCGGAATGAGCTCCCGGGCATTCGGTGTCGCGGGCATCGCCTTCTGCTTGGTGTTCTGGGGACTTGCCGCGCTGGTGGACCACTTCGGACTGCCCGGGGGTTTGACCGCCCTCACGCCATTGCTGCTCGCCGTGCTGTGGGTTCCGTTGCCGGGCAGCAACTCCACGTGGGTGAACCACTGCCTTCCCCACCTCCACTCGCATCCGTGGCGGCAAACGCCCGCACGAGTACTGCGCGCTGGCCGCTGGTCGGCGGTGATCGAAGCGACCGGGGACGACCCGGCGGTGTACGAGGTGCGGATCGACCCAGCCCACCTGGCGATGATCACCGACTCGGTGGACCTGGTGCGCGGGCCGGGGAAGTGGGCGGTGCTACGGGTACCGGGGTCACGGGAACTGTTCCCGGCCAAGCTCTCCCGGTCGGTCGTGGGTGTTGCCGGGCGTGCGGTGGGGGTGGCAGAGCCTGAGGTGGGCGTGCTGGGGTCGGGCGCGGCAGAGCGGGTGTCGGGTGTCGCTGTGCGCGCGTCGGTGATGGGGGAGCCGGTGTCGGTGGCAGTGCCGGAGACGGGCGTGGCGGAGCCGGCGATGGGGATGACAGAGCTGGCGGCGGGGATGGCGCGGCCGGTGGCGGGGGCGACAGCGCGGGTGTCGGGCTCGACAGTGCCGGAGACGGGCGTGGCGGAGCCGGCGATGGGGGTGACAGGGCCGGTGGCGGGGGCGGTGCTGTCGGTGGCGGGCGCGGCCGAGCGGGTGTCGGGTGTGGCTGTGCCGGTGTCGGGGATGCGGGAGCCGGCGGCGGGGGCAGTGCCGGTGGTGGGCGTGGCGCGGCTGGTGGATGGGGTGACCGAGCGGTGGGCTAGGACCTTGCGTGATCGGATGCTCTTGGTGTTTGCGCAGCTCGTCCTGGTGTGGGGTGTGGTGTTGGTGGGTTTGTTCCTGGTCGCGGCGCACTATGTGGTTGTGATGTGGCTGGTCGTAGTGGTGATCAGCGGGCTGTCCACGGCGCTCGTTGTCGGCCATCGGGGGCGGGATCTGGTGCTGCCCCGGTTGGTCGGCTCGGGGGAGTGGGTGCGGGCGGACGCCGTGCTCGGTGTGTGGAAGGCGCGTCGGGACGGTACTGCTCGTGTCGCGGTGGTGCTGCGGTTCGCCGACGGGTCCAGCCGCGAGGCCGTGCTGCCTGCCGCGTCGGTGGACCTGGTGGGGGCTGTGGCCGACAGTTCGAGCCTGTGGATCGCGGGGACCGGCAGTCGGGCGGCGGTCGGGTTCCCTGGCCTGCCCCACGCCGCTTACGCACGGGTCGGCTAATACGGTAGAGCGGTTGTGCGTGGCTGGGGGTGGGATGGTCGTTCGTGTGGTGTCGGCCGTGCTCGTGTTGGCCAGTGTTGTGCTGTACGCCGTTCACGACCTGGGGCGCGGATTGGTGTACGGGGCCGCGGTGGCCACGTTCGCTCTTGGGCTCGCCTACCCGCGCCTGTCCGCGGTGCCGCGGTCGACCCTGGTGAGGGAGGTGCACGTCCGGGCGGCGATGGCGATGACCCCGGCGGTGGTCGTGGTGCTGGTGTGGCCCGCCGCCGCGGTGGTGACCTTCGCCAAGGCGCCGACCACGGCCGGGGTCGGGTTCCTGGTGGCCGTGTTCTGCCTGACCGGTTTCGGCCTTGCCCGCCTCGGCGGCCGCGTCGCCGAATGGCGCCTACCGCGACTGACCCGCCGCGGCCCCTGGCACCGGGTCCCCGCCACCCTCGACCCCCGGCCCACCGACTCCGGCGACCTCACCACCGCCACCGCCACCCTCACCCTCCCCGACGGCACCGCCCTCCACGCCACCCTCACCGCCGTCCCCACCCCCCTCGTCGACCACCTGAACAACACCGGCCACATCTGGCTCGCGGGCCCACCCGCCCCCCTCACCGCCCTCGGCTACCCCGACCACTCCCTGGTCGCCGTAGCCCGCCTCAAGTCGGGCACCCCAGCCCACACCTGACCTATACCCGGGTGCCTTCCCTGCGTTCGGCTTCCCTGACCACCCCTTGGCCGCCGTGGCCCGCCTCAAGTCCGGCGGCCCCAGCCCGTACCTGATCTACGCCCGGATGACGGCCCCCCGCAGCCTCGCCCCCTGCACGGCTTCCCTAACCGTTCCCCAGTCGCCGTAGCCCGCCACACATCGAGCACCCCAGCCCACACTCAACCCACGCCCGGGTGACGCCCCTCCGCGCCCCCGCCCTTTCCCCAGGTCGCACCCATCCACAACGCCCGACTTGTCCACAGCTTCCGCCACCTCGCCCGCCCCGCAACCGTGACCCGATAGAATGGAGCCGGGGCTGCCCCCCGGAGAGGGTGGGGGCTGGGGTGAGCGGGGAGGGCCTCCGGCAGGGCGCGGCGAGGGCCCCGGGCTGGGCTGCCCGGGGTAGTGGGTGCGGTGGATCAGGCCAGGGAGAAGGTGACGCCGGGGGCGGTGGGGCGGGGGATCCAGTGTTCGGCGACCGGGAGTGCGCCGTCGAGGGCGTCGGGGATCGCGGTGCGGGCCAGGGCCAGGACCTCGGCGACGGTGACCTGGCGGCCGAGTTCCTCGGTCAGGGAGGTCACGCCCGCGTCCTTGATGCCGCAGGGGACGATCGTGTCGAACGCCGAGAGGTCGGCGTCGCAGTTGATCTGGAAGCCGTGCAGGGTGACGCCGCGTTGGACGCGGATGCCGATGGCGCCGAGTTTGCGCTCCGGGCGGCCGTCGCCCGCGGGGAGCCAGACGCCGCTGCGGCCTTCGACGCGGCCGGTGGTGAGGCCGAGGTGGGCGCACATCGCGATCAGGGCCTCCTCGACGCGGCGCACGTAGTTCACCACGTCGACCGGGTCGGACAGCTTGATGATCGGGTAGCCGACCAACTGACCCGGGCCGTGCCAGGTGATCTTCCCGCCGCGGTCGACGTCGACGACCTCGGTGCCGTCGGTCGGGCGCTCCTCGGGCGTGGTGCGCTTGCCCGCCGTGTACACCGAGGGGTGCTCGAGCAGCAGCAGCGTGTCGACGCCGGTGCCGTCGGCGCGCGCGTCCACCAGGTCGCGCTGCAGTGCCCATGCCTCGTGGTAGTCGATGGTGCCGACTTCGCGCACCGAGACCGGGTGGGTGTCGGCGCGGCAGGAGAGGGTGCTCACGGCCCTAGCGTACGCGCGGGCAGCAGCCGGAGGGCGACCCCGGCAAGCAGTCCGACGGCCGTCACACCCACCGTCGCGCCCACCACGTCGGTCAGCCAGTGCACGTCGAGCAGGATCCGGCACAGCGCCGCCAGCGCCACCGCGACCGACGAGATCGCCACCACCAGCCGCAGCCGGTGCCGGGCAAGCCACGCGCACAGCACGACCGCGGTGAACCCCACCGACGCCACCGACACCACGTGCCCGCTGGGGAAGCTGAGGTCCGGGTAGTCCCGCGGCCGCGCCCGGTCGAACAGCGGCTTGACCAGCGACACCGCCCGGCACACCGCCAGCAGCAGCACGCACCGCAGCAGCAGCCCCATCAGCCGCGGTCTGCCCCGGTTCACCAGCGCCGCCACGACCAACCCGAGCGCCGCCACCGCGGGCAGCACCGGCCCGAGCACGAGGCTGCCCGCGTACGCGACCCGCCCGACCCCGCCCTGCCAGTCGGCGCCCAGGGTGTCGGCGACCGCCACGTCCAGCCCCGGTGTCGCGTCGGAGACGACCTTGCCCAGCACGAAGAACACGCCGAGCAGCAGGACGCCAGCCGTCGCGAGCCGCCTCACCGCGCCTCGGTGGCGGCCAGGGCGCGGTCGACGGTGTCGTAGCGGAAGGTGAACCCGTTGTCCCGCAACACCTTCGGCGCCACGAGTTGGCTGCGCAGGATCTCGTCGGCGAAGTCGCCGGTCGCCAGCCGCAGTGCCGCCTTGGGCACCGGGATGACCGCGGGCCGTGATTTGACCGCCCCGAAGGCCCGGGTGAACTCGGCGTTGGTGGCGGGCGCGGGCCCGACCAGGTTCACCGGCCCGGCGATGTCGTTGCGCAGGACGAACGCCAGCGCGTCCACCTCGTCGTCCACGTGGATCCACGGTAGGTACTGGGTGCCGTCACCCAGCCGCCCGCCGAGCCCGAGGGCGAACAGCGGCCGCAGGCGCCCCAGCAGCCCGCCGCGCCGCGACAGCACCTGACCGGACCGCGCCAGCACCACCCGGGCACCGGCCGCGGCCTCCGTCGCCGCTTCCCACCGCACGCACAACTCGGCCAGGAACCCCGACCCCGCGGGCGTGCTCTCGTCAGCCGGGCCATCCGTGTCGCCGTAGAAGCCGACCGCGGACCCGTTCACCAGCACCGGGATCCCGTGCTCGGCGACCGCGGCGGCCAGCACCTCGGTCGGCTCGACCCGCGAGTCCAGCAGCACCTGCTTGCGCGCGTGGCTCCACCGCCGGTCGCCGATCCCGGCGCCGCACAGGTTCACCACGGCGTCCACCCCGGACAGCGCGTCCGCCGCGATCACGCCCGCGGGCGGGTCCCAGGTGCGCTCGTCCGGTGCCTGCGCCGGGCGCCGCACCAGCCGCAGCACCTCTTCGCCGTCCGCGCGCAACCTGGCCACGAGAGCGGTGCCGATGAGACCGGACGACCCGGCGACGAGTACGCGCATGTCCTGATCGTCCCAACCAGCCGGGCACCCCGCACGTTCGGGTCGATCACCCCCGGACGCGACGAGGGCCGCCCCCCACCGGGAGACGGCCCTCGCGCTCAGGTCCGACTACAGCCCGAGGTCGCCCTCGAACGCGCCCTCTTCCAGGCGGTTCTTCACCGCGGTGAGGAACCGGCCCGCGTCGGCGCCGTCGACGAGGCGGTGGTCGTAGGTCAGCGCCAGGTACACCATGGACCGGATCGCGATGGTGTCGTCGCCGACGGAGTCGGTCACCACGACCGGCCGCTTCACGACCAAGCCGACACCCAGGATCGCCACCTGCGGCAGCTGGATGATCGGGGTGTCGAACAGCGCGCCCTGGCTGCCCAGGTTGGTCAGGTTGAACGTCGCGCCGAACAGCTCGTCCGGGGTGACCTTGTTCGCCCTGGTGCGCGCCGCGAGGTCGGCGATCTTGTGCGAGAGGCCGCTGATGCTCAGGTCACCCGCGTCGCGGATGGCCGGGGTGAGCAGGCCGCGCTCGGTGTCCACCGCGATGCCCAGGTGCTCGGCGCCGTGGTAGGTGACCTCGTTGGTCTCGTCGTTGATCGAGGCGTTGAGCTTCGGGTGCTGCTTGAGCGCCTCGACCGCCGCCTTGGCGAAGAACGGCAGGAAGGTCAGCTTGACGCCCTCGCGCTGCTCGAACGCGGTCTTCGACTTGGCCCGCAGCTTGGCGATGCGGGTCACGTCGACCTCGATCACCTGGGTGAGCTGGGCCGCGGTCTGCAGCGACTCGACCATGCGCCGCGACACCGTCTGGCGCAGGCGGGTCAGCTTCTGCGTGGTGCCGCGCAGCGAGGCGTCCGAAGTGGACGCGGACGGCGCCGACGAGGACGCCGCGGCGGGCGCCGGGGTGCTGGGCGCCGCGCTCTGCTGCGGGGCCGGGGCCTTCTTGGCCTCGGCGGCGGCGAGCACGTCCTGCTTGCGGATGCGGCCACCGACCCCGGTGCCGGACAGCCCGGACAGGTCGACGCCGTGCTCGGCGGCGAGCTTGCGCACCAGCGGGGTCACGTACGGGGAGCCGCCGCCGTTGCTCGACGGCTCCGCCTTGGCGACCGGCGCGGGCTCGGCCTTGGGCGCCGCCTGCTGGGGGGCTTCCTGCTTGACCTCGGGCTTCGGCTCCGCCTTCGGAGCCTCCTGCTTCGGGGCTTCCTGCTGGGGAGCTTCCTGCTCCGGCTCCGGTGCCCGCTCCGCCGCGGGGGCGCTGCCTGCCTCGCCGATCACCGCGAGCTTGCCGCCGACCTCGACCGTGGCGTCCTCACCGGCGCTGATCTCCAGCAGGGTGCCCGCGACCGGCGACGGGATCTCGGTGTCGACCTTGTCGGTGGACACCTCGACCAGCGGCTCGTCGACCTCGACGCTGTCGCCGACCTGCTTGAGCCAGCGGGTGACGGTGCCCTCGGTGACGCTCTCGCCGAGCGCGGGCATGGTCACGTCGGTGCCCTTGCCGTTGCCGCCCTTGGGGGCGTCGGCGGAGGGCTCCGGCTTGGGCGCCTCGGCCCGCGCGGGCTCCGGCTGCGCCTCGGGCTCGGGGGCCTGCTCGGCACCGGCGTCGGAATCAGAGTCGGAGCGTGCACCCGAGTCGGCGTCCGAGCCGTCGCCGATGATGGCCAGCTGCGCGCCGACCGCCACCGTCTCGTCCTCGGCGGCGACGATCTTCTGCAGCACGCCTGCGGCGGGCGAGGGGATCTCGGTGTCGACCTTGTCGGTGGAGACCTCGACCAGCGGCTCGTCGAGCTCGACGGTGTCGCCCTCCTGCTTGAGCCAGCGGGTGACGGTGCCCTCGGTGACGCTCTCACCGAGGGCGGGCATCTCAACGGAGAACGCCATGGTTGTTCAGACTCCTCGTGCTTGCTGCTTGGCTGATGGGCGGGTTGGGGCTGAACCGACCATGGTCAGCCGTGCACGTGCAGGGGTTTGCCCGCGAGGGCGAGGAACGCCTCGCCGAGGGACTCGTTCTGGGTGGGGTGGGCGTGCACCAGCGGGGCGACGTCCTCGGGGGTGGCCTCCCAGCTGTAGATCAGCTGCGCCTCGCCGATCAGCTCGCCGACCCGCTCGCCGACCAGGGTGATGCCCACCACCGGGCCGTCGGGGGACTTGACCAGCTTCACGCCGCCGCTGGTCTTGAGGATCTGGCTCTTGCCGTTGCCGGAGAGCGCGTAGACCAGCGTCTCCACCGAGCCGTACTTCTCCTTGGCCTGCGCCTCGGTCAGGCCGACGGAGGCGACCTCCGGGTTGCAGTAGGTGACCCGGGGGATGCCTGCCTCGTCGATCACCTTCGGGTTCTGGCCCGCGATGTCCTCGGCGATGAAGATGCCCTGCTGGAAGCCGCGGTGCGCCAGCTGCAGGCCGGGCACCAGGTCGCCGACGGCGTAGACGCCGGGCAGGTTGGTGCGCAGCCGCTCGTCGGTGAGCACGAAGCCGCGGTCGAGCTTGAGCCCGGCCTCCTCGTAGCCGTGCCCGGCGCTGTTGGGGCCGCGGCCGACCGCGACCAGCAGCAGGTCGGCCTCCAGGCTCTCGCCGGACTCCAGGCTGACCACGACGCCGGTGTCGTCCTGGGTGGCGCCGGTGAAGCGGACCCCGGTCTTGAACTTGATCCCGCGCTTGCGGAAGGCGCGCTCGAGCTGCTTGGCGGCCCACTCGTCCTCGGCCGGGACCAGTCGGGGCAGCGCCTCGACGATGGTCACCTCGGCGCCGAAGGAGCGCCACACGCTGGCGAACTCGACGCCGATGACGCCGCCGCCGAGCACGACGACCTTGCTCGGCACGTAGTCGAGGTTGAGCGCCTGGTCGCTGGTGATGATCCGGCCGCCGATCTCCAGGCCGGGCAGCGAGCGCGCGTACGAGCCGGTGGCGAGCACGACGTGCTTGCCGGTGTAGCGGGTGCCGTCCACCTCGACGGTGTTCGGGCCGACGAAGCTGCCGGTGCCCTCGACGACGGTCACCTTATTCGCTTTAAAGAGGCCCTGGAGCCCCTTGTAGAGCCCGGAGACGACACCGTCCTTGTAGGAGTTGACGCCCTGGATGTCGATTCCCTCGAGGGAGGATTTCACCCCGAACCGGTCGCCCTCGCGCGCGTTGTCGGCGACCTCGGCGGCGTGCAGCAGCGCCTTGGTCGGGATGCAGCCGCGGTGCAGGCAGGTGCCCCCGACCTTGTCTTTCTCCACCAGGATGACCGAGAGTCCGAGCTCTGCGGCGCGGAAGGCGCAGGCATAGCCACCGGACCCGCCACCCAGGATCACAAGGTCAGCGGAGGTGTCAGTCACGGGATCTCCTCGACGAACGACAGCGACGGTGGTGCCGGTGCGTGGCGTGGTCGCGGACCCCGCCAGCCACCACAAGACATCTTGTCACTACGCGGGCCACGCCTGCGAGGTGGCCGGGGTGTCCCAGACCCCTGTTCGGGTTACTCCCCGGTACCCCGATCGGGGTCGGGGACAATGGTGGTAGCGGAGACGGATAGCGGAGGTGGCACAAGTGGGTCTGTTCGACTCGCTGCGCAGGAAGCAGAAGCCGGGCGTGCTGCGCTCGGCGACCAAGCAGGACACCGCTCACCTGGACGAGTGGGCGGGCAGCAGGCACGGCGTGGAGGCGTACGTCGAGCCCCGCACGAACGTGACGGACACGACTGTGGTGCTCGTCGCGCACGACGGCGAGTGGACCAGGCGGCGGATCCCGGACTTCGACGCGGCACTCGACTTCGGCAAGAAGCGCGGCATCCCGGTCTACGAGGTCGCCAGGGTCGGTTACCCGCAGCGGATGCGCGACTACATGGCGCGGCAGAAGCGGCAGGGCAAGGGCTGAGGGGCGGGTGCGCGACCGCACCCGCCCCCCGCTCAGCCCTGTGTTCAGCCGTTGTCGACTCAGCCGTTCTCGGCGATGTCGGCCAGCACGGCCGCGATGGTGCGCACCGGCACGCCCGTGCCGCCCTTGTGGGTGTACCCGTACGGGCCGCCGACGTTGTACGACGGGCCCGCGATGTCGATGTGCGCCCACGGCAGGCCCGCCGGGACGAACTCGCGCAGGAAGATGCCCGCCGCGAGCATGCCGCCCCAGCGGTGCCCGGTGACGTTGGCCAGGTCGGCCAGCCGCGAGTCCAGGTCCGCCCGCAGCTCCTCCGGCAGCGGCATCGCCCAGCCGCCCTCGCCGGTGGCGCGCGCGATCTCGGCGACCCGGTCGCGGAACTCGTCGGAGCCCATCACGCCCGCGGTGCGGTTGCCCAGCGCGATCGGCTGCGCGCCGGTCAGCGTGGAGGTCTCGATCAGGTAGTCCGGGGCGTCCTCGGCGGCGCGCACGATGGCGTCGGACAGGATCAGCCTGCCCTCGGCGTCGGTGTTGAGCACCTCGACGGTCTTGCCGCCGTACATGGTCAGCACGTCGCCGGGGCGGTAGGCGTCGCCGGAGGGCATGTTCTCCGCCATCGGCACCGTCGCGGTGACGTGCAGCGGGTACTTGAGCTTCGCGGCCAGCACGACCGCGGCGATCACCGCCGCCGCGCCGCCCATGTCGGAGCTCATGACCTCCATGTTGGGCGCGGGCTTGATCGAGATGCCGCCGGTGTCGAAGGTGATGCCCTTGCCGACCAGGGCGACCCGCTTGCGCGCCTTGGCGCCCTTGTAGGTGATGCGCACCAGCCGCGGCTGGCGGGCCGAGCCGCCGCCGACGCCGAGGATGCCGCCGAAGCCCGCCTTGCGCAGCGCCTTCTCGTCGAGCACCTCGACCTCGAGGCCGGCCTCCTTGGCCAGCGCGGTGGCGCGCTCGGCGAACGAGGCCGGGTACAGGTCGTTGGGCGGGGTGTTGACCAGGTCGCGGGCGGTGGTGACGGCCTCGGCGATCGCGGTCGCCGCCTTGAGGGTGGCCCGGTGCTCCTTGGTGCTGCCCTCGGCGGGTGCGGCGAGGTCGACCTTCGCCAGTTCCGCGCCCGCGGCGTCGGACTTGTAGGTGGAGAAGGCGTAGGCGCCCAGGACGGTGCCCTCGACGGCGGCCTGAAGGTCCACAGTGGACAGGGTGTTGACCACGTGCTTGCTGGAACCGAGCGCGCGGGCGGCGGCACCGGAGGCGCGGCGCACCTGCTCGGGGGTGATCGACCCGTCCTCGGCCTGCTTGCCCAGGCCCGCGGCGACGACCAGGCGCGCCTTGAGCTTGCCCAGGGTCGGGACCTTCACGACCTCGTCCGCCTTGCCGGTGGCGCCAAGCGCGGCAAGCACCTCGGCCAGGTTTCCCTCGAACGCCTCGTCCACCGCCTCGGCGCCCGCGGCGAGCGCGGCACCGGAGCCGTTCTGGACGGTGCCGACGACGATCGCGTCGACGGGGGCCTGCGCTACCGGTGTGGTGGCCAGGGCCAGCTTGGGGGCGGTCACAGGTGTGCTCCTCGGATGTCGCTCTGGTGGACCGGGCCGGAGTCCTCGTGGGACTGTCACGGACCCTGGTCCGGGGGGTCCTACGGCCAGGTAATGACGCATGCTAACGAGTTGGTCGCGGCTTTCAACCAGTGGTCGGATGGAGATCACGGCGCGTGTCTGGCACGGTTGTGCCCGTGACAGCGATGGGACAGGTCCGCGGTGCCGCCTGGACTAGGGTGCCTGCCGCCGCCGCGGCCGCCCTCGGTGCGGGGGCACCGCTGGTGTGCGCGCCCGCCGCCGCTGCCGCCGGGTGGTGGTCGGTGGCCGGGGTGGTGCTGGCCGGGCTTGTGGCCCTGCTGACCGCGGTGTCGCTCGCCGATCTTGCCGCCCAGTCTTGTCTCACCGGGGTTTCCGCGCATGTCAGAACCCGACTGGGTGTCCTACCGGGACGGATGGCAGGCGTGCTCGACATCGGCGGTCGGGTGGTCGGCGCCGCCGCGGTCGCCGGGACCGCGGGCGCCTACCTGGCGCCATCGCAACCGAAGGTAGCCGCCGTCGGGGTGGTCGTGGTGGTGGCCGCGCTGGCGTTAGGCCGGGTGGCCTTCTCGGCTCCGTCGCGGTGGGTAATCGCAGGTGTGACGATCGTCACTCTGGCCGTGTTCGTGACAACGGGGCTGGCCATCGAGCCCGTCCAGCAAGCCGTCGCCGCGACCGCGGGCACCCCGGGGTCCGATGATCCCACCGGCGTGATCGCCGCCGCTGGCCTCTTCGCCTTCGGCTTCCTGGGCGTCGAGCGCGCTGTCGGCACCCGGGCGCGGGTCGGGATCGTCGCGGTCGTCGTGGTGGCTGTGGGTTACCTCCTGGTGTGCGTCGCGGCGCTGCGCCAACTCGGCGGACCACGACTGGGGCTGTCACCCACCCCGTTGCGGGACGCCCTCGCCGCCGCCGACGGTGCCGCGATCGACCCGATGCTCACCGCCGGGATCCTCGTGGGCGCGCTGCTGGCGGTGCGGACGCTGCTCTCCGGCGCCGGGGCAGGGCTGACGGATCTCGTCGAGGCAGGCGAGTTGCCCGCCGCCGCTGCCACGCGCCGCCACCTGATCACCGCGGTGGCCGCTTCCGCTGTCGCCCTGATGGTCGACCCCGCGACGGCGGTGGCCATCGCCGCGACCCTGTTGCTGGGGGCCGCGGCGTTCCTCAACTCGGCGGCGCGCACGCTCGCCCGACCCCAGCGGTCTTCGTGGGTGCCGACGGGGTGTTGCGGGCTCGCGCTCAGCGTCGTGGTCGGCGTCAACATCTCGACGGGCTCGTTGCTGGCGGCGGTGGTCGTGCTGTTCATCGGCGTCGGACTGTGCACGCTGCGTGTCCGCCGGGCCGCGGTGGCCGACCCGCCTGAGTGACGTCAGGTAGTCGGGCGTCCGAGCATCGGGATACCGATTTTCCGCTGGCCCATCAGCGGATACTGTGCTCAGGTATGACGCCTACGCTGCCGTTCACGCGGACCCCCAACCCAGACCCGGCGACCCCGGAGCGGGTTGCGGAGGTACTCGCCAGGCCGGGCTTCGGGCAGTTCTTCACCGACCACATGGTGACCATCCGCCACACCGGCGACGAGGGCTGGCAGGACGCCAGGGTCGAGCCGTACCGGCCGATCACCCTGGATCCCTCCGCGATGGTCCTGCACTACGGTCAGGCGATCTTCGAGGGGCTCAAGGCGTACCGCCAGCCCGACGGCTCGATCGCCTCCTTCCGCCCCGAGGCCAACGCCGCCCGGTTCAACGCCTCCGCCCGCCGCCTGGCGATGCCGGAACTGCCGGAGGACCTCTTCCTCGCCTCGCTGCGCGAACTGGTCGCCGCCGACGCCCGCTGGGTGCCGGAGCAGGCGGAGGAGTCGCTGTACCTGCGGCCGTTCATGATCTCGACGGAGGCCGCGCTCGGCGTGCGCCCGTCCAACGAGTACCTCTACGTCGCCATCGCCTCCCCGGCTGGCGCCTACTTCGCGGGCGGTGTCAAGCCGGTCACGGTGTGGCTGTCCACCGAGTACGTGCGCGCCTCCCCGGGCGGCACCGGCGCGGCCAAGTTCGCAGGCAACTACGCCGCGTCCCTGGTCGCCCAGGCCCAGGCCGCCGAGAAGGGCTGCGACCAGGTCGTCTGGCTCGACGCGGTGGAACGCCGCTGGGTCGAGGAGATGGGCGGCATGAACCTGTTCTTCGTCCTCGGCACCGGCGCCGACGCCAGGGTCGTCACCCCTGAGCTGTCCGGCGCCCTGCTGCCCGGCATCACCCGCGACTCCCTGCTGACCCTGGCCGCCGACCTCGGCTACGGCGTCGAGGAACGCCGCATCTCCACCGAGGAATGGGAGAAGAAGGCCGACTCGGGCGAACTCACCGAGGTCTTCGCCTGCGGCACCGCCGCGGTGATCACTCCCGTTGGCCACGTCAAACACGCCGACGGCGACTTCTCCATCAGCGGCGGCGCCACCGGGCCGGTGACCACCCAACTCCGCGAAACCCTGACCACCCTCCAGCGCGGCGGTTCGACCGACACCCGGGGTTGGCTGACCACGCTGAGCTGATCCTGGTCTTGTTCTTGCCGCGCCCCCGGTCTTGCTCCGTCGAGACCGGGGGCGCGGTACGTTCGCTCGTCGTCTTCTGTCCACTGTGGACTTCATCGGGCGCCTTGGTGCTCTAGTTGATCTCCACGCGAACGACTTGCCTCCGGGCGCCGCTCTCGCTGTGGCCATCTGCGTCTGACCAGGTGCTTCTCTGGCTGGTTCGTCTTGAGGTTCACCCGGTTCAGGGACAGAAGTTATCCACATGTGGATCTTCGGCGGCCGGTGTGAAGATCGTTTGTCGGGGGGTGCCGGTAGGCTGGGACCTGGGACGCCCCCCGGAGAGGGTGGGGGCTGGGGCCGGACTGGCGTGCGCGCGCGAAGCGGGTTCGGCGGGGGCTGGAGCCGGGTGTGGCGTGTGAGCGCTGGTGCTGGATAAGTGAACCAGCGTGGGGCGAGAGTGTCAGCCTGGAGTACGAGAATCAGCCTGGGGTAAGAGATCCGCCTGGGGTAAGGATGTCGGCGTGGGGAAAGAACCATTGCGGGGCAGGAGATTCAGCGTGGGGCAAGAGATTCGTCGTGAGGTAATGGAACCGGCGTGAGGTAAGAGGGCCCGCGCGGGCAAGAGTGTCAGCCTGGAACAAGAGAACCGTTGTGGGGCAAGAGGGTCTTGCGTGGGGCAACAGGGCCAGGCGAGGCAAGAGGCTTGCGTGAAGTAGCGAGCAGCGCGAGGCGAGGAGGTTGGCGCGGGGTAAGAGAGCTCGCGTGGAGCAAAGGGGTGCCAGCTTGGCGCAACAAGGCTGGCGTGAGGTACGAGAGTCGATGCAGGCAAGAGGGCTGGCGTAGGTCAATCTGGCCAGGTGGGGTAAGAGAGCCAGTGCGAGACAGGGAGCCTGCACGTGGCCGTGGAGGCTGGTGCGAGGCAGGGGGCCAGCACGGAGGCAAGTTGGCCGGGCAGGGGCTGGTGAGGCGCAGGGGAGCCAGCACAGGACAGGGGCGTGGTGTGGGGCTGGGGAGCCAGTGCGAGGTGGGAGGAGTTGGCGCGGGGTAAGTAAGCCAACGGACGGTAGGGGGTTGGCGTGGGGCAGGGGGAGCCAGCGTGAGGTGGGAGGAGTCGGCGTGGGCCAAGGAAGCCAACGCACGGCAGGGGCTGATGCGGGGCGGGGGAGCCTGCGCGAAGTGGGGGAGTTGGCGTGTGGCTGGGGGCGCTGGCGCAGGGCAAGGAAGCAATGCAAGGCAGGGGCTGGTGCGGGGCAGGGGAGTTGGCGCGGCGTTGGCCGCTCCTGGCGCGGGGCGGGCCATGGAGGCTGGCGTGAGGGTGAAGAAGTTGGTGCGGGGCAAGAGCGCCGCTGCGGTGCAGGGAGTGCATGAGTGCCGGTGTGGGGCTGGAAGGCCGGTGCGGGGTTAGAGAGTCGGCGTGGCGTGAGAGGTGGGGCGGGGGGCTGGGGTTACCACTCGCGGGGGGGGGGGGGGGGGATGTGCGGGGCCACGAGGTCTACCAGGGCGTCCAAGGCCGGGTCGGCGTGGCCTACGAAGAGGTGTTTGCAGGCGGGGAAGGGGATTACCTCGGCCTGGGGGATGGCGGCGAAGTGGGTGCGGGCGGCGTCGGGGCGGACGTAGTCGTCGAACTCGGGGATGAGGCAGCGCAGGGGTTTGCCGGATCCGGCCCACGCGGCGAGGTGTTCGGGTTGGCTGCGGCGCAGGGTGGGGGCCAGCAGCAGCGCGCCTGCCACCGTCGGGCGCAGGCCGTGCATGAGCACCAGGTCCGTGCCGAACGACCAGCCCGCGAGCCAGACCTCCGGCAGTCCCGCCTCTGCCACGAACGCGAGCGCGGCGTCGATGTCGTGCCGCTCGGCGCCCCCGTCGTCGTGGGTGCCGGTGCTGGTGCCGGACTCGCTCACCGTGCCGCGTGTGTTGAACCGGAACGTGGCGATGCCCGCGAGCGCGGGGAGCCGGGCGGCGGCCTTGCGGATCAGGTGAGTGTCCATCGACCCGCCGCCGGTCGGATTCGGGTGCACCAGCACAACGGTCGCGGTCGGATCTGTCTCCGCCGGTAGCGCCAACTCTCCGGCGAGGCGTTCACCGTCGGCAGCCGTTAGGACCACCGGAGTGCGGCGGGCAGGTAGGACTGTGTTCGGTCCGATCCTCGTCACCCGCCCATCTCACCACCGACCGGGTGGGCGGCGGGCGCGGGAGTTCCAACAGTGCGGGTGCCAGTGCCTGCGCTGCTCCACCGACCCGTACTCCTGCGCGGGCCACACGACCAGGTGCGGGGTGCCCGGCCGGATCTCGTGGTCGCAGCCGGGGCAGCGGTACACCTTCGTGGCCTGCGCGCCGGGGATGTGCCGGACCTGCCAGTCGCCGTCACCGCCCGACTCGACGCGCTGGCTGCCGAGGCCACCGCCGAGGGGGCGTGGCTCGTCGTCTCGACGGGAATTGTTGCGGCGCGGCACAGGTCACCAGGTTAGGCGAGGGCGGGTGAGAACCGGGTGACCGTCTCAGGCGGGCGGGCGCAGGCTCATCGGCCCGTACACCTCGTCGGCGCCGTCGAGCAGCACGACCTGCTCCACCCCGGCCGCGAGCAGCCCGGCCCACGCGTCGCCGAACCACGCCTCGGCGGCGTCCTGGTCGGCGAACCCCACGTCCGGACCGGTGACCGGGTTGCCCGATGCGTCCTCATAGCGCCAGCGCAAGCTCACCAGGTCACGGTAGCCCAGGAGTGATCTGGCAGGCTCTTGGTGGACCCCACCATGAGCACGCGGAGGTAGCACGGTGAGCACCGAGTTCCCCCACATCCCGACCCCGGACGCGCAGGCGCACCGGGAGGCTGTGGCGCGCCACTTGACGCTCACCAAGCCCGCCGGGTCGCTGGGCAGGCTGGAGGAGTTGGGCGTGTGGGTCGCGGCCTGCCAGGGCCAATGCCCGCCGCGGCCGTTCGCCCGGCCGCGGGTCGTCGTGTTCGCCGGTGACCACGGCGTCGCCGCACAGGGGGTGTCGGCGTTCCCGGCCGAGGTGACCGGCCAGATGGTCGCCAACTTCCTCACCGGCGGTGCCGCGATCAACGTGATGGCCGCCGTGGCCGGTGCGACCGTGCGCGTGCTCGACCTGGGGGTGGACACCGACGCGGAGTTCCCCGAGCAGGTCACCGCGCACAAGGTCCGCCGCTCGTCCGGCTCGGTCGACCGGGTGGACGCGCTCACCGACGACGAGATCTACGCCGCCATCGCCGCGGGCCGCGCCATCGCCGACGAGGAGGTCGACGGGGGCGCCGACCTGCTGGTCGCGGGCGACATGGGCATCGCGAACACCACCCCGGCCTCGATCATCATCGCCGCGCTCTCCGGCAGCGAACCGGTCGCGGTGGTCGGTCGCGGCACGGGCATCGACGACCAGGCGTGGATGCGCAAGGCGGTCGCCATCCGCGACGGCCTGCGCCGCGCCCGCCGGGTCAGCGCCAACCCGGTCGCGTTGCTGAGGACCGTCGGCGGTGCCGACATCGCCGCCATGGCCGCGTTCCTCGCCCAGGCCGCCGTCCGCAAGACCCCCGTCATCCTCGACGGCCTGGTCTCCGGCGCGGCTGCCTTGGTCGCCGAGGAACTGGCCCCGGGCGCCTCGGAGTGGTGGGTGGCCGGTCACCGGTCGGTCGAGCCCGCGCACGCCCTGGTGCTCGAGCAGTTGGACCTCACCCCGATCCTCGACCTGGACCTGCGCCTCGGCGAGGGCACCGGCGCCATCGCCGCCCTCCCCCTGCTCACCATGGCCGCCCGGATCCTCGCCGAGATGTCCACCTTCGGCGACGCGGGCGTCACCGAGGGCGACATCCGCCTCCCCGCCGCAGTAGACGAAAACGGCCGCAACGGCGGCTGGCGCTAACCCACTCCCCACACAGCCTGCCGCTCGCTGCTTGGTGCAGCGCAACACTTCCAGCTCCATTTCCCCGCGTTTGTCCACAACCCTTCAAACCATCCACAGCCTCCGCCGGGCCCCTATTGACAAACCACCAGGTTCGATAGGTTCAGGAATGGGCCCCCGGCCCCCGGGAGGGTGGGCCCCGGCCGCGGAGTGGATCTTGGTCGGGGCGTGGTGCGCGGGGTGGGGCGGGTTTTGCGAGCGGGTTCGCGGTGGGCGAACGCGGAGTGAGGGTTCTGGGGCAGCGGCTGGGCTGAGGTGGTTCGCCGTGGGCTGGGTTGTGGCGGCTTCCGGGGTTTCGCCTTGGTGGACGCTCTCGTGGGCTGGTGTTCGGGGTTGCAGCCGGGGTCTCGTTTGGGTTGGTGCGCGGCTGGCTGAGGTGAGATTCCTGGTCCGGGGGCATCCAGGATTGGGCCGTGGTGGGTGCGGGTCGGTTTCTGAGGGGCGTGCGGGGTTGGGGTGGGTGCGGGGTTGAGGAGTGGGGCCGCGGTGTCGGGGCGGGTGGGGGAGGGGGTGTGGCCCGGGGTGGTTGACCGGGATGGTGGGGCTCAGCCGTTTGGTGCGGATAACGGATGGGGGGTTCGTGGTGGCTGGCGAGAGGGGGGTCTCGTGCGATTCCATGGTCATCATGGATCGAGTGCATGCCTTGCCGTGTCCCCAGCCCTGGCGTAGGACCGATGGATCACCGAACCCGGCGGGGGTGCCGAGCGGGGTGGTCGCGACCGTCGAGGCCGAGGGGGCGGCGGGGTTGTTGTTGCCGACTCGGCCTGCGACGGTGGCGGCTGGGGTGGTGTTGGTCCTGGTGGGGCTGGGGCTCGCGGTGCCGGGTGGGCTGCTGATCGCGGGGGGCGGTGGGCTCGCGGTGGTCGGTGGGGTGGTGCTCGGGCTGCTCGGCTTGTTGCTGCTCGCCGCCGGGGTGTTCGCGTTGACGAGGAAGCAGCGCGACTCCGGGATCGTGCTCACCCCCGAGCACGTGGTGCTGACCTGGGTGCGGCCGGTCGTCCGGGTGCCGTGGGCGTCGATCACCGAGGTGCGGCCGCTGGCGCTGCGGGTCGGGCGGTCCAAGGGGGCGTTGAGCCAGAACTACCTCGGGTTCGCCGCGCGCGACCACGACGTCACCGGGGACCGGATGCGCAAGGTGGCGGTCAAGTTCGGTCCGGACCTGGTGTGCGCGGTGCCGATGCGGACCCTCGACCTCGACCAGCTCGTCGTCCTGCACGCGCTGCGGTTCTACCTGGCCAACCCGCACCACCGGGCCGAGCTCACCGGCGACGACGCGGTGCGCCGGGTCACCGCCGGGCAGTTGACCGAGGGCTGAGCGGTAAGGATGGGCACCGTGCAGCCACTGGTCCTCTTCCACGCCTTCCCGCTCGACGCCCGCATGTGGGACGGGGTGCGCGACGCACTCGCCGAGCACGCCAGGGTGATCACGCCGGATCAGCGCGGGTTCGGCAGGTCACCGCTCGGCACCGCCGTCCCGTCGCTGGACGTGGTCGCGGCCGACGCGATCGCGCTGCTGGACTCCCTGGCCATCGACCGCGCGGTCATCGGCGGCTGCTCCATGGGCGGATATGTCGCGATGGCCTTGTTGCGGGCGGCGCCCGAGCGGGTGTCAGGTCTGTTGTTCGTCGACACCAAGGCCCCTGCCGATACGGAGGAAGCCGCGGCTAACCGACTCGCCATCGCTGAACGTGCCGAGAGAGAGGGCATCGTGCCGTGGCTCGCGGACACCATGCTGCCTGTCCTCGGTAGTGCTGCCGTCCACGGGCAGGTCCGTGAATGGCTAGAGGAGCAGTCACCCGAGACCGTCGCGTGGACACAACGCGCGATGATGGCTCGACCGGACTCGCGGGACACGCTGCGCGCGGCCAACGTCGACACGCTCGTCGTGCACGGCGACGCTGACGGTCTGATGCCGGTGTCGCTGGGGGAGGAACTGGCTGACCTCACGCGCGGATCGCTGGTAGTCCTACCGGGCGTTGGTCACTTGCCGCCGGTAGAGGCGCCGGAGGCGTTCGCCGCCGCCGTCGGGCCTTGGCTGGCCTCGGTTCGGTAGGAGGTTCCCCGGTCCGAGCCCCGCCCACAAGGGCTCGGACCGGGGGTGGTCCGCTCCGTCCGAGACGCGCCGCCGCCGCGGACCGGAGTCCGGTTGCAGGGGTGCGGGGCACCTCGGATATCGCCACGTGCTCCTTTTCCGGTACGCGGCCGACCGCGGCCCTGGTGGTCCAGCCGCGGCACGCCGCGTCCGACCCCTGGGTGACCGCGCACCGAGACCGGTCTCCGTGCGCGGGTGCTGAAGTCTGCGCTATCACCCAGTGCTATGGCCAGACCCTTGTCGAGGGAATCTGCCCCCGATCGCGCGACCGTGACCAGCCTGTTGATCGTCTCGCGCCCCTCTCCGTGACGGCTCGCCACCTGTTCGTGGGCTCACCGCCCGAGCCGACCCGTTCCGCCTTTCGGCCTGGCCGCGCGCGAACATTCACCCGGTTCAGCGACAGAAGTTATCCACATCTGGATCTTGGGCGACCCTGTTTCAAGATCGACTGTCGGGGGGTGCCGGTAGACTGGGCACTGGGACGCCCCCCGGTGTGGGTGGGGGCTGGGCCGGGTCGGGACCGCGCGCGCGAGGCGGTGGTTTCGGGGGTCGTGGGGGGCTGCGGGGGTTGGGTGGGCGGGGTCAGGTCGTGTGGACGATCAGGACGTCGACGGTGGATTTGCGGGCGGTTTCGGCGGGGACCGAGCCGAGGATGCGGCCCGCGAGGGTGTTGAGGCCGCGGTTGCCGACGACGAGCAGGTCGGCGTTGTGGTCGGCGACGACCTTGGCCAGGGCGGGGACGGGGTCGCCCGCGATGACGACGGTGTCGATGGTGGTGGCGCCCGCTCTCCTGGCGCGTTCGGCGGCGGCGCGCACCGACTCCTCCGCCGGGGCCGAGCCGACGACCTGGTAGGCGACGTCGGCGCCGAGGGCGTCCTGGGCGCGTTCCACGTCCCGGCCCGCTCTGGGCTGGTAGGCGGAGGTGATGACCAGGGTCGCCCCGGTGTCGGCGGCGATCGCGGCGGCGCGCTCGACGGCGCGCAACGACGAGTCGGAGCCGTCGGTGCCGACGACCACGGTCTGGTAGGCGGTCATAGTCCCTCCCGTTGGCTACTTGCCAGTAGACTTAACCAGGACAACGACCGATCAAGCCAGGGGTAGCGGGATCCGGGTCACACCTGGGGGGCACATGACACCTGTCGAGATGCTGGCCGTGGCGGTCCGGGAGGCCGAGGCGGGCCGTGCTTCCGGAGGCGTCCCGGTCGGCGCCGCGCTGTTCGGCCCGGACGGCGACCTGTGGGGCAGTGGCCACAACCGCCGGGTCCAGGACGACGACCCGACCATCCACGGCGAGACGGCCGCCTTCCGCGCCGCGGGCCGCCGCCGCTCCTACCGCGGCACGACGATGGTCACGACGCTGTCCCCGTGCTGGTACTGCAGCGGCCTGATCCGCCAGTTCGGCATCACGGCCGTCCTCATCGGCGAGTCCCGCACCTTCACCGGCGGCCACGACTGGCTGGCCGAACACGGGGTCGCGGTGACGATCCTCGACGACCTCGGCTGCGTCCGGATGATGACCGCCTTCATCGCCGAGCACCCCGACCTCTGGTACGAGGACATCGGCCGCTGACCCGGCTCGGGTCACAAGCCGTTGGTCGCCATCCACACCGGGTCGGGGGCGATCTGCTGCACGAACTCCACCACCGGACCCGGCGAGGCGACGAAGAAGTGCCGCTGGCCCCAGGGTTCGTCCCGGCATCCCGCCACGACCTGCACCCCGGCGGCGAGCAGTTCGGATTCCAGCGCCCGGGCGTCGTCGACGACGAACGCCAGCACTGTCCCGGCCGTCGTCACGCGCACCTGCGGTGGCATCGCCGGGTGGTCGCGCTGGACGAAGTCGACCATGAACGACGGGTCGTCCGGGTGTCCCAGGTCGACGTACCAGCCCAGGTCGACCGTGACGGTCGCGCCCAGGTGGTGCACGAAGAAGTCCCGGCACGCCGCCGGGTCGTCGACCATGAACGCCACCGCGAACCTGCTGAACCGCATACCCCGCTCCTTCCACTACGCTTGTAGTACTGTAACCGTAGTGGTCAAGGAGGTTCCATGCCCAACCCCGCTCGGCGGATCGCGCTCGCCGACGCCGCCATCGACGTCCTCGCCGAAGAGGGCGCCCGCGGCCTGACATTCCGCGCCGTCGACGCCAAGGCGGGAGTCCCGGCGGGGACGACGTCGAACTACTTCGCCAGCAGGGACGCCCTGCTCGCCGCCGCTGGTGCCCACGTCTTCGTCCGCCTCGCGCCCGACCCCGCCGAGGTCGAGGCCAGGATGCGGCTGCCCCGGGATCGCGAACTCGTCGCCCGGTTCATGCGCGACATCCTCGACCGGGCGGTCGCCGACGGGGCCGGACACCTGGCCCTGCTCGAACTGCGGCTGGAGTCCACGCGCAAGCCCGAACTCGCGGCGTTGTTCACCGACACCATGACCCGCGGCCTGTGTGACAACATCGCCTTCCACCTCGGCGCCGGCCTGCCCGGCGACCGGACGACCGTCGAGCTGCTCCACGTCGTGATGACCGGGTTGATCGTCGAGCACCTCACCCTGCCCGGTTTCCTGGGCCGCGAAGCCGTGGCGGCGTTGATCGACGCACTGGTGGACAAGGTCGTCCCGCGAGCCGAGTGACCACAGTGGACGACAACGGGTCGCCGTGCTGTCAGTCACATCGGGGCGCTCTGAATCGCTACTCATGAGTAACGTCCCGCTGCACCGCAGGTCCGACGAACCCCAGGAGGTCCGCCGTGCAGGAGATCCTCGACGCGATCCAGGCAGGCGAGCGGGAAGCCGTCGGCGCGCTGCCGGTACCGGAGCACTACCGCGGGATCACCGTGCACGCCGACGAGGTCGGGATGTTCGACGGCCTGGCCGCGCGGGACAAGGACCCCCGCCGGTCGCTGCACCTCGACGAGGTCGCCACCCCCGAGCTGGGGCCCGGCGAGGCGCTCGTCGCGGTCATGGCCAGCGCGATCAACTACAACACCGTGTGGACCTCGATCTTCGAGCCGGTCTCCACCTTCACGTTCCTGGAGCGCTACGGCCGCGTCTCCCCGCTGGCCAAGCGGCACGACCTGCCCTACCACGTGGTCGGCTCCGACCTGGCCGGTGTCGTGCTGCGCACCGGTCCCGGCGTGCACAACTGGAAGCCCGGTGACGAGGTCGTCGCGCACTGCCTCAGCGTCGAGCTGGAGGGCCCGGACGGCCACGACGACACGATGATGGACTCCGAGCAGCGCATCTGGGGCTTCGAGACCAACTTCGGCGGCCTGGCCGAGCTGGCGCTGGTCAAGTCCAACCAGCTCATGCCCAAGCCCGCGCACCTGACCTGGGAAGAGGCAGCGTCACCGGGGCTCGTCAACTCCACCGCGTACCGGCAGCTGGTCTCCCGCAACGGCGCGGCCATGAAGCAGGGCGATGTAGTGCTCATCTGGGGCGCGTCCGGCGGCCTCGGCTCTTACGCCACCCAGTTCGCGCTCAACGGTGGTGCTATCCCGGTGTGTGTGGTGTCCAGCAAGGAGAAGGCGGACATCGCGCGCAAGATGGGCGCCGAGTTGGTCATCGACCGCAGCGCCGAGGGGTACCGGTTCTGGAAGGACGAGCACACCCAGGACCCGCGCGAGTGGCAGCGGTTCGGCGCCAGGATCCGCGAGCTGACCGGCGGCGAGGACCCGGACATCGTCTTCGAGCACCCCGGCAAGGAGACCTTCGGCGCGTCGGTCTACGTGGCACGGCGCGGCGGCACGATCGTCACCTGCGCGTCCACCTCCGGGTTCCTGCACCAGTACGACAACAGGTACCTGTGGATGAACCTGAAGCGGATCATCGGCTCGCACTTCGCCAACTACCGCGAGTCCTGGGAGGCGAACCGGTTGATCGACAAGGGTTTGGTCCACCCGACGCTGTCCAAGACCTACCCGCTCGCCGAGACCGGGCAGGCCGCGCTCGACGTCCACCGCAACGCCCACCAGGGCAAGGTCGGTGTGCTGTGCCTGGCGCCGGAAGAGGGGCTCGGCGTTCGCGACCAGGCCAAGCGGGAACGGCACTTGGACGCCATCAACCGCTTCCGCGGCGTGTGACCGCTCCCCGGCGGCCACCCGTTGGGCAGGTGGCCGCCGGGGAGCACCACTCACCGATCTACCCGTAAGTGGTCTATCCGATGCAGGTAGCGTGGGCGCATGGGCTTGGGTGAGGAACGCGATCTTGTACCGCTCGGTGCCGGTTTCGACATCACCAAGCGGGGCTACAGCCGCGCGCAGGTGGAAGAGCACCTCGAGCGGCTCGACGCCGAACTGCAGCTGCTGCACGCCGACCGCAACGCCGCCGTCTCGCAGGCGACCGACCTGGCCAAGCAGCTCGAGTCCGCGCGCGGCGACCTCAGCGACCTGCGCGGCCAGATCGACCGGCTCTCCCAGCCGCCGACCACCCTGGAAGGGCTGAGCGAGCGCCTGCAGCGGATGCTGCGGCTGGCCACCGAGGAAGCCCAGGAGACCCGCTCCCGCGCCGACGCCGAGGCCAACGGCATCCGCGCCAAGGCCGAGGCCGACGCCGGTGCGCTGCGACAGCGCTACGAGGGCCTCATCGCCGAGCTCGACGCGCGCCGCGCGGCCATGGAGGCCGAGCACCGCGGCATCGTGGACAAGGCCCGCGCCGACGCCGAGCAGACCGTCGGCACCGCCCGCGCCGAGGCCGCCCGCCTGGAGGCCGAGTCCGAGCGGCGCCGCACCACGGTCGAGGAGGACTTCGACATCGCGATGTCGGCCCGCCGCACCGAGGCGATGCGCGCGCTGGCCGAGCAGGAGGCCACCAGCAAGTCCGAGGCCGAGCGCCGGGTCCGCGAGGCAACCGAGGAGGCCAACCGCCGCCGCCACGACGCCGCGACCGAGGCCACCGCCCGCCTGCAGGAAGCCACCAGCGAGGCCCACCGCCGGGTGCGCGAGGCCACCGAGGAGGCCAACCGCCGCATCAGCCACGCCGCCCAGCGCGTCGCGGCCCTGCGCGCCCTGCGCTCCCGCGTCGCCGACCAGCTCCACTCGGCCCGCGACCTCATCGCCGACGCCCACGTCCAACTCGCGGACGCCGCCCCGGTCCTCGACCCGCTCCCCGAGGAACGCGTCACACCCCCGAAGACCATCGACGGCAGCCCCGCCGACGAGTCCCCCACCCAGGCCATGAAGCCGGTCGTCGGCCCGCCGAAGGAACACTGGGAACCGGCCGAGGTCGAACCGGAACGCGCCCCCGCCGCCCCCCAGGGCCGCCCCGCGGAGTCGTCCACCCCCGCCGCCTCCCCGGCCGACCGCACCCAGAAACTCGTCCGCCCGGCCCCCCAGCCCAAGCGCCCGGCGGCTCGCCGCTAGTTCCGCTCTCCGTCCCGCAAGCCCGGTGTCCGGTGACGCCGGGCTTGTTGGCGTTCACGGAAGGGATGCCGAACGTGACGGTGGGAGACAGGCTGGGGGAGGTTTCCGGGTGGGGTACGGCACGTGTCAGGGGGGTGGGGGCGGGGCATGTTGTGGGCGGTTGATGTGTGGCGGCGTGGCCATGCCGGGGTGAAAAGGACAGACCGTGAGCAGCGCTAACGGGGTCGGGCAGGAGCGAGGGTTCTTCGGGCACCCGCGGGGGTTGGCGAACCTCTTCGGCACGGAGATGTGGGAGCGGTTCTCCTACTACGGCATGCAGGCGATCCTGCTGTACTACCTGTACTTCTCCGTCGCCGAGGGTGGGCTAGCGCTCGACAAGGCGACCGCGGCGGGGATCGTGGGGGCGTACGGGGGGTCGGTCTACCTGGCGACCATCGCCGGGTCGTGGGTGGCGGACCGGTTGTTCGGGCCGGAGCGGACCCTGTTCTACAGCGGGGTCCTCATCCTCGTCGGCCACGTCGGGCTCGCGGTGCTGCCCGGCGTCGCGGGTGTCGCGGTGGGACTCGTCTGCGTCGCGATCGGGTCTGGTGGGTTGAAGGCGACCGCGACCACGCTCGTCGGCGCGCTCTACGAGGACGGTGACGAGCGCCGGGACGCCGGGTTCTCCATCTTCTACATGGGCATCAACATCGGTGCCCTGGTCGGCCCGCTGCTGACCGGGCTCCTGCAGACCCGCCTGGGCTTCCACTGGGGTTTCGGTCTCGCCGCGGTCGGGATGGCGGTCGGGTTGGCGCAGTACACCCTGGGGCGCAAGAACCTCCCCGAGTCCGGCAAGGTCGTGCCCAACCCGCTCGACGGTCCGGGGAAGCTGCGCGCGTTCGGTGCCATCGCGGTCGGGATCGCGGCCGTCGTCGTCCTCGTGTTGACCGGTGTGGTCGACGCCGACAACCTGGCCACCGTAGTCACCTGGGTGATCGCCGCCGCGGCGGTCACGCTGTTCGCGGTGTTGCTGCTCAGTCGCCAGGTCGACCGGGTGGAGCGGCAGCGCGTGCTGGCGTTCATCCCGATGTTCCTGGTGAGCTTCGGGTTCTGGTCGCTGTTCCAGCAGCAGTTCACCGTGCTGGCGATCTACGCCGAGGAGCGGGTGGACCTCGACCTGTTCGGCTGGCAGATCCCGCCGTCGTGGTTCAACTCGGTCGAGCCGCTGTTCGTGGTGCTGCTGGCCCCGGTGTTCGCCGCGCTGTGGGTGCGCCTCGGCGACCGCCAGCCGTCCACCCCGGTGAAGTTCGCCATGGGCGTCGGCGCGATGGGCGTCGCGTTCCTGGTGATGGCAATGCTGGGGTTCATCGAGGGCGAGCATGTCGTCCCGCCGCTGCTGTTGGTCCTAGTCCTGATCATCTTCGTGCTCGGTGAGCTCTGCCTGTCGCCGGTAGGACTGTCGCTGTCGACCAAGCTGGCCCCGCGCGCATACACCGCGCAGATGGTCGCACTGTTCTACCTGTCGCTGGCACTGGGCAGTTCCGTCGCCGGTGCGCTCGCCGAGTACTACACCGCTGACTCCGAGCCCACCTACTTCGGCATCCTCGGCGCGGTCGCGATCGGCCTCGGTGTGGTCATGGCCGTGCTGACCCCGTTCGTGCGCAAGCTGATGAACGGCGTCCGCTAGAGGCCCGCTCCCGGGCATCTAGTGCCCGGGAGCGGGTTCCACCAGTTCGACCAAGACCCCGCCCGCGTCCTTCGGGTGCACGAAGTTGACCCGGCTGTCGCTGGTGCCGCGCCTGGGCTCGTCGTAGAGCAACCGCAGACCCGCGGCGCGCAGGGCGTCGGCGGCGGCCACGACGTCGGTCACCCGGTAGGCGAGCTGTTGCAGCCCGGGGCCGTTGCGCCCGATGAACTTGGCGATCGTGGAGTTCTCGTCCAGCGGCGCCAGCAGCTGGATCGCGGTCCCCGATCCGTCGTCGCCGGGCGCGCGCAGCATCGCCTCGCGCACGCCCTGCTCGGCGTTGACCTCCTCGTGCACGGATTCCAGGCCGAAGTGCTCGCGGTGGAAGGCGATAGCGGCGTCGAGGTCGGGAACGGCTATTCCGACGTGGTCGACGGCCACGACAAAGGGAGCGACTACATCGCGCATGACGTGAGGATACGCCCTTCCTACTGATGGGTAACCAGGGCCTGTGCGGCTGCTCACACCGGCACGTGGCAAACCGCGTGACCGCGGGTATGGTCCACGTTAACGCCCGTTCGCATCGCTTAGGAGACCGCTGTGTCCGGATCCGTCATCGTCGCCGGGGCCCGCACCCCGATCGGTCGCCTGCTCGGCTCGCTCAAGGACTTCACCGGCGCTCAGCTCGGCGGCGTCGCGATCAAGGCAGCCCTGGAGCGCGCGGGCGTGCGACCGGAACAGGTGCAGTACACGATCATGGGCCAGGTCCTCACCGCGGGCGCGGGCCAGATCCCGGCGCGCCAGGCCGCCGTCGCCGCGGGCATCCCGATGGACGTCCCCGCGCTGACCATCAACAAGGTCTGCCTCTCCGGCCTCGACGCGATCGCGCTGGCCGACCAGCTCATCCGCGCGGGCGAGTTCGAGATCGTGGTCGCCGGTGGGCAGGAGTCGATGACCCAGGCGCCGCACCTGCTGCCCAAGTCCCGCTCCGGCTTCAAGTTCGGCGACGTGACCCTGCTCGACCACATGGCGCACGACGGCCTGTTCTGCGCCTTCGACCAGGTCGCGATGGGCGCCTCGACCGAGAAGCACAACTCCCGCTACGGCATCTCCCGCGAGGAGCAGGACGCCTTCGCCGCCACCTCGCACCAGCGCGCCGCCGAGGCCATCTCCGCCGGTCGCCTCGCCGACGAGATCGCCCCGGTGAGCATCCCGCAGCGCAAGGGTGACCCGGTCGTGTTCGACACCGACGAGGGCGTGCGGGCCGACACCACCGCCGAGGGACTGGCCAAGCTGCGGCCCGCGTTCGCCAGCGACGGCACCATCACCGCCGGGTCCGCCTCGCAGATCTCCGACGGCGCCGCCGCGGTCGTGGTGATGAGCAAGGCCAAGGCCGAGGAGCTGGGCCTGAGCTGGATCGCCGAGATCGGCGCGCACGGCGTGGTCGCCGGGCCGGACGCGAGCCTGCACGAGCAGCCGTCCAACGCCATCAAGGCCGCGCTGGCCAAGCAGGGCCTGGCCGCCACCGACCTCGACCTGGTCGAGATCAACGAGGCGTTCGCCGCGGTCGGCGTGGTCTCCACCCGCCAGTTGGGTGTCGACCCGGAGATCGTCAACGTCAACGGCGGCGCGATCGCCCTCGGTCACCCGATCGGGGCGTCCGGTGCTCGCCTGGTCGTGCACCTGGCCTACGAGCTCAAGCGGCGCGGCGGCGGCATCGGTGCCGCGGGCCTGTGCGGCGGCGGTGGCCAGGGCGACGCACTGATCATCAGCGTGCCGAAGGTCTAGCCCTTGGTCAGGCAGCCGCCGACAGCCGAGCTGGTCGACCGCGCGCTCGAACGCCACCCGCGCGCGGTCGCCCGGCTCATCTCCCTGGTGGAGGCCGACAGCCCGCGGCTGCGCGCGGTCGCGGAGGCGCTCGCCCCGCACACCGGCCGGGCCAGGGTCATCGGCATCACCGGGCCACCCGGCGTCGGCAAGTCGACCACCACCTCGGCCCTGGTGTCGGCCTACCGCGCCAGGGGGCAGCGGGTCGGTGTGCTCGCGGTCGACCCGTCGTCGCCGTTCTCCGGCGGCGCGCTGCTCGGTGACCGGGTCCGGATGGGCGAGCACGCCGCCGACCCGGACGTCTTCATCCGGTCCATGGCCACCCGCGGCCACCTCGGCGGCCTCGCCGTGGCCACCCCGCAGGCGCTGCGCGTGCTCGACGCGGCCGGGTTCGACGTCGTGCTCATCGAGACAGTCGGGGTAGGACAGTCCGAAGTGGACGTCGTGGCGCTCGCCGACTGCGCGGTGGTGCTGCTCACCCCCGGCATGGGCGACGGCGTCCAGGCGGCCAAGGCGGGCATCCTGGAGATCGCCGACGTGTTCGCGGTCAACAAGGCCGACCGCGACGGCGCCGAGGCGACCGTGCGGGAGCTCAAGCACGCGATCTCGTTGGGGCGCAGGGAGATCCGCGGACCGAGCTGGCGCACCCCGGTGGTCAAGACCGTCGCCGCGCGCGCCGAGGGCATCGCCGACCTGGTCGACGCGATCGAGGCGCACCAGGCGTGGGCGGGGGAGCGCGGCGAGTTCACCGCCAGGCGGCTGGCCCGCGCCAGGGCCGAGATCGAGTCCATCGCGGTGCGCGAGTTGCGCTCCCGGCTCGGTGAGCTGCGCGGCGACCTGCTCGACCGCTTCGCCGCGGAAGTCCGGTCCGGCACCCTCGACCCGTATCGCGCGGCCGACGACCTGATCGCCGTGATCGCCACGAACGACACAGACGCCGCAATCGCGGGCATTCACGACAAGTAGTCGCCCCGACCCGGCCGCACCCGCTAGGTTCGCGGCATGACCAGCTCTGACGTCGAGGCGATCGTCGTCGACGACATCCACAAGTCCTACGGCGACCTGCGCGCCGTGGACGGTGTGTCGTTCACCGTCCACCACGGCGAGTTCTTCGGCATCCTCGGCCCCAACGGCGCGGGCAAGACCACCGCGCTGGAGATCATGGAGGGCCTGCGCGAACCGGACCGGGGTTCGGTGCGGCTGCTGGGCATCGACCCCTTCCCGCGCAAGGTCGCCCTGCTGCCCAGGATCGGCGTGCAGCTCCAGGCGTCGGCGTTCTTCGACAAGCTCACCGCGCGCGAACAGCTGGAGACGTTCGCGGCGCTCTACGGCGTCGGCCCGGCGCGCGCGGCGGAGATGCTGGAGCTGGTCGGGCTCACCGACAAGGCGAACACCCGCGAGGGCAAGCTCTCCGGCGGCCAGCGGCAGCGGCTGTCGATCGCCTGCGCCCTCGTGCACGACCCGGACGTCGTGTTCCTCGACGAACCCACCGCCGCGCTCGACCCGCAGGCCAGGCGCAACCTGTGGGACGTCCTGCGCGCCATCCGCGAACGCGGCAAGACGATCGTCTACACGACGCACTACCTCGACGAGGCAGAGATCCTCTGCGACCGGGTGGCCATCATGGACCGTGGCAAGGTGCTGGCGCAGGACACCCCCGCCGCCCTCGTCCGGGGTCTCGACGCCCCCGCGCGGATCACCCTCGAACGCGGCGCGCTGACCGAGGCCGACGCCGCCGCGCTCCCCGGCGCCGACGAGGTCACCGCCGACGAGCAGTCGCTCACCATCACCACCCGCACCCCGGCGCCGCTGCTGACCGCGCTCGCCGAGCGCGGCTCCCTCGACGGGCTGCAGGTGCGGACCGCCACCCTGGAGGACGTGTTCCTCCACCTCACCGGACGGGAGTACCGCGCGTGAAGGGACCGTTCAAGAGCCTGGCGGTCGCGATGGCCAAGAGCTTCGTGCGCGACCGGGCCACCCTGTTCTTCGCCTTCGTGTTCCCGCTGATGTTCCTGGTCATCTTCGGCCTGCTGTTCCGCGACATCGGCACCGAGAAGATCAAGCTCGGCGCGTACGGCGACGGCGCGGTGATCACCGCGCTGGAACGCTCCGGGGTGGTCGAGTTGGAGCGCTTCGACACCGCGGCGGCGGGCGAGGCCAAGGTCCGCGACGGCGACCTGCCCGGCATCGTCGAGGCCACCGGCGACACCGTCGTGCTGCGCTTCGCCGCCAGCGACCAGGCCCAGGCGGGCACCGTGCAGGGCCTGGTGTCCGGGATCACCCAGCAGCTCAACGTGGTCGCCAGCGGCAAACCCGCCAAGTACGACTTCCGCGCCGAGCAGGTCGAGGACTCCTCGCTCAAGTCCATCCAGTACCTCACCCCGGGCATCCTGAGCTGGGGCATCGCGGTCACCGCGGTGTTCGGCGCGGCCATCACCCTGGTCAACTGGCGGCGCAAGCAGGTGCTGCGCAGGCTCCGGCTCGCCCCGATCGGCATCACCCCGATCCTCACCTCGCGGGTGGTCGTCACCATCGGCGTCGCGATCGCGCAGGCACTGCTGTTCGTCGGCGTCGCGCTGCTGCCCGTGTTCGGGCTCACCCTCGCGGGCACCTGGTGGCTGTCGATCCCGGTGTTCCTGTCCGGGGTGCTCGCCTTCTTCTCCATCGGCATGCTGGTCGGCGCGTTCTGCAAGACCGAGGAAGCCGCGACCGGCGCGGCCAACATCGTCGTGCTGCCGATGGCGTTCCTGTCCGGCACCTTCTTCCCGATCGACCTGGCGCCGCAGTGGCTGCAGGCGGTGTCGAAGGTGTTCCCGCTGCGGCACATGAACGACGGCGTGACCGACTTCCTGGTGCGCGGCAAGGGAGCCGAGGCGCTGCTGCTGCCGTGCGGCGTCCTCCTCGGCTTCACCCTCGTTGTGTCCTTCATCGCATCAAGGGTTTTCACCTGGGAAGAGAGTTAAGGGCACGCAACCTCAGGGGACCGTGACGGCGGCCAGCCACGGACGACCACGCGACGCGATCATTCCCCCGCTACGTGACCACACCAAAAATCCGGGGAGGCGGACATGTGGGGAGAGCCACTGTGGGGGTGGGGCTCGATGGGGGTGAGCGCGCTCACGCTCCACACTGGAGGCATGTTCACGCCAGCTGGTCGTTTCCGCGTCGTCGCGCTCGCCGAGGCCGTTTCCTGGATCGGTCTGCTCGTCGGCATGGTCTTCAAGTACGCAACCGATCTCGGTGACATCGGGGTCAAGGTCTTCGGCCCGGTGCACGGGGGCGTCTTCGTCGCCTACCTCGTGGTGACCGCGATCACCGCCAGGCAGCTGCGGTGGAGCCGCTGGAGCACCTTCTGGGCACTGGCGGCCAGCGTCCCTCCACTCGCGACACTCGGCTACGAGCGGTGGGCGCTGCGCACCGGCAAGCTCGACGACTCCGCCACCCCGGCGGGCATCGGCCTCGCCCTGCGACTGCGCCCCGCCGCCTAGCAACCCTCGATCCCACCCGGTGCGCCGGTCGGCGTGGCCCGGCTCACCGCAGGGGATCTCCCGGCCCGGATCGACACGGATCCGGGCCGTTCGGCGTACCCGGGTCAGTCCTGGAAGTCGCCGGTCGCGCGGCGGACCTTGGCCAGCAGGTCGGTCAGCTGGGTGGTCTGGCGCTCGGTGAGCCCGCGCAGGCCGAAGTCGACCGCGGTCACCGCCTCGGTCGCCTCCGCCTGCCGCTGCCTGCCCGCGTCGGTGATCTCGGCCAGCGTGGTGCGCCGGTCGGTCGGGTGCGGGGTGCGCCGGACCAGGCCGTCGGCCTCCAGCCGGTCGACGATGTTGGTGACGCTCGTCGGGTGCAGCTGCAACCGCTCGCCCATCACCCGCATCGGCAGGCTGCCGCGCTTGGAGAAGGTCAGCAGCACCAGCGCCTCGTAGCGGGCGAAGGTCAGCCCGTGCGGCTTGAGCGCGCCGTCCACCGCGGACTGCAGGATCTGCTGCACGCGCATCACGCTGGTCACGGCCGCCATGGTGGTGGCGTCGCCGATGCGGTCCCCCCACAGCTGCGCCGCGCGGGCGATCGGGTCGAACGGCAACGAGCGCGGCCTCATGGGAGTTGAAGCTACCAGTGGGGTTCGCCGGGGGTGCCCGGATAGTGTGCTGGCACCGTCGCGCGTCCCCGAGGAGTCACCATGCTCATCGCCTTCAGCGTCAGCCCACTCGGTGGGGAATCCGAGACCGTCGGCCCCGCCGTCGCCGAGGCCGTGCGGGTGGTCCGCGAGTCGGGCCTGCCGCACCAGCTCACCGCGATGTACACCATCGTCGAAGGCGAGTGGGACGAGGTGATGGCCGTGGTCAAGCGGGCCACCGACGTGCTGCTGGCCGACTACCCCCGGGTCAGCCTGGTGCTCAAGGCCGACATCCGCCCCGGCCACACCGGCCAGCTGACCGCCAAGGTCGACCGGGTCGAGCAGTACCTGGCAGACTAGGACCCGGCAGAACAGTAGGACGTCCGACTGTTCCGGTCGTCGATGAACAAGGGAACCGCCGTGGATCCGCGCACGCTGTGGCAGTGCTTCGAGCCCTATCACGCCGTCACCTACTTCACCCCCGAGTCGATCGCCGAGACCGACGCGCTCGGCTGCCAAGGCCGGTGGATGGGCTACTTCGGCCTGCGCGCGGCTCCGCTGGGGGCCGCCCCCGGGTGGCTGGTCGGCAGCCTCTTCTACACCTTCCACGCCTCCAGGGTGCAGCGGCAGGTGCCCGCTGTCTGGTCCGTCGCCGAGCCAGCCGACTTCCTGGCGGCCCGGCTGCGCGGGGTCGACGGGGCGTTGCGGCGGCTGCTGGGCGACGAGGTGGTCGAGGGTCCCGACGTGGCCGAGGCGGCGGACCTGGCCCGGTCGATCGTCGAGTGGGTGCCCACCGCGGGGCGGCCGCTGGGTGCCGCCAACGCGGCGCTGCCGGTGCCAGAGCAACCGCACCTGGCGCTCTGGCAGGTCGCCACGACGCTGCGCGAGTCCCGGGGCGACGGGCACGTGGCCGCGCTGGTGACCGCTGGCTTGGACCCGGTCGAGGCCCTTGTCGCCTTCGCGGCCGACCGCGGGTTGACCTCCGCGTACCTGCAGGCGGCCCGCAACGTCCCGGAGGGGGAGTGGGCGGACGCGGAGACCCGGCTGCTGGAACGCGACCTGCTGGCCGCGCCGGGGGTGCTGACCGACTTCGGGGTGGAGCTGCGGCAGTCGGTGGAGGACCTCACCGACGAGGCCGCCGCCGCGCCGTGGCTGGAACTGGGGGAGCAGGGCACGGCGCGGTTCGTGTCCCTGCTGGCCCCGCTGGCGCTGCGGATCACCCGGCTCAACGACGTGATGCGGCCCAACCCGATGGCCCTGGCCCCCGAGCACCGGCTGGCCGAGCTCGCCGGGGCCGGGTGAGCCGGGCGCGTCCCAGCAAGTGGACTTCCCCGGGTCGCGCGGGCTCCTGCGCCGGGGTTGACCGGTAGGCCGGACGCGGTTCGGGGGAGCATGCCAGGATGATGGGGTGACCAGGCCAGATCCACGCCAGACCGCCGCGCTGTCGGCCGCCCTGTCCAGGGCCGTAGACCTGTCCGCCCTCAAGGCGCGCGCCGACGCCGCGAAGACGGCGCCGCCGACGGCGGGCCCGCACCCGTCCACCCCGGCCGCCACCAGCGCCGTCGTCGACATCACCGAGGCCAACTTCGAGGCCGACGTGGTCGAGTACTCGACCCAGGTGCCGGTGGTCGTCGCCCTCGTCGCGGGCTGGTCCGCCCAGTCGACGCAGCTGCTGGCCACCCTGGAGAAGCTCGCCGCCCAGGACAACGGCTCCTGGCGCCTGGCCAGGGTCGACGTCGAGGTCAGCCCGCGGGTGGCGCAGCTCTTCGGTGCCCAGGCGGTGCCGATGGTGATCGCCATCGCAGGACGGCAGCCGGTGGACGCGTTCAACGACGTCCCCCCGCAGGAGCGGGTCCGCGAGTGGGTCGACTCCATCCTCGACGCCCTGCGTGACCGCCTCCCCGGCATCCGCGCCGCCGAGGCCGCCGCGCCCGCGGGTGACGAACCGCCCGCGGAGCCGGAGGACGAGCGCTTCACCGTCGCCGAGAACGCCCTCAACCTGGGCGACTTCACCGCGGCCGAAGCGGGCTACCAGTCCATCCTCGCCGCGGAACCGAACAACGCCGACGCCAAGGCCGCCCTGGTGCAGGTCCAGTTCCTGGCCCGCGCCCACGCCACCGACCCCTCGGTCATCGTCCGCGCCGACATCTCCCCCGACGACGTCGACGCCCAACTCTCCGCCGCCGACCTCGAGGTCGCGGGCCAGCAGATCGACCAGGCATTCGCCCGCCTCATCAACACCGTCCGCCGCACATCGGGCCCGGAGCGCGACAAGGCCAGAACCCACCTCGTCTCCCTCTTCGACCTCTTCACCCCCGACGACCCCCGCGTCGCCAAGGCCCGCCGAGACCTGGCCAGCGCCCTCTTCTAGACCCAGCCACTCTGGACCCAGCTCAGCGAAAAGCCCGCACCGGGACTGTCCGGTGCGGGCTTTCGTTTGTTCCCGCGGGCTTTGCCCAACCCGCCGCGCTCTCGATCACCCCGCGCTCTCGATCACCCCGCGCTCTCGATCACCCCGCGTTCGCCCACCGCGAACCCCGCCGCCGAAGCCACACCAGCGCGCCCCGACTCCCGCCGCCAGCCATGATCAACTCCGCGACCGGGGCACTCCCTCCCGGGGGCCGGGGGCCCATCTCTGAACCTATCGAACCCGGCGGCTTGTCAAGAGGGGTCGCGGAAGGGCTGTGGATGGTTCGAGGTCTTGTGGATGGACGTGGTTTCCGGACCAGCGGGACGCAGTTCGGGACCTCCTGTGCGACTGCGGTCGGAGGGGACTCCTGGCTTGGTGACGGAGTCGGCTTGGTCGGCCTGTCCTGTCGGCTGCGCGGAGCGGTGAAGGAGCGCCGCCGGGATCGGGCCAAGGCCGCTGCGTGTCGGGTCGTTGGGCGGCGAAGAAGGCGGGACCCGCTGGGGATCCGGCCTGCCGCGGGCCCGGTGTCAGCTGAACTGGTTGGCGCAGCCCTTGTCGCCTTCGAAGTAGCCGATTCGGAAGGCTTCTACGCGGGCGAAGCCGGAGGGGACCTGTTTGCCGTTGATGTCGGCGGCGATCAAGCTGTTGTCCTGCAACAGTTCCGCGACCGCCTCGTCCAGGTCGCCGACGGCGAGGCGGAGTTTGCTCTCGTTGGCGTTGCCCGCGAGGTCGGTGAACTTCGCCCACGCCCCGGTCAGGCAGGCCGTGCGCAGGCCGGTCTTGTCTCCTTCGAGCGACACGCCCACCGACTTCTGGATCGACAGCGAGTACCGCGAGGCGATTTCCGCGAAGGCCGCGAAGTCCCCGATCCCGGCCCCGTCGACGCCGGGTTCCTGGCCGCGCTTCGGGGGTGTCGCGATCTTCTCCATCGCGTCCGGGTCGATGGCGACCGTGTTCGAGTCCGGGCAGAACGAGACCGGCGGGGTGGAGTTGCCCTTCTTGCAGTCGGCGCCGTCGTAAGTGATCGCGGGTGGGGTGGCTCCGGTGCGCTTGTACGCCTCGTCGAGGCTGGCCTGGAGGAGGTCCTGGACCTTCTTGTTGTCGAACTCCACGTCGCCGTTGCGGGAGTTCTCCATCTCGGTCTCGCCGCGCTCCTTCTCGGAGATGCGGGTGTTGATCTCGTCCTGGTTCATCCGCGCGCACCGGGTCGGGCCCTCGGAGAACCCGGCCTGGAAGGCGAAGACGCGGTCGAAGGCCAGGCCGTGCGCGCCCTGCTTGCTCGCGGAGAGACCCGCCGGGTCGCGGATGAAGAACATGGTGGCCAGCACGTGGTTGAGGCCCTTGCCGGTGTTGACGTCGAAGTGCTTGGCCTTGCCCTCGGCGACCCAGCGGAAGAAGCCGCCCGCGTAGCAGTCGGCCTGCTGCTCCTTGATGATCGTCGGCGTCGTCTGGTTGATGCCGCTGAGGCTGCCCAGCCGGAACTGCACCGCGTGGCCCATCTCGTGCGCGAGCACCGCGACCACCGACATCGGCCCGAACTGCTTGTCCAGCATCGGCAGCAGCACGCCGCGGTCCCAGGCGACGCTGTCGTCTGCGTTGCAGTAGAAGGCGTTCACCAGGTCCGCGGTGCTCTGGCCGCACAGCTTGATGGCCTTGCCCTTGGAGTCGTAGGACGCCAGCCGCTTGATCGGCTCGAACTGCTTGCCGTCGAAGTCGGCAGGCATCCGCTCGGACCAGTAGTCGTAGATGTCGGACAGCGCGTTGACCGCCAACCGGTCCATCTCGCCGCCGTCGGCGTTCTCCACCTGCAGCGTCGCGTCCGCCGCGCCCTTCTTCGGGCCGGTGGGGCCGTCGTTGTTGACCGGGATCCCGGCCGCGGTGCCCGCGTCGATGTCACCGACCCCGCGCGGTCTGCCCTCGATCGGCTGCCCGGCGCACCCGCCGAGCTGCACGAGAAGTACCCCCGCCACCGCCAGGGCAGCCGCGACCCGCGCCCGCGCACTGAGAACCCGCACCGCAACCCCTACCCGAGCCGTCCGACCTGATCTCCGGGAGAGGGTAACCGGGCGCCCGCGCGCCGCGGGTCCGGTTCGCGCTAAGTCACGAAAGACCGCACTGTTGAGCACCCTCAGTGAACCCCTGGCGGAACGCGCGGACCCGGTCGAAGCCCGCGGCCGGGGCGGCGCCAGCGAGGTCACGGGCCGCGTAGTCGTAGTCCAGCAGCACCTGGACGGCCTCGTCGAGGTCGCCGGGGGACAGCAGCCGGGGCCGGGTCGTGAACAGGGACTGGGTGAACGCCCCCGCGAGGCAGTTCGCCGAGCGCTGCGCGTCCGCGCCGGTCAGCGGCTTGCCCGCCGCGGCGAGGGCGGCCAACCCGTAGCGGCTCGCGATCAGGGTGCCGGTGGCGTAGTCGCCGATGTCGGCGTGCAGCTCCGGCAGCTCCTTGGCCACGTCCACCTGCACCGACTTGTCCTGCGGGCAGTACGCGACCGGCCCCTGCCTGGTGCCCTCGCAGGTCGGCGCCCCGGTCGAGCGGACCACCTTCGGCGCGGTCCACTGCTTGCCCAGCGTCGGCAGCAGCGCCCCGTAGAACGAGTCGAGGCCCAGCGTCACCGACTCGATCATCTGCGCGAACTCCAGGTTCCCGCCGCGGGCCTGGTCACCGGCGTCGATGAACCCGCTGAGGGTGAACACCCGGTTGTCCACGGTCATCTTCGAGCAGGTCACCGCGCCCTGCTCGTAGCCGTCCTGGAACGCCGAGACCCGGTCGAACGCGTCGCCGTGCGCGCCGCGGTCCTGCTGCTCGGTGCCGATCGGGTCGCGGAAGCTGATCAGCGACTCCAGCGCGGTGTCCAGCCGGTCCTTGGCGATGGTCAGGTGCTCGGCCTTCCCGTCGACCACCCACCGCACGAACGACCCGGCGTAGCAGTCGGCCATCGCCTCGATCAGGATCGTCGGGTACTTGCTCGGGTTCGCCTTGCGCTCGGTGGCGCCGCTGCCGGTGCGGTCCTGCACCGCGTGGCCCATCTCGTGCGCGAGCACCAGCATCACCGCCGCCTCACCGAAGCGGTCCCGCAGCACCGGCAGCAGCGCCGCCCGGTCCCAGGCGATGATGTCGGCCTCCGGGCAGTAGAACGCGTTGCCCTCGACGTCGCTGGCCTTGTTCGCGCACGGCGGCGCCGGGCTGTCGTCGTCCGCGGTGTCCACCGAGTAGAACCCACCCTTGGGCGGGCTGTACTCCTTGCCGAAGGTCGCCGGGAACGTCGCCGTCCAGTACGCCTGCACGTCGGTGACCACCGTGCCCGCCAACCGGTCGACATCCCCGCCGTCGGTGTTGCGCACGAACGACGGGTCGACCCCGCTCCCGGTGCCCGGCTCGCCCTTGGACACCGACCCCTGGCTCACCGCCTGCCCGGGCACCGTCGTCGTGCACGCCAACAACGCGAACACCGCGATCAACGCGGGCAACAACCGCGCCAGGTCCCCAGGGCTATGCGTGCGCACGTCGACCAGTCTGCCCCAGCCACCCCTCGCGGCGCTGTCAGACCGCGGGTACGTCCGGGCCGACGTCCACCGCGTCGCCCGGGAAGTCCCTGCTGGGCTGGGTCGGGTCGGCCAGGGTGGCATCGGGTAGGGCGGCGTTGGGGAGGGCGTTGTCGGCTTCGGTGAGGACCTGGGCCGCGGTGTCGCGGTCGGGGGCCAGCCAGATGACGCCCTGGGGTGGGAGTTGCAGGACCAGGGAGGCGGGGCGGCCGTGCCAGGGGGCGGCGGTGGCGGTGACGGTGCCGAGGTTGCCGACGCCGGAGCCGCCGTAGGACTCGGCGTCGGTGTTGAGGATTTCGCGCCAGGTGCCGGTGCGGGGGACGCCGACCCGGTAGTCGTGGTGCGGGGAGCCGGAGAAGTTGGCGACGCACAGCAGTTCGGTGTCGCCGCCCTGGCGCAGGAAGCTCAGCACGTTGCCAGCCGAGTCGTTGGCGTCGACCCAGGAGAAGCCCTCGGGGCGGCTGTCGTCGAGGTAGAGCGCGGGCTGCTCGCGGTAGACGCCGTTGAGGTCGCGCACCAGCGAGCCGATGCCCCGGTGCAGCGGCTGATCAGTCAGCTCCCAGTCCAGCGACCGCGACTCCGACCACTCCCTGACCTGGCCGAACTCGCCGCCCATGAACAGCAGTTGCTTGCCGGGGTGCGCCCACATGAACGCCAGCAGGGCGCGCAGCCCGGCGGCCTTGTTCCAGTCGTCGCCCGGCATCCGGGTCCACAGCGAGCCCTTGCCGTGCACCACCTCGTCGTGCGACAGCGGCAGGGTGAAGTTCTCACTCCACGCGTACACCAGCGAGAAGGTGATCTCGTTGTGGTGGTACGAGCGGTGGATCGGGTCGTGGCCGATGTAGCTGAGCGTGTCGTGCATCCAGCCCATGTTCCACTTGAAGCCGAACCCGAGGCCGCCCAGGTGCGTCGGCCGCGTCACCCCCGGCCACGCCGTCGACTCCTCGGCGACCATCACCACACCGGGGTGGTGCTTGTAGACGGTCGCGTTGAGCTCCTGCAGGAACCGCACCGCGTCCAGGTTCTCCCGGCCGCCGTGCTCGTTGGGCAGCCACTCGCCCTCGTTGCGGGAGTAGTCCAGGTACAGCATCGAGGCCACCGCGTCGACCCGCAGGCCGTCGATGTGGAACTCCTCGATCCAGTACAGCGCGTTGGCCACCAGGAAGTTGCGCACCTCGGAGCGGCCGAAGTCGAACACCAGGGTGCCCCAGTCGGGCTGCTCGCCGCGGCGCGGGTCGCCGTGCTCGTAGAGCGGGCTGCCGTCGAAGCGGGCCAGCGCCCACGAGTCGCGCGGGAAGTGCGCGGGCACCCAGTCCATGATCACGCCGATGCCGCGCCGGTGCAGCTCGTCGACCAGGTGCCGGAACTCGTCCGGGCTGCCGAAGCGCGAGGTCGGCGCGTAGTACGAGGTGACCTGGTAGCCCCACGACCCGCCGAACGGGTGCTCGGCCACTGGGAGCAGCTCGACGTGGGTGAAGTTGTGCGCCACCAGGTAGTCACCGAGCTGGTCGGCCAGTTCCCGGTAGCCAAGGCCCTGCCGCCACGACCCGAGGTGCGCCTCGTAGACGCTCATCGGCGCCGCGCTCCACGCCGTCGCGTCCCGGCGGGCCAGCCACTCGGCGTCGAGCCACCGGTACTCCGAAGTGGACACCACCGACGCCGTGGCGGGCGGCACCTCGGTGGCGCGGGCCATCGGGTCGGCCTTCTCGTGCCACGAGCCGTCCGCGCCGTGGATGCGGAACTTGTACCGGGTGCCCGGCGGCACCCCGGGCAGGAAGACCTCCCACACCCCGGACGAGCCCAGCGACCGCATCGGGTTCGCGCGCCCGTCCCAGCCGTCGAAGTCGCCGCACACCCGCACCCCGCGCGCGGTCGGCGCCCACACCGCGAACGAGGTCCCCTCGACGACGCCCTTCGCGGTGTCGTAGCGGCGCACGTGCGCGCCGAGGATCTCCCACAGCCGCTCGTGGCGGCCCTCGCGGAACAGGTGCAGGTCGAGCTCGCCGAGCGTGGGCAGCCAGCGGTACGGGTCCTCCACGAGCTCGGGACCCGCGCCGTAGTCGACCTCCAGGAGGTACTCCTCCGGTGCTTCTTGCAGGTCGACCGCGAACACGCTGTCGCCGACCTCGTCCATCTCGTGCCGCTGGTCGCCGAAGATCACCGCGACCGACTTGGCGTTGGGGCGCAGCGCCCGCACCACCGCCCCGCCCTTGCCCCTGGGGTGGATGCCCAGCAGGGAGTGCGGGTCGTGGTGCGCGCCTGCGATGAGCCGCTCGATCTCGTCAACCAACAAGAGGTATCAACCCTGGGATATGTAGGACTGGAGCTGGTCGCGGTCGGCTTCCAGCTGGCTTATGTGGCTCTTGACGACGTCACCGATGCTCACGATGCCCGCCAGCGCGCCGTGCTCGTCGAGCACCGGGAGGTGTCGGATTCTGCGCTCGGTCATGGTGGCGGCCAGGCTGTCGACGCTGTCGGTCGGCAGGCAGGTGCGCACGTCGGCGGTCATGATGTCGGCGACGGTGGTGGCCAACAGGGCGCTACCGCTGCGTTCCAGGCCCCGTACAACGTCCCGTTCGGACACGATGCCGACCACCCGGTCCCCGTCGAGCACCACGAGGGCGCCGACGTTGTGCCTGGCGAGTTCAGCGATCAGGCCCTCGACAGTGGTACCGGGGTCGACCGCCGCCACGACGGCACCACCGGCACCCTTGCCCCGCAACACATCCGCGATCCGCATGTCGCCACACCCCGATTCTTCAACCGGCGGCACCCCGAGAGCGGGCATTGTCGATCAGGTTAACCACGTTCTGGACTACCCGAAACTCGTGCTGCCCAAAAGTCGCAACCACGTCATGTCCTGATCCGGGCGTCATCGCCTCGCCGTGACCCTGGTGATGGCGGCCAGCGGGATGGGCACCCAGTCGGGCCGGTTGCGGTGTTCGTAGCCCACCTCGTACACGGCCTTGTCCAGCTCGAAAGCGCGCAGCAGCACCGCGTCCGCGCGCGGGTCGGCACCCACTTCCGCGTACCCGTCGCAGAACGCCGACCGGTTGCGCTCGGCCCACTCCGCCGCGCGGGTGAGCCGCTGGTTGTCGGGTTCCCCGCCCGCCAGCAGGTGCAACGCGGCGTAGTCGAACGAGCGCAGCATCCCGGCCACGTCCCGCAGCGGCGACTTCGCCCGGTCGCGCTCCGCGGGCGGCGCGTCCGGCTCGCCCTCGAAGTCGATGAGCACCCATCCGGTCGTCGTGCGCAGCACCTGGCCAAGGTGCAGGTCGCCGTGCACCTGCTGGACCGTGGTTCCCGGCAGGCCGCGCACCGCGTCGAACGCCGCCCGCAGCACCGGTTCGTGCTCGGCCAGCGCGGGCACCTCGCGCAGCACCGCGTCCAACCTGGCGTGCATGGCGTCGGCCCCGGCGGCCATCTCGGCCGGGCCGACCGGCTCGGTGCCCAGCGCGGTCGCCAGGTCGGCGTGCACGGCGGCCACCGCCGCGCCCAGTCGCCGCGCCTCGCCCGCGAAGTCGCCGCCGACCTCGCCCGCGTGCAGGTCGGCCTCGGCCAGCAGGTCCCGCACGCTCGCGGTCGCCGTCGCCCAGCCCTCGGCCGCGTCGCCGAGGAAGCGCTGGGCGAACCCGAGCACCGTGTCGTCGGTGCGCATCACCGCGACCGGCGCGGCCACCCGCGTGCTGCCCGCGCCTGCCAGCGCCCGGTGCAGCTCCACGTCCCGGCTCTCGCCGAGGACGGGCCGCCGGTAGACCTTCAGGATGTAGTGGTCGCCGAACACGATCGAGGTGTTGGACTGCTCCACCCCGATCGGTCTCGCGCGCAGTCCGGTCTGGATCCGCACCCCGGGCTCCGGCAGCCAGTCGACACCACCGGCGGTCGAGTGGGTGGCGAACAGGTCGAGCAGCCCGCCCATCAGCTCCGCGTCGTGCGTGGCGTCGTAGGCGTGCAGCCCGTCCTCGAGTTGGCCCACCAGGGCGCCGCGCAGGTGGTCGGGCACCTCGTCGACCACCCCGAGCAGCAGTTGGTAGCGCTCACCGTCGGCGTCGACCAAGGCGTGCAGGAGGCTGGGGGCACCGGGCTCGGCGCCCTCCCACAGCAGTGCCGCCCGCTCCACCTGCGCGCTGTCGATGTCCCGGCCCTTGGCCGCGAACCAGCGCTGCGCGGGCAGCCAGGTCGGCAGGTCGTCGGCGAGGGACGCCACCGCGGGCAGGGGTCGGGTGGTCACGGGAGCTCGCCCTCCTCGTGGGGTCGGGTGATCTGGAACCAGTAGAAGCCGTGCCCGGGCAGGGTCAGCAGGTACGGCAGCTCGCCGATGGCCGGGAACCGGACCCCGCCGGTCAGCTCGACCGGCACGTACCCGTCGTACTCCGACAGGTGCAGCTCGACCGGCTGCGGGAACCGGGACAGGTTGTTCACGCAGATCACGACGTCGTCGCCGTGCCTGCGCAGGTACGCCAGCACGCTCGGGTTGGACGAGCCCAGCTCGGTGAAGTCGCCGAGGCCGAACGCCGGGTGCTCGGTGCGCACCTGCAGCATCCGCCGCGTCCAGTGCAGCAGCGACGAGGTGTTGTTCATGTGCGCCTCGACGTTGACCGCCTGGAACCCGTACACCGGGTCGGCGATCGCGGGCAGGTACAGCCGCCCCGGGTCGCAGCGGGAGAACCCGGCGTTGCGGTCGGGCGACCACTGCATCGGGGTGCGCACCGCGTCCCGGTCACCGAGCCAGATGTTGTCGCCCATGCCGATCTCGTCGCCGTAATACAGCACCGGCGACCCCGGCAGGCTCAGCAGCAGCGCGGTGAACAGCTCCTGCTGGTTGCGGTCGTTGTCCAGCAGCGGCGCCAACCGCCTGCGGATGCCGATGTTCGCCTTCATCCGCGGGTCCTTGGCGTACTCCGCGTACATGTAGTCGCGCTCCTCGTCGGTGACCATCTCCAGGGTCAGCTCGTCGTGGTTGCGCAGGAAGATGCCCCACTGGGCGCCGGACGGGATCGACGGGGTGTGCGCCAGGATCTCCGAGATCGGGAACCGCGACTCCCGGCGCACCGCCATGAAGATGCGCGGCATCAGCGGGAAGTGGAAGGCCATGTGGCACTCGTCGCCGCCGATGGCCGCGTCGCCGAAGTACTCCACCACGTCCGCTGGCCACTGGTTCGCCTCGGCCAGCAGCACCCGGCCGGGGAACTCGTCGTCGACGACCTTGCGGCAGCGCTTGAGGAACTCGTGCGTGCGCGGCAGGTTCTCGCAGTTGGTGCCCTCCTCCTCGAACAGGTAGGGCACCGCGTCGAGCCGGAAGCCGTCGATGCCGATGTCGAGCCAGAACCGCAGCACGTCCAGCATCGCGTCCTGGACCTCGGGGTTCTCGTAGTTGAGGTCCGGCTGGTGGGAGAAGAACCGGTGCCAGTAGAACTGGCCGCGCACCGGGTCGTAGGTCCAGTTGGAGGTCTCGGTGTCGACGAAGATGATCCGCGCGTCGGCGTACGCCTCGTCGGTGTCGGACCAGACGTAGTAGTCGCCGTAGGGGCCGTCGGGGTGCTGGCGCGACTCCTGGAACCACGGGTGCGCGTCCGAGGTGTGGTTGAGCACCAGGTCGGTGATCACCCGGATGCCGCGCTTGTGCGCCTGGTCGAGCAGGTAGCTGAAGTCGTCGACGGTGCCGAACTCGGGCAGCACCGCGCGGAAGTCGCTGATGTCGTAGCCGCCGTCGCGCAGCGGCGATGCGTAGAACGGGGGCAGCCAGAGGCAGTCGATGCCCAGCCACTGCAGGTAGTCGAGCTTGTCGGCCAGCCCGCGCAGGTCGCCCGTGCCGTTGCCGTCGGAGTCGTTGAACGCCCGGACCAGTACCTCGTAGAAGACCGCGCTCTTGTACCACTCGGTCTGCGGCGGCGCCGAGCGCGCGTGGTGGAAGTCCTCCGCCTGCGGCTCGGTCAGGTGACCGTCCGCGGTCACCCCCTCGCCGGTGTGCGGGATGCCCGCGAGTCCCAGTGCCGCGTCGGGCGCGGTGGTGTCCTGAACCGTCATGCCTTGTCGCCCTCGCCCCGTGTCTCGGCCGTGTGCCAGCGTGTCCCTGCCCGGTGCGTCCAGTGCCGGTGCGCCATGCGTACCACGTTTCGCCCCGGTCGACCGCGCACCGCCCCGCGACCTCCCGGTCTCCCCAGACTGTCCTGTGTGGTCGGTGCGGGGGACGTGCGGGCGCCATCGCCCCGCGCGGTCACACCGGCCAACAAAGGGGTTACCCCCGAACCGGGTGATCCATGCCTTGCGGTGATCACCATCTCAGTCGGCGGGAACCGGCGCCGGACCGGCGGAACGGTGCCAAACGACCCCGACGGCACGCCACCGCCGTTCGGGTGATGTGCCGCCGGAGCGGTGAAGAGGGGACTTTCGGCTCGGCGCCGGATGTGGCTCAGCGTCGGATGTGGACGATGTGCGCGACGCTCACCCACGGGTCGAGCCGCACGTAGTTGCCCGCGCCCCAGCGCCAGCTCTGCCCGGACACCTCGTCGTGCGCGGCGTGCGTGGCGTCCGGGTCCAACCCGAGCGCGGCCCAGTCGAGCCAGAGCACGCCCTCCTGCGGCGACCTCGGGTCCAGGGTGATCACCACGACCACCGTGTCCCCGGTCTCCGGGTCGGTCTTGGAGTAGGCGATCAGCGCGTCGTTGTCCACGTGGTGGAACCGCAGCGTCCGCAGCTGCTGCAGCGCGGGGTGCGCCCGGCGGATCGCGTTGAGCCGGGTGATCCACGGTTGCAGCGACCGGCCCTCGGCGAGCGCGCCCGCGTAGTCGCGCGGCCGCAGCTCGTACTTCTCCGAGTCCAGGTACTCCTCGCTGCCCTCTCGCACGGCCTCGTGCTCGTAGAGCTCATACCCGGAGTACACCCCCCAGGTCGGCGACAGCGTCGCGGCCAGCGCCGCCCGGATGGCGAACGTCGCCGGGCCGCCCACCTGCAACGACTCGTGCAGGATGTCCGGGGTGTTGACGAACAGGTTCGGCCGCGCCTCGTCGGCGTGCGCCACCAGCTCGACCCCGAAGTCGACCAGCTCCTGCTTGGCCGTGCGCCAGGTGAAGTAGGTGTAGGACTGGGTGAACCCGAGCTTGGCCAGCCCGTAGAGCCGCGCGGGCCTGGTGAACGCCTCGGACAGGAACAGCACGTCCGGGGCGACCGCCTTGACCTGGCGGATCAGCCACTCCCAGAAGTCCGGCGGCTTGGTGTGCGGGTTGTCCACCCGGAACACCCGCACCCCCTGCTCGGCCCACAGCAGCACCACCCGCAGCACCTCCTGGTAGAGGCCCTCCGCGTCGTTGTCGAAGTTGATCGGGTAGATGTCCTGGTACTTCTTGGGCGGGTTCTCCGCGTAGGCGATCGTGCCGTCCGGCCTGGTGGTGAACCAGTCGGGGTGCTTGATCACCCACGGGTGGTCCGGGGCGCACTGCAACGCGAAGTCGAGCGCGACCTCCATGTCCAGCTCGCGCGCCCGGGCCACGAACGCCCGGAAGTCCTCGAAGGTGCCCAGCTCCGGGTGGATCGCGTCGTGCCCGCCGTCGGCCGAGCCGATCGCCCAGGTCGACCCGACGTCGCCGGGCTTGGCGACGACGTTGTTGTTCGGGCCCTTGCGGTTCTCCTCACCGATCGGGTGAATCGGCGGGAGGTAGACGATGTCGAAGCCCATCGCCGCGACCCGGTCCAGCTCCTTGGCCGCGGTGGCGAACGTGCCGTGCACCGGCTTGCCCTCGGTGTCGAGCCCGCCGGTCGAGCGCGGGAAGAACTCGTACCACGAGCCGTACAGCGCGACCCTGCGGTCGACCCACAGCTGCATCGGCTTGCCCTTGGTCACCAGTTCGCGCACCGGGTGCTGGTGCATCACCCGCCTGGTGGTCTCCGCCAGCGCCTCGGCGATCCGCGCGGACAGCGGCGTCGACTCGTCGCGCAGCGCCCGCGCCGCCGACACCAGCAGCTTGCGGTCGCTGCCCCGGTCGGGCCGCCTGCCCACCCGCTCCAGCAGCCGCGCGCCGACCTCCAGGTCGTTGGCCAGTTCCCCGGCGTGCTGCCCGGCGGCCACCTTCACCTCGACGGTGTGCACCCAGGTCGCCCACGGGTCGCTCCACGCGTCCACCCGGAAGGTCCACAGCCCCTCGGTGTCCGGGGCGATGTCGGCGACCCACCGATCGGGTTCCAGGCCGTCCGGGCGCATCCTGGTGCGCCGGGCCTTGCCGTCGCCGGGGCCGCGCCACGCGACCGTCGCCGCGACCGCGTCGTGCCCCTCGCGCCACACCGTCGCGCGCACCGGGATGTGTTCGCCCACAACGGCTTTGCCCGGATACCGGCCACAGGACACGAGCGGGGACACGTCATCGATGCCAAGCCGACCGCTCACCGGTCAGGCTCCTCTCCGTCGGGTGCTTGCCCCCAGTCTGCCTGGCGCGGCCGGATCCGACCCACCCGGGCGGGGGATGGATCTTGACAAACCGCGGCGCGCCGACCGGAGACCACAGGGGGACCTCTACCGGAAGTACCCCGCCTCGGCCAACGGGAACCGTCACCCGATCGACGGTGGCGTTGCCGCGGCCTGACACCTCGGGTCCGCGGCCGGTTCGTCCTGTGTGGTCACCCGGTCGGTCACCCTCCCCGCCCGCCGCGCTCGGCGACATTGCGACCATTCCCAATTGGGCGCACCCTGGTTGATCTGCGGTTACCCCGGATCAGGTGCCCGGGGGGCCACGCGCACGGCTTGCTCGATCCAGGCAGGCCAGTAGGGTCGGTCTCCGTGAAAGCCGTACGTCGATTCACCGTCCGCGCCGGGTTGCCCGCGCCGCTAGCCGACCTCGGGGTGCTCGCCACCAACCTGCGGTGGACCTGGCACCCGCCGACCCAGGACCTGTTCGCCGATGTCGACCGCGACATCTGGGCGGCCGTGGGCGGTGACCCGCTGCACCTGCTGGCCAAGGTGCCCGCAGAACGGCTCGACCGGCTCGCCGCCGACCCGGCCTTCCTCGACCGGGTGGCCGGGGTCGCCGACGACCTGCGCCGCTACCTGCGGGAGCCGCGCTGGTACCAGCGCCACGACACCGGGAACAACGGCAGCAGGCTGCCCGCCTCCATCGCCTACTTCTCGATGGAGTTCGGCGTCACCGAGGCGCTGCCCAACTACTCCGGCGGCCTGGGCGTCCTGGCGGGCGACCACCTCAAGGCGGCGTCCGACCACGGCGTGCCGCTGATCGGCGTCGGGCTGCTCTACCGCTCCGGCTACTTCCGCCAGTCGCTCTCACTCGACGGCTGGCAGGTCGAGCACTACCCGGTGATCGACCCGAACGGGTTGCCGCTCGAGCCGCTGACCGAGCCCTCCGGCGCGCCGATCCTGGTGCACGTGGCGATGCCGGGCGGTCGGGTGCTGCGCGCGCGGATCTGGAAGGCCCAGGTCGGCCGGGTGCCGCTGCTGCTGCTCGACTCCGACATCGAGGAGAACGCCGAGGACCTGCGCGGGGTCACCGACCGGCTCTACGGCGGCGACCAGGACCACCGCATCCGCCAGGAGATCCTGGCCGGGGTCGGCGGCGTCCGCGCGGTCCGCACGTACTGCGAGCTGACCGGCACCCCGCAGCCCGAGGTGTTCCACACCAACGAGGGCCACGCCGGGTTCCTCGGCCTGGAGCGGCTGCGCGAACTGGTCTCCGGCCAGGCGCTCGACTTCGACCAGGCGCTGTCGGCGGTCCGCGCGGGCACGGTGTTCACCACCCACACCCCCGTCCCGGCGGGCATCGACCGCTTCCCGGTCGACCTCGTGCAGCACTACTTCGGCGACGGCACGCTGCTGCCCGGCATCGACTTGCGCCGGGTGCTCGCGCTGGGCGCCGAGGACAACCCGGGCATGTTCAACATGGCCCACATGGGACTGCGGCTGGCCCAGCGCGCCAACGGCGTGTCCCGGCTGCACGGCGCGGTCAGCCGCGACATGTTCGGCGGCTTGTGGCCCGGGTTCGACACCGACGAGGTGCCGATCAGCTCGGTCACCAACGGCGTGCACGGCCCCACCTGGGCGGCCCGCGAGATGACCGAGGTCATCGGCGACCCGGCCGACGAGGGCTACGCCGGGGTCGCCGACTCGGTGTCCGACGGCGAGCTGTGGGCGCTGCGCGGCACGCTGCGCCGCCGCCTGGTCGACGAGGTCCGCGAGCGGGTCCGCGCGGCCTGGCTGCAACGCGGCGCCTCGGCGCTGGAACTGGGCTGGACCGACTCGGTGTTCGACCCCGACGTGCTGACCGTCGGCTTCGCCCGCCGCGTCCCGACCTACAAGCGGCTCACCCTGATGCTGCGCGACGCCGAGCGGCTGCGGGCCCTGCTGCTGCACCCGCAGCGCCCGGTCCAGCTCGTCGTGGCGGGCAAGTCGCACCCGGCCGACGACGGCGGCAAGGCGCTGATCCAGCAGATCGTCCGCTTCGCCGACGACGCGGGCGTGCGCCACCGGATCGTGTTCCTGCCGGACTACGACATGAACATGGCCCGCTACCTCTACTGGGGCTGCGACGTCTGGCTCAACAACCCGATGCGCCCGCTGGAGGCGTGCGGCACCTCGGGCATGAAGGCGGCCCTCAACGGCGGCCTCAACCTGTCCATCCGGGACGGTTGGTGGGACGAGTTCTACGACGGCAGCAACGGGTGGGCGATCCCCACCGCGGACGGGGTCACCGATCCCGTGCGCCGGGACGACCTGGAGGCGGCGGCGCTCTACGAGCTGCTCGGCTCCCAGGTCGCGCCGCTGTACTACGACCGCGACGCCGCCGGGGTCCCGGCGCAGTGGATGGCGATGGTCCGCCACACCCTGTCGTCGCTCGGCCCGCGCATCCAGGCGACCCGCATGGTCGGCGAGTACGTGGAATCCGCCTACGCCCCCGCGGCCGCCGCCGGTGCCATGGCCCAGGTCGACGACTTCCGGGTCGCCAAGGACCTGGCCGACTACCGGCACCGCCTGTTCACCGCGTGGAACCGGATCAAGGTCGTCGACTGCGAACTGGCGGTCGAGGACAACCACTCGCCGGTGATCGGCGAGACCGTCCGGGTCAACGCCACCGTCGACCTGGCCGGTCTCGACCCGTCGGACGTCGAGGTCCAGGCCGTGATCGGCCGGGTGGGCGACAGCGACGACCTCAGCGACGTGGTGACGGCGGTGATGTCGCCGACCGAGGGCGGGCGCTACACGACGGAACTGGCCCTGCCGCACGCGGGCGCGCTGGGCGTGACCGCCAGGGTGCTCCCGAGGCACGGCCTGCTGGCCACCCCGGCGGAGCTGGGCAAGGTCGTCCTGGCCTGACAGTTCGGTGCGCCCGCGTGGGGATACCCGCGCGGGCGCACCGGTTCTACTGCTCGATCCAGCGGGCCAGGAAGCTCTTGGGCCAGGTACCGGTGTGCACGCCCATGGAGCGGTTGAGGGTGGTCAACGCCCAGGTGCCCTGGTCGGTCTCGATGATTCCCGACACGACGTCGTACGGCAGGTCCGTGCGCTGGGACCCGCGGCCCACCACGTGCTCGACGTGCCCCTGCCTGGTGGCCAGCCACGCCGAACGGCCGTCGCGCCCCACCGACAGCGAGTAGTGCCCGCCACCCGCTTCGACCTCGGGCAGTTCCGCGGCGGCCACCTGGTCGGCGTCGTTGTCCACTGTGGTCGCCAGCGCCACGGGCGGGAAGGCGGTCCAGGCGACGCCCGCCGGGGTGACCACGGCGTCGTCGACCCGGGGGAGCTTGGACTGCGCGCCCGCCGCGAGCAGCGTCGCCGGGTCCCGCCTGATCAGTTGGTAGTGCCCCGAGAGTGACGCCGCCTCGGGCAGGTGCAGCGTCCAGATCGAGCCCGCCCCGGCCATCACCCGCGCGACCCGGCCCCCGGTGTCCACCTGCCCGAGCGCCGCGCCGGTGTTCTTGTCGTAGGCGGCCAACTTGCCCGCGGTCGTGCCGACGTAGAGGAACTGGCCGAGGATCGCGAACTCGCCCGCCACGTTGTCCGGCAACCTGACCACGTCCCGTTGATCGTCGGCGAGGTCGACCAGCCGCGACGGTGTACCCGGGACCAGTGCGAGCACGCGACCGTCGACGACCGCCAAAGCACTGGCGGACAACGGAATCGGGTGCGCGCTCTGCGCGGCGAGGTCCACCCGCACCACACCGCCGTCAGCCTGTCGGACCCACGCCTGGTCGCCGCCCGCGTGGTGCACCGACACCGCCGCCGCGGGCAGGGCGATCTCGGTGCGGACGTGCACGACCGGAAGTGCTCGTGCGGCACCGTGGTCGAGGGTGAACTGGCTGAACACGGCGACAACGAACGGGATCACCAGCACGGCGAGCAGGATCCCCAGCCGCCGCTGCCCCGCCGTCGCGGCCTCGGCGGTGTACGAGAGCAACGGCCGGTCGTCGAGCCGCCTCGGCGCGGTGCCGAGCACGGCCCGGATCGCCTCCCGCGGCGACGTGGTCGGCGGGGGGTCGTGCACCGGGACCTTGCCGAGCAGCGCGAGGATCCCGTGGAAGAGCCCGCGCAGCGCCGACGGGCCGACGAGGACGAACACGAGCACCGCCGGTCCCAGCCCGAGCAGGACCCGCCAGAGCGGGACGCCGACGACGCCACCGAAGATCAGGAAGATCAGGGTGAACGCTGGACCCTCGAGCACCAGGAGCGCGAACCCGGCGGTGGCGAGCACGTAACCCGCGCGCTCGGGCAGGTTCACGTCCCGGCGCGTCGCCGCCAGCCAGGACAACGTCAGCGTCGCGGCGAGCGGCACCCCGTAGCCCAGGATCGCGTTGGCCAGCAACGGGAACCACCACAACGGGTAGGTCGGGTTCAGGTGGTGGCCGCCGAGCTCGGTCAGCCGGGTGATCCCGTGGAACGCGCCACCACGCCCGCTCTGCACCACGGTCACCGCCGTGAGCGCCAACAGCACACCCCCGGCGACCGTGAAGCCCCCCAGCGCCCACGCGAACCCCTGCCAGAACCGGGCATCCCCCAACCGCAGGACAAAAACCAGCCCCAGCGTCACCCCCGCGACCCAACCGAACGGCGGCGGTGGCACATCCCAGACCGAGGCGACCAGCACCCCGACCCCGATCGTCCCCAGCACCACACCCACGGGCACCACCTGCTGCCGGGACCACCCCACCACCCGCGCCCGCCACCGCAGCACCAACCCCACGACGAGCAGCCCGACCGCGGCCACCTTGAGATAACCCTGCACCGCGCTGAGAACCCCGATGACCGACTCGACCACGATCGCCTCCAGGAGCCACCCGCCAAGATCGCCTCAACCAGGACGTCGCCCACCCCCGAACCCCTGTTACGGCAGGCACCAGGCGGACCAGGGTCTCGACCACCCAGGGCCACCAAGAGGCTGTTCGCCCATCCCCGGTGGCGGTGCTGCGAGATCCGTGGGGGTTGGCGACACCAGGTACTCGGGTGGAGGCGTCGCTTGTTGGCTGGACCGATCGGCGGGAAAGTGTGCGGTTCCACCACCGGCTCGCCGAGATCCACGACCTACGAGGTCGAACTGCGTTCGCGCTTCGGTGGTGCACGCTCGTTGTCGCCAGCTGTCCTGGGGATCGAGGTGGACGTTGTGCGGAAGAAGGCGTCCACCGAGGCGTGGGCGTTCGAGATCGCTCGGCGGCGGATCGTGGGGCGGTCGTAGGGGCCGTCTAGGCGATGTCGAGGCGGGTGCGGGTCTCGGCTACCCGGGGCCACCAGGGGACCACCTGCTCGGCTTCGATGAGGGCGGTGCGGGCGGCCTTGTTGTCGCCGGCGGCCATGTGGGCGCGGGCGAGGGTGGCCAGGTCGTCGGCGCGGCCGAGGCGGTCGTCGGTGGTGTTGGCGGAGTGGCGGGCCAGGGAGATGGCCCTGGCGGTGTTGCCGAGGATGAGTTCGCGCAGGGCGCGGCAGCCGTCGAGGCGGTGGGTGGGGTAGCCGAGGGTCTCGGCGTTCTCCAGGGCCTGGTCGGCGGTGCCCATGCCGAGTTCGGCGGACAGTTGGCCCGACTCGACGGTCGCGTAGGCCAGACCGGCCAGGGCGGCGAAGGACACGGCGGCCTCCTGCGGGGTCTGCGTCGTGTCGCCCGCGATGGCCATCGCCTGCAACAGTGCTTCCGCGTACCGGCCTTGTGCTTGCAGGACCAGGACTCGCGCGGCCGTTGCGGTGCGCAGGCTCGGGTAGCGATCCGACAGTTCCGCCGCCATCGCCGACGCGCGGGCGAGTTCGCCGTCCTGCACCGCGTCCACCGTCGCGGTCACCAGTGGCGCCGCGTCCAACTGTTGCGCTTGAACCCCGGTCATGCGCGGCAGGTGCAGCACGAGCCATCCCGTTGACGTCGACCCGGGCAGTTTGCGCGGCACCAGCGCGTGCGCGACCGCCGCCGCACAGGCGATCGCCAGGCCCAGGCTGAACCCGTCGGACACCGCCAGCGCTGTCGCCGTCACCGTTGCGATCGCCGCGAACGCCGAGCACAACGCCGCGCCCCACATCCGCTTCCGTGCGGGCGCCTTGCCCGGTCCCACTGACACCGACAGCAGCAACGGCACCGCCCGCAGGACGACCGCACGGCGCGCGTTGGTCCAGTCCACCAGCCTGGTCCCGATGCCGATGACCACCTTGTGCACCCGCGCCCCCAACAGCACGGCCCCCACCAACATCCCGACCTGCAACGACATCAACCCCAGCAGCAGCCCCACCAGCGCGCCGAGGACGCCCCAGCCGACCTCCCCGGTGGACCGGTAGCCGAACCCGACGGCCGCGCACACGACCGCGGTGAGGACGGTGAGGGGGTGGCGGACCACCCGGGTGAGGCGCACGAGCAACAGACGCCCGGGGTCGGGGTGGGGTTCCGCAGGTCAGGGACGTGAGGAATCCGCGTGTTCGCACTGGTTAGGCTCGGGGCATGTTCGTCAAGGTCTGCGGGTTGCGCACCCCCGCCACCGTCGCCGCCGCCGTCGCCGCGGGCGCCGACGCGCTGGGCTTCGTCTTCGCCGAGAGCGTCCGCCGGGTGGGTGTCGAGCAGGCCCGCGACCTGGCCGCCGCCGTCCCGGCGCACGTGCTCACCGTCGGTGTCTTCCGGGGGATCGACGCCGCCGACGCCGCGCGGATGACCGTCGACGCCGGGCTCGGCGCCCTGCAACTGCACGGCGACTACCCGCGCGCCGCCTTCGACACCGTCGTCGGCGGGTCGTTCCAGGTCATCCGCGCCACCTCGCTCGGCGCCGACACCGACCTGGACCCCTGGGGCGCCGACATGGTGCTGCTCGACGGGGCGGTCGCCGGGTCGGGGCAGCGGTGGGATCTGTCCATATTGGACGGTAAGCGCCCCTCGGGCCCGTGGCTGCTCGCGGGCGGCCTCAGCCCCGACAACGTCGCCGAGGCCATTGCCGCCGCCCGCCCGTGGGGGGTGGACGTCTCCAGCGGCGTCGAGTCGAGCCGGGGCGTCAAGGACGCCGGGTTGATCCGCGACTTCCTCGCCGTCGCCAAAGGGGTGTGACGGCCCGGCGCACCCGGGCCGCCACGGTTCAGGGGACGGCGGGGGTCCCGCCCGCGCGCACCGGCAACCCGGCCGCCGCCCAGGCCCGGAACCCGCCGACCAGGTCGGTCGCGTTCACCAGCCCCAACTCCTTGATGTCGCGCGCCGCGAAGCTCGACGCGTACCCCTCGTTGCACAGCACGACCACGGTGGTCTCCGCGTCGAACCCGTCGATCCGGTGCTCGCCGCCGGGGTCCAGCCGCCACTCCAGGTGGATCCGCTCGACCGGGATCGACCCCGGGATCTCCCCCTCCGCGACCCGGTTCGCCACCGGCCGGATATCGATGAACACCGCCTCGCCGCGCTCCCGCAGCACATTCGCCGCACCCGGCTCCACCCGCGCCAACCCGGCCCGAGCCGCCGCCAACCGATCGTCCACAGCACTCACCGCACGCCTCCCTCGACCGACCCTGTGCGTCCACGCCGCTCATCGCGCAAGCCGAGGGCTCGGCTGCCGGGCCCTCGTGTCCGGTGGTCCACCGCGCCCATCACGCGCCGCTCATCGCGCCTGCCGGGGGATGGGGCAGCGCGAGGATCGCGTCCGACCCGTCCCGCAGGCGGGCGTTCCCGCGGACCGGCACTGGCGGCGTTGTGAACGCCGTGGCGTCACGCCTGCCCGGTGCGATGGCGACCCAGCCGCTCCGCGAGGGCTCCGCCGCGCCATCCTGCTGATCGTCCACAGCACTCACCGCACGCCTCCCTCGACCGACCCTGTGCGTCCACGCCGCTCATCGCGCAAGCCGAGGGCTCGGCTGCCGGGCCCTCGTGTCCGGTGGTCCACCGCGCCCATCACGCGCCGCTCATCGCGCGAGCCGGGGGATGGGCAGCGCGAAGAACGCGTCCGGGTGACTCGCTCATCGGGCCAGGCGGGGAATCGGCAGGGCGGGGATCTCGTCCGGCACGTCCCGGAGGGTGGCGTACTCGCGGGTCGGCACCAGTGGTGGCGAGTAGGCGTGCACGCTGGCCGCCTTCGCCTGGCCCAGGTTGCGCACCTGGTGCGCCCGCCCCTGCCCGAACCCGATCGACGCGCCCGCCGAGTGGTGGTGTTCGCGGATCGGCCCGGACGGGTACCGGTAGGTCTCGGCGAGGTCGCCGAACAGGACGGTGAACGATCCGGCCGCGCCGCCGTGGTCGTGGGGGGCGGTGCCCTGGCCGGGGAGCCAGGACAGCAGCCACAGCTCCACCTCGTCGGTCACCGCCAGGCGGGTCCACCAGCGCTGGGGGCTGGCGAAGCGGACGACCTCGACCAGGCGGGTGCGGAAGTCGGCGGTGACCGTGGCGGTCAGCTCGCGCAGCTCCCTCGGCGTCCACAGCGGATCGCGCGGGGCGACCAGTTCGTGCAGGCCGGGGTGGTCGAAGCGGGGGTGGATGTCGGTGGTCAACGCCGGTGCGGTCATCGCTGGGCTCCTCGTCGGGTGTGGGCGGGCTCACACGCGGCGGCACCCGGTGTCAGTCGGACACGGGGGTGCGCCGCGCGCGGCTACAGCCGCAGGAGGCGACGAGGAGCAGGTCGACGACGCGGTCGCACCACAGCGGCGGGGACGACACGGACCTGGTCACGGGCCGATCGTGGCATGGGCCAACCGGCCCAGCCACGGATCTCACTGTCTGGTACGGATCACCCGGGTCACTGGCTGACGCGCGGCGCCCGCAGCAGCACCGTGGTCCGCCCGGGCAGGGTGATCCGCTTGCCCGGCGGCAGCGGGTCCGTCTCCTTGGGCAGGCCGCGCGGGGTGCCGGAGTCGAGCACCGGGATGTAGCGGCGGCCGTACCGCTCGGACGGCAGCACCACCTCGACCCGGTCGGCGCCGGAGTGCACCAGCAGCAGCCACGAGTCGTCGGCGACCAGTTCGCCGTCGCGGTCGCGGGAGAGGCACTCGGACCCGTCGATCCACATGCCCAGGGTGCGGCGGGACTCGTCGAACCAGTCCTGTTCGGTCATCGGCTCGCCGTCCGGGCGCAACCACAGCAGGTCCGGTTCACCCGAGCGGGTGGGCCTGCCGTCGAAGAACTGCGGCTGGCGCAACGCGGGCGACGAGGCGCGCAACGCGATCAGCCGCCGGGTGAACGCCAGCAGGTCGTCGGCCCTCGGGTCGGCGCTCCAGTCCACCCAGGAGGTCTGGTTGTCAAGGCAGTACGCGTTGTTGTTGCCGTGCTGGGTGCGCCACCGCTCGTCCCCGGCCAGCAGCATCGGGGTCCCGGTGGACAGCAGCAGCGTCGCCAGCAGGTTGCGGGCCTGCCGGTCGCGCAGCGCCAGCACCGCCGGGTCGCCGGTCTCGCCCTCGACCCCGCAGTTCCACGACCGGTTGTCGTTGGTGCCGTCGGCGCCGTGCTCGCCGTTCTCGTGGTTGTGCTTGTGGTCGTAGGACACCAGGTCGCGCAGGGTGAACCCGTCGTGGGCGGTGACGAAGTTGACCGACGCCCACGGCCGCCTGCCCGCGTACAGGTCGGACGACCCGGACAGCCGGTACGCCAGGTCCCGCAGCCCGGTGCCGCCGCGCCAGAAGTCGCGGGCGCCGTCGCGGAAGCGGCCGTTCCACTCGGCCCACTGCGCGCCGAACCCGCCGACCCGGTAGCCCTCCCCGGTGGCGTCCCACGGCTCGGCGACCAGCTTGCGGTTGGCCAGGACCGGGTCGGTGGTGATCGCGGTCAGCAGCGTCGCGTCCGGGTCGAACGCGCCGGAGTGCGGGCGGCCCAGCGCGCTGGCCAGGTCGAGCCGGAACCCGTCGACACCCAGTTCGGCGGCGAAGTAGCGCATCGAGTCGACCACCAGCCGCACCACCGTCGGCGACCCCGGGTCCAGGGTGTTGCCGCAGCCGGTGATGTCGCGGTCGCGGCCCTCGTCGTCGATGGCGTAGTAGGCGGGCGCGTCGAACCCGCGGAACGACAGCGTCGGCCCGGCGACCCCGCCCTCGCAGGTGTGGTTGTAGACGACGTCGAGGATCACCTCGATGCCGACCGCGTGCAGCGCGGCCACCATCGTCCGGAACTCCTCCACCTCGTGCCCGGCCCGGCTGGCGTAACCGGCGTGCGGTGACAGGAACCCGAGCGTGGAGTAACCCCAGTAGTTGTGCCTACCCGAGCGCAGCAGCATCGGCTCGTCGGCGTGGGTGTGCACCGGCAGCAGCTCCACCGCCGTCACCCCCAGCCGCACCAGGTGCTCGATGACCGCGGGGTGCGCCAGGCCGAGGTAGGTGCCGCGCAGGTGCTTGGGCACGTCCGGGTGCAGCTTGGTGAAGCCCTTGACGTGCAGTTCGTAGACCACGGTCTCCTCGAACGGCACGTCAGGGCGCCGCCCGGTGTCGGGGCCGCCGGGGGAGGTGACCACCGACAGCGGCACCCCGCCGAGCGAGTCGATCCGCGACGGGCCGCCGCTCATCGGGTCGCCCCGGTAGCCGCGGGTGGCGGCCAGGTCGGGTACCGCGCCGGTGATCCGCCGCGCGTAGGGGTCGACCAGCAGCTTGTGCGGGTTGCAGCGCAGGCCGCGGCGCGGGTCGTACGGGCCGTGCACCCGGTAGCCGTACCGCTGACCAGGGGTGACGCCGGGCACGACGCCGTGCCAGATGCCGAAGGTCCGCTCGGTCAGCTCGACGCGCTGCTCGGTCTGCCTGCCGTCGTCGTCCTCGGCCACCAGGCACAGCTCCACCGCGTCGGCGATCGACGAGGCGACGGCGAACCGCACCCCACCGGCCTCGGGGTGGGCACCGAGCGGGAACGGGCTACCTGGGCGCGGGGCTGAGTACGGCACCACCCCATCCTGGACCAGAGAGCCGACGCTATCGAGGCGCGCGGACCCAACCAAGATCGGATCGAGACGTTTCCCCGCTGCTCAGAGCCCGAAGGTGTGGTGCTCGAACGAGTCATCCGCCACCGGTTCGGCCGAGTGCGGCGCTACCCCGGACGGACTAGCCGAGGCGACCAGCTCGGTGAACACCGACTGGTGCTCCGCCCACCCGCACGCGGACGGCGCCGACAGGGTGAGCAGCAACATCCGCTCCGCCCCGGGCTCCGGGACGAACGCCTGCAACTGCAAGGCCACCGGCTGCCTCGCCCTGACCTGCTCGACCCCGGGAATCCGCTGCGCCACCACCACCGGCCCCAACGCGCTCTCCACCAGGATCGTCTGCCGCACGTCCGGCCCACCGACCTCCTCCACCGAATCCCGCAGCGCGTCGGCGGTCTCGATGTCCCACCCCTGCGGCACCTCCAGCGCCACCCCGGTGAGCAGCGCCGGGTCCGCCACCTCGGACACCACGACGGCCATCAAGAAGGCACCCTGCCGGAGCACGCCCTCCACCGCCTCGGCCGCCAGGGCCTCGAGATCGGCAGCCGCACCCGGGGGAGCGCCCCTCAGGTCTCCGATGATCGCGGCGTACTCGCGGATCGCTGCCGGGGGGTCGTGGAGGGTGAGCCGCCGGATCTGGGCGGGCATGGCGAGCCTCATCCGGGGTGCTCCTCGGGGCTCGCGGTTCCCGGCGTTGTGGGGGTCACCTGGCGTGCTCTCGGGTGCCGGCTGCGACTGTGTTGACCAGGGCGGTTTCGGTGCTGGTGCGGCCTGGGTTGCCCGCGAGCTTGAGCAGTTCGAGTTCTCGCCGCTGTTCGGGGGTGAATTGGACGCCTGCGGCCTGGGCGGAGCGGACCGCGGTGTCGATGCTGGCGGAGTAGGCGTCGCCCGCGGCTCGGAGGCGGCCGAAGGCGTCGCGTTGGGCGGGGGTGAACTTGGTCGGGTCCTGGAAGCGGGCGGCGATCTTGTCGCCCTTGTCCCGCAGGTCCTTGGCGGCCTTCTCCCGCAGCGCGGCCCCCGTGGAGCCCTGTTCGGCGGCGAGGCGGCGCAGGGTGCGGATGTCCTTCACGGCCTTCCCGGCGCCCGCCGAGGTGAACCCCTCGACCGCCCCGTCGCGGGCGCCCTTGACCGTGCGGCGGACGCGGCTGCCGGTCTCCACCGCGTCGTCGGCCAGGCCCTTGCCCGCGCCGACCACGCCCGAGGTGATCGTGCGGCCGGGGACCAGCCCGAGGCCGATGTCCACCCACGACGGCGCGTTCGACGACCCGGCCGCCTTCTGCGCCAAGCCCGTCAACGCGTTGATGCCGCCCGACGCCGCCGACACGGTGCCCGCGATCGGCGCCACCACCTCGCCCACCCCGGGGATCAGCAGCGACCCCGCCGCGATCGCCGCCGACGCGCTGGACACGATCCCCGAGGTCTTGCCGACGCCGTCGAGGGTCTGCACGACCCAGCCGTCGTTCTCCGGCTTGAACACCTCGTCCGGGCCGCTGCGGATCTTCTCCGCCGCCTCGTCCGCCTCCTTGCGGTGCTTGCGTTCGAGCCGGTGCGCGTCCGAGATCACCTGCTCGAAGGCCGCCCGAGCCGCCCCCGCCGCCCGCACCGCGCCGAGGAACTCGTCGTACCGGGTGCCGTACGAGGGGCTGCCGACGTCCCGGGGAATCGCCCCGGCCGCCTTGGTCTGGGCGTCGGCCGCGGCGTCGACCTGCTCCTTGAGCTTCTTGGCGCGCGCCTCCAAGTCCTCGGCGCGGTCCTGGTTCGCCTTCATCCGGCCCGCCCAGGTCGTCAGCGCCTGGCTGACCTCCTGGATCGACTCGGCGCCCTTCGCGATGCCCCTGGGCAGGTCGTCGCCGTGGTCGCTGAACTCCTCGGCCGCCGACCCGCCCCACTCGGCGTCGTCGGTGATCTCGCAGGCATCGGTCAGCCTTGGCCCGACCGCGGCCAGCATGACCTGTGCTTCCGCCAGTTCGACCAGCATCGACCGCACCGCCGACTGCTCACCGGGCGTCGGGTCGAACCCGAGCGTGGGGTAGTTCACGGCTTGCCCCCGGTCAGGTCGTTCAGCCTGGCCTGCTGCGCCGCCGCGCCACCGCGCAACGCGTTCAACTGGGCCTCGGCGACACCGCGCTCGACGGCCAGCCGCATCCGGTCCGCGCCGCCCTGCTCGACCTGCTCGTAGTCGGCCACCACCGAGCGCACGTTGTCGGCGATCTTGCCGATCTTGTCGCGCATCGCCCCGAGGTCGTCGCGCCACTGGTCGGCCACCTCTTGCGCCGCCGCGGCGATGTCGCCCGGCCCGAGATCGCCCGCCGACAGCGACAACCGGTTCGCCGCGACCTCGACCTCGTCGGCCAGCGCGCGCAGCTCGCCGACCCGGATGGCCAGGCTGGTCGTGTCGACCGTGTACCCCGATGACATGGGCCGCTCCTCTCGTGCCGGGCAAGTCAACCCCGCACCGGGCCGCGGGAGGAGCCGGGGTGCGCAGGGAGGCAAACGCACAGCACCGGTGGGCAAAGGCAGAATGACGGCCGTGACCTCGCGGACCCAGGCCGGCACCGGACCCGACAGCGCACCGGAAGACCTCGACGACCTCGTCCTGCACATGGCGGGGGTCGGGGTACGACGCGGCAGCACCGATCTCCTCAAAGACCTCGACTGGCGCGTCGAACTCGACGAGCGCTGGGTCGTCCTCGGCAGCAACGGTGCAGGTAAGACCACCTTGTTGCGACTGGCAGGCGCGGAGCTGCACCCCAGCACCGGCGTCGTGCACGTGCTCGGCGAGCGCCTCGGCCGGGTCAACGTCTTCGAGCTGCGCACCCGCATCGGCTTCGCGACCGCCGCGCTCGCGAGCCGGGTGCCCGCCGAGGAGAAGGTGCGCGACGTCGTCGTCAGCGCCGGGTACGCGGTGCTCGGCCGCTGGCGCGAGGAGTACGACCAGCTCGACACCGGCCGCGCCGACGACCTGCTCGAGACCCTGGGCATCGCCGGGCTCGGTGACCGCACCTTCGGCACCCTGTCCGAGGGCGAGCGCAAGCGCACGCTGATCGCCCGCGCGCTGATGACCGACCCCGAGTTGCTGCTGCTCGACGAGCCGGCCGCCGGTCTCGACCTCGGCGGCCGCGAGGACCTCGTGGCGCGGCTGACCGGCATCGCGCTCGACCCCGACGCCCCCGCCACCGTCCTGGTGACCCACCACGTCGAGGAGATCCCGCCCGGCTTCACCCACCTGCTGCTGCTCTCCCGCGGCGGCGTGGTGGCCCAGGGGCTCATCGACGACGTGCTCACCAGCGAGAACCTCTCGGCCGCGTTCGGGCAGTCGCTGGAGCTGGAGCGCTCCGGCGACCGGTTCTTCGCCCGCCGCCGCGCCTGAGCACCTACCGACAGGTAACCTTCCCGGAATCGCGGACCAGCAGGAGGACACAAGCCGTGGGTGAGTTCGTTTCGCTTGAGGTCGAGGACGGCGTCGGCACCATCAGGCTCGCGCGGCCGCCGATGAACGCGATCAACCGGCAGCTGCAGGCCGAGTTGCGCGAGGTGGCACTGGAGGCGGGCAGCCGCTCGGACGTCCGCGCGGTGATCATCTACGGCGGTCCCAAGGTGTTCGCGGCAGGCGCGGACGTCAAGGAGTTCGCGGCGATGTCCTACACCGACATCGCCGACTACGCCCCCGAGCTGAGCGCGTCGATCACCACCGTCGCCCGGCTGCCCAAGCCGACCGTCGCCGCGATCACCGGCTACGCCCTCGGCGGCGGCTACGAACTCGCGCTCGCCTGCGACCGGCGCATCGCCGGGGACAACGCGCGGGTCGGCCAGCCCGAGACGCTGCTCGGCCTGATCCCCGGCGCGGGCGGCACGCAGCGGCTGGCCAGGCTGATCGGCCCGAGCCGCGCCAAGGACATCGTCTACACGGGACGGTTCGTCAACGCCGACGAGGCGCTGGCGATCGGGATGGTCGACGAGGTCGTCGCCCCGGACGACGTGTACGACGCCGCGCGCCGCTGGGCCGGGCAGTTCAGCCACGCCGCCTCGCGCGCGCTCGCCGCCGCGAAGGCCGCCATCGACACCGGTCTGGACACCGACCTCGGCAGTGGTCTCGCCGTGGAGACGAACCTGTTCGCCGCGCTGTTCGCCACCGAGGACCGCACGACGGGGCTGCGGTCGTTCATCGAGAACGGTGCCGGGAAGGCGCGATTCGATGGCCGCTGACCCCATCCCCAACCCGCACGCCACCGCCGAGCAGGTGCGGGCCGCGTTCGCCGACCCGAAGCTGGCCAACGTGCTGTACCACGACTGGGAGGCGGGGACCTACGACGAGAAGTGGTCGATCTCCTACGACCAGCGCTGCATCGACTACGCCACCGGCCGCTTCCGCGCGGTCGCGGGCGACGGGGGCTGGCCGTACGAGACGGCGATGGAGCTGGGCAGCGGCACCGGGTTCTTCCTGCTGAACCTGATGCAGGGCGGCGTGATCGCGAAGGGCTCGGTCACCGACCTCTCCCCCGGCATGGTCGAGGTCGCCCTCCGCAACGCCAAGGGCCTGGGGCTCGACGTCGACGGCCGGGTCGCCGACGCCGAACGCCTCCCGTACGACGACGACACCTTCGACCTGGTCGTCGGCCACGCGGTGCTGCACCACATCCCCGACCTGCCCACCGCCTTCCGCGAGGTCCGCCGGGTGCTGAAACCCGGCGGCCGCTTCGTCTTCGCGGGCGAACCCACCCGCGTCGGCGACCGCTACGCGCGCAAGCTCGGCCAGGCGACCTGGTGGCTCACCACCAACCTGACCAAGCTCGGCTTCCTGCGCTCCTGGCGCCGCCCCCAGTCCGAACTGGACGAGTCCTCCCGCGCGGCGGCCCTGGAGGCCGTGGTCGACCTGCACACCTTCGACCCGACCGAGTTGGAGACCACGGCGCGCGACGCGGGCCTGGTCGAGGTCCGAGCCGAGACCGAGGAGCTCACCGCCGCCCTGTTCGGCTGGCCGGTGCGCACCTTCGAGGCGGCCGTCCCGCGCGAGAAGCTCGGCTTCGGCTGGGCGATGTTCGCCTTCCGCACCTGGCAGCGGCTCTCCTGGCTGGACGACACGGTGCTGCGCAGGGCCCTCCCGCGCGAGCTCTTCTACAACGTCATGATCACCGGCCGCAAGAGCGGCTGAGGAGTCCACTCCGGACATCCCGCGAGGGGTTCGGCCGCTGGTACCCGGGTAGCGCGTCGGCGTCGCCGGTGCACCAGCGGCCAACCCGTCCCGTTCGCGCGCTCCGGGGATCGGTTAGCGTTGCGGCCCATGACGTCCATGTGGGGTTCGCCCATCGCCAGTCGGGTGCGGTCCTGGTCGCGGCGGGACCCGGAGCAGGCCAGGTTCCTCACCGCGGCGTCGCTGCGCTGGGTGTTGCGGCACCGGGCGTACACCCCCTGGTACCTGGTCCGCTACTGGCGGCTGCTCAGGTTCCGGCTGGCCAACCCGCACATCGTGCTGCGCGGCATGGTGTTCCTCGGCAAGGACGTCGAGATCCACGCCCGCCCCGGGTTCGGCCGCCTGGAGATCGGCCGCTGGGTGCACATCGGCGACGGGAACGCGATCCGCTGCCACGAGGGGTCGCTGCGCATCGGCGACAAGGCGGTGTTCGGGCGGCAGAACGTGGTGAACTGCTACCTGGACATCGAGATCGGGGCGGCGGCGCTGGTCGCGGACTGGGTCTACATCTGCGACTTCGACCACGTCACCGCCGACGTCCACCAGCCGATCAAGGACCAGGGGATCGTGAAGTCCCCGGTGCGGATCGGGCCGGACACGTGGTTGTGCACGAAGGTCACGGTCACCAAGGGCACCCGGATCGGGCGGGGCAGCGTCATCGGGGCGCACGCCGTGGTGCGCGGGGACATCCCGGACTACGCGGTCGCGGCGGGGATCCCGGCGAAGGTGGTCCGGGACCGGCGGGACGCCTACGAGGCGGATGCCGTGCGGCGGGCGGCGGTCGAGGACATGGCGCGCAAGGCCGCGAAGGCGCTGCGGGACACCCTCGACTCGTAGTGACCCCGGGCGGGTACCGGTCAGTAGCCTCGGTTACCGTGCGCGGGTGACGACTCTGCCGCTGACTGGTGAACGCACTGTGCCAGGCATCGACGAGGAGAATTACTGGTTCCGTAGGCACGAGATCGCCTATCTCCACCTAGCCGCGCACTGCGAAGGTAAGGCCATCCTCGAAGCAGGCTGCGGTGAGGGCTACGGCGCCGCGCTTCTCGCCGAGCAAGGCAGCGTTATCGGGCTCGACTACGACGAGTCGGCTATCGCGCACGTGAGCAAGAAGTACCCGGCTGTCCGTGCGGTCCGGGGGAACCTGGCTTACCTGCCGCTGCGGGACGGTTCCGTCGACGTGGTCGCGAACCTCCAGGTGATCGAGCACCTCTGGGACCAAGAGGGGTTCCTGCGGGAATGCCACCGCGTCCTGCGCCCCGGTGGTCGATTGTTGGTCACCACGCCCAACCGGATCACCTTCTCGCCTGGCCGCGACACCCCGCTGAACCCGTTCCACACCCGCGAACTGGCACCGTCCGAACTGGACGACCTGGTCCGCGCGGCCGGGTTCGGCACCGAGTACCTCGGCGGCGTCCACCACGGTCCCGTGCTGCGCGAACTCGACGCGCGCTTCGGCGGCTCGATCATCGACGCGCAGGTCGAGGTCGCCGTCGCGGGGACCGGCTGGCCTGCTGACCTGCTGACCGCCGTCGCCGGTGTGGCGGCGGACGACTTCGAGGTGACCGGGCGGGACCTCGACGCCTGCCTCGACATCGTCCTGGTCGCGCGCGCATGACCGAGGTCGGCGGGTTCGCCCTCGTCCTGCACAGCCACCTGCCCTGGCTGCCGCACCACGGCACGTGGCCGGTGGGGGAGGAGTGGCTCTACCAGGCGTGGGCGCACTCTTACCTGCCGCTGGTCGACATGCTGCGCCGCCTCGGCGACGAAGGCGCGCGCGACGTCCTGACTCTCGGCGTTACCCCGATCCTCGCCGCACAGCTCGACGACCCGTACGCGTTGCGCGCCATGCACGACTGGCTGGGCAACTGGAACCTGCGCGCCCAGTTCGCGGGCGTCCAATGGCGTGGCGGTGACCCGAGGCTGCAAGAGATCGCAGCCAGTGAGTACCGCGCTTCTGCGGCAGCCTTATCCGAGTTCGAAGCTCGTTGGCGCCATGGGTTCTCCCCGGTACTACGGCCATTGGTCGACGGTGGGGTTATCGAGCTGATCGGCGGCCCTGCGACCCACCCGTTCCAACCGCTGCTAGACCCCCGACTGCGAGCATTTGCGCTCAGGCTTGGTCTTGACGACACGGCGCTTCGGGTTGGTCGTGCGCCAGAGGGCATCTGGGCGCCAGAGTGCGGATACGCGCCAGGCATGGAAACCGGATACGCGGCGGCGGGGGTGCAGCGCTTTCTCGTAGATGGCCCAGCGCTCCACGGGGACACCGCGTTCGCCCGCACGGTAGGTGACTCGGACGTCCTCTGCTTCGGCCGCGACCTTGAAGTCACCTACCGCGTGTGGTCGCCCAAAGCCGGTTACCCCGGCGACAACGCTTACCGGGACTTCCACACCTACGACCACCCGTCCGGTCTCAAGCCATCACGCGTGACCGGTAGAAACGTCGCCCCACACGACAAGAAGCCCTACGAACCCGCCCTCGCCGCAGAAGCACTACAGCGCCACGTCCACGACTTCGTCGACACGGTTGTCCGAAGGCTCAAGGAACTCCGCGACCTCCATGGCCGCCCAGGGCTCGTTGTCTCTGCCTACGACACTGAGCTCTACGGCCACTGGTGGCACGAAGGTCCCGCTTGGCTAGAGGGTGTGCTGCGTGCGTTGCCCGAAGCAGGCGTGCACGTGACAACACTGCGCGGTGCTGTCGATGCCGGTTATGTGGCGGGCTCGGTAGAGCTACCGGCGTCCTCTTGGGGGTCCGGTAAGGACTGGCGTGTATGGGATGGCGCGCAGGTGGCGGACCTTGTCGACGATGGCGCCACTCTCCAACGCGACTTGTTAGACCTCATCGACACCACCCCTGCGTCGACAGGCCGTGACCCCGTTCTGGACCAGGTAGTCCGCGAGGCGCTTCTTGCGCTGTCCAGCGACTGGGCATTCATGGTCACCAAGGACTCCGCCGCCGACTACGCGCGCCGCAGGGCTGCCGTGCACGGTGAGCGCTACGCCGACCTCGTGGCGCTGGTCAGGGCCGGGTCGGCCGGACGCGCGCGGGCCAGGGCGGGGGAGTTGCGCCAGGTCGACGGCCCGTTCGGCGGCCTCGACGCACGCGCCCTGCGTACCCACGAGTAGGGTCGCACCACCATGCGCGTGCTGATGTTGTCCTGGGAGTACCCGCCGGTGGTCGTCGGCGGCCTCGGCAGGCACGTGCACGCCGTCGCCAGGCACCTCGCCGCGCTCGGCGACGAGGTCGTCGTGCTGTGCAGGCACGAGTCGGGCACCGACGCGCACACCCACCCCACCGAGGACGGCGTGCACGAGGGCGTCCGGGTCGTGCGGGTCGCCGAGGACCCCGCGCACCTGGTGTTCGAGAAGGACCTGGTCGCCTGGACGCTGGCCATGGGGCACGCCATGGTCCGCGCGGGACTCGCCCTGCTGCGCGACTGGCGGCCCGACGTCGTCCACGCCCACGACTGGCTGGTCACCCACCCCGCGATCGCCCTGGCCGAGCAGGCAGGCGCGCCGCTGGTCGCCACCATCCACGCCACCGAGGCCGGTCGGCACAGCGGGTGGCTCTCGCAGCCGCTCAACCAGCAGGTCCACTCGGTCGAGTGGTGGCTGGCCAACCGCGCCGACGCGCTGATCACCTGCTCGTCGGCGATGCGCGCGGAGGCGGCCCACCTGTTCGAGGTCGACCCGGACGCGATCACCGTGATCCACAACGGCATCGAGCCCCGCGACTGGCGCATCCCGGCCCGCTCCGTCCGCGCGGCCCGCGCCAGGCACAGCCCCGACGACGCGCCGCTGCTGGTGTTCTTCGGCAGGCTGGAGTGGGAGAAGGGCGGCCACGACCTGATCGCCGCGCTCGCCAAGGTCCGCCGCTCGCACCCGGGCACCCGGCTGGTCGTCGCGGGCAAGGGCTCCCAGGCCGACAACCTCGCCGAACTCGCCCGCAAACTCCGCGTCCGCCGCGCCATCGACTTCGTCGGGCACCTGTCGGACCGGTCCTTGGTCGCCACGTTGTCCGCTGCTGACGCGGTAGTGCTACCTAGCCGCTACGAGCCTTTCGGCATCGTTGCCTTAGAGGCCGCTGCTGCTGGCGCGCCTCTAGTCGCGTCCACGGCAGGTGGCTTGGGCGAGGTCGTCCTCGACGGCGAAACTGGCCTGTCCTTCACCCCCGGCGACGTCGCCGCCCTCGCCACCGCCATCCGCCGCGTCCTCAACGACCCCGCCGCCGCCCGCCGCCGCGCCCGCGCCGCCAAGGCCCGTCTCCCCGAAGCCTTCTCCTGGACCACCATCGCCACCCGAACCACCACCGTCTACCGCGCCGCCCAGTCCCACCCCCACACCCCCCTGGGCCGCCCCAAGATCCCCACCGGCAACGCCTTCACCTGATCCGCGTTGTCATTGCTCCGGGCGGCAAGGGCCAGGGTTCGAGAGCCAGGTCGGGTCAGCGCTTGATGCCGAGGCCGCCGACTATGCAGTACTGGACCTCGTCGAGGGGTTTGAGGCGGGGGCCGTCCGGCCACCACTCGGCGCAGAGGGCGACGCCGGGGGCGATCATCTCGAGGTCGTGGAACATGGCCTCGATGGCGGGGCGGGTGCGGAACAGGCCGGTGCCCATGGGGCTGTGCAGGAAGACGTCCTCCATGCGGCGGGCCAGGGGGGAGTACTGGGTGGTCTCCGGGTCGAAGAAGTGCGAGATGCCGACGACCGAGCCCGGCGGTAAGGCGTCGATGTAGGTGGCCATGATGTCGGCGGGGGAGCGGGCGCCGTCGTAGTGGTGGATGGTGCCCATCTGGAACAGGGCGACCGGCTCGGTGAAGTCGAGGTTGCGCCGCACGGTCTCGTTGGCCAGGACCGCTTCCGGTTCGAAGATGTCCTCGGCGATGAAGTGCGTGCGGTCGTTCTCCTCCAGCAGCGCGCGCCCGTGCGCGAGGACCACCGGGTCGTTGTCGACGTACACCACGGTCGAGTCCGGGCGGATCCGCTGCGCGACCTGGTGGGTGTTCTCCGCGGTGGGCAGGCCGGAACCGCAGTCGAGGTACTGGCGGATCCCGGTCTGCAGCGCGATGAACCGGGTGGCGCGGATGAGGAACTCGCGGTTGTCGAAGGCCAGTTGCGCGGCCTCCGGGGCGACCTGCCGCACCCGGCGCAGGACCTCGCGGTCGATCTCGTAGTTGTCCTTGCCGTTGAGGAAAGCGTCGTACACCCGGGCGATGCTCGCCTTGCTCGTGTCGATGTGAATCGGCTCGCGGTGCACCATGGGTTCCTCACAGAACGTCGTAGACCGTGGACGTTGCGCACTCAAGGAGTACGCTCACCCTAGGGGTACCCGTGGTGTCGATGCCACGCTGGGTTCCGGCGCCGTGACCGGCGGTGGTGGGACGAGCGGCGGGAGGGACAGGTCGTGGTCGAGGTTCGTGGAGACGGTGGGCAGAATCCGGGGCCGACGGCGCGCCGGATCGTGCTCGGCTCGCAGTTGCGCAGGCTCCGGGAGCAGGTGGACATCACCCGGGCCGACGCGGGGTACCACATCCGCGGCTCGGAGTCGAAGATCAGCCGGATGGAGCTGGGCCGGGTCGGCTTCAAGGAGCGCGACGTCGCCGACCTGCTGACCCTCTACGGCGTGCACGACCAGATCGAGCGGACCCAGTTCCTCGACATGGTCAAGCAGTCCAACGAGCCGGGCTGGTGGCACCGCTACAGCGACCTGATGCCCACCTGGTTCCACGACTTCGTCGGCCTGGAGGAGTCCGCGGCGCGGATCCAGACCTACGAGCTGCAGTTCGTGCCCGGTCTGCTGCAGACCGAGGCGTACACCCGGATGCTGGCCAGCCGCGGCAGACCGGAACTGCGCGAGGACGAGATCGACCGCCGGGTCGCGCTGCGCATGTCGCGGCAGAAGGTGTTGCAGCGCCTGGACGCGCCCAAGCTGTGGGTGGTCATCGACGAGTCGGTGCTGCACCGGCCGATCGGCGGGCCCCGGGTGCTGCGCGAGCAGATCGACCACCTGCTGGAGATGACCCGGCTGCCCAACATCACCCTGCAGGTCATGCCGTACCCGCTCAGCGGCTACGCGGCCGAGGGCTCGTTCACCATGCTGCGCTTCACCGAGGCCGAGCTGCCCGACATCGTCTACATCGAGCACCTGCTCGGCGCGATCTTCCTCGACCGCGTCGACGAGATCGAGCGCTACAGCCGGGTCGTCGACCGGCTGACGGTCGACGCCGAGACCCCGAGCCGGTCCCGGCAACTGCTCAGCAAGCGGCGCGAAGAGATCTAGGAAGTCCGTTTTCCGCGCCCACCACCCGTTTGGGCTGGTGGGCGCTTTCGCGTGTGGCACAACGGATCCGGTTGCCGAGGCAACCGTCTCGTGCGGTTGCCCCTTTCGGATGCACGTGCATTTGCTGGGGCGCCCAGTCGTGTTACGGTCGTCACGATCAACGCACGTGCACCTGCACTGAGTGACCGACTGAGTGACTGCCGAAGGCGAGGTCCAGTGTCTGAGTTTCGCAACGGAATGGCGGCTGACGGGGTGCCAGCAGCGCGGTGGCGCAAGAGCTCCCGCAGCGGCGCGGTGGGCAACTGCGTCGAACTGTCGCCGGTCGACGAGATCCACACCGCGGTGCGCGACTCGAAGAACCCGACGGGTCCCGCGCTGCTGTTCCCCGGTGCGGTCATCGCGTCGTTCACCCGTGCGGTGAAGAACGGGCACGTCGCGACCACCGACGCCTCGCACGCCGCCGAGGCGTACCTGCGCAGGCTCGTCTCGCGCGGGTTCGAGTTCCTGCACCCGCGCGACGCCAGCGGTGAGATCGCCGCCGTCGTCGGGGTGCGCGCCCACCACAACGTGATCGATGTCGTCCGGTTGCACGCCGAGGACGAGGTCATCGCCACCCGGTTGCCCGGGGACACCGACGACGTGCTCAACCCCGACGTGGTGCTCTGGCACCGCGAGGGCTGGGCCGCCGAGGTGCTGCGGCAGATGATCGACCTCCCCGACGACCGCACCCCGGGATCGCTCGGCCAGCTGCGCGACGGAGTGGAGACCGTCGTCAACGGCTGCTGGGTGCCCACGTCCCCGGGGCGGTCGAAGTGGCTGCCCGCCTCCGCGTGAGTCGAGCAGGTCGAGGCGACGACCGGGCGCTGTGATCGGACCAGCGCGCCCTGGTCAATCACACCCCTGAAGGTCACCCCCGCGTCTCGGGGGTGGCCTTCAGGTGTTTGTGGGCACCGTCACGGGGCTCCTGCGATCGCGCCGTCCACTACTGACAAGTAACATAGGGGTGGCACAGCCCACCGTGCCCGGTTCCACCGCGACGTGGCAAGGTCAGCCGAACCGCACGAAAATCGGGCTGGTCGGCACACCCGCCGATCGCCACACGGTGCTCGTCCCAGGAGGTCGAACAAGACCCATGCCAAACATCGTTGTCCTGGTCAAGCAGGTGCCTGACACCTACTCCGAGCGCAGGCTCGCCGAGGCCGACCACACCCTGGACCGCGAGTCCGCCGACGCGGTGCTCGACGAGATCAACGAGCGCGCCGTCGAGGAGGCGCTGCTGATCAAGGAGGCGCACGGCGGCGAGGTCACCGTGCTCAGCGTCGGGCCCGAGCGCGCGACCGAGGCCATCCGCAAGGCCCTGTCGATGGGCGCGGACAAGGCCGTGCACGTGTCCGACCCCGCGCTGCACGGCTCGTGCCTGCTGCAGACCACCCGGGTGCTGGCCGCCGCGATCGGCAAGGTCGACGGCGTCGACCTGGTGATCGCGGGCAACGAGGCCACCGACGGCCGCGGCGGCGCGATCCCGGCGATGCTGGCCGAGGTCTTGGGCTTCCCGCAGCTCACCCACGCCCGCAAGGTCGTCGTCGACGGGACCGCGATCACCGTCACCCGGGAGACCGACACCGGTCTGACCCACCTGTCGGCGACCCTGCCCGCGGTGGTCAGTGTCGGCGAGAAGATCAACGAACCGCGCTACCCCTCGTTCAAGGGGATCATGGCGGCGAAGAAGAAGCCCGTCGAGACCTACACGGTCGCCGACCTGGGCATCGACGCCGCCGAGGTGGGCCTGGCCGCGGCGAGCACCACCGTCCTGGAGGCCACCCCGAAGCCGCCGCGCTCGGCGGGCCAGCGGGTCGAGGACTCCGGTGACGGCGGCGGCAAGATCGCCGAGTACCTCATCGGCCAGAAGCTCATCTGAGAAGCAGCGAAGGAGGAATGACAGTGTCCGAGGTCCTGGTCCTCGTCGACGAGATCGACGGCGAGGTCAAGAAGGTCACCTTCGAGCTGCTGACCGCGGCCCGCGAGATCGGCGAGCCCGCCGCCGTCGTGGTCGCCGCTCCCGGCACCGCAGCCAAGGTGAAGGAGTCGCTGGCCGCCTACGGCGCGGCCAAGGTCTACGTCGCCGAGTCGGACGACGTGGCCAACTACCTGGTCACCCCCAAGGTCGACGTGCTCGCGGGCCTGGTGGGCGCCAAGTCCCCGGCCGCGGTGCTCATCCCGGCCACCGCGGAGGGCAAGGAGATCGCGGGCCGATTGGCCGTGCGCACCGGCTCCGGGCTGCTCATCGAGGCAGTCGAGGTGCAGAGCAGTGGCGGCGACGTCGTCGGCGTGCAGTCGATCTTCGGCGGCGCGTTCACGGTCAAGGCGAAGTCGAACCGGGGCACCCCGGTCGTCACCGTCCGCCCCGGCGGCGTCGAGGCCGTGCAGGCGCAGGGCGCCGCGGCCGAGGAGACCGTCGAGGTCCCCGCGGTCGACGCGGCCAGGGCCACCACCGTCACCGGCCGCGAGCCGGTCGTCGGCGGCGACCGCCCCGAGCTGACCGAGGCGTCCATCGTGGTCTCCGGCGGCCGCGGTGTCGGCTCGGCGGAGAAGTTCGAGGTCGTGGAGAAGCTCGCCGACGCGCTCGGTGCCGCTGTCGGCGCCTCCCGCGCCGCGGTCGACTCCGGCTACTATCCGGCGCAGTTCCAGGTCGGCCAGACCGGCAAGACGGTCTCCCCGCAGCTCTACGTCGCGCTCGGCATCTCCGGCGCGATCCAGCACCGCGCGGGCATGCAGACCTCGAAGACGATCGTCGCGGTCAACAAGGACGCCGAGGCGCCGATCTTCGAGATCGCCGACTTCGGCGTCGTCGGCGACCTGTTCGCCGTCGCACCGCAGCTGACCGACGAGGTCGCGAAGCGCAAGGGCTGATCGTCTGGTCCGGCGTGTGAGGGGCGGCTCCCCAGGAGCCGCCCCTTTCGCTTTTCCGGCCCCGGATACACCCGAGCGGACCGACGTACCGGCAATTCACTCAGTTGCCACTATCGCGTCACGGCAAAGAACACACCCCCGATGCCGACATGACCCTAATCTCCTGGTATGACGCAGGCCCAGGTGCTGGTCAGCACTGCGAAGCCCGGAATCGACGCACCCACCTACTCACTGCTCGTCGCGCATGACGGCTCCGAGGTCGAGGCCGCCCAGCGACTGCGCTACCAGGTGTTCGCCGAGGAGATGGGGGCGACGCTGCACACCTCCACCCCCGGCATCGACATCGACCACTTCGACCCGTTCTGCGACCACCTGGTCGTCCGCGAGGACGCCACCGGTGCCATCGTCGGCACCTACCGGATGCTGCCGCCCGAGCGCGCCGCCGACGCCGGGTCGCTGTACTCCGACACCGAGTTCGACCTGGCGGCGCTGACCGGGATCCGCGGCGCGCTGGTGGAGACCGGCCGCTCGTGCGTGCACCCCGACCACCGCAACGGCTCGGTGGTGAGCCTGGTGTGGGCCGGGATCGCGCGCTACATGTTGTTGTCCGGCCACAGCTTCCTCGCCGGGTGCGCCTCGGTCCCGTTGGCCGACGGCGGTTCGCTGGCCGCCGGGGTGTGGCAGACGGTCAGCACCAAGCACTACAGCGACGCCGACCAGCGCGTGCGACCCCGCACCCCGTGGGACTTCTCGGCCGTCGAGACACCGGCCAGGGTCGTGGTGCCGCCGCTGCTCAAGGGGTACCTGCGGCTGGGCGCCAAGGTCTGCGGGCCGCCCGCGCTCGACGCCGACTTCGGTGTCGCCGACTTCTTCGTCCTGCTCGACCTGGCCAACGTCGACCAGCGCTACCTGAAGTTCTTCCTGGGGGAGTAGAGCCATGGCGCACGACTGGATGCCCACCTCGCCGTGCGGACCGACCTGCCTCACCACCGGTGAGGCCGTCGTCGGCCGGGCCCGCGCCGCACTGCGCCTCACCGGCGCCGTCGGCGTGCTGCTCGTGGCCGCGCTGTCGGTCCCGCTGATGCCCGTGATCGGCCGCGCCGGGCGGGAACTGCTCGCCAAGCGCATCTTCCGCGCCGTGCTGCGCGCCTTCGGCGTCCGGCTCGTCGTCCGCGGCGGCGACGCGCTGCGGGCGGGCGGCAACCGCGGCGCCCTGGTCGCCACCAACCACATCTCGTGGCTCGACATCGCCGCGGTCAACGCCGTCCGCCCGATGCGCGCCATCGCCAAGGTCGACATCCGCTCCTGGCCGGTGCTGGGCCGGGTCGTCGCCGCGGCGGGCACCCTATTCATCGACCGCGAGCGGCTGCGCACCCTGCCCGACACGGTCGCCGAACTCGCCACGACCCTGCGCTCGGGCTCGCTGGTGTACGCCTGCCCCGAGGGCACCACCTGGTGCGGCCAGGGCATCGGCAAGTTCCGCCCCGCCCTGTTCCAGGCCGCCATCGACGGCGGCGTCCCGGTCCGCCCGATCGCCCTGCGCTTCCGCCTGGCAGGCGGCCGCGAGACGACGACGCCGGCGTTCATCGGCACCGAGACCATCATCGACTCCATCTGCCGCGTCGCCCGCCTGCGCGGCCTGGTGCTGGAGCTGACGGTCCTCGACGAACTCGCCCCCGGCCGCGCCGCCGACCGCCGCGAACTCGCCGCGCTCACCGAGGCCGCCATCAACTCCGCCCTCCACCGCGTCACCCCCATCCCCACCCAACGCCCCCGCCGCCGCCCCACCCGCATTCCGGCGGCCTGACTTCTTTCGTCCTCTGGGCCGGGTCCGCCCGGCCCGCCCGCGCGCCTCGTGGCGCGACAGCACCGCCCTCCCGCCGAGGGCGGTGCTTTTTCGCGACTTCGCCCGCGCCTGGCCGTTGCGAGAGTTGTGGGACGCCCTGGGTGTCGGTGACCTGGGCGAACATTGTTCGGGCTTGGTCGAGCTTCACCCGGTCCAGCGACAGAAGTTATCCACATGTGGATCTTCGGCGGGCTGGTTGAAGATCGTTTGTCGGTGGCTGCCGGTAGAGTGGGACCTGGGACGCCCCCCGGTGTGGGTGGGGGCTGGGCCGGGGCGGGACCGCGTGCGCGCGAAGCGGCTGGGGTGGGGTAAGAGGTCGGACGCAGGCCGGGGGCTGGGGTGGGCTAAAAGGCATGCGCGGGCCAGAGGATCGGTGGGGGCGATTCCGGGGGCGGGGTGGAATCGCGGGCGGGACGGGGTGGGAATCCGGGCTGGGGTGGGGGCAGGGTGGGGCTGGTCACGGGGGTCGGGGCGGTAAAGGGGTGGACCTCCACCCAGGTGCAGGTCAGAAGATGAGCGGGTGACCGCGACCGAGACCGCTGATGAGTCCTCTTCCCGCACGCAGCTCTGGGGGCCGGAGAACCGGGCCACCACGTTCGGGATGCTGCTGCTCATCACCATCGCGGCTTTCGAGCACCTCGGGGTCTCGACCGCGTTGCCGAGGATGCTCGCCGAGCTCGACGGGGGGCACCTGTACTCGTGGCCGTTCACCGCGTTCCTCTCGGCGACGGTGGCGGCGACCGTGTTCGGGGGGTGGGTCTGCGACCGCAGGGGTGCCCGGGTGGTGTTGATGGTCGCGCCCGCGGTGTTCCTGGCGGGGTTGGTGGTGGCCGGGACCGCTGACTCCATGCCGGTCCTGCTGGCGGCGCGGGTCTTGCAGGGGTTGGGGCTCGGCGGTGAGGTGGTCGCGATCTACGTGCTGGTGGCCGCCGTGTACCCGGAGCGGGTGCGGGCGGCGGCGTTCGGGTTGTTGGCGGCGGCGTGGGTGGTGCCGTCGATCGTGGGGCCGACGTTGGCGGGGATCGTGACGGAGCGGTTCGGGTGGCGGTGGGTGTTCCTGGGGTTGGTGCCGCTGGCCGTGCTCGGGGTGGTGCTGCTGGTGCCGACGCTGCGGGGGTTGCCGAGGCCGGAGCGGGCGGGGCGGCCGGTGCGCAGGTGGGTGCCGTTGGCGGCGCTGGCGGCCGCGGTGGGGATCCCGGCGGTGAGTTGGGCGGCGCAGCACCCCTCGCTGGGCACGCTCTGGCTGGGGCTCGGCGGGTTGGCGGTGCTCGTCCCCGCGCTGCGCCTGCTGCTGCCCAGGGGCACGCTGGTCGGCAGGCCCGGCCTGCCCAGGGTGATCCTGGCCAGGGGCCTGTTCGCCGGCGCGTTCTTCGGCGTCGAGGCATTCGTCCCGTTGACGCTCACCAGCGTGCACGGGCTGTCCCCGGCGCTGGCCGGGCTCCCGTTGACCGTCGGCGCGCTCGGCTGGTCGTTCGCGTCCGCGTGGCAGGGGCGGCGGCCCGACGTCCAGCGCACCACGTTGATCCGCCTCGGGTTCGTGATCCTCTCCGCCGGGCTGGCCGCCATGGTGTTCGTCGCCGTCCCGTGGGGGTCGCCGTGGTTGGCGGGCCTGCTCTGGACGGTGTGCGGCGCCGGGATGGGCCTGGCGTTCCCGTCGATCAACGTCCTCGCGCTGCGCCTGGCGCCGGAGCACGAGCGGGGCTTCACGTCGTCGGCGTTGCAGGTCAGCGACATCATCTTCTCCGCGACCCTGGTCGGCCTCGGCGGCGTGCTGCTGGCCGCGCTCGCCTCGACCGCGGCGCCGACGGCCGCGGTGGTGCCGATCGACCTGGTGATGGCCGCGGTGGCGCTGCTGGGGGCGCTGGTCTTCCGGCGGTCGTCCGATGACCGGGTGTGAGCTGGCCGCTTGCCGGGTGGGGCCGGGTTCGGTCTACCCTTGGCGTGCGATGACCTATCTCGACCACGCGGCCACCACGCCGATCCTGCCCGAGGCGGCCGCGGTACTCACCGGGGCGTTGTCCGCCTATGGCAACGCCTCCTCGCTGCATTCCTCCGGTCGCCGGGCCAGGCGCGCCGTCGAGGAGGCCCGCGAGTCGATCGCCGCCGCGCTGGGCGCCCGCCCGTCCGAGGTCGTCTTCACCTCCGGCGGCACCGAGAGCGACAACCTGGCGGTCAAGGGCATCTACTGGGCCCGCCGCGCCGCCGACCCCAGGCGGGTGCGGCTGCTGGTCTCCTCGGTCGAGCACCACGCCGTGCTCGACGCCGCGCTGTGGCTGGCCGAGCACGACGGCGCCGAGGTCACCCTGCTCGAGGTCGACGACTTCGGCCGGGTCCACGAGGACACCCTGCGCGCGGCCATCGCCGAGGACCCCGACGGCGTCGCGCTGGTCAGCGTCATGTGGGCCAACAACGAGGTCGGCACCGTCAACCCGGTGCGCGAGCTGGCGACGACCTGCGCCGCGCACGGCATCCCGTTCCACACCGACGCCGTGCAGGCCGTCGGGGTGCTCCCGGTCGACTTCGCCCGCAGCGGCGCCAGCGCGCTGACCCTGTCCGGGCACAAGGTCGGCGGGCCGTTCGGCGTGGGCGCGCTGCTGCTGCGCCGCGACGTCACCTGCGCCCCGGTCTCGCACGGCGGCGGGCAGGAGCGCGACGTGCGCTCCGGCACCCTCGACGTCCCCGCGATCGTCGCCATGGCCACCGCGGTGCGCCTGGCCACCGAGCAGCGGGTCGAGCGGGCCACCCGGCTCGCGGCGCTGCGCGCGGACCTGGTGCGCGCGGTCCGCGCCGTCGTCCCGGCCGCCCAGCTCAACGGCGACCCCGGGGAGTCCGAAGTGGACGGCGGGCCGTCGCGGCTGCCCGGCAACGCGCACTTCAGCTTCCCCGGCTGCGAGGGCGACAGCCTGCTGATGCTGCTCGACGCCAGGGGCATCGAGTGCTCGACCGGCTCGGCGTGCACCGCGGGTGTCGCGCAGCCGTCGCACGTCCTGCTGGCCATGGGTGTCGAGCCCGCGCCAGCCCGCGGGTCGCTGCGGTTCTCCCTCGGCCACACCTCCACCGCCGCCGACGTCGCCGCGCTGGCCGAGGCGATCGGGCCGGTGGTGGAGCGGGCCCGCAACGCCGGACTGGCCGGGCTGCGCCGAGGCGCGTCGCACGCGGAGGTGTAGACCATGCGGGTACTGGCCGCGATGAGCGGTGGGGTCGACTCGGCGGTGGCCGCCGCGCGCGCGGTCGAGGCCGGGCACGACGTGGTCGGGGTGCACCTGGCGCTCTCGGCCAAGCCGGGCACGCTGCGCACCGGCTCGCGCGGCTGCTGCACGGTGGAGGACGCCAACGACGCCCGCAGGGTCGCCGACCTGCTCGGCATCCCGTTCTACGTCTGGGACTTCGCCGAGCGGTTCACCGAGGACGTGGTCGAGGACTTCGTCGCCGAGTACGCCGCGGGCCGCACCCCCAACCCGTGCCTGAAGTGCAACGAGCGGATCAAGTTCGAGGCCCTGCTGGACAAGGCGATCGCGCTCGGCTTCGACGCGGTCTGCACCGGCCACTACGCCCGGCTGGCCACAGTCGACTCCCGCCCGCAGTTGCGCCGCGCCGCCGACCTGGACAAGGACCAGTCCTACGTGCTGGCCTCGCTGACCAGCCACCAGCTCGCGCACGCCCTGTTCCCGCTCGGCGACTCGGTGAAGTCCGCGGTGCGCGCCGAGGCGACCGAGCGCGGCCTCGCCGTGGCCGAGAAGCCCGACAGCTACGACATCTGCTTCATCCCCGACGGCGACACGCGAGCGTTCCTCACCACCAAGCTCGGCGCCCGACCGGGAACGCTGGTCGACGACGAGACCGGCGCCGTGCTCGGCGTGCACGCGGGGGTCCACGGGTTCACCGTCGGCCAGCGGCACGGCCTGGGCATCGACGCCCCCGCCCCCGGTGGGCGGCCGCGCTACGTGCTCTCGCTCGAACCGGTCCAGGGCACCGTCCGGGTCGGTCCCGCCGAGCGGCTGGCGGTGCGCGAGATCGTCGGCACCCGGCCCACCTGGCCCTCCGGCGACCCGCTGACCGGCACCGTCGAGTGCGTGGCGCAGATCCGCGCGCACGGCGGGACCACGGCGGCCACCGCGTCGCTTGTGGACGGTGAGCTGCTGGTCCGGCCCGCGGACGGGGTCCGCGGCGTCGCCCCGGGACAGGCCGTTGTCCTCTACCGGCCCGACCCGGCTGGCGACGTGGTGCTCGGCAGCGCCACCATTTCCCGCACCCGCTAGTCCCGCGCATTTCCCGGCGCATTCGAACACGGGTGCGAATTCGGGTCCGGTTGTCCGCTCGCGCATTCCCGCCATCGGGTCCACAGTGGATTTCTCGGCGACCAAGATCATTTTCGGGTGGACCGACCACGTGTTCGATTAATGTGACCACACACAGTGGACAACCGCGCACGGTGTGCTCCCCGCCGCCATCTCTTACCCGTTAGGGGCGTTGCGCCGGACCGGGTCTTGCGGTCTGCTACCTCCTGGTCCGGCTCGCGCGGCCGTCGGCTGGAATCGCTCGGCGCGCCGCTGGGCTGTCCGAGTGGACGTTGTTGGTTCCGCCGCGGCCATTCGATCACGGATCGTCACCCGGGTATCAGCGCAGAGTTGATCCCAAATCGTCGTTACGCAGGGGCTTTCTCAATCGACGTATCTGGTGACCCCGTTACTGCTCTACTACGGATGAGCAGGTCGGCGGGACAGCGACACCGACCGTGACCAACGACTTCGGGGTGGGGTATTCGATGGCGGATGTGAGCGCCAACGGGGGGCAGCGGCATGACACGACGAATCCGGTGCCGACCGACCTGGCTCGGTTCCCGCAGGTGATCGGACTGACCGAGGACGTCCTCGTGCGGCACCGGGCCAGGGTGCTGAACCCGTCCACCGCCGTGCCGGGCGCGCAGGGCAGACGCCCCGACTCCACCGCGTACCGGTCCAACACGCTGCTCGTCCCGCTCGCGGTGGCCAGGGACGCCAAGGCGATCGCCCGGTTCAACAAGGCGCTGACCAAGGTCGGCGTGGAACTGGTGGTGCGGCTGCCCAGGACCCCGCGCTGGCGCGAGGCGGTCAACGCCTTCGACGGCGACCTCGCCGTCCCGGTCCTGCTGCACCTGCGCGAGGACGCCGTCACCGAGGCCGCGCCCGACCCGTGGACCGTCCTGGCGAACCTGCGCCGCGTGCTCGGCCCCGATGCCACCAAGGGCATCGGGCTCGAACACCTCGCGCTGGCCGCCTCGGTCGGCATGTACGGCGCCACCTACGGCAGCGGCGCCCCGTTCGGCAACGGGGTCCCCTTCGGCAACGGTGTCCCGTTCGGCAACGGCGTGCCCTTCGGCAACGGTGTCCCGTTCGGCAACGGCGTCGGCGGCGGCGCCATCGCGCTCGGCAACGGTGCCCGCAACGCGGTCCGGTTGTTCCTGCCCAAGCCGCACCGCCGCGACCCGGCCACCCTCACCCCGGGCCGCCGCCCGGTCGTCGCGGTGCTCGACACCGGCATCGGCGAGCACCCGTGGCTGACCGTCGGCGCCGCCGACACCGACCCGGTGGTCGAGGTGTCCGAGGAGTTCCAGGGCCTGCTGGCCGACCTGGAGACCACGCTGACCGACCAGAGCGGCGGCGCGCTGCCCTCGCTGGCCTCGCCGAACGACGAGCGCGACGTGCTGCAGCCGCTGCTGGGCATCACCGACTCCCACTCCGGGCACGGCACCTTCGTCACCGGCCTGGTCTTCCAGAACTGCCCGGACGCGCGGGTGCTCTCGCTGCGCGTGCTGCACACCGACGGCATCACCACCGACGGCTCGGTGCTGCTGGCCCTGGAGTGGCTGCGCGAGCGGGTCACCTCGGCGCTGGCGGAGAACCGGCCGGGCGACCTGGTCGACGTCGTGTCGATCTCGCTGGGCTTCTACCCGGAGAACACCGACCAGACCACCGGCCTGCAGTTGGCCGAGGCGGTGCGCAAGCTGACCGACCTCGGCGTCGTCGTGGTCGCCGCGGCGGGCAACGACGCCACCACCCGGCCGTTCGTGCCCGCGGCCATGGCGCTCAACGCCGACGGCTCCAACACCGGCAACCCGCTGCTCATCGCGGTCGGCGCGCTCAACCCCTCCGGCAAGTCGGTCGCCGCGTTCAGCAACGAGGGCGCCTGGGTGACCCGCTGGGCGCCGGGCAACGCGGTGGTCAGCACCGTCCCGCTCTGGCAGGGCGCCGAGGGCCCCGACCTCACCACCACCGGGCCGGGCCCGCTGCCCCGCGCGACCCTCGACCCGGACGACCTCACCAGCGGCTTCGCCGTGTGGGCCGGGACTTCCTTCGCCACCCCGGTGGTGGCCGGCATGATCGCCAACCGGCTCACCGGGCTGGCCGACGCCGCCTCCGTCGACGACCGGGTGGTCCGGGCCGGGCAGGCCCGCGACCTGGCCGACGCCGACCTCACCGACCTCGGCTGGCGCAGCTGACCCGACCGATCAGCCGGGTACCCGCCATGACCCACGTGCCGCGTCCACCACGGGTGGACGCGGCACGTAGGGTTTAAGCCATGCCCGCTGTCCGGCGTGCAGGCGCGCTCTACCGCCGCGGTCGCAAAGCCGTGTACGCCTACACCTTCGCCCGTGCGCGGGCACTGCTCGGTGATGCCCTGGTCGTGCTGGACACCGCGCAGGTGCCGACCGCGCCCGAGGCCATCGAGTTGCGCGTGCGCGTCCTGGTCACCCTGGCCTACGCCGAGACCGAGGGCGCGACCATCACCCAGGGCATCGCCAGGCTCTCCGACGCCGACGCCCTGCTGGCCCAGCTGCCCGAGGGCCCGCTGCACGCCGAGCTGGCCGGGCTTTCCTTGGAGCAGCGCGGTTTCCTGCACATCAGGGCAGGCAACCTCGAACACGCCCTCGAGCTGCTCTCCGAGGCCGCCGAGCTGCTGCGCGCCGGTCTCGCCGACGGCGCGGGCGACCCGTACGTGCTGGCGAGCCTGTACCTCAACCGCAGCCTCGCCCAGATCGAGCGCGCGCACACCGCGGCCGCCATCGAGGAGCTCGACACCTGCATCGAGCTGTGCGAGCGCTACGGCCTGCACGACATCGCCATCAAGGCCAGGCACAACCGGGGCTACGTCGCGCACATGACCGGTGACGTGCCGACCGCGTTGCGCTACTTCGCCGAGACCTCCCGCGACTGCGCCGCCCGCGCCCCCGGCATGCTCCCGGTGGTCCAGCTCGACCAGGCCCGCGCGCTGCTCGCCGGTGGCCTGGTCGACGAGGCCGCCCGGCACCTCGACGACGCGCTGCCCCGGCTGCGCCGCCAGCGCGTCGGCCAGGACGCCGCCGAGGCCGAGATCGCCAGGGCCGCGGCCGCCCTGCTGCACGGCGACACCGCCCAGGCCAGGCGCAGGGCCCGGCGCTCGGAGCGGATGTTCACCCGGCGCGGCAACGTCCGCTGGGCCGCGGTGGCCGCGTTGGCCGCGCTGCGCGCCGACACCCTCGACGCACTGGAGGGCAAGGGCCCCAACGGGTCCCCCCGCCGCGTAGACACCGCGCTGCCCGCGACCGCGGTGGCGCTCGCCGAGCAGCTGCGCGGGCTCGCGCTGGAGGACGAGGCCGCGCTGGCGCTGATGATGGCGGTGCGGCTGGAGATCCGCCGCGGCGACCTCGACACCGCCGCGAAGCTGCTCGACCAGGTGCCCGCGCCCAGGGTCACCACCCCCGTCGACCACCGGATGCTGCTGCGGCTGTGCCGCGCGGAGCTGGCGGTGGCCGAGAAGGACGTGCGCGCCGCGTTGGCGCAGGCGCGCGCGGGACTGTCCGAGCTCGGGCACACCCGCGACCGCATGGGTGGGCTGGAACTGGTGTGCGGCACCGCGGTGCACGGGCGGCACCTGGGCGAGCTGGCGGTCCGGTTGGTGCTGCAGGGCCCCCGGCCGGACGCGCGCAGGCTCTTCGGCTGGCTGGAGCGCACCAGGGCGCAGGTGTACCGCTACGAGCCGATGCCCGACATCGCCGACCCCAGGGTCGCCGAGAAGGCCGCCGAGCTGCGGCTGGCCAAGCGGACCGCGCAGCTGGTGCGGCTGGCCGGTCGGTCCGCGGAGAAGCTGGAGAAGCAGACCGCCGCGCTGGAGCGGGAGGTCGAGCGGCAGGGCTGGTACGCCAGCCCGTGGGGCAGGCCGCGGCCGGTGGCCACGCTGGAGGCGGTGGCACCCGCGCTCGACGGCCGGGTCCTGGTGTCGTTCGCGACCTCCGAGGACGAGATCGTCGCCGTGGTGGTGTTCGGGACCGGGGCGCGGATGGTGCGGCTCGGGTCCGCCAGCGCCGCCGCGGAGTTGGCCGCCCGGCTGCACGCGGACTTGGACGTGCTCGCCCCCGACACGCTGCCCCCACCGGTGGTCGACGTCGTGAAGGCGTCCGCCGCCCGCAGCGCCGGGGGGTTGGACAAGCAGTTGATCCAGCCGCTGATCTCCCTGATCGGCGACAGCGAACTGGTCATAGTCCCTACCGGCGCGCTCTACGCCGTGCCGTGGGGGAGTCTGCCGTCGCTGTGGGGGAGACCGCTGGTGGTAGCGCCATCGGCGACGGCATGGCTCAGTGCGGCCACGGGCGCCGCTCCCAAGGGGCGCACCTTGTTGGCGCGCGGTCCCATGCTGACCGGGTTGGTCGCCGAGGACGGACCGCTGCGTGAGGTCTACCCGGACGCGGTGGCACTGGACAAGGAGCACGCGACGGTCGCGAGCGTGCTCGACGCGCTCGACGGCGCCGAACTCGCGCACATCGCCGCGCACGGCGAGCACGAACCGACCAACGCCCTGTTCTCCCGGCTGGAACTGGCCGACGGCCCGCTGTTCGCCTACGAGGTCGCCCGGCTGCGGCAGCCACCCCGGCAGGTCGTGCTGGCCGCGTGCGAGCTGGCGCTCAACTACGTGCGGCCGGGCGACGAGGCCCTCGGGTACGCGGGCGCGCTGCTGGCCAGCGGGGTCCGCACCGTCGTCGCGGCCACCAGCCGGGTCGGCGACGAGGCAGCGGCCACCGCGATGGTCACCTACCACCAGTTGCTCACCGCGGGTCTTACCCCGGCCAAGGCGTTGGCCAAGTCCATCGCCGAAGACCCTTACCGCCGCCCGTTCATCTGCCTCGGCGCGGGCTGAGACTGTGGACAGGTAAGGCGGGCGACCCTACTATCCGCTCACCTGTGTCGTAGGCCACAGTGGTGAGAGGCGGTCGCCGTGGACGAATATCTGACCCTGTGCGCGGCATTCCAAGACACCGCACAGATCAACCCGGCCCAGATAGCCCTACGCACGCCGGGTGGAGTTGTCTCGTATACGTGGCGCGACTACGAGCAGCGGGTCCGGAGCATCGCCGCGGGGCTTGCGGCTCTTGGCGTCGTCCGGGGTCAGGCGGTGGGGTTGATGCTCACCAACCGCCCCGAGTTCCACCTCGTCGACACGGCCGTCTTACACCTGGGGGCCTTACCGTTCTCGGTCTACAACACCAGTTCACCGGACCAGTTGACGCACGTGTTCGCCAACGCGGGCAACAGGATCGTGGTGACCGAACGATCGTTCGTGCCGCTGCTGCGGTCGGCGGCGCCGAAGCTGCGGCTGGTGTGCGTGGACGGCGCGGTCGAGGGCGCCGAGTCGCTGGCCCAGGTGGAGGCGGCCGGGTCGCCGGACTTCGACTTCGACGCCGCGTGGCGCGCCGTCGCACCGGACGACGTCGCCACCATCATCTACACCTCGGGCACCACCGGCCCGCCCAAGGGCGTGGAACTGACCCACGCCAACGTGATGGCGGTGGCCGCGGCGGTCAAGCAGGCGTTCGAGCTCTTACCCGGCGACCGGGTGGTGTCGTTCCTGCCGTCGGCGCACATCGCCGACCGGGTCGCCTCGCACTACGCGTCGATCCTGTTCGGCACCGAGGTGATCTCGGTGGCCGACGCCCGCGACCTGGCGACCGCGTTGCCGGACGCGCGGCCGCACCTGTTCTTCGCGGTGCCCAGGGTGTGGCAGAAGTTCCAGCTCGCCATCGAGTCAGCGGTCGCCGCCGAGCCGCACCGGCTCAAGCGCGCCATCGCGGCCTGGTCGCTGGATGTGGCGCGGCGGCACCTGCGGCGGCCGCGGTCCTGGTACCTGACCGGCTGCCACGCCGTCGCGGACCGGGTGGTGCTGCGCCGGTTGCGGGCCCGCCTCGGCTTGGCCGAGGTCAAGGTCCCGGCGTCCGGCGCGGCCGCGATCCCGGTGGAGACGCTGGAGTTCTTCTGGGCCATCGGCATCCCGGTGTACGAGATCTGGGGCATGTCCGAGACCGCGGGCCTGGGCACCTCCGGCCGGGTCGGCCACAACAAGATCGGCACCGTCGGCACCCCCGTGCACGGCACCGAGGTCCGCCTCGCCGACGACGGCGAACTCCTCATCCGCGGCGCCTCGGTCATGCTCCGCTACCGCGACGACCCGATCCGCACCGCCGCCACCATCGACCCCGACGGCTGGGTGCACACCGGCGACCTCGGCGTGATCGACGACGACGGCTTCGTGTCCATCGTGGACCGCAAGAAGGAACTCATCATCACCTCCTCGGGCAAGAACATGTCGCCCACCTACATCGAGAACGCGATCAAAGCGGCCAACCCCGCCATCAGCCAGGTAGTGGCCATCGGCGACAACCGCCCCTACATCTGCGCCCTGGTAGTCCTGGACCCCGACGCCGCCGCATCCCTCGCCGCCGCCCACAACCTCCCCACCACCCCCGACGCCCTGGCCACCGCCCTCCCCATCCGCTCCCTCGTCACCGCCGCCATCCGCACCGCCAACACCAAGCTCTCGCGCGTGGAACAGGTCAAACGCTTCCACATCCTCCCCACCTACTGGCCCCCCGGCGGCGACGAACTAACCCCCACCCTCAAACTCCGCCGAAAACCCATCTCAGAGAAGTACGCCCAAACCATCACCAACCTCTACGCCGAAACCCCCACCCCCGACACCGTCAACCTGGCCACCGCCCCCTGACCCCAACCCCACACCATCGGTGTACCTAACGCCCCCAACAACGTTGGCCCCCACCCGGCCCTCACAGACGTTGGCCCAACGCGCCCCTCTACGACGGTGGCCTCCACCCGGCCTTCACGATCGTTGGCCCAACCGCACCCCTCTACGACGTTGGCCCAACCGTGCCCCGCTACGACGTTGGCCCGAAACCGCTCCTCGGATCCGCTGGTGCCAGGCCGGCTCGATGGGGCGGACTTGTTTTGTGTGGGGGAGCAGTGCCAGTAGCGTCGTCCACGCGGCAGGGCCTGCTTTTCGGCCCCTGCTTTGTGGTTCTGCCACGGGTGCTGTCGGGGCCCCGCGCAAGACAAGTTCGCCACATCGAGCTCTTCGCTTTCTCGCGCCCAGGCCAATGCCGAAGGCGAGGCGTTCACCGTCGAAGGCGCAGCCGAGCACGAGAGCCGGATCCCCCCAGCTCAAGATCAAACCCGCCAGAACAGCCCCCAATACACAGCTTACCGAGCAGCACCGACAACCCGCCCTGAGCGAGCCGCCACCCTGTGGACAATCACCCCCCTTGTGGACAACCGCCCCCAGCAACAACCACCCCTCACCGCATCAACAGATTCACATCCCCAAACTCATGCCACAAATACCCTCCCCCCACAGCCGCCGCATAACACCGCTCCACCACCCCCCTCCCCGCCACAGCCACCAACATGTCCACATGCGACGCCGCGGCCTCGTGAAACCCCGTCAGCAACCCGTCCACCACCGCCACCCCCCGCTCCGGCGTCACCACCAACTCCGTCCACCCGCTAACCTCCTGCACCACCCCATCCCGAACAGCCGACTCCACCGCCCGCACCGCAGTAGTCCCCACCGCGATCACCCGTCGCCCATCAGCCCGAGCAGCGTTCACCGTCCGTGCCGTCTCGGCAGAAACCCGGAACCACTCCGGATAAGGCCGCTCATGCGCCTCAGGTGACGCCACCCCCGTGTGCAACAGAACCGGCGCGAACTGCACCCCCGCCGCGACCAGCCGTGTCACCAACCGATCGGTGAATGGCCGACCCGCGCTAGGCATCTCAGCGCTACCGGGGTCAACACCGAACACCGTCTGGTAATACCGCAGTGGCCACGAGTGCGGCACATACCCATACCGAATCGGTTCCCCCACCGCAGCCAGGTAAGCCTGCACAGTCGCAAAGCGCCCAGGGTCGATGGTCGCCTCCCACAGTCGGTTCCGCGAGTACCGCCCCCGCAACAGGACAGATGCGCCGCCGACCAAAGGCAAGCGGTCGCCTGCGGCGCCGAACGGATACGGCTGGGTTCCCGAGCGCAGTTCCAGCAACCACGATCCGTCCGCGTTCTCCGTGGACAGGTGCACGCGCAGCGAACCGCCGACCACCGCCACGGACGCGGGTAACGTGCCGGAGGTGTTGACCACCAACACATCCCCCGCGCGCAAGACCGACGGCAGGTCGCTGAACCGGTGGTGGCTGAGTTCGCCGCCGTCGCTCACCAGCAGGCGGATGCCGTCGCGGGTGAGGCCCCGGGCCTCGGGGGGTTCGTGGGCGTCGAGCCCGGCGGGGAGGGTGAGGTCGGTTGTCACAGGGCCACCTCCGGTAGGTGGATCCGGCCGGACGGTGGGCGGGTGGACACCAGGTGCAGCACGGCGGGGACGATGGTCTCCGGTGGGGGACGGTCGCTGATGTCCTCGCCGGGGAAGGCGTCCTGGTGCATCCGGGTGCGGAGGTCGCCGGGATCGGCCCACCACACGTGGATCGCGGGTTCCTCGACGGACAGGACGCCGCTGAGCAGTTCGACGGCTGCTTTCGAGGCGCCGTAACCGCCCCAGCCCTCGTAGTGCGCGACGGCGGCGTCCGAGGTGATGTTGAGGATCGCGCCGCCTCGCCTGCGCAGCCCCGGTAGCGCTACCTGCGTGAGGCCGAGCAAGGCGATCACATTAGCCTCGAACACCTCGCGCAACCCGTCGAGCGGGTATTCGGCGAGGCCGGGCAGTGGACTCGGGCCCAGCGCGCCCGCGTTGTTGACCAGCAGGGTGGCGCCGCCGAGCGTGTCGGCGGCGGCGACCAGCTCTTCCCTGTGGTCGGCGTCGGTGATGTCGCCGGGGATCGCCTCGACCCGACCGGGCAACGCCGCCGCTGCCGCCGCCAGTTCGTCGCCTCCCCTGGCGTCGAGCACCAGGTCCCACCCGGCCCCGGCGAGACCGGCGGCGACCGCGCGACCCAACCCCCGCGAGGCACCGGTGACGATGGCCACCCGGCGCACGCCGCGCCCGTCCGGCACCGCGTCCCCACCCCACCCCGCGTCCCCTTCCCGCACCGCGTCCGCTTCCCGCATTGCCTTCCCCCATTCCTCCCCGTGCGCCGGGCTTTCCCCGCACACGAAACGACTGCCATCGACGTTAGGCACCGCCGCGGGCCGTGCCATCGGACCCGAGGCGGGACTTCCCTCCGACTTTGGTCCTAGGACCAGCGGTTTCGTCGGTCCGCCTCGGTACCGTGGACCCGTGACCGGGATCGGGAGGAACGAACTGCGCGCCGTCAGCGCCGCCGTGCTGGCGGTCGCGACACACCTGTCGGTGCGCGACGTCCTGCGCACGATCCTCATCTCCGCGCGCAGGCTCGTCGGCGCCCGCTACGCCGCGCTCGGCGTGCCGGACGACGCGGGCGGCTTCGCCGAGTTCCTCGCCGACGGCGTCACCGACGAGCAGTGGGCCGCGATCGGCCCGGTGCCGCGCCAGCACGGTCTGCTCGGGGTGCTGCTGCACGAGCCGAACCCGGTCCGGCTGGCCGACATCCGCACCCACCCGCGGTTCGAGTGGTGGCCCGCGGCGCACCCCGAGCTCACCGACTTCCTCGGCGTGCCCATCGCCGACGGGGACGAGATCCTCGGTGAGATCTTCGTGGCCAACAAGACCGCCGAGGGCGGTTTCACCGAGCAGGACGAGGAACTGCTGGTGCTGCTGGCGACGCACGCGGCCATCGCGATCGTCAACGCGCGGCTGCACGAGCGGGCCAGGGAGCTGTCCATGGTGCAGGAGCGCACCAGGATCGCCAGGGAGCTGCACGACTCCGTGACCCAGAAGCTGTTCAGCCTGCGGTTGGCCGCGGAGTCGGCGGCCGCCCTCGCCGGTCGCGACTCCGCGCGCGCGGCGACCCAGCTGGACCTGGTGCGCGCGCTTGCCGGAGAGGTCAGCGACGAACTGCGCGCCGCGGTCGTGGGACTGCGCTCGCCGGATCTCGCGGGCGACGGGCTCGACAGCGCTATCAGCAAGCAGGCCGAGTTGCTCAACCGCGTGCACGGAGTGGACATCGTCTACCGGGGTGGCGACGTCCCCCGACTGACTACGACGCGGGAAGAAGCGGTGTACCGGGTACTGCAAGAGGCGCTGCACAATGCGTTGCGGCACGCGCGCGCCCACCGCATCAACGTGGATCTGCGCTTCCACTCCGAGTCGGTGGTGTTGGAGGTCAGCGACGACGGCGTGGGGTTCGACGCCGAGGGCAGCCGGGACCGCAGGCTCGGGCTGACCTCGATGCGGGAGCGGGCGCGCACCGCGGGCGGCAGGCTCCGGGTCACCTCGACCAGTCCCGGGGGGACGACGGTACGGCTGGAGGTGCCCGTTGGCGGCTGAGGTGATCAGGGTGCTCGTCGTCGACGACCACCCCGTGGTGCGCCAGGGGCTGCGCACCTTCCTGGACCTGCAGGACGACATCACCGTCGTCGGCGAGGCCGCCGACGGCGCGTCCTGTGTCGCCGCGGCCGAGTCACTCCTGCCGGACGTGGTGCTGCTGGACCTGCGAATGCCCGGTACCGACGGCGTCTACGCGCTCAACGCCCTGCGCGAGGCGGGCAACAAGGCGCGGGTTCTCGTCATCACCAGCTTCACCGAGCCGGTGGGCATAGTCCCCGCCGTGCGCGCGGGCGCCGCGGGTTACGTCTACAAGGACGTCGACCCGTTGGCGCTGGCCGCCGCGGTCAGGTCTGTGCACGCGGGCCACGTGTTGTTGCACCCCGATGTGGCGCGGCTGCTCGCCGAGGGCGACACGCGCCCGGGCGGTGCCGCGCTGACCGCGCGCGAGCGCGAGGTCCTCGCCCAGGTAGCGCAAGGGAACTCGAACCGGCAGATCGCCCGCGAGCTCACGCTGTCGGAGAAGACGGTGAAGTCGCACATGACCGCGATCCTGGGCAAGCTGGGTCTGCACGACCGCACCCAGGCCGCCCTCTACGCGGTGCGGACCGGCCTGGTGTCGCCGGCCGGTCGCTGAGCGCTCCCTCGGCCGAACGGCCACCCGGGTCGGCCGATCGGCCAGACCTCCGCACACCGGGCAACCCCGCGCGCCGATCTGGCGTCTTTTCCCCGTAGCGGTGCGTGAAACTCCTGTGGGTACTGGCCGGGGACACCACTATTCATCGTGTGTATAGTCCGGTCGCGTACCGGTTCACGAACTTGGGGATATGGGGGTACCGGTGAACTTTCGGCTCATCATCACCGCACTCGTCGCGACTACCGTCGTCGCCGGGTGCTCGACCTCGTCGGCGGGTCCGCCGGTGCCCGGCCTCGCCGAGCGCGGCACCACGATGACCACCGCGACGCTGACCCGCAAGGACCTCACCACCAAGGTCAGCCTCAAGGGCAAGGTCACGCTCAACCCGGTCTACGGCCTGGTGGCGCCGGTCGACGGCCAGGTGCGCTACCTGGAGGTCAAGGACGACAAGAAGGGCACGCCGACCAAGCCGACCCGGGTCGGCGCGGTGTGGGCGGCGGGCAAGCCCACCCACTTCGAGGTGCCCGCGGGCTCGACCTTCGCGGGCAGGCTCGTCGACGACAAGGCCACCGTCACCGCCGGGATGCCCGTGGTGTCCGCGAAGTTCGGCGGCTACGCCCTCGTCGCCGACATCGACGGCGCGCAGGCGTACGCCCTGGCCGAGGGCCTCGGCGCGGTGCGCGGGCAGATCAAGAGCGGCCCGGGGCCGTTCGACTGCGCCGTGCTCGGCACCACCGCCGCGCTCCCGCCGGGCACCATCCCCGACCCGCCCGCCCCGCCCGCGCCCGCCGCGCCGGTGCCCGGCGCACCCGTCGAGGCGGCCCCGGTGCAGGCGCCCGCGCCGCAGCCGGAGCAGGACTCCCGCGCCCCGTCCGAGTCGACCGGCATGCGCCTGGTGTGCGTGCCGCCCGCGGGCCTCAAGCTGATCAACGGCGCCGAGGCCACCATCGAGGTGATCACCGCGCAGGCCAAGCAGGTGCTGGTCGCCCCGGTCGAGGCCGTGGCGGGCAAGCAGGGCGCGGGCAAGGTCGACGTGCTCGACGCCAACGGCACCCGGCAGACCAAGGACGTCGTGCTCGGCGGCACCGACGGCGATGTCGTGGAGATCAAGTCCGGGCTCACCGGCACCGAGACCCTCGCCCTCCCCGGTCCCGACCTGCCCGCGCCGCAGGACGGGGCAGCGGGCAAATGACCGGCACCCCGATCCAGCAGCCGCTGATCCAGATCAACGGCGTCACCAAGACCCTCAAGGGCCAGGGCGAGCCGCGGCCCATCCTCTCCGGTGTGGACCTGACCGTGCGGGCCGGGGAGAGCGTGGCGATCCTGGGCCGCTCCGGGTCCGGCAAGAGCACGCTGCTCAGCCTCATCGGCCTGTTCGACCGACCCGACGGCGGCCAGTACCTGCTGCACGGCGCCGACATCACCCGCGTCCCCGAGCGCCGCGCCGCCCGGCTGCGCAGCCAGGAGTTCGGGTTCGTGTTCCAGCGGTTCTTCCTGCTCAAGCACCTCACCGCGGCGCAGAACGTGGCGATGGCGCTGGTCAACGGCCAGGGCTGGCTGGCCCGCCGCAAGCGCAGGGCCAAGGTGATGGCGGCGCTGGAGCAGGTCGGCATCGCGCACCTGGCCAAGCACCGGCCCGCCCGGCTCTCCGGCGGCGAGCAGCAGCGGGTCGCCATCGCCAGGGCGCTGGTGCGCCAACCGCGGATCCTGCTGGCCGACGAGCCGACCGGCGCGTTGGACACCGAGACCGGCGCGCTGGTCATCGACGTGCTGCACGCGGCGACCGACCGCGGCTGCGGGCTGATCCTGGTCACCCACGACCACGCCCACGCCAACCGGATGGGCCGCGTGGTGCGGCTGCGCGACGGCCTGCTGGTGCCGGACCGGGCGGGGGTGGCGCTCTGATGGCGCTCACCGGGCGGTTCCGCTCCGCGGTGGTCATCGGCGGCCAGGGCATCCGCGCCCGCAAGCTGCGCACCTTCCTGTCGATGATCAGCCTGTTCCTCGGTGTGCTGGCGATCGTCGCGGTGCAGGCGAGTTCGGTGCTGGCCAACCGCGCGCTGCTGGCCGACATCGAGATGAACGAGGGCAAGGACGGCACGGTCATGGTGGGCGTCCCACCGGGCGCCGAGTCCGTGTCCGCCGTGCTCGACCTGGTGACCGGGCACCCGGGCGCCGTCGCGACGACCTCGACCGGCGCGATCATCGGTGAGCCGGGCCTGACGCCGGTCAACCCGGGCGGCGTGCCGCTGCGCTACGCCGACCAGGGCGGCCCGGTGATGAAGATGGTCTGTGACGGGCGGGGCAACTGCTACAGCGAGGTCACGGACGACAAACCGCCACCGCGTGGCAACGCCGTCGAGCTGCAGGTGGTCGGCGTCACCGGTGACATCCGCCAGTTCCGGCCGTTCCAGCTGGAGACGGGCAGCTGGCTCGACTTCGGCGGCGAGCCGTCGATGTCGCCGCGCCTGGTCCTCAACCGCGAGGCGGCGGAGGCGTTCACCCGCTACCGGCTGCCCGCCGAGATGACCATCGGCGGCAGTGGCAGCCAACCGTCCCCCGGCTCGCCGCACCCGACCCCGCGCGTCGTCGGCGCCGTGCACGACGGCAGTTCCCAGCCCACGGCGTACGTCCGCGCCGACGAGCTGCTCCGCTGGCTCCCGGAGGCGTCGAACGCCAGTCAGAGCATGGGGATCCTGATGACGCAGGAGGCGTCGGCCTCGATCACGCCCGTCCTGCGCGCCAAGCTCGGCCCCGAGCTGGCGGGCCAGATCTACACCCACACGATCGACTCCCGCGAGCGCATCGGCGGCCAGTTGGACATGATGAAGTGGATCTTCTACGGGATGGCGGCGCTCGTGCTGCTCATCGGCGTGGCAGGCATCCTCAACGTCGGCCTGGCGACCGTCGGTGAGCGGGTGGAGGAGTTCGCGCTCCGCCGAGCCGTAGGCACTCCCCGGCTTCTCCTAGCGGGAATCGTGCTGGCGGAGACGCTCATCATCGGCTTGCTCACGGCCGCGGCCGCGATCGGTGTAGGAGTCGCGGGACTTGAAGCGGCGGGCCAACTCTTCGGTGCGAACCGGCCCTCGCTGCAGAACGTCGCCTTCCCCTGGGAGGCGGGGGTGGCCGGGGTGGCCGCGGGCATCGTCGCGGGAGTCCTGGGTGGACTGTTCCCGGCGATCCGCGCGGCCAGGATCCCGATCGCCACCGTCATGCGGGCCTAACCCCAGGCTGGGTGGGTGGTGGTGTGGCGGGACCCACCCACCCAGCCGCCGGGTTCTAGGCGGGGATCCACTCGCTGTTGGCCCCGCACACGATCAGGCAAGGTAGGTCTGCCTCGACCCGTCCCGCCAACCAAGCCGCCAACGGCACCGCGGCGGCGGGCTCGACCGCGATCCGGAACTCCTCCCACAGCAAGTCCCGCGCGGCCAGCAACTCCCTGTCGGTGACCAAGACCGACCGCGTGTCGCCGGAGCGCACTACCTCGAACGGCAGCGCCCCCACGCGCGTGGCACCCAACGCGGACGCGGCCACCGAGTCCACCACCGAGTCGACCGGTGTACCCGCGGCCAACGCGTCGTGCATCGCCTGGCAGTTCACGGGTTCGGCCAGCACGACCGACCGGCCGTCCGCCCCCAGCACGGTTCCGGCAGCCAATCCGCCACCACCGACCGCGACGACGAGGGCGTCGACGTCCGGTGCGTCCGCGACGACCTCCGCCGCGCACGTCCCCTGGCCCGCGATGACCAGCGGATCGTCGTAAGCGGGCACGTATCGCGCACCACTGGCGGACGCCTCGGTCAACGCTGCCGCAGCGGCTTCCGCATAGGCGCTGCCGTGCCGCACCAGCTTCGCCCCGGCTGCCTCGATGCGTCGCGTCTTCGACTCCGGTGCGCGTTCTGGGACATAGACCGTCGCCGGTAGGTCCAAGAGGCGCGCGGCGGTCGCGACAGCGAGTCCGTGGTTACCGCCGGAGGCTGTCACGACGTGCGTAGGGCGCGGTCCACCGAGCAGCGCGTTGAGGGCGCCCCGCAGTTTGAACGACCCCGTGCGTTGCAGGTGCTCCAACTTCAGCACCAGGGGACGACCGTCCAGTTCGGTGCGCAGGATCGGCGTGCGGCGGGCGTGCGGAGCTATCCGCCCCGCCGCCGCGGCGACATCGGTGTGGTCCACGCCCACCGATGCTAATCGGGCCGGTGGTGTGGGGCGCCCGGAGGCGATCCACCAGACTGCTCCTGTGAGCACCACACCCTGGCCGCCCGGTAGTGCTACCGGGATCGGCTCGCTGCCTGGGACAGACCCCGTCGAGGCCGCGGCCACCGTCCTCGGGGAACTGCCAGACCTACCGCACTTGCCTGAACTCCCCGCGCGCGGACTTGGCGCGGACATGCTCGGTCGCACGGCGGCGTTGCTCGTGGATCTCGCCATCGAGCTCGTCCCCTCTGGCTACCGCGTGGCCGCGCACCCGGGTATCGACCACCGGCGGGCCACGGACCACATCCGCCGCGACCTCGACGCCATCGAGGAGGCCGTGGAGCGCCTCGGCACGCCGCCCCCGGTGGTGAAGGTGCAGCTCGCGGGGCCGTGGACGCTCACCTCGGGGTTGGAGCTACCGCGCGGGCACCGGGTGCTGACCGACCGCGGCGCGCTGCGGGAGTTCACCGAGTCCCTCGGCGAGGGCCTGACCAGGCACGTCGCGGAGGTGCGCAGGCGGCTCGGCACCGAGGTGGTCGTGCAGCTCGACGAGCCGGGCCTGCCGACCGTGCTCGCCGGGGCCCTGCCCACCCCGTCGGGGTACGGCACGGTGCGCGCGATCGCCGAACCCGAGGCCAGGGACGTGCTCGGCGCGGTCGTCGACGCCGCCAAGGCCGCGACCGGGCAGCCCGTGGTGATCCACTGCTGTGCGCCGAGGCCGCCGTTCGCGCTGCTGCGCTCCGCGGGTGCCGACGCGATCGCCTTCGACGTGCCGCTGCTGGCCAAGGCGGGCGCGGCGGCGTGGGACGAGATCGGGGAGGTGTGGGACTCGGGCACCGTGCTGTTCCTCGGCGTCGTGCCCAGCACCGACCCGGGCAAGCCGGTCGCCCTGCGCGACGTGGCGGGGCAGGCGTTCCGGCTGACCGACCGGCTCGGCTTCGGGCGGTCCATCCTGGCCGACCGCGCCGTGGCCACGCCGACGTGCGGCATGGCGGGCGCCACGGAGACCTGGGCGCGCCGCGCCATGTCCCTCGTGCGCGATACCGGCAAGGCGTTCATGGAGCCGCCGGAGGGCTGGTAGCCCTACCGCAGCGGTTCGACACCCGGCGGCAGGGCGTTGGCCGCGACTAGGGCGTCGATGTGCCCGAACAGCGTCGACCGGAACGCCCGGGCCGCGGCTGTCGGCGGGGTGTCGGTGCGGTGCGCGAGGGCGATGGTGCGGCGGATGGGCGGGCTCGCCAGCGGGGTCGCGCGCAGACCTGGGCGGCCGGGCAGCACCAGGCTCGGTACCAGCGCCACACCCAGTCCGGCCTCCACGAACCGCAGCACGGCGTCCATCTCGCCGCCCTCCACCGCCAACGTCGGCTCGAACCCGACCTGTCTGCACGCGTGCAGCGTGGTTTCCCGAAGGTCGTAACCGCTGCGGAACATGACCATCGGCCGGTCGCGAAGCGACTCCAGTCGAACAGTGCCCGGTAGAGCTGCCTCTGCCGCCGATGACGCCACCATGAGGTGCTCGCGCAGCACGGGCGTCATGGTCAGTGCTGACTCGACCCCTTGCGGCGGAACGATCAGCAGAGCGAGATCCAGTTCGCCCCCCAGCAGAGCGGATGTCAGGTCACGCGAGCCGCTCTCCTCGACCTGCAACCGGATACCGGGGTAACGGTCGTGGTAGCGCCGAAGGACGTCGGCTAGGACGCCCACACACACGCTCGGTGTCGCGCCAAGGCGGATCCGCCCTTGCCGGAGGCCGACCAGCTCCGCGACCTCCAACCTGGCCGAGTCCACATCGGACAAGATGCGCTTGGCGATCGGTAGGAGTGCCTCGCCCGCTGCGGTAAGAGCGACGTTGCCCCGCGCGCGGGTGAACAGGGCCGCGCCCAACTCCGCCTCCAGGCTGGAGATCTGCTTGCTCAGTGAGGGCTGCGCCACATGCGCCCGCTGGGCCGCGCGCGTGAAGTGCCGCGTCTGGGCCACGGCCAGGAAGTACACGAGCTGCTGCAACGTCATAGCCCCAGGCTATCGAGATGAGCCGATTCATGTATTGGACGACTTGTCGAGCGCGCTCCTAGCGTGGGGGCATGGCTCTGACCCTTCAGCGCGGATCGCCTGGCAGACAAGGGCTCCCGCGCAGGCTGTGGTCGTCGACGGTGGGCAAGAAGGCCGTGATGGCGGTCACCGGCGGCATCCTGCTCGCCTACGTGGTCGCGCACATGGTGGGCAACCTGACGATCTTCCTCGGCGACATCGACGGCTACGGCGTCTTCCTGCGCCGACTGCTCGCCCCGGTGCTGGGCCACGGCGGGTTCGTGTGGGTGATCCGCGTCGTTCTGGTGCCGGCCGTGGTGCTGCACATGACGGCCGCGATCCAGCTCGCCCGGCGCGCGGCCAGGGCGCGGCCGGTGGGGTACGTGAAGCGGCCGAGGGTCCAGGGCGGGTACGCGGCCCGGACCACGCGGTGGGGCGGGGTGATCATCGCCCTGTTCGTGGTCTACCACCTGCTCGACCTCACCGCGGGCGTGCTGAACCCGCACGGCGTCGAGGGGCAGATCCACGCCAACGTCATCGCCGACTTCCAGCACTGGTACATCGTCGCGGCCTACACGCTCGCTGTTGTCGCTCTGGGCCTGCATCTGCGCCACGGGATGTGGAGCGCACTACGCAGCCTTGGACGCGCCCCTGGCGCTTCCAGCGTGATGGCACTGGTCGTGTCCGTTGGCATCACCGTCGGGTTCTTGTCCGTGCCGTATGCCGTCCTCTTCGGAATCGTGAGGTGACGCAGTGCTCTACCGCGACGGCGACCCGATCGCTGACACACGCGCCCCGGAAGGCCCGTTGGAGACAAAGTGGGAGCGACGGCGCTTCTCCGCCCGACTGGTGAACCCGGCCAACCGGCGCAAGCTGACCATTGCCGTCGTGGGCACTGGCCTGGCAGGTGGCTCTGCCGCCGCCACCCTGGGCGAACTCGGCTACAACGTGCTGTCGTTCTGCTACCAGGACAGCCCAAGACGCGCACACAGCATCGCCGCGCAAGGTGGCATCAACGCCGCCAAGAACTACGCGGGCGACGGTGACAGCGTGCACCGCCTCTTCCACGACACCATCAAGGGCGGCGACTTCCGATCCCGTGAGTCCAACGTGCACCGCCTTGCCGAGGTGAGCACGAGCATCATCGACCAGTGCGTCGCCCAAGGCGTGCCATTCGCCCGCGAATACGGCGGACTGCTGGACACGAGATCCTTCGGCGGCGCCCAGGTGTCACGCACGTTCTACGCGCGCGGGCAGACCGGTCAGCAGCTCTTGCTCGGCGCGTATCAAGCGCTTGCGCGGCAGGTCCACGCAGGTAGCGTCAAGTCGTTCCCCCGAACTGAGATGCTCGACCTCGTCGTTTCGGAGGGGCGTGCGCGCGGTGTCGTCGTGCGCGATCTGGTCACCGGCGAGGTCACGACCCACCTGGCTGACGCGGTAGTCCTGGCGACCGGCGGATACGGCAACGTCTTCCATCTCTCGACCAACGCCAAAGGCTGCAACACCACGGCCATCTGGCGCGCGCACAAACGCGGAGCCCTCTTCGCGAACCCGTGCTACACCCAGATCCACCCCACCTGCATCCCCGTGAGCGGCGACCACCAGTCAAAGCTGACGTTGATGAGCGAGTCCCTGCGCAACGATGGCCGGGTATGGGTACCGGTCGAGGCGGGAGACAGTCGACCGCCCGACCAGATCCCCGAATCCGAGCGTGACCACTACCTGGAGCGGATCTATCCGAGCTTCGGCAACCTGGTCCCGCGCGATATCGCCTCACGCGCGGCGAAAGCCGCGTGCGACGCCGGTAGGGGAGTGGGTCCGGGTGGGCTCGGTGTGTACCTCGACTTCGCCGACGCCATAGCGCGACTCGGCAGGGAGACTGTCGCTGCCCGCTACGGGAACCTCTTCGAGATGTACCACCGCATCACCGACGAGGACCCGTACCAGGTCCCGATGCGGATCTACCCCGCCGTGCACTACACCATGGGCGGACTCTGGGTGGACTACGACCTGCGCAGCACCATTCCTGGCTTGTTCGTCATCGGTGAGGCCAACTTCTCCGATCACGGTGCCAACCGCCTCGGCGCCAGCGCGCTCATGCAAGGTCTCGCCGACGGGTACTTCGTACTCCCTGCCGTCATCGGTGACTACCTCGCCGACGGCCCGTTCGGCTCCGTCGACCCCGACGCCGTCGACGAAGCCGAGGACGGTGTTCGCGAACTCGTCTCCACCCTCCTGACCATCAACGGTGACCGCACACCCGAGTCCTTCCACCGCGAGCTGGGCAGGCTCATGTGGGACCTCTGCGGCATGGAACGGTCGGAAGACGGCTTGCGGAAGGCACTCGAACGCATCCCCTCCCTGCGCGAGGAGTTCTGGCGTCGGCTCAAGGTCACCGGCACCGGCGGCGAGCTCAACCAAGCCCTGGAGAAGGCAGGCCGGGTCGCGGACTTCCTCGAACTGGCCGAGCTGATGTGCGTCGACGCGCTCCACCGCACCGAGTCCTGCGGCGGTCACTTCCGCGTCGAGAGCCAGACCGCCGAAGGCGACGCGCGCCGCGACGACGACCGCTTCTCCTATGTGGCGGCGTGGGAGTTCACCGGGGTCGGTGAGCCGCCCGTGCTGCACCGCGAGCAACTGCGCTTCGAGGCCGTCAGGCCCACCGTGAGGAGTTACAAGTGAAGTACCGAGTGCGGGTCTGGCGACAGACAGGCCCAACAGCCAAGGGAAAGCTCGTCGACTACGAGATCGATGGCGTCACCGCCGAGATGTCGTTCCTGGAGATGCTCGACGTCCTCAACGAGCGACTCCAACTCGAAGGCGACGACCCCGTCGCCTTCGACCACGACTGCCGCGAAGGCATCTGCGGCGCCTGCGGCGTCATGATCGACGGTGTCGCCCACGGCCCGGGCAAGGCGACCACGACCTGCCAACTGCACATGCGCCAGTTCGACCCGGCCGACCCGATCGTGGTCGAACCCTGGCGGGCCGCACCGTTCCCCGTGCTCCGAGACCTCGTCGTCGACCGCACCGCGCTCGACCGCGTCATCGAGGCGGGCGGCTACATCTCCACCCGGGCCGGTGCCGCCCCAGACGCGCACGCCCTCCCCGTGCCCAAACCCGACGCCGACTCCGCCTTCGAGGCCGCCGCCTGCATCGGCTGCGGGGCCTGCGTCGCCGCGTGCCCCAACGGCTCCTCGATGTTGTTCACCGCCGCCAAGGCCACCCACCTCGGCGTCCTACCGCAAGGGCAGCCCGAGCGGTACACCCGCGCGCGCGACATGGTGGAGACCCAGGACGACCTAGGTTTCGGCGGTTGCACACTCACCGGAGAGTGCGCAGCCGTCTGCCCCAAGGGCATCCCGCTATCCACGATCTCCCGCCTCAACCACGACGTGCTCTCGGCCGCCCTGCGCGCGGGCTAGGGCGGCTCACATGAGGGCTAGGCCAAGATGGGCGGATGAGCTGGTTCCGCAGGAAGCCACAACCCGAACCCCTCGAACCGGAGGCGCTCGCGGACCGGTTCTGGGCAAGGTGGCACGAACTGCTGCCGGAGGTCGCGGCCGCTCTCGGCGAAGGTGAGCCGCATCGCGTGGAGAACCAGCTGTGCGACCTCGTCGCCGACCTGCACCCAGACCTGCACTTCGCCCTCGAACGCGGCGGTAGGTCCATCTACGCGCTTGTCATCTCCGGCCAAGAGGACCCGAGACTGCGGCCATTCACCGATGCCTGGAAAGCGGTAGCGCCGCCGGATGACGCTATCTGGGAGTTCCACGACTCAGTCCCACCTGTGCCCGACCCGACCGAGGTGACCGTCAACCTCGGCCCGCACCGCATCCGGTTGGCCGACGTTCGCGTGCACGCCCAGGTCGACGAAGAGGCCGGAGTGGTCGACGTCGCCGTGCACCACCCGCTGCTCCGCGAACTCGACCCGGCGGCCCGCTCCGCGATGACGTTCCTGCCCCTCGACGCCACCCTGGGTGAGCGGCTGGCCGGTCGGCGGCTGCGCAGGGTCGAGGCCGCCCTCGACGCCCCCGCCGACACCATCGACCTGCTTGACCTGCGTGAACTCATCCACCGGCTGGCGGGCTGAGGACGCGGGTTGTCGGTCCCCCTCGCTACTCTGCACGGGTGACCAGTGCTGATCAGGACCTCCCGCGACACGCCCCCGGAGCCGAGGCCGAGGGCGTCGAGGACGTGCCCGCCGAGGCCCGTGCGCGGCACGCCGTGCTCGCCGAGGAGCTGCTCGGCCACCAGTTCCGCTACTACGTGCTCGACGCGCCGACCATCTCCGACGGCGAGTTCGACGCGCTGCTGCGCGAACTGGAGGCGATCGAGCAGCGGCACCCGGCGCTGGTCACCCCCGAGTCGCCGAGCCAGCGCGTCGGCGGCACCTTCTCCACCGAGTTCGTCGCCGTCGACCACCTGGAGCGGATGCTCAGCCTGGACAACGCCTTCGACGTCGACGAGCTCGGTTCCTGGGTCGACCGGGTCACCAAGGAGGTCGGCGCCGCCGCGCACTACCTGTGCGAGCTCAAGATCGACGGCCTCGCCATCAACCTGCTCTACGAGAACGGCAGGCTCACCCGCGCGCTCACCCGCGGCGACGGCCGCACCGGCGAGGACGTCACCCTCAACGTGCGCACCATGCGCGACGTCCCCGAGCGGCTCACCCCCAGCGCCGAGTTCCCCATCCCGGAGCTGGTCGAGGTGCGCGGCGAGGTCTTCCTCCGCGTCGAGGACTTCACCGAGCTCAACGCCCGCCTGGTCGAGGCCGGGAAACCGCCGTTCGCCAACCCCCGCAACACCGCGGCGGGCTCGCTGCGGCAGAAAGACCCGAAGATCACCGCGAGCAGGTCGCTGCGGATGATCTGCCACGGCTTCGGCAAGAGGGTCGGGTTCGAGCCAACGGCGCAGTCCGAGGCATACCGCGCACTGACCGCGTGGGGCCTACCGGTCTCCGAGCACACCAAGCTGCTTGACTCCGCGGACCAGCTCGCGGCGCACATCAAGCACTGGGGCGAGCACCGCCACGACGCCGTGCACGAGATCGACGGCGTCGTGGTCAAGATCGACGAGGTGTCCCTGCAGCGCAGGCTGGGCAGCACGTCCCGCGCGCCGCGGTGGGCCATCGCCTACAAGTACCCGCCGGAGGAGGCCACCACCACGCTGATCGACATCCGGGTCAACGTCGGCCGCACCGGGCGGGTCACCCCGTACGCGGTCATGGAGCCGGTCAAGGTCGCCGGTTCGACGGTGGAGATGGCCACCCTGCACAACGCAGGCGAGGTCAAGCGCAAGGGCGTGCTGATCGGCGACCGCGTGGTCATCCGCAAGGCGGGCGACGTCATCCCCGAGGTGCTCGGCCCGGTCATCGAGGCCAGACCCGAGGACGCGCGCGAGTTCGAGATGCCCACCGAGTGCCCGGTGTGCGGCACGACGCTGCGCTACGAGAAGGAGGGCGACGCCGACATCCGCTGCCCCAACGCGCGGACCTGCCCCGCGCAACTGCGCGAGCGGTTGTTCCACCTCGCGGGCCGCGGCGCCTTCGACATCGAGGTGCTCGGCTATGAGGCTGCGGGCGCGCTGCTGGCCGCGGGCGTGATCGCGGACGAGGGCGACGTGTTCTCCCTCACCGAGGACGACCTGATCGAGGTCGACCTGTTCCGCACCAAGTCCGGTGAGCTCTCCGCCAACGCCCGCAAGCTGCTGGCCAACCTGGCGACGGCCATGGACCGTCCACTGTGGAGGGTGTTGGTCGCGCTGTCGATCCGGCACGTCGGGCCGACCGCGGCGCGGGCGCTGGCCCAGGCGTTCGGCTCGATCCAGGCGATCGAGGCGGCCGACGAGCAGCAACTGGCCGACACCGAGGGCGTCGGGCCGACCATCGCCGCCGCCGTCGAGGAGTGGTTCGCCGTCGACTGGCACCGCGACGTGGTCGACAAGTGGCGCTACGCCGGGGTGCGGATGGTCGACGAGCGCGACGAGGGCGTCCCCCGCACGCTGGAGGGCCTCTCGATCGTGGTCACCGGCAGCCTCACCGGCTACTCCCGCGACGAGGCCAAGGAGTCCATCCTGGTCCGGGGCGGCAAGGCGTCGGGCTCGGTGTCGAAGAAGACGGCGTTCGTGGTGGTCGGCGACGCCCCGGGGTCCAAGTACGACAAGGCCGTCCAGCTCAAGGTCCCGGTGCTCGACGAGGACGGCTTCCGGGTGCTGCTCGCCGACGGACCGCGGGCCGCTACCGGGTTGGCCACCATCGGCGACCCCACCGCCGACGCCGACGCCACCGCCGACGCCGACGCCGACGCCGCCGCCGACCCCGACGGCGCCGAGGTCGAGCAGGGGGCGGTGGAGTCCACCGAGGACTGATGCGTCCAGTCGGAAGGGTTGCGCAGTCAACCTTTTTCCCGCCGGGACGGTACCGGCGCGTACGGGAACGCTCCCGTGCTGGGCCATCCGTGTGAGCGCGGTGGACAGCGGTGTTCGGCCACCGGGGCGCCCGCCGCAACGCGTCGCGAATCCGCTGTGCCGGGTGGTTGGCAGGGTCGCGATCCCTTGGCAGGGTGGGGGGAGCGGGCCGGTGCTGCGGCCCGGTGTCGGCGGGCGGAGGGGGATCTGGCTGGGGCACGGTCGGAGTCGACGGTCCGGGATGGGGTGAGTGGCCGGTCGCGCGCGGTGGTGCGCGACCGGATCCGGTCGGACCGGTCGGCGCGCGGGACAGGCAACCGCGCGCGGGCTGGGGCGTCGGAGGAGTCCGGTGGGGTTTCCCGCGTCGAACCCGGCGCCGGGATCGCACCGGGACGACACGACGAACGTGGGAGGCGAGGCGTGGCTGAGGTGGCTGACCTGGTGGTGCGCCAGGCGCGGTCGGACGAGGTGCGGCGGGTCGGTGCGCTGACCGTGGAGGCGTACCGGGCGGTCGGGTACCCGGGGGACGGGGGCGGGTCCGGGTACGCCACGCTGCTGGCCGACGCCGAGGCGCGGCTGCGGTCGGCCGAACTGCTGGTGGCCGCGAACCGGGAGGGGTGTCTGCTCGGTACGGTCACCGTCGCGCTGCCCGGCACCCCGTTCGCCGAGATCTCCCGCGCGGGCGAACTGGAACTCCGCATGCTCGCCGTCGCCGCCCCCGCGCGCGGCAGGGGAGTGGGGGAGTTGCTCGTACGCGCGGTAATCGCCAGAGCCCGCGAACTGGGCCTGGAACGGGTAGTCCTGTGCAGCCCGGCAGCGCTATCCCCAGCCCACCGCCTCTACGAACGCCTCGGCTTCACCCGCTTACCCAGCCGCGACTGGCACCCCGGCCCAGAGGTCCAACTCATCGCTTACACCCTGGACGTGTGAGCGCCCTACCTGCGGTGTGTCCTGGGCGGAAAAGTCGTCCCGCGTGCGTCCATCCGGGCTAGTGGCAACAGGTGGAGACCCTCGGCCTCTGCTTCACTGGCCCGGTGGAGCTCCAGGCGTGCCTCAACGGTGAGCGCTCACCCGCCGACCACCCTGCCGTCCCGGTGACCGCGGCGCAGGTGGCGTCAGCCGCTGCCGACGTCGCCGCGCTCGGGGTCACCGCGGTGCACCTGCACCCGCGGGACGCCACCGGCCGCACGACGCTGCTCGGGTCCGAACTGGCCGCCACCGTGGCCGCTGTCCGCGCGGCAGTGCCAACCACCACCGTTGGCGTCACCACCGGCGCCTGGGTCGAACCAGACCCACGTCGCCGAGCCGCTCTGGTCGCAGCCTGGACCGGTCTGGCCGCCGGTCGTCCCGACTTCGCCTCGGTCAACGTCCACGAGGACGGCTGGTGGGAGGTCTGCGCGGCCCTGCACTCGGCGGGCGTCGCGGTCGAGTTGGGCGTCTTCGACCCGCCCGCCGCGGCCACCCTCCGCGCCCAGGGCCTCCCGCCAGCCGCGATCCGGGTCCTGGCCGAGGTCCGCGCCGACGCCGCGCCGGAGCCCCTCCTGGACGCCCTGGACTGGGTGCCGCTGCCGGTCCTGCTGCACGGCGAGGAAGCCTCCACCTGGCCCGTGCTCACCGCGGCCGTCCACCGCGGCCTGGCGACCCGCATCGGCCTGGAGGACACCCTCCACCTGCCAGACGGAAGCCCGGCCGCCGACAACGCGGCCCTGGTCCGGGCAGCGCTGGAACGGACCGCGGTCCAGTCCTGATCAGTCCGGTAGGACTGCCACTCGATCAATCCGGTAGGACTACCGCTCCATCAATCCGGTAGGACTACCGCGACGATGCCCGCCAGATGGGCCAGCCGGGCCACCTCGGCCGCGCGGAACATCGGGCCACCGGGCCTGCCGACGAGCAGCACGCGGTCCGGCTTGCCCAACGGCGTCGCCGCGAGCTCGGTGCCGAGCTCGCGCCAGGTCGCGGGCACCCACGACTCCTCGCCGTCGAGGACGGTGGCGCGGGCCAGCGGGAGCCACGGCAGGGTGATGGTCTGGATGTCGGGCGCGGCGGTGCTCGCCGCCAGCCGGGTGGCGCCCTCGGCGGTGGCGGCGACGATCAGCGCCCACCCCGATCGGATGATCCTCGGGACGCCCGCGGCGAAGATGGCCAGCCCGTCGCGCGGGTCGGCCGCGACGTCCTCGACCAGTTCCAGCTCGCGGTGGGTGTCCAGCAGCCCGGCGTACGGGCGCACCGCGTCCACCTCGACCCCGTCGATCGACTCGGCCGCGGTGATCAGCACGTCCGGCAGCCTGCCGCCGGGCAGCTCCACCACCAGGTCGTCGATGGCGACCCCACCCGCGCGTTCCACCACGTCGACGCTGAGGATGTCCGCACCGATGGCGCCGAGCGCGGTCGCGACCGCGCCCAGGGTGCCCGGGCTGTCCGGGAGCTGCACCCGGATCAGGAACGACAAGGCGAACGCCTCCCGCACTCAGCAACCCCCGCGCGGACGCGCGGATTTCCTCGACCGCCGATTGTCGCAGACCCCGGCCGCGTCGCCCCGGCTGCCACCGGGCACCGGTTTAGCACCGCGGCGCGCTCGGAACAACCCGTTCGGGGTTGCCGAACCGCGCGAAATAGACTCACCAGGTCCTATCACAGACAACCCCGGGGGTTCGTCGAGTGCCCAGCATCTCCCGCGACGAGGTAGCCCACCTCGCTCGCCTGGCCAGGTTGGCCGTCACCGAAGCGGAACTGGACCTGTTCGCAGGTCAGCTCGACCAGATCGTGGCCGCGGTCGCCCAGGTCGGGCAGGTCGCCGACCAGGACATCCCGCCCACGTCGCACTCGGTGCCGTTGACCAACGTCTTCCGCGCCGACGTCGTGCGCCCGGGGCTCACCCAGCAGCAGGCCACCGCCGCCGCGCCCGCGGTGGAGGACGGCCGGTTCCGCGTGCCGAGGATCCTCGGGGAGGAAGCATGAGCGAGCTGACCCGCCTCGACGCGGCCGACATCGCGGGCAAGATCGCCGCCAAGGAGGTCTCCGCGGTCGAGGTCACCCAGGCCCACCTGGACCGCATCGCCGCGGTCGACCACGCCGTGCACGCTTTCCTGCACGTCGACACCGAGCGCGCTCTAGCCGCCGCCAAGGCCGTTGACGACAACGCCGCCGCGGGCCTTCCCGCCGCGTCGCCGCTGGCAGGCGTACCGCTGGCGCTCAAGGACGTGCTCACCATGCAGGGCGCGCCCACGACCTGCGGCTCCAAGGTCCTGGAGAACTGGCAGCCGCCCTACGACGCCACCGTGACGCAGCGGTTGCGGGCCGCTGGGGTGGTGATCCTCGGCAAGACCAACATGGACGAGTTCGCGATGGGCTCGTCCACCGAGAACTCCGCCTTCGGCCCCACCCGCAACCCGTGGGACCTCGACCGCATCCCCGGCGGGTCCGGTGGCGGTTCCTCCGCCGCACTCGCCGCGTTCGAGGCACCACTGGCGATCGGCACCGACACCGGTGGCTCTATCCGCCAGCCCGGCGCGGTTACCGGAACGGTCGGCGTCAAGCCCACCTACGGGACCGTCTCCCGGTTCGGTCTAGTCGCCTTCTCGTCCTCTTTGGACCAGGCAGGCCCGTGCGCGCGGACCGTGCTCGACGCGGCTCTGCTGCACGAGGTCATCGCCGGGCACGACCCGCTCGACTCGACCTCCATCGACGCACCGGTGCCGCCCGTTGTCGCTGCCGCTCGTGAGGGCGCCAACGGCGACCTCAAGGGCGTCAAGGTCGGCGTGGTCACCGAGTTCGCGGGCGACGGCTACGAGCCGGGCGTCGCCGAGGCGTTCACCGCCGCGGTCGACCAGCTGCGCGCGCTCGGCGCCGAGATCGTCGAGGTGTCCTGCCCGAGCTTCGACCTCGCGTTGCCCGCCTACTACCTGATCGCGCCGAGCGAGGCGTCGTCCAACCTGGCCCGCTTCGACGCGATGCGCTACGGCCTGCGCGTCGGCGACGACGCCACCCGCAGCGCCGAGGAGGTCATGTCGCTGACCCGCGCGGCCGGGTTCGGCGCCGAGGTCAAGCGCCGCATCATCCTCGGCACCTACGCGCTCTCCGCCGGGTACTACGACGCCTACTACGGCTCGGCGCAGAAGGTCCGCACCCTGATCATGCGCGACTTCGACGCCGCGTTCGCCTGCGTCGACGTGCTGGTCTCGCCGACCACGCCGACCACGGCGTTCAAGATCGGCGAGCGCACCGCGGACCCGATGGCGATGTACCGGGCGGACCTGTGCACCATCCCGTCCAACCTGGCTGGCAACGCCGCGCTGAGCGTCCCCTGTGGACTCTCCGACGGGCTGCCGGTCGGCCTGCAGATCATGTCGCCCGCGCTGCAGGACCAGCGCGGGTACCGGGTGGCCGCCGCCTACGAGGTCGCCCGCAACGCCGCCCAGGGCGGTCCACTGATCAACCGTGTTCCTGAGTTGGAGGTCGCGCACTGATGGCCGGGTCCAAGTACAAGGGCGTGTTCGGGATCGTCAGCGCGGTCACCTCCGCCACCAGCGCCGCCCGCGGGTTCGCCGCGGCCCGCGCCGACAAGGACAAGCTGGTGCTGGCCAACGCCATCGGCAGCGTCGTCGTCGCCATCACCGGCGTGCTCATCGCCGTCCGCGCCTACCGGAGGGCCAAGTGACCACAGCGGAGCTGATGGACTACGCCGAGGTCATCACCCGGTTCGACCCGGTGCTCGGCCTCGAGGTGCACGTCGAGCTGTCCACCGCGACCAAGATGTTCTGCGGCTGCTCGAACAAGTTCGGCGGCGAGCCCAACACCCACGTCTGCCCGACCTGCCTGGGGCTGCCCGGGTCGCTGCCGGTGGTCAACGCCGTCGCGGTCGAGTCGGCCATCCGGATCGGGCTGGCGCTCAACTGCGAGATCGCGCCGTGGTGCCGGTTCGCGCGCAAGAACTACTTCTACCCGGACATGCCGAAGAACTTCCAGACCTCCCAGTACGACGAGCCGATCGCGTTCAACGGCTACCTCGACGTCACCCTCGACGACGGCGAGGTGGTGCGCGTGCAGATCGAGCGCGCGCACATGGAGGAGGACACCGGCAAGTCCCTGCACGTCGGCGGCACCAGCGGCCGCATCCACGGCGCGGAGCACTCGCTGCTGGACTACAACCGGGCCGGGGTGCCGCTGATCGAGATCGTCACCAAGACGATCGAGGGCACCGGCGAGCGCGCGCCCGAGGTGGCCCGCGCCTACGTCTCCACGCTGCGCGACCTGCTCCAGGCGCTCGACGTGTCCGACGTGCGGATGGACCAGGGCTCGCTGCGCTGCGACGCCAACGTGTCGCTGATGGAGCGCGGCGCCGCCGAGTTCGGGACCCGCACCGAGACCAAGAACGTCAACTCGCTGCGCAGCGTCGAGCGGGCCGTCCGGTTCGAGATGACCCGGCAGGCCGCGATCCTGGCCGCGGGCGGCTCGATCCTGCAGGAGACCCGGCACTTCGAGGAGGCGTCCGGCACCACCCGCGCCGGGCGGCGCAAGGAGACCTCCGAGGACTACCGCTACTTCCCCGAGCCAGACCTGGTGCCCATCGCGCCGTCGGCGGACTGGGTGGAGGAACTGCGGGGGACGCTGCCGGAGCTGCCTGCCGAGCGCCGCAAGCGCGTGCAGGCCGACTGGTCGCTGACCGACCTCGAACTGCGGGACCTGGTCAACGCGGGCGCCATCGACCTGGTCGCGGCCACCGCCGACGCGGGCGCCCCGCCCGCCGAGGCCCGCTCGTGGTGGATGTCGTACCTGTCCCAGCAGGCCAACACCCGCGGCGTTGACCTGGGCGCGCTGCCGATCACGCCGGGGCAGGTGGCCAGGGTCATCGCCCTGGTCGCCGACGGCGCCCTCACCAACAAGCTGGCCCGCGACGTCGTCGACGGCGTCCTCGCAGGCGAGGGCGAACCGGACCACGTCGTCGAGACCCGCGGCCTCAAGGTCGTCTCCGACGACTCGGCCCTCTACGCCGCCGTCGACGAGGCCCTAGCCGCCAACCCCGACGTCGCCACCAAGATCCGCGAAGGCAAACACGCCGCCGCAGGCGCCATCGTCGGCGCCGTCATGAAGGCCACCCAAGGCCAAGCCGACGCCAAACGAGTCCGCGAACTAATCCTCACCCGCTGCGGCGCCTAGCCACACCCGCCGATGCCGCCCACCCCCACCCCCTGGGGGCCCGGGCGGCATCGTCTTGCCTGCCCGCCCTCAGCCCGCACTGGCCTCTCTTGGCGCACGCCCGCACCGGGCAAGCCCTCAGGTAACCCTGGCCCCTTGCGCCGCACTCACCTGCGTCGGACCTCTCCCGCCGCGCCTCGGGTATCCCCGTTCCCCATCGGCCCCGCACAGCCGCGCCGAGCCCATCACCCTGCCCAGCCGCCCCCAGCCTGGACGACCCCATGCCGGTCATCCACCCCACGCCAGCCTCACCCCACAGCGGACTGCCGACCCCGGACTGGCTTCTAACCCACACTCACTGGCTCCGTACCGGCTCCGCGCCCCGCACCAGCCCTCTAACCCCCGCAGACTGACCTACCGCCCCACGCCACTTCTATCCCCACCCAGGCCCGTGGTCCGTCCCGCACCCAGCCTCCAGCCCCCGCAGGCTGACCTACCGCCCCACACCACCCCGGCCCCACTGGCCCGCCCCGCACCCCTCGGATCGCGCCCCACCTCTAGCCCAAGACCTCGTCCCCAACCCCACACCCGCCCACGTACCTCGCACCGGCTCACCTACCTCGCACCGGCCCCACAGCCCGCGCCAGCCCACCTGCCCCACACCCGGCCTCTAGCCCCCACCGAACCCGCTTCGCGCGCCCGCGCCAGTCCGGCCCCAACCCCCACCCTCTCCGGGGGGCGTCCCAGGTCCCAGCCTACCGGCACCCCCCGACAGAGGATCTTGAAACAGCCGCCCGAAGATCCACATGTGGACAACTTCTGTCCCTGAAACGGGGGACATGAGCGCGAGCGGGAATCTGGGTGTGCGCAGGTCGGCGATGTGCTGGGGGCTGCACGGATGGGTGGGTGATGGGTGGCGGGGCGAAAGTGGGTGGAATGGGGGGGTGGTGCGGCAGACTGGCCGGTGATGCGGGAACACGATGTGCGGGCGGCCGATGGGACCAGGCTGCGTGGGTGGTGCACCGAGTCCGACGGGCCGGTCGTGTTGTTGTGTCCGGGGTTGGGCACGATCCCCGAGGCTTGGCCCGCGTTGGTGTTGCCGTCGTCCGGGGTTCGGGTGCTGAGTTGGTACCACCGCGGCACCATGGGGTCGGATCGGCCGGATATTGCGACGCGGATCGGGTTGGATGACCACGTTGCGGACGCGGTGGCGGTGTTGGACGCGGCCGGGGTCGAGCGGTGTGTGGTCATGGGGTGGTCGGTCGGGGTGATGGTGGCGGCCGAGTTGGCGCGGCGGTATCCGGAGCGGGTGTCCGGGTTGCTGCTGGCCGCGGGCGTTCCGGGGGACCTCTTCGGCGGGGTGCTCGGCGTACTGGGGATACCGGCCGCGGTGCGCAGGCCGTTGGTGATCGGGAGCGCGGTGGCGGTGCGCGCCGCGGGTCCGTTGGTCGACGCCGTGCTGCACCGGGTGCCGGTCAATCGCATCACGGCGACGCTTCTGCAACACAGCGGGTTCATGCTGCCCGGCGCCGACCCGGCCGACGTCGCGCGGGCGGTGCGCCGCTTCCTGGGCCACGACTGGCGCTGGTACGTCACGCTGGCCCTCGCGCTCGCCGACATCCCGCCACGGGACCTCGCGGGCATCGCCTGCCCGGTGACGGTGCTCGCGGCCCGCTTCGACGTCATCGCCGACCCCAGACAAGCGACCAAGGCCGCGTCTCGCCTACCTCAGGCCAGGGTGCGTGTAGTGCCTACCAGTCACTTCTTGCCGCTAGAGGCACCCGAGGTGATCGCCGAGGAGTTGCAGCTACTGGTCGATCGGGTCGCCGTAGTGGAGCGCGCGCGGCGGTAGCTGCTCACCGGGGATTCACCTTGTTGGACGTAAGGTCGGGCATCATGGCTGGAGTGCTGCGTACCCCGTTTCGCCTGTTCACGGCGGTGTGTGTGGCGCTCGCCGTGTCCTCTTGCGCTACCTTCGCCGAGCAGCCTCCCGCGAGCAGTTGGCAGGCGAACGCGCCGTTGACCCCTCAGGCTGCCCCCGAACCTGAGACTGGTGGCCGTAGCGGCGCGGTCGAGGGTGCACAGCCTGGCGGTGAGCCGACGAAGGTACCTCCGCCCGACGGGTGCAAGGACTTCCATCCGGCCGTATTGGCTACCTGCCTCGACACGGTTGTCGCCGTGGCAGCGCTACCTGGCGACGGTTCGAACCCGACCGCGTTGGTGGCAGAGCGCAAGACAGGGCGAATCCTGTTCGTGCGTAAGGACAACCAGCCGACCGTGTTCGCCACCGTCCCCGTTGACGCGTCCACAGACGGTGGGCTTACCGGTCTCGCGCTGTCTCCGACCTACGACGAGGACCAGCTGGTCTTCGCCTACATCACGACACCGACCGACAACCGCGTGGTCCGAATCGCGCCCGGTGACAAGCCGAAGCCCGTGCTCACCGGCATCCCCCGCGGCGCGACCGGCAACCGCGGCTCGCTGGCCCGCGACCACCGCGGCGCCCTCGTCCTCGCGACCGGGGACGCGGGTTCACCGACGGCCGCCGCCGACCCGAAGTCGCTCGCGGGCAAGGTCCTGCGGATCACCGGTGAGGGCAAGCCCGCGCCGGGCAACCCGACGGCGGGCAGCGCGGTGCTCGCGGCCGGGCTGCACGCGCCCGGCGGGATCTGCGCGTCGCTCGACGGCTCCCAGACCTGGGTGACCGACCGCACCGCGGCCGCGGACGTGCTCTACAAGGTGACGCCGGGCAAGCCGCTGAGCAGCCCCGCGTGGTCGTGGCCGGAGAAGCCGGGCGTGGCGGGCTGCGCGGCGACCTCGCAGCTGGTGTGGGTCGCGATGGCCACCGCGGGCCACCTCGAGAACCTCCCGCAGGCCCCCGACGGCACCTTCACCGGCAAACCCCAGATCGCCCTCGCCGCCCCGGACGGCTTCGGCAAGGTCGACGGCCTCGACCTGATGACCGAGCAGATCGCCATCGCGGGCACCACCAACCGCCAAACCGGCCCCACCGTCTCCAGCGACGACCGCGCCATCGCCATCCTCGTCCAACCCCAGGGCGGCGGCGGCGGAGCCGACTAGCTCCCTGACTCCCGAACGACTTGCCCCCGGCTTGCCGCTCGCCCTCGCTGCTCGAGCTCCTGGCCAGCGGTTGTGGCGCCTGTGGGTGACTTGAGTTCACCCGTTTCAGGGACAGAAGTTGTCCACATGTGGATCTTCGGGCGGCTGTTTCAAGATCTTCTGTCGGGGGGTGCCGGTAGAGTGGGACCTGGGACGCCCCCCGGAGAGGGTGGGGGTTGGGGCCGGACTGGCGCGGGCGCGCGAAGCGGGTTCGGTGGGGGTAAGAGCCCGGCGTGGGGCAACGGACTCGGTATGGGGCGAGAGAGCCGGTGTGGGGCTGTGGGGCCGGTGCGAGGTAGTGAGCCTGTGCGAGGTACGTGGGCGGGTGTGGGGGTTGGGGACGAGGTCTTGGGCTAGAGGTGGGGCGCGGTCCGGGGGGTGCGGGGCGGGCCAGTGGGGCGGGGGTGGTGTGGGGCGGTAGGTCAGCCTGCGGGGGCTGGAGGCTGGGTGCGGTCCGAGGGGTGCGGGACGGACCAGGGGGCCGGGGTGGTGTGGGGCGGTAGGTCAGCCTGTGGGGGTCGGAGGCTGGGCGCGGTCTGAGGGGTGTGGGGCAGACCAGCGGGGCCGGGAGTGGCGATAGAAGTGGCGTGGGGCAGGTCCTGCTGGGTTAGGGGGCCGGGTGGGGGCGCCTGCTCGGTCATGGGGCCGCGATGGCGTGGTTGTGTGGACTCAACTCAAGCCGGCGCGTTCGAGAGGCTGTGTGGGGGCAGGGCTGCGCGATGTGGGTTGGCCGGCATGGGACTTGCGAGGGCCGTTGATGGGGCAAGGCCGGGGGGCTGACCGCGGCGCGGAGGTTGGGGTGCAGGGGGCGTGGCGGGTGGTATCCCGCCGAGGCGGGGGGAGTCGGAAGGGGCCTTTGTGGAGTGTGGGGGTGGGGCGGACGTAGGGTGGGGTGGTGACCGTGACTGTGTTGGTGCCTGATGCGCACGGGGTTGCCGCTCTCTCTGCGGTGAGCGGGGTTCGGGTGGTCCAGTACGACCCGGATGACCTGCCCGTCGAGGCCGTGGACGCCGAGGTGTTGGTGCCGGGGTTCCTGTCGGCGGACAAGGTTCGGTTGGTGGGGCGGTTGCCGCGGCTTCGGTTGGTGCAGTTGTTGACCGCGGGGGCTGAGGCGTGGGTGGGGCAGTTGCCAGCGGACGTGATGTTGTCCACTTGCGGTGGGGCGCACGGGGGCAGTACCGCGGAGTGGGCGATGGCGGCGTTGTTGGCCGTCTACCGGGACATCCGGGAGTTCGAGGACAGTCGGCGGGCCGGGCGGTGGGATTCGCACCAGACGGAGACGTTGCAGGGCAAGCGGGTTCTCGTGGTGGGGGCGGGGGACCTCGGGCAGCAGATGCGGCGCAAGCTCGAAGCGTTCGACGCGCACGTGACGATGGTGGCCAACACCGCGCGTGACGGGGTGCGGGGCGTTCACGAACTGCCGGAGTTGTTGCCGGAGCACGACGCCGTGGTGTTGATGGTGCCGATGACCGCGGCGACGCGTCATCTCGTTGATCGAGACTTCCTGGCGAAGCTGCCCGACCGCGCCGTGGTGGTCAACGCCGCGCGCGGGCCGGTGGTGGACACCGAGGCGCTGCTCGTGGAGTTGACTTCCGGCAGGCTCCGGGCGGCGCTGGACGTCACCGATCCCGAGCCGTTGCCGGAAGGCCACCCGCTGTGGACGGCGCCCGGGCTGCTGCTCACCCCCCACGTCGCGGGTAGTTGCACCGGCGTGCACGAGCGCGCCTACAAGGTCGTCGCCGCGCAGGTCGAGCGGTACGTACGGGGCGAGAAGCCCGCGAACCTGGTGCTCGGCGACTACTAGGCGCCAGCTGAATCCCCTGGGCAGCGCCTGATTGATCGGCGGGGGGTTGACCCATCGCTTACTGTGCGGGCGTGAGTACCGAAGACGACCGCCCGCGCCAGAGCGGCGGATACGCGGACAGCGGCTATTTCACGCCGTCGGAGAGCAAGTACCCGGCGACCCCCACCAGCGGTGACGACATCCACGGCAGCGGTGCCACCACCACGGCCCTGCCGCGTCCCACCGACAGCGACTACGACAGCGGGCACGGCGGCCGGGAGGAGGTGCTCGACCCCCAGCCGCACGCCTGGCACCTTGGCGCCGACCTCGGGCTGTTCGTGCTGCGGGTCACCCTGGGCGCGTTGTTCGTCGGCCACGGCCTGCAGAAGGTCTTCGGCCTGCTCGAGGGCCCGGGGATCGACGGTTTCGCCAAGGCGCTCGCCGCGCTCGGGTTCCAGCAGGCCACCTGGCTGTCCTGGATCACCGGGTTCACCGAGCTCGGCGCCGGTGCCCTGCTCATCCTCGGCTTGTTCACCCCGGCGGCCGCGGCGGCGGTGCTCGGTGTCATGGCCAACGCCATCTGGGTGCGGGTCGACATCGACCTGTTCGCGGGTGGCGTCGAACTGGAGGCGATCTACGCGGCCGCGGCGTTCGCGCTGCTGTTCGCCGGGGCGGGCCGGATCTCCCTCGACCGCAACACCCCGTGGCTGCGCCGGGCTCCGGCGTTCGGCTTCATCTTCCTCATCATCGCCGCGGGGCTGAGCGTGGTCACGCTCGTCGTCCTGCGCTGACCCGGCTCCGCGCACAAGCGAGAAGGCCCCCGCCACACCAGGTGACGGGGGCCTTCGCGTGTCCGACTAGCGGCTCGGGTCGCGGACCGCGCCGGTGGAGGCGTCGGTCGCCATCCGCGCGTAGGCGCGCAGCGCGTTGGTCACCTGCCGCACCCGGTCCACCGGCTGCCACGGCCGTTCCCGCGCGTCCATCTTCGCCCGCCGCTCGGCCAGCACCTCCGGTGCCACCAGCAGTTCCAGGGTCCGCTCGTGCACGTCGATGCGGATCTGGTCGCCGTCCTCGACCAGCCCGATCGTGCCGCCGCCCGCCGCCTCCGGTGAGACGTGCCCGATCGAGAGCCCGGACGAGCCACCGGAGAACCGGCCGTCGGTGATCAGCGCGCACTTCTTGCCCAGGCCGGAACCCTTGAGGAACGCCGTGGGGTGCAGCATCTCCTGCATGCCCGGCCCACCGGCGGGACCCTCGTAGCGCACCACCAGGACCTCGCCCGGCTGGATCTTCTTGCCCAGGATCACCGACACCGCCTGCTCCTGGCTCTCCACGACCCGCGCGGGGCCCTGGAAGACGAACAGGTCCTCGTCGATGCCCGCGGACTTGATGACCGCGCCGCGCTCGGCCAGGTTCCCGTGCAGCACCGCCAGTCCACCGTCGGCGGTGTGCTTGTGGTCGAAGTCGCGGATGCAGCCGCCCGCCGCGTCGGTGTCGAGCGACGACCACCGGTTCGACGTGGAGAACGCCTTGGTGGTGCGGACCCCGCCCGGCGCGGCGTGGAACAGCTCGACCGCCTCGGCCGTCGGGCTCGCCGCGCGGATGTCCCAATCGGACAGCCACTGCGCGAGCGAGGTGCTGTGCACCGACGCCACGTCCTCGTTGAGCAGCCCGGCCCGCCACAGCTCACCGAGGATGGCCGGGATGCCGCCCGCCCGGTGCACGTCCTCCATGTGGTAGTCGGAGTTCGGCGACACCTTCGACAGGCACGGCACCTTGCGGGAGATCGCGTCGATGTCGGCGAGGGTGAAGTCGACCTCGCCCTCCTGCGCCGCGGCGAGCACGTGCAGCACCGTGTTCGTCGACCCGCCCATCGCCATGTCCAGCGCCATCGCGTTCTCGAACGCGGCCCGGTTGGCGATCGTGCGCGGCAGCGCCGACTCGTCGTCTTGCTCGTACCAGCGCTTGCACAGCTCGACGACCGTGGTCCCCGCGCGGGAGAACAGGTCCCGGCGCGCGGCGTGCGTGGCCAGCGTGGAACCGTTGCCGGGCAGCGCGAGCCCGAGCGCCTCGGTGAGGCAGTTCATCGAGTTCGCGGTGAACATGCCGGAGCAGGATCCGCAGGTCGGGCAGGCGGAGCGCTCCACCTCGTCGAGCGCGGCGGCGTCGACCGTGCTGTTGGCGGAGGCGGCGATGGTGGTGATCAGGTCGGACGAGGGGTGCGCGACCCCGCCGACCACGACCGCCTTGCCCGCCTCCATCGGTCCACCCGAGACGAACACCACCGGGATGTTGATCCGCATGGCCGCGTTGAGCATGCCCGGGGTGATCTTGTCGCAGTTGGAGATGCACACCAGCGCGTCGGCCTGGTGGGCGTTGACCATGTACTCCACCGAGTCGGCGATGATCTCGCGCGAGGGCAGCGAGTACAGCATCCCGCTGTGGCCCATGGCGATGCCGTCGTCGACGGCGATGGTGTGGAACTCGCGCGCCACCCCACCGGCGGCGGTGATGGCCTCGGCCACGATGTCGCCGAGGTCGCGCAGGTGCACGTGCCCCGGCACGAACTGGGTGTAGGAGTTGGCGATCGCGATGATCGGCTTGCCGAAGTCGCTGTCGGTCATGCCGGTCGCACGCCACAGCGAGCGGGCACCGGCGGCGTTGCGACCGTGCGTGGTGGTGCGGGAGCGCAGCGCGGGCACGGCTCCTCCAATGGTCGACGTGTGCGGGTCTGACTGCGTGGTACTACCTGGCGGACGCCCGTGGTGCGGGGTCGGCCTGGGAGTGGGGAGCGGTGTCGCCCAGGCTACTCCGGTTCGGCCGCGCGGCGTCCCGTGTCTTCGGTGACCTTCTCGGCGCCGGGGTCGGCGCCGGGGTTGGTGGTGGCGCTCGCGGTGGTGGAATCCGCGGTCGCGTCCGGGACCACCTCGTCCACCACCTGGCCCTCGGGCTCGTCGGCGGGTCCGCCGTCGCCGAGGCCCACGCTGGGGTCGTCCAGCCTGCCCCCGCTGATCAGGGCCAACGCGGGCAGGTGACGCGCCCTGACGTGCGGCAGCCCGATCTCGGTCTCGTCGTAGCGCACCGCGGCCACCCGGCCCTTGGCGTCGATCCGCAACCCCTTGAGCAGGGTCCAGGCCAGCGCGTGCGTGCTGACCACCTCGCGCACCACCAACCCGTTCGAGTCGGCTGTGGTGCGCACGCGTAACACCCAGACCACCAGCGCGATGGGGATGACGTACACGGCGACCAGGCCCGGCGCGGCGAACGCGAACGGGGTCGCGCAGATCGCGAACAGGAGCGCGGCCAGCACGGCGATGCCGGGTACGCGGAAGACCAGCCGGGACGGCACTTGCTGCTGCTCAGACACCCTTAGATGGTGCACCCGCGGTGCCCGCCAGCCGCCTCCGGGTCCCGAATCACAGTCCACCATCCGGGAGCACCGTCCCGCAGAGTTGACGCTCTACCCCGAACGCACTAGCGTCTGCGACGTGCCAGCTCACTCCATTCTCGTACTCCCGCCGCGCGTTCGACGCTGACGGAAGTTCCCGACGTCGAACGCGCGACCCTCGTGCGACCCCTGTGGTCGACGGGGGTTTTTTCGTGTCCAGGCCCGTACTCGCACCACCGATAGTCCGACTTCCCAGCAATCGCCCCGGATCCCGTAGAGCCCCACGAGAACACTTCGACCCACGAGGCAGAACCGATGACCAGCGCACCATCGCGGCCCACCCCGGCCGCAGCGAACCCTGGGACGGCCGCCGCCACCGCGCAGCCTGCCCGGCCCAAGCCCGCGCCGCCGACCGGAACCCCCGTTCGGGTGACCGGAGCGCAGTCGCTCGTCCGCTCGCTTGAGGCCGTCGGCGTCGAGATCGTGTTCGGCATCCCCGGCGGCACGATCCTGCCCGCCTACGACCCGCTGCTCGACTCGACCAAGCTGCGCCACGTGCTGGTCCGCCACGAGCAGGGCGCGGGCCACGCGGCGACCGGGTACGCGCAGGCCACCGGCAAGGTCGGCGTGTGCATGGCCACCTCGGGCCCCGGCGCGACCAACCTGGTGACCCCGCTGGCGGACGCCAACATGGACTCGGTGCCGATCGTGGCCATCACCGGCCAGCAGACCCGCGGCCTGATCGGCACCGACGCCTTCCAGGAAGCCGACATCTGCGGCATCACGCTGCCGATCACCAAGCACAACTTCCTGGTCACCGACCCCGCCGACATCCCGCGCACCATCGCCGAGGCGTTCCACCTGGCCAAGACCGGCAGACCGGGTCCGGTGCTGGTCGACATCCCCAAGGACGTGCTGCAGGAGACCACCTCCTTCAGCTGGCCGCCCGAGCTGCGGCTGCCCGGCTACCGGCCGACCACCCGCCCGCACGGCAAGCAGGTCCGCGAGGCCGCCAAGCTGCTCTGCGCGGCCAAGCGCCCGGTCCTCTACGTCGGCGGCGGCGTGATCAAGGCAGACGCCTCCGCCGAGCTGCTGGAGCTCGCCGAGCTGACCGGCATCCCGGTGGTCACCACCCTGATGGCGCGCGGCGCGTTCCCCGACTCGCACCGCCAGCACCTGGGTATGCCCGGCATGCACGGCACCGTGCCCGCGGTCGGCGCGATGCAGCGCTCGGATCTGCTGGTGGCGCTGGGCGCCCGGTTCGACGACCGGGTCACCGGCGTGCTGGACAGCTTCGCCCCCGACGCCGCGATCGTGCACGCCGACATCGACCCCGCCGAGATCTCCAAGAACCGCCGCGCCGACGTGCCGATCGTGGGCGACTGCAAGGAGATCCTGGTCGAGCTGATCGCCGCGGTGAAGGCCGAGCGGGCCAACGGCGCCGCCGACATCACCGCGTGGTGGACGCTGCTCGACGAGTGGCGCGGGACGTTCCCGCTCGGTTACGAGTGGCCCAGCGACGGAACCCTGTCCCCCCAGTACGTCATCGAGCGCATCGGCGCCATCGCCGGGCCCGAGGCCGTCTACACCGCGGGCGTCGGACAGCACCAGATGTGGGCCGCGCAACACGTCCGCTACGAGAACCCGCGCACCTGGCTCAACTCCGGCGGCCTGGGCACCATGGGCTACGCCGTGCCCGCCGCCATGGGCGCCAAGTTCGGCAGGCCGGAGGCGGTGGTCTGGGCCATCGACGGCGACGGCTGCTTCCAGATGACCAACCAGGAACTGGCCACCTGCGCCATCGAGGGCGCGCCGATCAAGGTCGCGGTCATCAACAACGGCAACCTCGGCATGGTCCGGCAGTGGCAGAACCTGTTCTACAGCGAGCGCTACTCGCAGACCGACCTGGGCACCCACAAGCACCGCATCCCCGACTTCACCCTGCTCGCCGAGGCGCTGGGCTGCGCGGGCCTGCGCTGCGAGACCAGGGACGAGGTCGACGCGGTGATCCACCGGGCGATGGCCATCAACGACCGCCCGGTCGTGGTGGACTTCGTGGTCGGCAAGGACGCCCAGGTGTGGCCGATGGTCGCCTCCGGCACCGGCAACGACCACATCATGGCCGCCCGCGGCATCCGGCCGCTGTTCGACGAAGCGTGACCCGGCGGACCAGACAGGACTGAGCCCATGACCAAACACACCCTCAGCGTGCTGGTGGAGAACAAGCCGGGCGTGCTGGCCCGGGTCGCCGGGTTGTTCTCCCGGCGCGGGTTCAACATCGACTCCCTCGCCGTCGGCCCGACCGAGCACCCCGACGTGTCCAGGATGACCATCGTGGTCGCCGTCGAGGACCTGCCGCTCGAACAGGTCACCAAGCAGCTCAACAAGCTGATCAACGTGATCAAGATCGTCGAGCTCGAGGCCACCGCCGCGGTGCGCCGCGAACTGCTGCTGGTCAAGGTCCGCGCCGACGCCACCGTGCGCAGCCAGGTCCTGGAGACCGTGCAGTTGTTCCGCGCCAAGGTGGTCGACGTCTCCCCGGAGGCGCTGACCATCGAGGCCACCGGCACCGCGGACAAGATAGAGGCACTGCTGCGCATGCTGGAGCCCTACGGCGTCCGCGAGATGGTGCAGTCCGGCATGGTCGCCATCGGCCGAGGTCCGCGCTCCATCACCGCGACCGCCGTCCGCTAGTGACACTCCCCCCGCCACCCACCCCCTCGTCCCCGCCCGGCATCGTTCCCGGCCTGGCGAGCCGACCGCCGCGTGGCGTCGAGAACCCCGGTCACACCTCAGAAAGGTAGTCATCACCCCATGTCCGTCGAGATCTTCTATGACGCCGACGCCGACCTCGGCATCATCCAGGGCCGCAAGGTCGCCGTCATCGGCTACGGCAGCCAGGGCCACGCGCACGCGCTGAGCCTGCGCGACTCCGGTGTGGACGTCCGCATCGGACTGCCCGAGGGGTCCAAGTCCCGCGCCAAGGCCGAGGAGCAGGGCCTGCGGGTGCTCACCCCGGCCGAGGCGTCCGCCGAGGCCGACCTGATCATGATCCTGGCGCCGGACACCAAGCAGCGCTTCATCTACACCGACGACATCGAGCCGAACCTCAACGACGGCGACGCGATCTTCTTCGGGCACGGCTTCAACATCCGCTACGACCTGATCAAGCCGCCCGCCAACGTCGACGTCGCCATGGTCGCCCCCAAGGGCCCCGGCCACCTCGTGCGCCGCCAGTTCGTCGACGGCAAGGGCGTTCCCGCGCTCATCGCCGTGCACCAGGACGCCACCGGCGGCGCGCAGGCACTCGCCCTGTCCTACGCCGCGGCCATCGGCGGTGCCCGCGCGGGCGTCATCAAGACGACGTTCACCGAGGAGACCGAGACCGACCTGTTCGGCGAGCAGGCCGTGCTCTGCGGCGGCGCGTCCGCGCTGGTGCAGACCGGCTTCGAGGTGCTGACCGAGGCGGGCTACGCCCCGGAGATCGCCTACTTCGAGGTGCTGCACGAGCTCAAGCTGATCGTCGACCTGATGTACGAGGGCGGCATCGCCCGGCAGCGCTACTCGGTGTCCGACACCGCCGAGTACGGCGATCTCACCCGCGGCCCGCGCGTGATCACCCCCGCGGTCAAGGCGGAGATGAAGAAGATCCTGGGCGAGATCCAGGACGGCACCTTCGCCCGCGAGTGGGTGGCCGAGGACGAGAGCGGCCGGGCGAACTACCACCGGCTCCAGGAGGAGGGCGCGAAGCACCCGATCGAGGAGACCGGGGCCAAGCTGCGCGGCCTGATGTCCTGGGTGGACCGCCCGATCACCGAGACGGCCTGACACAAAGCGGAATCGAGGAGGGGACGGTGTCCGATTCCTGGGCACCGGTCCCCTCCCCTTCTTTTTCAGAAATCCGGCTCGATGCCCAACGTGATCAGGGCCGCAGGCGCCAGTTCCGGGGCGAACGAGTAGCCGGGGAAACCGCCCCAGCGGACCGACTCCCGCAGGTACCCGACCAGCGTGACACCCTCGCGGCCCGCGACACCGCGCAACACCGGGTCGGCGACCAGCGACGGCAGCACCAGGTCCTGGGTGCCGCCGGGCACGTTCGCCTTCTTGCGCTCGTCCGGCGCCATCGGGAAGACGAACCCGGGCTCGCCGCCGTACTCGTCCCAGTCCGCGGCGAGGGTGTAGGCGCTGGGCAGGCACAACGGGTCCGGGTACTCGGGTCCAGGCGGTTGCCCCCGGGGCACCGGCTCCAGGTGGTAGCTCAGCAGCAGCGCCTCGCAGTCGCCTGCGAACCACACCCGGCCGACCCGGCGCAGGCACGCCTCCAGCGCGAAGGGCAGGCCGACCTTGTCCGCCAGGGAGTCCGCGAGCGCGATGGCGCCCTCGGTCGGCGGCTCGTGCGGCTCCACCCCGTCCGCCGACACCCAGCCCAGTTCCGGCAGCGCCGCGGCGATCCGCGCCACGTCCTGCCCGACCCGGATCATCGTCTCGTCGGCGACGGCGGCCACGTCCTCGGCCAGTGCGTCGGGCACCGGGCCCAGGGCGCGCAACTCCTCCCACACCGCGACCCGCTCGCCCCGCAGGTAGCGCCGGAAGTACGAACTCACCCGGGTCACGTTACGCACCGCGACCGGTCCGGGACGCCAGCGACACGGTGCGTGCGGGCGCGCTGGTGGCCTGCGGTATACCTGATCCCCGGCAGGAACCCCGCCACCCCCACCGAGGAGACGTGATGGACAGCGCACCCATCTACGACGACAAGGCCGAGATCCGCGGCAACCTGGACCTGGCCAAGGCCGAGTGGCAGCGCGCCGCCGAGCCCGACGCCGACCCCGACGGCGAGTACGTCGAGATCGCCTTCGTGCCGCACGACGACGGCAAGACCTACATCGCCATGCGCAACTCCAAGTTCACCGGCCCCGACGACACGGTCCTGGTCTTCACCGAGTCGGAGTGGGACGCCTTCGTCGAGGGCGCCAAGGCCGGGGAGTTCGACGAGCCGTGGTGACCCCACCCGGCGAGGACCCCGGCCAACCCACCCGGCCCCCCACCCCGGTCTGGATCCCCCCGGAAGCCCTCGCCGCGGCCGCGGACACCACCGCCCCACCACCCGATCACCCCACCCCGGCGGCAGCCGACGCCGACCCGCCCGCGGCCCCGAGCTCCGGGTCCGCGGCGACAGGGCACCCGAGCGGACCGCCCGCGATCGACCGCGGCGCGGCACGACCGACGACCGGCCCCGCCACCGCGTCGCCCACTGGTGAACGCCGTGGGCCACCGCCCGCGTACGACCGCGCGGGTGACCTGCCGACCACCGCACCCGCGGCGGCGGGTGGTCCTGCGGGCGCGCCGTTCGCTGCTGACGGGACCGCTTCGTCCGCCCCGGGTGGCGGCGACCAGTCCTCGCGTTCGTCTGACCGCGTGGCGCCGTCGGGGTCGGTTGGCTCGGCGAGCGGGCCTTCCGCGGTCGAGCGTGCCGCGCTTGCGCGTGTGCCGGACCAGGTCGCGGTGCCGCCGTCCGAGGCGCCGGGCTTCGTGTCCGAGGACGAGCCGGGGCGGACCGAGGCGATCCAGCACCCCATAGTCGCCCTTCGCCGGGCGCCACCGCCGGGGTGGTCGGCCGCGTCGGGTGCTACCCCGGGGACGCTTCCCGCGCCTGAACCCGGGCCGCGGGGCGGTCATTCGGGCCGATTGCCCGTGGTGCCCGCGCCGAACGACACCGGTCGGCAGCCGCCGGTGAATCGCGGTCAGGTGCCTGGGCGGCCGGGCAACGCCGGGCCTGTGGCGCCGTCTCCGCCGCCGCAGGTGTCGGGGCAGCGGCCCGCGCCTTCCGGGCAGTTCCAGGCTCCCGCGCACACCACCGGGCCACGGTCGGTGCCCGGTGGTTCGGTGCCCGGTGGTGCTGTGCGGCAACCGGTTCCGCCGCCGATGGGCAGGCCACCGGGGGCGGTGTCGCAGCCGCTCCCGGCTCAGGCGCCACCTCCAGGCCCTGTGCAGCCTGCTTCTCCGGTGCGGCAGCCGGTTCTCGCGGAGCAGTCCGCTCCGGCGCGACCGCCCCATCCCGGCCAGCAGGCCCCTCCTGTGCAGCAGGCCCTTTCCACGCGGCAGCAGCGTTCCGGGCAGCAGCCCTCTCCCGTGCAACCTCTCCCTCCCGCTCGGCCGACCTCGCCTGCGCATCAGCCGCATTCCGCGCAGCCCTCGTCCGGGCAGCAGCCCTCTCCCGCGCAGTCGGTCCATCCCGCGCAGCAGGCCCTTCCTGCTCAGCAGCTGCATTCCGCGCAGCCGACCTCTCCTGCGCAACCGTTCCCTCCCGCCCAGCTGCCCCCGCCTGCGCGGCCGCCGCACCAGACGGGACAGCCGCACCAGACGGGACAGCCGCATCAGGCGGGGCAGTCGCATCAGACCGGGCCGCAGCCGGTGTTGCCGCCTGCTGGACCGCCAGATGCGTCGCGGCCCGGGTTTCGGCCGGTTGCTCCGCCTCGCCCCGATATGTCCAGTCCTGCTTTTCCTCCGGTAGCGCCACCTCGTCCCGGTGCGTCGAGCGGCGGCTTCTCGGCGGTGGTCCCACCTCGCCCGCTCGCACCGCCGCGTCCAGCGCCGACTCCAGCACCGCCGAGGAACAACCCCACGGTCGCGTTGTCGCGCCAGGAGCCGCCCGCGGGGTTCCCGCCGCTCGCCCAGGTGCCGCCACCGGTGGAGTTCGGGCAGGGGGGTTTCGGGCCGACCGGGTCCGGTGGGTACCCGACCGGCAGCACCCCCGTGCCGCTGCGCGCGGCCCAGCCCGATGACCTGCCCACCGTCAAGGACCAGGTGCGCAAGCGGCCCGCCTACCTGGTCGAGGGTGATGACGACGAGATGTTCGGCAACGACGAGTTCACCGCGCCCCCGGTCATCGGTGAGTGATCACGGGTGGCGAAACACTGCCATGTCACCTGCCTCACCCTCGGGTTGAACGGTTCAGTGACCCGCCTAGACTGAGCTGCCTTGGGTTACAGCGCCGTAACCACGTCCCTCGCCGAGCCAGCCCAGGAGCCGCAGCGTGACCAGTACGAGCCGCCCCGTCGTCCTCATCGCCGAGAAGCTCGCGCCGTCCGTGCTGGAGGTGTTCGGCGCGGAGTTCGACGTCCGCCAGGTCGACGGCACCGACCGCCCCGCGTTGTTGGCCGCGGTGTCCGGCGCGGACGCGCTGCTGGTGCGTTCGGCCACCCAGGTCGACGCCGAGGTGCTCAAGGCGACCGACACGCTCAAGGTGGTGGCCCGCGCCGGGGTCGGCCTCGACAACGTCGACGTGCCCGCCGCGACCGACCGGGGGGTGCTGGTCGTCAACGCGCCCACCTCCAACATCGTCTCCGCCGCCGAGCACGCCGTCGCGCTGCTGCTCGCGGTGGCCCGGCAGATCCCGGCCGCGAACCAGACGCTGCAGGACCGGACCTGGAAGCGCGGCGCGTTCTCCGGTGTGGAGCTGCTCGGCAAGACCGTCGGCGTCGTCGGCCTCGGCAAGATCGGGCAGCTGTTCGCCCAGCGCCTGGCCGGGTTCGGCACCACCCTCATCGCCTACGACCCGTACGCCTCCGCCGCGCGCGCCGCGCAGTTGGGCATCGAGCTGGTCGAGCTCGACGAGCTGCTGGCCCGCGCCGACGTCATCTCCGTGCACCTGCCCAAGACCCCGGAGACCAAGGGCCTGATCAACGCCGACGCGCTGGCCAAGACCAAGCGCGGCGTGCTCATCGTCAACGCCGCCCGCGGTGGTCTGATCGACGAGGACGCGCTGGTCGACGCGGTGCGCAGCGGCCAGGTCGGCGGCGCGGGCGTGGACGTGTTCACCCAGGAGCCGACCACCGAGAGCGTGCTGTTCGGCGTGCCGGGCATCGTCGTGACCCCGCACCTGGGCGCCTCCACCAGCGAGGCCCAGGACCGCGCGGGCACCGACGTGGCGCACTCGGTGCGGCTGGCGCTGCGCGGCGACTTCGTCCCGGACGCGGTCAACGTGGCCGGTGGCGCGGTCAACGTGGCCGGTGGCGCCGTCGGCGAGGAGGTCCGCCCGTACCTGCCGCTGGTGCAGAAGCTGGGCACCGTGCTCTCCGCGCTCGGCGGCAAGGCGCCCACCTCGATCACCGTGCTCGTCCGCGGCGAACTGTCCACTGAGGACGTCTCGATCCTGCCGCTCGCCGCGCTGCGCGGGGTGTTCGCCGGCATCGTCGAGGACCAGGTGACGTTCGTGAACGCGCCGCGGCTCGCCGAGACCCTCGGGGTGACCGTCGAGGTCGCCAAGGAGAGCGAGAGCCTCAACCACCGCAGCGTGGTGACCCTGCGCGGGGTGTACCCGGACGCCTCGGTGGTGACAGTCAGCGGCACCCTGTCCGGCCTCGGCCAGGTGGAGAAGCTCGTCGAGGTGCACGGCCGGTCCTTCGACCTGCGCGCCGAGGGCGTGGTGCTGCTGCTGGAGTACCCGGAGCGCCCCGGCGTGATGGGCACCGTCGGCACCCTGCTCGGCGAGACCGGCATCAACATCGACGCCGCGCAGATCAGCCAGACCTCCGGCGGCGACGCGGTGATGCTGCTGCGGGTGGACCGCGTCGTCGACCAGTCGGTGCTGGAGTCCATCGGCGCCTCGGTCGGCGCCACCCTTGTCCGTTCGGTCGACTTCGGCTGAGCGGCCCCGCCTGCTTGAGCCCGGGGAGCACAGTGCGCTCCGTCGACTTCGGCTGAGCGGCCCGGCCTGCTTGAGCCCGGGGAGCACAGTTCGCTCGGTCGACTTCGGCTGAGCGCGGCTCACTTACCACCGGTGCCGCGGCGCGCCGGTCGTCCACGGGCTGGGATGCCCGCTACGCGGTGAACGGTGCCCGGATCGGTTGGTCGACAACCGATCCGGGCACCGTTCGTGTCAGCCGGGGGGCGTTGTGACCACGAATCGCCACCCAGAGGGGTGGCGAGATGCGGCGACCGGACGACTTCCCGGTAGCCTTCCCTCGACTACCAGGCCCTGACAGTTCGGGCCGATATCCGGGAGGTGTGTGCATGCGGCTCGCGGTGATCCCAGGTGACGGGATCGGGCCGGAAGTGATCGCCGAGGCACTGAAGGTGCTCGGTGAGGTCGTTCCGACCGCGGAGATCACCCGATACGACCTCGGCGCGGCGCGGTGGCACGCGACCGGGGAGCTGCTGCCGGAGTCCGTGCTCGCCGAGTTGCGCGAGCACGACGCGATCCTGCTCGGCGCGGTCGGGGACCCCTCGGTGCCCAGCGGCATCCTCGAGCGCGGCCTGCTGCTGCGGCTGCGCTTCGAGCTCGACCACCACGTGAACCTGCGCCCGGCGCGCCTCTACCCCGGCGTGAAGAGCCCGATCGTCGACCCCGGCGAGATCGACATGATCGTCGTCAGGGAGGGGACCGAAGGTCTTTACGCAGGCAACGGTGGACTGTTGCGAAAGGACACTCCGCACGAGATCGCCACCGAGGTGAGCGTCAACACCTCCTTCGGCGTCGAGCGGGTGGTGCGCGACGCGTTCACCCGCGCCTCCGCCCGTCCCCGCAAGCACCTCACGCTCGTCCACAAGACGAACGTGCTGACCCACGCGGGATCGCTGTGGTCGCGCGTGGTGGAGGAGGTGTCGCTGCAGCACCCCGACGTGACGGTGGCCTACCAGCACGTCGACGCGACCACCATCCACATGGTCACCGACCCGACCAGGTTCGACGTGATCGTCACCGACAACCTGTTCGGCGACATCCTCACCGACCTGGCCGCGGCCGTGACCGGGGGCATCGGGTTGGCCGCCAGCGGCAACCTCGACATCACCCGGCGCAACCCGAGCATGTTCGAGCCGGTGCACGGCAGCGCGCCGGACATCGCGGGCCAGGGCATCGCCGACCCGACCGCCGCCGTGCTGTCGGTGGCGCTGCTGCTCGACCACCTCGGCGAGGTGGAGGCGGCCAGGCGCATCGAGGCGTCGGTCGCCTTCGACCTGGCCACCCGCGACCACGGCTCGCCCGGCGGCACGTTCGCCATCGGCGACCGGCTGGCCGCACTGGTCTCGTCGAACGTCAAGACGAGCTAGAGGAGCACTCGTGCGACGGCCGCCCCGGTTCCCCCGGGGCGGCCGTCGGCGTTTGCGGCCACTAACCGCTCCCAGGAACTGGGACGCGGGGTCCGTGGAGTGGACCGAGGCGAGTCCACTGTGCCACTATCGGTGCATGGCTTCCGTTGTCATCATTATTGACCGGCGCGCTGGGTAGCTCCTCTTCCGAGCCCAGCGCGCAGACCTCTCGCACCTTCGCGGGGGGTCTTTTTGTTTGCCAGGAATCCCCACCGGCGACTTGTCCCCACCCGCCTACCCAAGAACCCGGCACCAAGGAGCGCAGCACCGTGACCAGCCCAGCCCGATCGGTTCCCGCGGGCACCCCGCTCGGCGACACCTTCCACGTCTACGACACGACCCTGCGCGACGGCGCCCAGCGGGAGGGCATCTCCTACTCGGTGACCGACAAGCTGGCCGTGGCGCGGCTGCTGGACGGGCTCGGCGTCGGGTTCATCGAGGGCGGCTGGCCGGGCGCGATGCCCAAGGACACCGAGTTCTTCGCCCGTGCCGCGGCGGGGGAGCTGGACCTGCGCCACGCCGCGCTCGTCGCGTTCGGCTCGACCAGGCGCGCGGGCAGCACCGCCGCGCAGGACCCGCAGGTGCGCGGCCTGCTCGACTCCCAGGCGCCGGTGGTCACCCTGGTGGCCAAGTCCGACCGCAGGCACATCGAGCGCGCGCTGCGCACCGACGTGGCCGAGGCGGTGGCCATGGTGCGCGACACCGTGGCGTTCCTGGTCGCCGAGGGCCGCAGGGTGTTCCTCGACGCCGAGCACTTCTTCGACGGCTACGCCTTCGACCCCGACACCTCGCTGCGGGTCCTCACCGCCGCGGTGGAGTCCGGCGCGGACGTGGCCGTGCTGTGCGACACCAACGGCGGCCAGTTGCCGCTGGGCCTCGCCGAGACCGTCGGCGAGGTCATCGCCCGCACCGGGTTCCGGGTGGGCATCCACTGCCAGGACGACACGTCCTGCGCGGTGGCCAACAGCGTCGCGGCTGTGCAGGCTGGCGCGAGCCACGTCCAGTGCACCGCGAACGGCTACGGCGAACGGGCTGGCAACGCCGACCTGTTCGCCGTCATCGGCAATCTCGTGACCAAGCTCGGCATCGAGGCGTTGCCCACCGGCGCGCTCGCCGAGCTGACCCGGGTCTCCCATGCCCTTGCCGAGATCGCCAACATCGCACCCGACACCCACCAGGCATACGTCGGGTCGTCGGCCTTCGCCCACAAGGCGGGCCTGCACGCGAGCGCGATCAAGGTCGACCCGGTGCTCTACAACCACCTCGATCCGGTCACCGTCGGCAACGACATGCGGGTCCTGGTCACCGAGATGGCCGGTCGGGCCAGCCTCGAGCTCAAGGGACACGAGCTCGGGGTTGACCTGGCTGGCAGGCCGCAAGCCGTCACCAACGCGCTGCGCAAGGTCAAGGACCTCGAGGCCCGCGGCTGGTCGTTCGAGGCGGCGGACGCCTCCTTCGAACTGCTGCTGCGCGAGGAGATCGCGGGCATCGACCCCACCGAGGTCGACCCGGTCACCCCGTTCGAACTGGAGTCCTACCGGGTCATCCTCGACCACGACCGCGACGGCTCGGTGGTGTCCGAGGCGACGGTGAAGGTCAGGGTCAACGGGCAGCGGGTCATCGCGACCGCGGAGGGCAACGGCCCGGTGCACGCACTCGACGCCGCGCTGCGCACGGCGCTGTCGCCACACCTGCCGTGGCTCGACGAGGTGGAACTCACCGACTACAAGGTCCGCATCCTCACCTCCGGCGGCGGCCCCCGCGGCACCGACCACGGCACCGACGCCGTCACCAGGGTCCTGGTCCAGTCCTCCGACCGCGAACGCGAGTGGACCACCGTCGGCGTCCACGGCAACATCGTCGAGGCGAGCTGGTTGGCCCTGTGCGACGCCCTGGCCCACAAGGCGATGCGCGTGCGCGCCACCCTCTCTTCCTGAGCCGCGGAACCGGCCTCGGCGGTGGGGCCTAGGGTGTGGGTGTGCGTATCGCTCGAATTGCCCATCCTGATGGCGTCGCGTTTGTCACTGTCGAGGGGGATGAGGGGGCCGAGGTCGCCGCCGAGGTCGCTGAGCACCCGTTCGGCAAGCCCACGTTCACCGGGCGGCGGTGGCCGCTGGCCGACACCAGGTTGCTGGCGCCGATCCTGCCGAGCAAGGTCGTCTGCGTCGGCAAGAACTACGCCGACCACGCGAAGGAGATGGGTGGGCAGGCACCGGCCAACCCGGTCATCTTCCTCAAGCCCTCCACCACGGTGATCGGGCCGGGCGCGGCGATCAAGCTGCCCGCCGACTCGTCGCGGGTGGACTTCGAAGGGGAGTTGGCGGTGGTCATCGGGATGCCGTGCCGGGACGTGCCCGCCGCGCGGGCCAAGGACGTCGTCCTCGGCTACACCATCGCCAACGACGTCACCGCGCGCGACCAGCAGCACGCCGACGGCCAGTGGACCAGGGCGAAGGGGCACGACACGTTCTGCCCGCTCGGCCCGTGGATCAGCACGGGCGTCGACGCCGACGACCTGCGCCTGCGCACCAGCGTCGACGGCGAGCTCAAGCAGGACTCGCGCACCTCGCTGCTGCTGCACGACATCCCCACCGTCATCGAGTGGGTCTCGCGCGTCATGACCCTGCTGCCCGGTGACGTCATCCTCACCGGCACCCCGGCAGGCGTCGGCCCGATCACCGCGGGCCAGCAGGTCTCGGTCTCCATCGAGGGCCTCGGCACCCTCACCAACCCCGTCGCCAACCGCTGACCACCAGGCTCGGCCACGCACCCTGGTGCCAACTACCCCCCCGCCCACCACCCCCAGCCAGGACCCGCAGTCACCCGTCCGGGTGGATTTCAGGTCAGCTCGCTGGGCGCTTGGCGAAGGCCGGGGTCGACTCGGTGATCACGCCGCGGCCGACCAGCTGCGCTGGCAGCCACTGCAGCAGCGGCACCCGCGCCATCACCCGCAGCGCCAGCGGCGGCTTGGTCGACCCGGCGATGTCGACCCGGCCCTCCAGCGCGGGACGCAGCGCCTTCTCGTGGATGACCCGCTGCATGGTCTGCACCAGCACCGTCGGCACCAGCCGCCTGCGCCGCACCCGCGCCAGGTCCGAAGTGGACACCGTGCCCGCGCGCAGCGGCCCGGCCAGCACCGCCGCGGCGGCCACCGCGTCCTGCACCGCCAGGTTGATCCCGACCCCGCCCGCCGGTGACATCGCGTGCGCCGCGTCACCGATGCAGAGCAATCCGTCGACGTGCCAGCGGGTGAGCCGGTCCAGCTTCACGTCCAGCGTCTTCACCTCGTCCCACGAGCCCACCGCGTCGACCCGGTCGGCCAGCCACGGCTGGACCTCGGCCATGTCCCGCATCAGGTCGGTCACCGGGCCCTTGCGCGCCACCGGGTCCGAGCCCTTGGCGATCAGGGTCGCCACCTGCCAGTAGTCGCCGCGGTCGATCAGCACGCTCGCCCGCCGCCTGCTCAGCACCGGCACGATGCCCTCGGGGTCGCCGTCCGCGCGCGGCAGCCGGAACCACCACACGTCCATCGGCGTGGTGTACGACTTGGGCACCAGGTGCGCCTCGGCGCGCAGCCGCGAACCCCGCCCGTCGCAGGCGATCACCAGGTCGGCCTCGACCGCGCCGGTGTCGCCGTCGCTGGTGCGGTAGTCGACGCCGGTGACCTTGCGGCCGCTCCAGCGCAGCCCGACGGCCTCGGTGTTGCGGCGCAGCGCGAAGGTGGGTTCCTCGGCCGCCGCGCCCGCGAGCAGGTCGAGCAGGTCCCACTGCGGGACCATCGCGATGTGGTTGTTCGGGCCGCGCAGCGCCTTGAGGTCGGCCACCCGCAGCGCGCCGCCGCGGAAGGGCACCTGCACCTGCTCGACGAGCCGGTGCGGCAGCGCGCGGAACGCCGGTCCCAGGCCGAGGTCGTCGAGCAGGTCGAGCGTGGGCGGGTGGACCGTGTCGCCGCGGAAGTCGCGCAGGAAGTCCGCGTGCTTCTCCAGCACCGTCACCTCGACACCGCCGCGCGCCAGCAGCAGCCCCAGCACCATCCCCGCGGGCCCACCGCCGACCACGCACGCCGTCGTCCTCGTTGTTCCTCCCATGACCCCTCCCCGATTTCAACACTGGTTGAATAAGATGAGCATGCACCCGCCGCGCCCGGCGGTCAAGCGGGATCGGCTGTTCGGGTCAACCGCCGCGCGGACCAGGGCGGGTGGCCGGGAAGTGTCCACCCGCGACGCGCCTGCGCCCACCGGTCGTCACCTCGACGACCGAGGTGACCGGACGGGCGCACTCAATGGCCACAGTGGACAGTGGTGGCGGCGCGGAGTCGGCCGCTTCCTTTGGGTGACCGCGCTGGTGGCGACCCCCGATCCGGCCGCGGCGCGAACCGGGCACCCCGGTGGGTCTGGACAGCCAAGCGGCACAAGGCTTTCGGCCCTGTCCGCGCGGGCGGGCCACCCCGTACAGTGTCCGCACCAGGTCGGGGTCGCGGAGTTGGCCGAGGGTGATCGCCCTCTCACCCGATTGCCCGGCGGGCGCCGCGTAACGAGTGCGGACCGCGGCGCGATGAACGAGGATTTGGCTCTGTACCGCGGGCTTCGCGCTTGACCGTGTCAGAAGCCCAAACATCACCTGGGCAGACGAATCGGCGGGCGCGCCAGGAGATCTAGCCTCGCTGGATGACTTCCGCGCTCGTGCCAGCACCGTCCACATCAGCCGGTCCTGGGCGGGTGGTGGCCAACAGCGGGCACGAGCCGCCGACGATCGACGCGATCTGCCTCGACATCGACGACACCCTGATCGACTTCACCGGCTCGGCCCGCTCCGCGCTCTCGGTGGTGATCGGCTCGGTCCCGATCGACCGGGTCCCGGTCGGCGGCGACGACCTGTGGCCCGCCTGGCAGCGGGTCACCGAGGAGCACAGCGCCCTGTGCGTGGCAGGCGCGCTCGACTACGACGCGATGCGCCACGCCCGCACCAAGGCGTTCCTCGCCGACCTCGGCCGCGACCTCGACGACGACACCGTCGCCGCGCTCGAGGACCGCCGCCTCGCCCAGATGAGCCGGGCCTGGCGCCCCTTCCCCGACGTGGTGCCCTGCCTGGACTGGCTGCGCGCCGCCGGCCTGCGCCTCGCCGCCGTCACCAACGCCTCCGGCCCCCGCCAGCGCGAGCGCCTCGCGAGCCTCGGCCTGGCGCGCTTCTTCGACGCCGTCGTCAGCGCGGGCGAACTCGGCACCGCCAAACCGGACCCCGTGATCTTCCACACCGCCTGCGACCGACTCGGCGTCACCCCCGCCACCACCGCCCACATCGGCGACCGCCTCGACCACGACGCCCAGGGCGCCCGCGACGCCGGCCTGCACGGCATCTGGCTCGACCGGGCCAACACCCCCGCCCCGCCCACCCCCGGCATCCCCGTCATCGACACCCTCGCCGACCTGCCCGCCCTCCTGGTCACCGAGTACCGCACACCCACCGTGACCAGCACCTCCACCCTCCCCGTCCCCCGACGGTAGGGGTCGATTTCTCGATCACCGGGGTTGTGGTCTAACATCTTCTCCGGCACGCAGGAACGCCCTGGACCCCCGCGGGACCAGCGCAACTCGGCGAGCCATTGGGGTATGGTGTAATTGGCAGCACGACTGATTCTGGTTCAGTTAGTCTAGGTTCGAGTCCTGGTACCCCAGCCAGAGAGACAAAAGATCACCCTGCTAGAGTCTCTCCCGGCGGAAACGCCCAGCACCACCAGTTCCACCCAACTGAATACGGAAAGTTCCTGGCCCCGTCGTCTAGCGGCCTAGGACGCCGCCCTCTCAAGGCGGTAGCGCGGGTTCGAATCCCGTCGGGGCTACGTACGAGATGGAAGAGACCTGCTCGGATGCGGTGTATCCTCGCGGGTCTCTTCCGTCATTACACCTGGGGGGCGACCCCCCAGACCCCCACGGTGCGGTGGTTGGGGGTGCGGGGTCGGGCTGGTGGATGTGGGTCTAGGGCCTAAAGATCACAAGGGCAGGGCTTCGCCTGCCCGCTGGGGTGTTGGTTGAGGGTGCTGCTCGGAGTTATCGGTCTCGACTGGTAGAGGCTTGGCGACGTTGGCCCCCATGCCCCCACCACGGTCGTTTGTCCGAAGGTGGCCCTCTCAGACGTTGACCCTCACGTGCCCGTCTTAACGTTGGCCCCCACGCCCCCGCCACAGTCGCTTGTCCGAAGGTGCCCCTCTCAGACGTTGGCCCCAACGTGCCCCTCACAGGCGTTGGTCCCCACGTGCCCCTCCCAAACGTTGGCCCGAAACCGCTCCTCGGATCCGCTGGTGCCAGGCTGGCTCGATGGGGCGGACTTGTTTTGTGTGGGGAAGCAGTGCCAGTAGCGTCGTTCACGCGGCAGGGCCTGCTTTTGGGCCCCTGCTTTGTGGTTCTGCCACGGGTGCTGTCGGGGCCCCGCGCAAAACGAGTTCGCCGCATCGAGCAAAGCTCGAAACTCGCGTCCAGGCCAATGCCGAAGGCGAGGCGGCACCCTCGCGATGCCGAAGGCGAGCAGTGTCCCTTGCCCCACACAAAGAGAAACGCCTGCGGGGGCGAGCCGCAGGCGTGGGGGTTGGGGGAGAAGGTGAAGCCTAGAGCCGGTTCTGGAGGGCGTCTGCGGCGGCCAGCAGATCTGCTGCCCAGCGGGAACCCGGTCGACGCCCCATCCGATCAATGGGCCCGGACACCGAGACGGCCGCCACCACCGCCCCCGAGGCATCCCGCACCGGCGCGGAAACACTAGCCACGCCGGGTTCGCGCTCGGCCACACTCTGGGCCCAGCCGCGGCGGCGGACCTCCAGCAGCGCGCGCTCACCGAAGACAGCGTCGGCCAGCAGGCTGCGCTGGGTCGCCGGATCGGCCCACGCCGCCAGGACCTTCGCGCCGGAACCGGCGGTCATCGGCAGCCGCGCGCCGACCGGGACGGTGTCGCGCAGACCACTGGGCGGCTCGGCGGAGCACACGCAGATCCGGTGTAGACCATCGCGGCGGTAGAGCTGCACGCTCTCGCCGGTGCGGTCGCGCAGCCGGGGGAGCACGGCCGTCGCCGCGTCGAGCAACGGGTCGGTCGCGCCGCCCGCCAACTCGGCCAGCGCGGCCCCCGGCCGCCACCTGCCGTCGCTTCCCCTGCGCAGCAGGCGATGCACCTCGAGGCCGACCGCGAGCCGGTGCGCCGTCGCCCGCGGCAGGCCGGTCTTGACGCACAGCTCCGCCAGCCCGCAGGGCTCCTTCGCGACCGCCTGCAGTACGGCCATTGCCTTGTCCAGAACTCCGATGCCGCTATGCTGTCCCACGTCTCGATACTACTTTCCCGTTATGTGGGAAGTCCAGTCCGTGGGAAGCAGTGGTGATCAGCGGTGGTCAGAACACTCGCCGAGAAGGTGTGGGACCGGCACGTCGTGCGCAGGGGCAGCGGTGCCGAACCCGACCTGCTCTACATCGACCTGCACCTCGTGCACGAGGTGACCAGCCCGCAAGCCTTCGAGGGTCTTCGCCTGGCCGGGCGGCCGGTGCGCAGGCCAGACCTGACGATAGCGACCGAGGACCACAACGTCCCGACGGTTGGGATCGACCTCCCGATCGCTGATCCGGTGTCGCGCACCCAGGTCGACACGCTGCGCCGCAACTGCGCGGAGTTCGGCGTGCGGCTGCACCCGATGGGCGATGCGGAACAGGGCATCGTGCACGTCGTCGGCCCGCAGCTCGGCCTGACCCAGCCCGGGATGACGGTGGTGTGCGGCGACAGCCACACCTCCACCCACGGCGCGTTCGGCGCGCTGGCGTTCGGGATCGGCACCTCCGAGGTCGAGCACGTGATGGCGACCCAGACGCTGCCGTTGCGGCCCTTCAAGACCATGGCGGTCACCATCACCGGCGAGCTGCGCCCGGGTGTCACCGCCAAGGACGTCATCCTCGCCGTCATCGCCAAGATCGGCACCGGCGGCGGGCAGGGCTACGTGCTGGAGTACCGCGGCGAGGCCATCGAGAAGCTGTCGATGGAAGCCAGGATGACCGTGTGCAACATGTCCATCGAGGCGGGCGCGCGGGCCGGGATGATCGCCCCCGACGACACCACCTTCGCCTACCTCAAGGGCCGCCCGCACGCGCCGAGCGGCGAACTGTGGGACACCGCCGTCGCCGACTGGCGCGGGCTGCGCACCGACGAGGGCGCCGTCTTCGACGCCGAGGTCGTGCTCGACGCCGACGAGCTGACCCCGTTCGTCACCTGGGGCACCAACCCCGGCCAGGGCCTGCCGCTCTCGGCGCGGGTGCCCGACCCCGAGCAGATCGTCGACGAGAACGAGCGGGTGGCCGCGGAGAAGGCCCTGTCGTACATGGACCTCGTCCCGGGCACCCCGCTGCGGGAGATCTCCGTCGACACCGTCTTCCTCGGCTCCTGCACCAACGGCCGCATCGAGGACCTGCGCGCCGCCGCCGACGTGCTGCGCGGCCACCAGGTCGCCGACGGGGTGCGGATGCTCGTGGTGCCCGGGTCGATGCGGGTCAAGGCGCAGGCGGAGGCCGAGGGCCTGCACGAGGTGTTCCTCGCCGCGGGCGCCGAGTGGCGGCAGGCGGGCTGCTCGATGTGCCTGGGCATGAACCCCGACCAGCTCGCCCCGGGCGAGCGCAGCGCGTCCACATCGAACCGCAACTTCGAGGGCAGGCAGGGCAAGGGCGGGCGCACCCACCTGGTGTCGCCGCTGGTGGCGGCCGCGACCGCGGTGCTCGGCACCCTGTCATCACCGGAAGACCTGGTCACCGCGGGTGCGGCCACCGCCGCGGCAGCAGAGAACTGAGGGGTAGCACTGATGGAGCCGTTCACCACCCACACCGGCGTCGGGGTGCCGCTGCGCCGGTCCAACGTGGACACCGACCAGATCATCCCGGCGGTCTACCTCAAGCGGGTCACCCGCACCGGGTTCGAGGACGGGCTGTTCGCCGCGTGGCGCTCCGACGAGCACTTCGTGCTCAACCAGGAGCCCTACCGGGCGGGCAGCGTGCTGGTCGCCGGTCCGGACTTCGGTACCGGGTCCTCCCGCGAGCACGCGGTCTGGGCGCTGTCGGACTACGGGTTCCGGGCCGTGCTCTCCACCCGCTTCGCCGACATCTTCCGCGGCAACTCGGGCAAGGCGGGCCTGCTGGCCGCCCAACTGGAGCAGTCCGACATCGAACTGTTGTGGAAGTTGCTCGAAACCGAGCCGGGCACGGAGGTCACCGTCGACCTGCGGGAGAAGACCGTCCGCGCCAAGGACTTCACCGCGCCGTTCGCGGTGGACGACTACACCCGCTGGCGGCTGCTCGAGGGCCTCGACGACATCGGCCTGACACTGCGCGAAGTGGCCGCGATCGACGAGTTCGAGCAGGCCAGGGCCGATTACCTGCCTGTCACAACGCCCCTGGCCTGACCCGGCGCGAGCCGGTTCGCAATCCCCTTCGCACACCGGGGATCCGACCGGCTGGACCGTCGGTCCGCACCTGACAACCCATCTCGCACACCCCGTTCGCGGCCCCCCGCGACGCCCGAAAACCTCCGATTCGACCCCCCGCGGGGGGTGGAGCCCGCATGCGGCAAGGAAAAATCGGGCGCGTCGCGTGGAAATCGCGCGCCATTGGGCCTATCTTTGCCAGAAGTCGGCTGATTCGGCCGTGAACGGCAGTGTGGCTCTCTTACGGAGGACTGAAGGGTGAACAAGGCCCAACTCATCGAGGCGTTGACCGAGCGCCTTGGCGACAAGAAGGCCGCAGGCGCTGCGGTCGACGGTCTCGTCGACGTGATCGTTCGCACGGTCAACAAGGGCGAGAAGGTGAACATCACCGGCTTCGGTGTGTTCGAGAAGCGCGCGCGTGCGGCCCGCACCGCCCGCAACCCGCGCACCGGCGAGACGGTGAAGGTCAAGAAGACCAACGTCCCCGCCTTCCGCGCGGGCACGATGTTCAAGGAGGTCGTGAGCGGGGCCAAGAAGCTGCCCAAGGTCGCGGCCACCAAGAGCACCGCGGGCACCACCGCCCGCGCCACCACCGCCACCCGGGGCGCGGCCGCCACCACGACCCGGGCCGCGAGCACCCGGGCGACCGCGGCGAAGCCCGCGGCGGCGACCACGCGCAGCACCACCACGCGCACCCGCGCGGCGGCGGCGAAGCCCGCGGCAGCGGCGGCGGCGGCGACCACCACCGCGCCGAAGACGACGCGGACCCGCGCCACCGCGGCGAAGCCCGCGGCCACCGCGACCAAGGCGGCGGCAGCACCGAAGGCCACGGCGGCGAAGACCACCGCGGCGAAGAAGACCACCACCGCTGCGGCGAAGACCACCGCGGCGAAGAAGACGACGGCCGCCAAGAGCAGCACGCCTCGGGCGACCGCCAAGGCCACCAAGAAGTAGGACGGCCACCGGCGCCTGGACCGGCCCGCTCGGGGCGGTTCAGGTCGCGTCTTCACTGGTGTTGAGCACATCGCGAGAGCCCCGCACGCTTCCCCCGTGCGGGGCTCTCGCGTGTCCGGGGCCCGCCCGGTCCGTCCGACCGCGACACCGGCGCTGACCTGCTCAGTTGTTCTGTCGCGCACTATTGCGCGCAGGTGTCCGGGGGATAGCCGCGCACAACGGTTTCCGCGGTCGCCTGGAGCGCTTTCGCGTGTTCGTCGAGACTTCTCGCACCACTTCCGCCGAACAGGCGCGGCGGCGCCATTGCACCCGTTCGGGGTGGGGCGTCAGGCGGTCTGGATGTGGTCGGCCGCGACCACCCGCTCGCCCGCGAAGGACAGCACCCAGACACTGCCCTTGCGGGCACGCACATCCGAGACGCCGGTCAGCGCGGTCACCACGTCCGGGATCACCCCGCCCTGGCTGCACACCACCGGCGTGCCGCCTGCGGCGGCGATCCGCAGCAGCGCCGCCGTTCCCGAGCCGCGCTCCCGGTGCGCGGGCTCGGACAGTTCCGCGGCGGGTTCCACCGCGACCCCCAGCGCCGCGGCCAGTGGCGCCACAGTGGCCGTGCAGCGCAGGTTCGGCGCGGACACCACCCGGTCCGGTCCGAACAGCGGCAGCAGGCTCGTCAGGGCCTCGACCTGCCGCAGTCCCAGCGCGGACAGCGGGCGCTGGTCGTCCGGTCCCGGCCACTCGCGCTTGCGGCCCGCGTGCGCGTGCCGCACCAGCAGGACCGTCGTGGTCGCCGCCGGTGCGGCGCCGAACCTGTCCAGCACCACCCGATCGTGCGGGTAGGTCAGCAGCGGCGCCGCCTGCTCGACCGGCAGCCAGCGCAGCCGGTCGACTTCCTCGTTGGGCTCGAACTCCCCGCGGACAGCGCGCGCGGCGAAGTACTCGACCGTCTTGTGCCCGTCCGGCACCGAGTACTCGACCCTGGCGAGGTGACGACCGAGCGCGGCGGCGAACCCGGTCTCCTCGGCCACCTCCCGCACCGCGGCGGCGTGGACGGTCTCCCGCCGGTCCAGCTTGCCCTTGGGCAGGCTCCAGTCGTCGTAGCGCTGCCGGTGCACCACCGCGACCTCGATGGACTCCCCAGCACCCGCGGGAGCGGCGGACGGCCGCCACAGCACCGCTCCCGCGGCCCGGACGTGCACCTGGCTCAGCCGAGCGCGTGGTGGCTGGCGAGCAGCTCGGCCTGGTGGTCGCGCACGGAACTGCCGTCGGCGGGGGAGGGCACCCACTCCCCGCCGGGGGTCAGCACCCAGCAGCGCGTCGACGGGTCGAGCGCGGAGTCGAAGATGGTGTCCAACTGGGCGGTCAACCTCGGGTCGGTCACCCGGACCTGCACCTCCACCCGCCGGTCCAGGTTGCGGTGCATCATGTCCGCGCTGCCGATCCAGCGCTCGTCGGCGCCGACGAAGTGGAAGATCCTGGAGTGCTCCAGGAACCGGCCCAGGATCGAGCGGACCCGGATGTTCTCGCTGAGCCCGGGGATGCCCGGCTTGAGCGCGCAGATCCCGCGCACCACCACCTCGACCGGCACGCCGGCCTGGGAAGCCCGGTACAGCGCGTCGATGACCTGTTCGTCCACCAGGGAGTTCATCTTGATCCGGATGCCCGCGGGCTTGCCGTCGCGCAGCAGCGACACCTCGCGCTCGATGCGCTCCACGATCCCGCGCCGCACCCCGTAGGGCGCGACGAGCAGGCTGCGGTACTCGTCCTGGCGCGCGTAGCCGGTGAGGACGTTGAACAGGTCGGTGAGGTCCGCGCCGATCGACGGCTCCGCGGTGAGCAGGCCGACGTCCTCGTAGAGCCGCGCGGTCTTGGGGTTGTAGTTGCCCGTCCCGATGTGGCAGTAGCGGCGGATCGTGGACCCCTCCTGGCGCACCACCAGCGAGGTCTTGCAGTGCGTCTTGAGGCCCACCAGGCCGTAGACCACGTGCACCCCGGCCTTCTCCAGCTGCCGCGCCCACTTGATGTTGGCCTGTTCGTCGAAGCGCGCCTTCAGCTCGACCAGCGCCACCACCTGCTTGCCTGCCTCGGCCGCGTCGATGAGCGCGTCCACGATCGGCGAGTCACCCGAGGTGCGGTACAGGGTCTGCTTGATCGCCAGCACGTGCGGGTCGCTGGCCGCCTGCTCGACGAAGCGCTGCACGCTGGTGGAGAACGAGTCGTACGGGTGGTGCACCAGCACGTCGCCCTCCCGCAGCGTCGCGAAGATGCTGCGCGGGGTCTCCCGCTCGCCGAACGCCGGGTGCGTCGCGGGGCGGAACGGCGGGTCCTTGAGCTCCTTGCGGTCCACGCCGTAGAGCTGCCACAGGCACGACAGGTCGAGCAGGCCGCGCACCACCACGACGTCGTTGGGGTGCACCTCCAGCTCGCGCAGCAGCAGTTCGAGCATGTGCTCGCTCATGTCGTCGGCGACCTCCAGGCGCACCGACGGTCCGAACCGGCGCTGCGCCAGTTCCCGTTCCAGCGCCTTGAGCAGGTCCTCGTCGCGGTCCTCCTCGACCTCGAGGTCGGCGTTGCGGGTCACCCGGAACGCGTGCTGCTCGATGACGTCCATGCCGGTGAACAGCGTCGGCAGGTGCGCGGCGATGAGCTCCTCCAGCGGCAGGAACACCGCGACCTGCTCGTCGGCGCTGCGGTCGATCGGCACCAGCCGCGGCACGTTGTCCGGCACCTTGACCCTGGCGAAGCTCTCCCGGCCGGTCTCCGGGTTGCGCACCGTCACCGCGAGGTTGAGCGAGAGCCCGGAGATGTAGGGGAACGGGTGCGCCGGGTCGAACGCCAGCGGTGTCAGCACGGGGAACACCTGGTCGCGGTAGTACGCGGCCAACCTCTTGTGCTCGTCGGCGGTCAGCTCGCTCCAGCTGGCGATGCTGATCCCGCGCTCCCGCAACGCCGGGCGCACCTGCTCGGCGAAGACCCGGGAGTGCCGCTCGACCAGGTCCTGGTTGCGCTTGGAGATGTAGCCGAGCTGCTCGCGCGGGGTCAGCCCGTCCGCGCTGCGCACCGACAGGCCGGTCTCGTTCCTGCGCTTGAGGCCCGCGACCCGCACCATGTAGAACTCGTCGAGGTTCGAGGCGAAGATGGCCAGGAACTTGGCCCGCTCCAGCAGCGGCTGCGAGGCGTCCTCGGCCAGCGCGAGCACCCGGCCGTTGAAGTCCAACCAGGACAGTTCCCGGTTGAGGTAGCGGTCGTCGGGCAGGTCCGTCTCGGTGGCCGCCGGGGTGACCGCGGGCGGGGCGGACGGTGCCCGGTGCGACTCGGCGCCGTCGGCGGCGTTGGGCTCGGCGGGGCGCTCGGCACCCGGCTCGTCGACCGGGGTCGCGCCGGTGTCGCCGCTGGTCGGCAGGGCCTGGTCCGTGCTGCTCTCGTCGCTCACCGCCCCATTGTCGGGTACGGGGGGCGTCCGGGCGCACCCGCGAGGCGTACGGAGACGTGAATTCTCGCCACATCCGCGCGGCGCCGCTCACCGCACCCGGCAGGCGTCCTCGGCCAACCGGGCGCTGCGCGCGCCGAGCCCGATGCCCGCGGCCAGCCGCAGGTCACCGGGGGTGTCCACATCGCAACGCAGTGCGGGCAACCGGTCGCCGACCCGGACGGCGCCGTCGCCGTGCGCCGCGGCCGACCCCGGCCCGAACCTGGGGTCGAGCGCGGCACCCGGCGCACCGAGCAGCAGCGTCGTCCCGGTGCCCTGCCGGTCGGCGACGAACGCCCGCCTGCCACCGGCCTCGGCCAGCGCCGCGGCCAGGTCCGCGGGCCGCAGCGCCGGGAGATCCGCCTGCATGGCGCCCACGGCGGTGTCCGGATCGGCGCGGCGCAGCACCCGCGCGCCGAAGTCCAACGCCGCGTTGAGCCCGGGCAGGCCGCGTTCGTCGACGACCTCCGCGCCGGTGCCCGCGAGCGCGGCGACCACCCGCGCGTCCTCGCACACCACCAGCAGCCTGCGCACACCGTCGGCGGCCAGCGCGGCGGTCACCGTGTCCAACACCACAGCGAGCACGAGTTCGCGGTGCGCCGCCCCGCCGCCGGGTACCGCGCCGCGCAACCGGGACTTGGCCCGGTCCAGGTTCTTGACCGGCACCACGAGGTCGACCACACCACCGATCCTGCCGTACCCGGGCGCGGGCCGTCGGCGCCACCCGCCGGTGGACCCGTGTGGACCCGGGGCGGGTCAGCCAGGGAGACTCACGGGTCACGCGCGGCGGCAGCGCCGCGGCGGTTCTGGCGGAGCACTCGAGGAGCGGCGTTGGGCAAGCGTGAGAAGGGCGGGTTCTGGGTCGGGGTGTCCGCCGCGGCGTTCTACCCGTTGACCTGGTTGGCCAAGCGGGACTACCGGCACGCCGAGAAGTTGCCCGCCGAGGGCGCGGCGCTGCTGGTGATGAACCACGTCTCCCACCTCGACCCGCCGAGCGACGCGGTGTTCGTGCACCGCAACGGCCGGGTGCCGCGGTTCATGGCCAAGGACAGCCTGTTCCGGATCCCGGTCTTCGGCAAGATGCTCTCGGGCTCCGGTGGCATCCCGGTCTACCGCGGCACCTCGGACGCCCGCGGCAGCCTCAGCGCGGCGCACGACGCGTTGCGCGACGGGAAGTTGGTGCTCATCTACCCCGAGGGCACCATCACCAAGGACCCGGCCGGGTGGCCGATGTGGTCGCGCACCGGGGTGGCGCGGCTCGCACTGGACAACGACGTCCCGGTGATCCCGGCGGCCCGCTGGGGCACCCAGGAGATCTGGAACGGCTACGACAAGAAGTTCCGGCCGTTCCCGCGCAAGCGGGTCGTGACGCTGGTCGGCGACCCGGTCGACCTGTCGGCTTACCGGGGCAGGCCGGTCACCAACCAGCTGCTGCGCGAGGTCACCGACCTGCTGATGGACCGGGTGCGCGCGCTGGTCGCCGAGATCCGCGGGGAACCGGCGCCGACCGAGTTCTACCGCGCGAGCGGCAAACGCGACTCCTCGACCGACTGACGGGACGGCCATGGCGGGCAAGATCACGGTCATGGGCGCGGGGTCGTGGGGGACCGCCTTCGCCAAGGTGCTCGCCGACGCGGGCACCGAGGTCGTGCTGTGGGCGCGGCGGCGCGACGTGTCGGAGGGCATCACCGAGACCGGGCAGAACCGCGACTACCTGCCCGGGGTCGCGCTGCCCGCGCCGCTGACGTCCACATCGGACCCCAGGCTGGCACTCGACGGCGCGGACGCGGTGGTGCTCGCGGTGCCGAGCCAGACGCTGCGCAACAACCTGACCGCGTGGCGCGCCCTGCTGCCGCGCGGCGCGACGCTGGTCAGCCTGGCCAAGGGCGTCGAGCTGGGCACCCTCAAGCGGATGAGCGAGGTCGTCGTCGACGTCGCCTGCGTGCCGGACGACCAGGTCGCGGTGGTGTCCGGGCCGAACCTGGCCAAGGAGATCGCCGAGGAGCAGCCGACCGCGACGGTCATCGCCTGCCGCGACCACGACCGCGCCGTGGCGTTGCAGCAGGCGTGCACCACCGGCTACTTCCGGCCGTACACGATCACCGACGTCGTCGGCTGCGAGCTGGGCGGCGCCTGCAAGAACGTCATCGCGCTCTCGTGCGGCATGGCCGACGGGCTCGGCTTCGGCGCCAACACCCTGGCCACGCTGATGACCCGCGGTCTCGCCGAGACCAGCAGGCTCGGCGCGGCGCTCGGCGCGGACCCGATGACCTTCGCGGGCCTGGCCGGGCTGGGCGACCTGGTGGCGTCGTGCTCGTCGCCGCTCTCGCGCAACCGGACCTTCGGCGCGCGGTTGGGCCGCGGCGAGACCATGGCCCAGGCGCAGGCCGCGGTGGGCGGGCAGGTCGCCGAAGGGGTGAAGTCCTGCTCGTCGATCCGGGAGCTGGCGATGCGCCACGGGGTGGAGATGCCGATCACCGAGGTGGTGCACCGGGTGTGCCACGACGGGTTCGACCTCACCGAGATGGCCGGTCAGCTGATCGGGCGCAAGACGAGGCCGGAGCGATGAGCCTCGGCGACGGCACCAGGTGCGTGCACGGCGGTCTCGTCCCGGCCGAGCCGGGTGGTCCTGTTCCGCCGCAACCGGTCATGGCCAGCCAGTTCCACCTGTCCGACGATCCTGCCGCCGACTTCTATGGCCGGGCGGGCAATCCGACGTGGCGGGCACTGGAGACGGTCATCGGCGACCTGGACGGCGGGTCGTGTGTGGTCTACCCGTCGGGTATGGCCGCCGTGTCGTCTTTGCTGCGGGTGCTGCTCAAGCCGGGCGACACGGTCGTTCTGCCGTCCGACGGCTACTACCTCGGCCGCTCTTACGTGCACGAGTACATGAGCGGGTTGGTGGTCAGGGAGGTCCCGACCACGGCCGAGTGGACAGCGGACACCGTCGCGGGCGCGCGCTTGGTACTGCTGGAAACCCCGTCCAACCCGGGACTGGACGTGTGCGACATCGCCGCCATCGCGCGGTTGGCGCACGTGGCCGGTGCCCTTGTCGCGGTGGACAACACCACCGCGACCCCGTTGGGGCAACGCCCGTTGGCACTCGGCGCGGACATCACCCTGGCCAGCGACACCAAGGCCCTCGCTGGCCACAGCGACGTTCTGCTCGGCCACATCACGACGGCGGACCAGGACCTGGCGGCCCGCCTGCGATCCGAGCGCACCGTCAGCGGCGCGGTGCCCGGTCCGTTCGAGGTCTGGTTGGCACACCGGGGACTCGGCACCCTGGACCTGCGGCTGGCGCGGCAGGCGGAGAACGCGGCGGCGCTGTACGAGGTCCTGCGCCGACACCCGGCGGTGCGCTCGGTCCGGTGGCCCGGTTCGCCACTGGACCCGGCGCACGGGACAGCGGTGCGGCAGATGCGCCGCTTCGGCGGGGTGCTCACCTTCGAACTGGCCTCCGCCGAGGCGGTGGCCGGATTCCTGGCGGCGTCGCGGTTCGTGTCCTCGGCCACCAGCTTCGGCGGCCTGCACTCCAGCGCGGACCGCAGGGCCCGCTGGGGAGACGCCGTGCCGGAGGGCTTGCTGCGGCTGTCCTGCGGCTGCGAGGACACCCGCGACCTGGTCGCGGATGTCCTCACAGCCCTGGGCTGAGCCGTACTCGTCGTCGCGGGCAGGACTCGTCGGCAGTACCAGTCGGGCGGGACTAGTCGGGCAGGGCCATCTTCATCACGACCTGGCCGTGCGGGGTGTCCGACCCGCCAGCGGCCTCGATGCTGACGCCGACCTGGTTGGCGGTGCCGATGCCCGAGCTGTCCACGATGGACGCCCGACCGGTGTCGTCGGGGCGCAGCAGGCCGACCGAGCGCGGGCTGCCGTCGTCCTGCATCAACCACGCCTGGTAGGACTTGCCGTCCGGCGCGGGCGGCATGTTGGCCGCCAGCAGCATGACCTGGCCGCGCGAGCGCGACACCACCACGGTGCCCGCGAGCCCCGAGGTCGTCGAGCCGCTGACGAACCGCGCGTCGTCGGCCGAGAGCAGCTCCGTCATGGTCGCCGCCTGCGACCTCTGGTCGTCGAGCTCCTGCTGGCTGCGCAGCAGCAGCGCGCCGAGCGACACCGACACCACCAGCAGCGCGGCCGCGGCGACCGCGGTCAGCCGGGTCGCCCACGGCCTGGCGCGGCGCGCGGCCGCTCCGGCGTGCTCGATCGGCGGCAGCTGGCGGACCTCGGCGATCCTGGCCAGCACCCTGGCCTTCAGCTCCGCGGGCGGGGCCTCGGCCGCCGCGTCGCCGAGCCTCGCGGCGGTCGCCTGCAGCTCGCGCACCTCTTGGGCGCACGCGTCGCATTCGGCCAGGTGCCGTTCGAACGCGGCGCGCTCGATCTCCGGGATGGCGTCGAGGGCATACGCGCCGGTCAGCGCGTGGATGTCAGCGGTCATCGAGCCACCCCCAGGCAGTCGCGCATGCGGATGAGTCCGTCACGCAGTCGAGTCTTGATCGTCCCCAGCGGGGTGTCGAGCAGTTCGGCCACCTCGCGGTAGGTCAAACCGCGGTAGTAGGCCAGTTCGACCGACTCCCGCTGCAGGTCGGTGAGCGAGGACAGGCAGCGGCGCACCTGCTCGTGCTCGAGCCGGGTGCCCACCTGCTCGGCGACCTCGTCGAACGGCCTGCTGGTCTCCCTGCGGTAGGCGCGGTCCTCGCGGTCGGTCGCCGACTGCGCCGAGCGCACCCGGTCCACCGCGCGCCGGTGCGCCAGGGTCATCACCCAGGTCATGGCGCTGCCGCGCTCGGGGCTGAACCGCGCCGCGGTCCGCCACAGCTCCAGCAGCACCTCCTGGGTCACCTCCTCCGACTGGGCCGGGTCGCGCACGATGCGCCGCACCAACCCGAACACCGGGGCGGACACCAGCTCGTAGAGCCGCTCGAACGCGCCCTCGTCGCCCCGGGCGACCTGGAGGAGCAACGCCTCCGGGTCCGGGGCGCGCGCCTCGTCGGCCGTGTCCACGCCCGCGATCCGCCGAACCCGCTCCGCCATGACCACCCGCTCTCCTCGACCAGCCGCGGGACCGGCGTCCGCACGTCGAGGGTCATTCGGCGCACCGGCCACACCGGATTGGCCACCCGGTCCGCGCCCCGGGCCGCTGGTCACCAGGCGAGTGTCCCACGGTGTGGGCGCGGGCGGGGCGGGCTTGCGCCGTCGGGGACCCGCTGCCACGCTGTGCCGCGTGTTGCTGCGCGCCATCGCCGACCGCCGGGGTCACGTCGACCTCGGTCTTGTCGCGAGCGCGCTCTGTCCGTGTCGTTGATCCAGCCCATCCGCCACCCGGTGTCCCGGGTCGCCCGCTGAGTTCACCGCCACCTAAGGACTTCCCGCGCATGTTCGCCGTCCCGCCCAACACCGTCGCGCTCGCCGCCCCACTGGCCACCGCGCACCCCGCCCTCATCGCCCGCCGCTACGCCGAGGACCGCGCCTCGTGGGCGCCGCTGCTGCGCTACGACCCCACCGAGCGGTTCGCCGCCCTGGTCGACCGGGTCGACGGCCAGGAGGTGTGGCTGATGAGCTGGCTGCCCGGCCAGCAGACCGACCTGCACGACCACGGCGTCGTCGCGGGCGCGTTCACCGTCGTCTCCGGCTCGCTGACCGAGCGGGTCGCCGTGCCGCACCGGCCTGCCGAGGTGCTGCACCCACTGGCCCAGGGGCAGACCAGGGTGTTCGGCCCCGGTTACCTGCACCAGGTCGGCAACGACTCCACCGACCCCGCGGTCAGCATCCACGTCTACCGGGACGCCCGCCCGGCCATGCGGCACTACCGCATCGACCCGGTCACCGGACCGGAGCGGCTGCCCGAGCGCTGACGTGCGCGGGCAGGTCCAGCTCCGCCGCTGACTCCGGCTCGCCCCAGACCTCCCGGATCGGCAGCACACCGGCCCACGCCACGTTCGCCTCGACGTCGTCCTCGTCGTCGACCGGGCCACCGGCGCGGGTCTTCACCGCGGCCTCGGTGAGGTCGAGCGCCAGCACCGCCGTCGCCGCCAGCTCCTTCTGGTTCGGCTCCCTGGTGTGCTCCCACGAGCCGGGCGCCATGTGCTCGGTCAGCACGCGCAGGCCGTGCAGCTTCTCCGCCGGGTCGGTGACCCGCACGGCGGTGCCGTGGATGACCGCGGAGCGGTAGTTCATGGAGTGGTGGAACACCGACCGCGCGTAGACGATCCCGTCCACCAAGGTCACCGCGACGCACACCTGCACCCCCGACATCGCGGTCCGCAGGCTGAGCGCGCCGGTCGAGCCGTGCAGGTAGAGGGTGTCGCCGTCGCGGCCGTAGCCGGTGGGTAGGACGAGCGGGAAGCCGTCGACCACCGTGGCCAGGTGGCAGATCAGACCGGCGTCGAGCACCGCGTGCAGCGCCCCGCGGTCGGTCACGGCGCGGTTGGCGCCGCGCTTGATGGTGCTGCGCGGGGTGGGCGACAGCTCGGCGGCCCCACCAGGGGTTCCGCCGGCCGGGGGCAGGCAGGTCTCGGTCACGCCGTTTACGCTGCCGCACCGCAGTGGCATCCTGACAGGGCCACAGCTCGGTGATTTCAGGAGGCCACTGGTGTCGGAGAGCCCAGCCCTGCCGGTGACCCTCGACCGGGGGTCCCCCACACCGCTGGCCGTCCAGCTCGCGGAGGAGCTGCGCGCGGCCGCCGGGGACGGCAGGCTGCGCAGCGGCGACCGGTTGCCCTCCACCCGCGCGCTCGCCGTGCAGCTCAACGTCAGCCGGACCGTCACCGCGGCCGCCTACGAGCAGCTGCACGCCGAGGGCTGGATCACCGGCAAGCACGGCTCCGGCACCTACGTGACCACCGCGCCGCCCGGGTCCCCGTCCGCGCGGCCCAAGGCCAAGGCCACCGAGTCGGCCGACGTGGCCGCGGTCGACCTGCGGCCGGGATCGCCGTGGGCCAGCGGGATCGACCGGTCGGCGTGGCGGCGGGCCTGGCGTGGCGCCGCCGACGTCGCGCCGCTGCCGCGGCCGACCCGCGCGGGCGTGCCCGCCTACCGGGCCGCGGTGGCCGAGCACCTGCTGCGCCACAGGGGGTTGCGGGTCGGCGGCGAGTACGACAGGGGAGAGGGCGAGTCGGTCCTGGCGACCGCGGGCACCACCGCGGCGGTCGCCGAGCTGGCGGCGTCCGTGCTGTGCCGCGGCGACGTCGTGGCCGTCGAGGAACCCGGGTACCAGCGCGCGGTCCAGACCATGCGGGCCGCCGGGCTGGTCGTCGTGCCGGTGCCCGTCGACGCGGACGGCCTCCTGCTCGACGCGGTCCCCGCGGGCGCCCGCGCGGTGTACTGCTCCCCGGCGCACCAGTACCCGCTCGGCAGGCGGATGTCGGCCGCGCGCCGGGTCGAGCTGGTCGACCGGGCGCGCCGCGACGGGTGGCTGGTCATCGAGGACGACTACGACGGCGAGCTGCGCTACGACGTGGCCCCGTTGCCGCTGCTGGCCTCCCTCGCCCCGGACGTGGTCGTGCACCTGGGCACCACCAGCAAGATCCTCACCCCCGCGCTGGGCGTCGGCTGGATGGTCGCGCCGCCGCCGGTCATCGCCGCCGTGCTGCACCACCGCGACATCACCGGAACCAGCCCCTCGGCAGCAGGGCAGTTCGTGGTGGTGGAACTGGCCCGCAACGGCGACCTGGGCAGGCACCTGCGCAAGCTGCGCCGCGAGCTGTCCGAGCGGCGCGGCATGCTCGTCGACGCGCTCACCGCGGCCGGGGTCCGCTTCCTCGGCGACGACGCGGGCGCGCACCTGGTGGTCCCGCTCTGCTCGGCCGGGCAGGAGCACGAGCTGATCGAGGCGGCGACCGGCCGCGGGATCGTGCTCGACGGCCTGGCCCGCCACCACTGCGGACCGGCGACCTGGTTCGGCATCGCGGTCGGCTACGCGGCGTGTTCACGTGAGCAGCTCCAGGCCGCGATCCCTGACCTGCTGTCGCTGCTGTCCCGGTCGAGCGACCAATGGGGTACTCCGTCCGGGTAGTCTCGCTCACCATGCCGACCTCCCCGCCGCCGCACCCCGAGCGCACGCCCCACCCCCAGGACAGGCCGAAACTGCGGGTGGCGGTCGTGTTCGGCGGCCGCAGCACCGAGCACACCATCTCGTGCGTCTCCGCCGGGAGCGTGCTGGCCAACCTCGACAGCGAGCGGTTCGAGGTCGTGCCGGTCGGCATCACGCCCAGTGGCGCGTGGGTGCTCGGGCCAGGCGACACGAGCACGCTGAGCATCCGCGACCGGGTGCTGCCCGAGATCACCGGCGGCACCGCGCTGACGCTGCCTGCCGACCCGACCTCGGCCGGTCTCGTCGTGCTGGAGCCGGGCAGGCAGGGCGAGGTCATCAGCGGCGTCGACCTCGTCTTCCCGGTGCTGCACGGGGCCTACGGCGAGGACGGCACCATCCAGGGCCTGCTGGAGATGGTCGGCGTGCCCTACGTCGGCCCCGGCGTGCTGGCCAGCGCGGTGGCGATGGACAAGGGCTTCACCAAGCGGCTGCTGGCCGCCGAGGGCCTGCCGGTCGGCCGGTTCGTGGAACTGCGCCGCGACCGGGCCACCCTCACCGACGACGAGCGCGCCCACCTCGGGCTGCCGGTGTTCGTCAAGCCCTCGCGCGCGGGCTCCTCCACCGGCATCAGCAAGGTCACCTCGTGGGACGACCTCGACGCCGCGATCGCGCACGCCCGCGCCATCGACCCGAAGGTGCTCGTCGAGGCCGCCGCCGTCGGCCGCGAGGTCGAGTGCGGCGTGCTGGAGTTCCCCGACGGCACCGTCCGCGCGTCGCTGCCCGCCGAGGTGCGGCTGGCCGAGGGCATCGACTGGTACGACTTCGACGCCAAGTACCTCGACGCGGTCTGCGAGCTCGACATCCCGGCGAAGCTGCCCGACGAGGTGGCCGAGCGGCTGCGCGAGGCCGCGATCACCGCGTTCCGCGCGCTGGACTGCCAGGGCCTGGCCAGGGTCGACTTCTTCGTCGGCCCGGACGGCGAGCTGACCATCAACGAGGTCAACACCATGCCCGGCTTCACCCCGACCTCGGCCTACCCGCAGATGTGGGAGGTCAGCGGGATCGACTACCCGACGCTGCTCAGCGTGCTCGTCGACACCGCGCTGGCCCGCGGGACCGGTCTGCGCTGACGACACCACCCGGTGTTCGGCGCGGTCACGGCCTGACCTCGCGCACCGCCAGCTCCCGACCGACCACTTCGGACACCGTCTGCAGCGGCCCGGTGCCGAGCCCGGCGGGCAGCGTCAACGCGACGTAGACCGGGCGGTCGACGGCGAACCACGTCGAGGCGCCGTCGCCATCGATGACCAGCCAGCGCACCTTCGACACCTCGCGCAGCGCCGAGGTCTGGGTCAGCTCCGGTGGCTTGCCGAGGCCGCAGCGCAGCACCACCGGGTCGGCCACCTGGTCGCCCCACGCCGCCGCGCCGACGGGGGCCGGGTCGGCGATCGGCAGGCGGGGCAGCGACTTGTCGCCGTTGGGCAGCGCCTGGGGCAGGGCAGCGGTGAGGACACCGCAGTCGGGTGAGCCCGCGTCGGGCGCGTCCACGGGGACCAACCCGACCGGGCCGGTGCGCGGCGCGGCGGCGGACTGGGTCGCCGCCACCCGATCGGGAGCCTCCGGCAGGAACCGGCTCGCCACCACGACCCCTGTCACCAGCAGGCCCGCCAGCACGGCGGCCGCGGTGATGGCGGTGCGGGACAGGCCAGTCGTGGTCGGCTGTTCACTCACCCGACCAGTGGACCACGCCTCAGAGGTGGACCACCGGGCAGGTCAGGGTGCGCGTGATGCCCTCGACGTTCTGGATCCTGGCCACGACCAACTGCCCGAGCAGGTCGACGTTGTCGGCCTCCGCGCGCACGATGACGTCGTACGGGCCGGTCACGTCCTCGGCCGTGGTGACGCCGGCGATGCCCGCGATCTCCGCCGCCACCGCGGCCGCCTTGCCGACCTCGGTCTGGATCAGGATGTATGCGTGGACCACGGCGCGCCCCTTCGCGGTTGGGAGTCCCCTAGAGGTAGGAACGTGTCCAGCAACGTACCCCAGTTGCCTTTCGTTGGGGATTCCGAATATCGGTGATCGGAGGAAGCAGTGAGTCCGAACACGCCTGACGGCGCGGAAACCGTTGCCGAGGTGGGTGAGTTCGGGCTCATCGATCGGGTTACCCGGGGCAGACCCCAGCCGAGGACCACCCTGTTGGGTCCCGGTGACGACGCCGCCGTGGTCGCCGCGCCGGACGGTCGGGTGGTGGCGGGCAACGACGTGCTCGTCGAGGGCGTGCACTTCCGTTTCGACTGGTCGTCCCCGGAACACGTGGGGCGCAAGGCGGTCGCGGTGAACCTGGCCGACATCGCCGCCATGGGCGCGGTGCCGACCGCGGTGCTGGTGGGCATCGCCTGCCCGTCCAGCATGGCGGCCTCGGTGGTGCAGGAGCTCACCGCGGGCATGTGGCAGGAGGCGACCAGGGCCAGGGTCGGCATCGTCGGCGGCGACATGACCGAGTCCGCGACCCTTGTGATCTCCCTCACCGCATTGGGTGATCTGCGTGGGCGGGCACCGGTCACCCGCAGCGGAGCCCGGCCCGGGGACGTCGTCGCGGTCGCGGGCAAGCTGGGGTGGAGCGCCGCCGGACTGGCCGTGCTCGGCCGCGGTTTCCGCTCCCCGGTCAGCGTCGTCGGCGCCCACCGCGCCCCGGAACCGCCCTACGAGTCCGGCCCAGCCGCCGCCGACGCGGGCGCCACCGCCATGATCGACGTGTCCGACGGGCTGCTCGCCGACCTCGGGCACATCGCCGCCGCCTCCACAGTGGCCATCGACGTGCGCTCGGACCTCGTCGAGGTGCACCAGCGGCTGGTCGACGTGGCCAGCGCGCTCGGCGGCGACCCGAGGCACTGGGTGCTCACCGGCGGCGAGGACCACGCGCTCGCGGCCACCTTCCCCGACCCGCACGGCGTCCCCGACGGCTGGAAGGTGATCGGCACCGTCGCCAGGGGCCAGGGCGTCACCGTCGACGGGGCGACCTACACCGGCGCCGCGGGCTGGCAGCACTGGCGGTAGGCGACAATCGCGGGCGTGCGCATCGAGATCCGGGACTACACCCACCCCGACGTGGCGAAGCTGATCGACGAGGTCCAGCAGGAGTACGTCATCCGCTACGGCGGCTTCGACGAGACCCCGGTCGACCCGACCGAGTTCACCCCGCCGTCCGGCCTGTTCCTCGTCGGCTACCTCGACGACGTCGCCGTCGCCTCCGGTGGGTGGCGCGTGCACGACCCCGAGACCGCGGAGATGAAACGGCTCTACGTCAACCCGACCGCGCGCGGCCGCGGCCTGGCCCGCGCGGTGCTGGCCGAACTGGAGCGGACCGCGCTCGACCGCGGCTTCCGCAGGCTCGTCCTGGAAACCGGCTCCGAGCAACCGGAGGCGATCGCGCTCTACCTGTCCAGCGGCTACGAGAGCGTCACCCCGTTCGGGTTCTACGCGGACTCGCCGAGGGCGCGCCACCTCGGCAAGATCCTCACCCCGTGACCGGGCCCACTCACCCGGGTGGGTATGGTCTGCCGCCGTGGCACGACCGCTGAGCGAGATCGTCGAACAGGGCTGGGCCCTGGCACTGGAACCCGTGGCCGACAAGATCGCCGCGATGGGCGACTTCCTGCGCGCGGAGGTCGCCGCCGGGCGCACCTACCTGCCCGCGGGGGAGAACGTGCTGCGCGCGTTCCAACAGCCCTTCGCCGACGTCCGCGTCCTCATCGTCGGACAAGACCCCTACCCGACCCCCGGCCACGCCGTCGGCCTGTCCTTCTCGGTCGCCCCGGACGTCCGGCCGATCCCCAAGAGCCTCATCAACATCTACAAGGAATACGTCGAGGACCTCGGCCACCCGACCCCGGCCAACGGCGACCTCACCCCGTGGACCGAACACGGCGTGCTGCTGCTCAACCGAGCGCTCACCGTGGAACCGGGCAAGTCCAACGCCCACCAGGGCAAGGGCTGGGAAGACGTCACCGAACAGGCCATCAAGTCCCTCGCCGCCCGCGGCGGCCCCCTGGTCGCCATCCTGTGGGGCCGCAACGCCCGCAACCTGCGCCCCATGCTCGGCTCCGTCCCCGCCATCGAGTCCGCCCACCCGAGCCCGCTCTCGGCGCACGCGGGCTTCTTCGGCTCCAAGCCCTTCAGCCGCGCCAATGAACTCCTGGCCGAACAGGGCGCCGAGCCGGTGGACTGGAAGCTCCCGTAGGTCTTCCGCTGTCGGGCACGCGCCACCGCGTGCCCGACAGCCACGGATGCGGCACCGCAGGCGTCCTTGCCGTAGGTGTGGGCCGGTCGGGTGGCCGCGGCTGCGGGGATCTGGTCGCCGCCCGAGGTCGGCCGCGCAAGCAGCACGACGCTCGGGGCGGGGCAGTGCGACCGGACGCGTCTCTGCTCTTGGGCCGGCCTTGTCCTCGAACCCGATGCGTGGCCCGGTTCCCGTCGTCGAGTCGCCCGCCCGAGCCCGCTCTCGGCGCACGCGGGCTTCTTCGGCTCCAAGCCCTTCAGCCGCGCCAACGAACTCCTGGCCGAACAGGGCGCCGAGCCGGTGGACTGGAAGCTCCCGTAGGTCTTCCGCTGTCTCGCTGAAGCCCTTGCCCCGTCCTGAGTTCCGGCGCGTGCCGGGGATTCGGGGCGGGGCCTAGGCTTTTTCGAGGTATTCGGCGCGTTCGGCGTCGACGACCTGGTGGACCATTCCGGCCAGGCCGGGGTACGCGGTGAGGGCGGGGTCGTCGGCGACCAGGGCCTGGGCCACTTCCCGGGCGTCGGCGATGACCTGTTCGTCGCGGATGAGCGAGAGCATCTTCAGGCCGGACTTGGCGCCGGACTGGCTGGCGCCGAGGATGTCGCCCTCGCGGCGCAGTTCGAGGTCCATCCTGGCCAGTTCGAAGCCGTCCAGGGTGGAGGCGACGGCGTCGAGGCGGTCGCGGGTGGAGGTGCCGCCCGGCATGTCGGTGACCAGCAGGCAGACGCCGGGGGCCGAGCCGCGGCCGACGCGGCCGCGCAGCTGGTGCAGCTGGCTGACGCCGAAGCGGTCGGCGTCCATGATGACCATGGCGGTGGCGTTGGGCACGTTCACGCCGACCTCGACGACCGTGGTGGCCACCAGCACGTCGATCTCCGCCGCCGCGAACGCCCGCATCACCGCGTCCTTCTCGTCGGCGGGCAGCCGCCCGTGCAGGATCCCCAGCCGCAGCCCCGACAACGGTCCGGCCGCCAGCATCTCGGTCACCTCGACCACGGCCAGCGGGGGGCGCCGACCGTCGTCCGCACCGCCGGGCCCGTCCTCCTCGTCGCCGATGCGCGGGCACACCACGTAAGCCTGGTGGCCCTTCCCGACTTCCTCGCGCACCCGCTGCCACACCCGGTCCAGCCACGACGGTTTCTCCGCGACCGGCACGACCGTCGTGGAGATGGGGGAGCGGCCAGCCGGGAGTTCGCGCAGCGCCGAGGTCTCCAGGTCGCCGTAGACGGTCATCGCGACCGTGCGGGGGATCGGGGTCGCGGTCATCACCAGCACGTGCGGGCTCAGGTTCTCGCCCGCCCTGCCGCGCAACGCGTCGCGCTGCTCGACGCCGAAGCGGTGCTGCTCGTCGACCACCACGAACCCGAGCTCGGCGAAGGACACCTTGTCCTGGATCAGCGCGTGCGTGCCGACGACGATCCCGGCCGCGCCGCTCGCCGCGTCCAACATGGCCTGCTTGCGCTGCGGCGCGGTCAGCGAACCGGTCAGCAGCGTGACCTTCGTGGCGTTCTCCGCCGCGCCGAGCTCGCCCGACTGACCGAGGTCGCCGAGCAGTTCCCGCAGCGACCGCGCGTGCTGGGCGGCGAGGACCTCGGTCGGCGCCAGCATCGCCGCCTGCCTGCCGGAGTCGACCACCTGCAACATCGCCCGCAGCGCCACGATCGTCTTGCCGGACCCGACCTCGCCCTGCAGCAGCCGGTTCATCGGGCTCTCACCGGACAGGTCGGCCGCGATCGCCTCGCCCACCTCGACCTGCCCCGCGGTCAGCGTGAACGGCAACCGCTTGTCGAACGCGCCGCCGATGCCCCCCTCGGTCGGCGGGCACGCGGGCGCCGGGCGCGCGTTCGCGGCCTGCCTGCGTTGCGCCAACGCCAACTGCACCGACAGCGCCTCGTCCCACTTGAGCCGGGTGCGGGCCAGTTCCAGGTCCGCCCACTCGGCGGGCCGGTGGATCGACCGCACCGCCTGCTCGTACGGCGCCAGCCCGAGCCGGTCGCGCAACGCGTCCGGGAACGGGTCCTCGATCTCGTCGAGCACCGCCAGCGTCTGCTGCACGCACTGCGCGATCTGCCAGGACTGGATCTTCGCCGACGCCGGGTACACCGGGATCAACCCACCGGCGAACTCCTCCACCGACCCGGTCTCGGCGTCCCCGTCGAGCAGTTGGTAATCCGGGTTCGCCAGCTGCAACTTCTGCCGGAACGCGGTGACCTTGCCCGCGAACAACGCGCTGATCCCCGGCTTCAACTTCTCCATGTGCCACGGCTGGTTGAAGAACGCGCAGTCCAGCGACCGCTTCCCGTCGGTCAGCACCACCTCGACCAACGTCCCGCGCTTGGTCTTCATCTGCCGCTTGGTCACCGTCACGACCTTCGCCATCACGGTGACGTGCTCACCGACCTCCAACCCGGCGATGTCGGTCAACTGCCCGCGCTCGGCGTAGCGCCGCGGGTAGTGGCGCAACAGATCCCCGGCGGTGCCCACCTTGAACGCCGCCTCGAGCGCGTCCGCCGACTTCTTGCCCACCAGCCGGTCCAGCCGCTCGCCAAGCCCAGTCATCCCGCTCCAGTCCGCTCCACGCCACCCGAACCGCCCACCGCGCCGCCGCACCCGGGTGCCCAGCCCACACCACCTGCCGCACACATTGTGTCGCGACACACCGACAGCCGGTCACCCACCGCCGATCCGCCGGACCCGGCCCCCGGCACAAGCCACTCACCGCCGAGCCGCCCGGCACCGGCCCGCCGGACCTGGGCAGGTCGCGTCGGTCGCCCCGGATGCCAGGCCCACTGACAGGACGTGGTCCGTTGCCGATCGCCGGACCCAGACCTCCGGGTGAGTCGCCCGGAACTGGGAATGCTGCGTCGAGCGCCCGGCACTTGCCCCGCAGGCAAGCTGTCGCCTGCCGCTGATCGCGGGGACCGGATCCTCGCCGTGAGCCGCTCGGCGCCGGGCTGCCCGACCCCGGGAAGGCTGCGTCGATCATCCGGCGCCCGCCCCGCGGGCAGGCGGTCACCCGCTGCCGATCGCCGGACCCGAACTCCCGGCGCGAGCCGCCCGACCCCTGGCAGACCGCGGCGCCCGCCCGGCGTCCGCCCCACTGACAGGCTGTTGCTCGCTGCGGATCGCCGGACCCAGGCGAGTCGCCCGGCACCGGCCCGCCGGACCTGGGCAGGTCGCGTTGGTCGCCCAGCGCCCGGCCCACTGACAGGCCGCGGTCTGTCGCCGATCGCCGGACTCCCGGCGCGAGTCGCCCGGAACTGGGAGGGCTGCGTCGGTCGCCCGGCGCTCGGCACGCAGGTCGGTGGTCGCTCGTGCTCGAGCGGTAGGCGCCGATCCATCCGCGTCCGATCAACTCCGCACCCGGTCGTCGAGCACCGCGTCACTCCACGCCGAACAGGACTACCGAGTCGGTCTGGCCGCCGCGGTGGGTGGCCAGGTCGGCGTCTGGGCGTTCTTGGCGCAGGTGTCTGGCCACGGCCTCGGTCAGCCCAGTGGGCGCGGTCTGGCCCACCACGGCCGTCACCAGTTCGCCGCCTGCGGCCAGCATCCGCTCGACCACCCCGATCGCCGCTTTGGTCAGTGCCTCCGGTCCGGCGGGGCCCGGTTCGATCAGCACCACCTCCCCGTCGGCGAAGCCCAGGACGTCCCCGGCAGCGCACGGCCCCACCCAGGTGATGCCGTCCGCCTCGGCGACCACTACCTCGCCGCGTCTGGTCGCGGCGGCTGCCTCGGCCATGGCCACCACGTCGTCGCCGGAGCGTCTGCGGGGGTCGTGCACGGCGATCGCCGCTAGAGCCTGCACTGGCGACGCGCACGGCACCACCACCACGTCCTGGCCCCCGGCCACCGCCCGGATCGCGGCCTCGTCGGCGACCGACATCAGCCCGGTGTCGCCCGGCAGTACCGTCACGTGCGCCGCGGCCGTGCCGGTGATCACCTCCAGCAGCGCGTACGGGTCCGGTTCCGCCGCGCCGACCCGCAGCACCGCGACCCCCTCCGCGACGAACAGCTCCGCCAGGTCCTCCCCGCGCACGGCGGCCACCACCGCCCTGTCGCGGCTGTAGCGTTGCGGCTCGGCTGGCGTGGTGTCGGCGAAGCGGGCCACCCGGATCCGCCTCGGGCGCCCCGCGTCGATGCCCGCCTCGATCGCCGCGCCGATGTCGTTGCAGTGCACGTGGACGGTCCACAGGCCGTCGCCGTCGCCGACCACCGAGACGCAGTCGCCGAGCCGGTCCAGTTCGTCGCGCAGCCGGTCGGCGGCCGGGTCGTCGGTGTCGTGCAGCAGGTACATGACCTCGTAGCCGTACAGGTCCGAGCCGCCCTCCCTGGCCGTCACCAGCGAGGTCCCCAGGTCGTCCGCGCGCGCCTGGGCCGCTGCCGCCAACGCCGCGGGCCGCTCGGCGACCACGGCCACCAACGCGTCCAGCAGCACGACCACCCCGCGCCCGCCCGCGTCGACCACGCCAGCCTCCGCCAGCACGGGCAGCTGCTCAGGGGTACGCCGCAATGCCTCGGCCGCCGCGCTCGCCGCCGCCACCGCGACCCCGTGCAGGTCATCGCCGACCGCCGTGGCCGCCGCGTCCAGGACGCTGAGCATCGTCCCCGGCGCGGGCTCCGACACCGCTGCCGCCGCCATCCGCGCCCCGGAGCGCAGGGCCGCCACGAGGTCCGGACCGGTGACGGCGTCGACCCCGCGCAGCGCGGCCGCCATCCCGCGCAGCAACTGGGAGGCGATCACCCCGGAGTTCCCGCGCGCCCCGGCCAGCGCGCCCCGCGCCGCCACCCCGAACGCGGCGCCCGCGTCCGCCCTGTCCGCCGACGGCGCCCGCAGCAGGGCCTCCAGGGCCGCCCGCAGCGTGTCCAGCAGGTTCGACCCGGTATCGCCGTCGGCGACGGGGAAGACGTTGATCCGGTCGATCCCGGCCCGGTGCGCGTCCAGCGACTGCACGCAGGCCGCCACCCACCGGCGCACCTCCCCAGCGTCCAACGCGTCGAGCACGTCCACCTCCACCCGGTTTCCGCGAGGGTAACCCGCAGGGCGGCCCGGACCTCGCGGCCCGCGGAGCGGTCCCGGATCTCGCGGCCCGGACCGGCGACCCGGACCCGGCAGCCCGCGGCCCGGACCCGGCGGACCCGACCCGGCAGCCAGCGCCGGCGGCCCGCGGCCTGGAACCGGCGACCCCGGACCCGGCAGCCCGCGGCTTGGACGTGGCGGCCGGGACTTGGCGGCCGGGACTTGGCGGCCCGTGGCCTGGACCCGGCAGCCCGTGGCCTGGATGTGGCGGCCGGGACCTGGCGGCCTGCGGCCCAGACCCGGCGGACCAGACCTGGCAGCTTGCGGTCCGGATCCGGCGGCCCGACCCGGCCGCCTGCGGCCTGGACTTGGCGGGCTGCGGCCTGGATCTGGCGGACCGGACCTGGCGACCCGCAGCCCGGGCCCAGCGGCTTGGCCCCGGGCGGCCTGCGCGGCTTGGACCCGGCGGACCCGACCCGGCGGCCAGACTCAGCAGCCTGCTGCCTGGACCCGGCAGCCAGACCCAGCAGCCTGCGGCCCGAACTGGCGACCGCAGCCCGGGCCCAGCGGCTTGGCCCCGGCGGCCCGGACCCGGCGGCCCGCGGCCTGGAACCGGCGACCCGGACCCGGCAGCCCGCGGCCCGGCAGCCCGCGGTCCTGACCCGGCGGACCCGACTTGGCGGACTCGATCCGGCAGCCAGACCCGGCGACCCGGACCTGGCGGCCCGGATCTGGCAGCCTGCGGCCCGGATGTGGCAGCCGGGACCCGGCGGCCCGCGGCCTGGACCCAGCGGCCTGGACCGGGCGATCCGGCCCGGACCCGTCAGCCCGATCCGGGCAGCCTGGACCCGGCGACCCGCGGCCCGGATCCGGCAGCCCGGACCCGGCAGCCCGCGGCTTGGACGTGGCGGTCGGGACTTGGCGGCCCGCGGCCCGGATCCGGCGGACCGGACCCAGCAGCCAGACTCAGCAGCCTGCGGCCCGGACCTGGTCACCGCGGACCGGACCCAGCGGCCGGACCCGGCGGCCCGCAGTGCGGCCCCGGTTTGGAGGTGTGCGCGGCCACCGGTTACCCTGTGCCGAAGTGCCTGGGCCTGCCCAGGTCCTCGTACGTGCGCCCGTCACCGGATCGTGTGTCCTGCGGTCCGGGCAGATGCGGGTAATACCAACGCGAAGGAGTGTCTGACGTGGCTGCCGTGTGCGACGTCTGTGGCAAGGGGCCAGGCTTCGGCAAGTCGGTCTCGCACTCGAACCGGCGGACCAACCGCCGCTGGAACCCGAACATCCAGACCGTGCACGCTCGCCTGGGCATCTCCCAGCGCAAGCGCCTCAACGTGTGCACCTCCTGCCTCAAGGCGGGCAAGGTCGTCCGCGGCTGATCGTTCGGCGAGTCACCCACAGCTTTCACCAGCAGGGCCGGTACCCACTCGGGGACCGGCCCTGCTGGCGTTCCCGGGGCGGCCCAGAAAGAAGGACGGGCGGTACCGGAGGGAATCCGGTACCGCCCGTCCTGGGGTGTTCTAGCGCGCGCCTGCCTTGGCGGGCGTGCCGTTCTTGGCGCCTGCGGACTTCACCGCGGCGCCGAGGCTCTCGGCGAAGTGCTGGCGGGCCTCCTCCAGCACCGCGAAGGTGCCCGCGACCTGCTCGGACACCCGGCGCTCGAAGGCGTCGGCCTGCTCGTGGCGGGCGGTGGCGTCGGCGAGCTTGGCCTCGGCGTCGGCCACCAGCGCGCCCGCGTGCTTGTCCGCGGCGTCGCGCTGGGCCTTGATCTCGGTGTCGGCGGTGGTCCGCGCCTGGGTCAGCGCCTTCTCGGTGTCGGCCTTCTGCTTCTCGGCGTCGGCGACGAGCTTGGCCGCCGCCTTCTCCGCGGCCTCGCGCTGCGCCTTGAGCTCCGCGTCGGACTTGGACCTGGCCTCGGCCAGCGCCCGCTCGGTGTCGGCCTTCTGCTTCTCCGCGTCGGCGACCAGCCGGGCGGCGGCCTTCTCGGCGCTGTCGCGCTGGGTCTTGATGGCGGCCTCGGCGCTGGCCCGCTGGTCGGCGAGGGCCTGCTCGGTCTCCTCGGTCTGCGCGAGCAGCGCGGCCTCGATGGCGGCGGTCTGCTCGGCCAGGTTGGTCTCGACCTCGGTGGTGCGGGCGGCCAGCGCCTGCTCGACCTGCTCGGTGCGCTGCGCGATGGCGGCCTCGGCGCCCGCCCGCTTGTCGGCGAGTTCGCGCTCGGCCTGCTCCTCGGCGGCGGTGCGGCGACCGGTGGACTCGGCGTCGAGCGCCTCGCGGACGCCGAGCGCCTCGGTGTCGAGCTGGTCGCGGTGCGCGGCGGCCTCGTCGTAGAGCTGCCCGATGCGCGTCTCGTTCGCCTTGGCCTGCTGCTCGATCTCGGCGCGGGCGTCGGCAAGGAGCTTCTTGTGCTCACCGGCGAGGGTGGCCCGCATGGTCTCGTACTCGGCGTCGAGTTCGGCGTGGTTGCGGGTGTAGTCGGCCTCGAGCTGCTTGCGCCGCTCCTCGAGGTCGACGATCAGCTTGTCGTGCCTGGCCCGCAGTTCCTTGGCGTAGGCGTCGGCCTCGCCCCTGGTCTTGGCCGAGGCGTCGTCGGCCTGCTTCGCGGTCTTGCCCGCGTATGCCTCCGCGTTGAGCCGGGTCTGCGCGGCGTAGTCGTCGGCGGCGGTGCGCGTTGCCCCCGAGTACCCGTCGGCTTCCTTGCGGGTGTTGGCGCCGTAGCCCTCGGCCTCGGCGCGGGTCGCGGCGCCGTAGTCGTCGGCCTGCCGCTTGAACTCGGCGATCTCCTCCTCGGCCAGCTGCATCATCAACCGCACCCGCTCGGTCATGCCCTCGGTGCTGTTGGGGTTGGCGCTGATCCGGTTGAGCCGGGTCGTGGTCTCCAGCAGTTGCTGCTGCAGCGAGCCGAGCGACTTGGTCAGCTCGGCGACCTTCGACGCTGCGTCGTCGCGGCCCTTGGACGCGTGGCGCAGGTCGTAGGTGAGGCGGGTGACCCGTTCGTTGACCTGGCGTGGGTTGTACCCGCGCAGAACGGTGTCGAAGTGCGGAAGTCGGTCGGTGGACTCGGCGTCACCAGAGGGCATTGCCCCACTTTAGTATGACCTCCGCGGGAGTGAACCCGCCGGAGTAGTTAATTCTCAGAGTGCGCGACAGTGCGGAGTCGCACCACCGTGGCGGCCTCGACTCCGCTATGGATTGCCCTGCGGCGCCACGGGAGCGGCACATTGCCCGCGGCCCGGCTCCATCCGCAGCGCCAGGTTGGGGATGCGCAACGGCCGCGGGATCGACATCACCGCGATCTGCCCGCGCACCTGGCGGAATTCCGCGAATGTCGCATCGATCCCGATCCGGTGTTCCGCGGCCGGAACGCGAAGCGGATTCGGTACGGAATTCCCCGCCGCGTCCTTGATCGTCGTGACGTCCTCGCCTGGCACGCCGATCTTCACCACACCGTCCATGTCCAACGCGCCGGTGGCGGTCACCACATCCAGTTCCACGTTGTCGGTCCGGATCTCCCAAGTGGACCGGTTGCCGTCGCCGCCGGTGATGTAGACGGTGAACCACGACCCCAGGACCTGTTGCTGGAAGGACAGGCACAGCTCGTTCAGCCTGCCCTCGGCGAACCCGAGCCGTCCCACCCGCACCGACGTGGTGCTCCCGTCGGCGTTCTGCCGGGTGACGTCGCCGACCGACAGGCCGAAGTCGGTCCCGTACAGACCGCTGGTGGACAGCGACAGCGTGCCGCCCTGGACCACCACTTCCGACGCGATCGCCCCTTGGGCAACACGCGCCCCGAGAACCCCGGCCAGAGCCAGCGCGGGCAGTGCCAGCACCGCGGCTTTGCGCCAGTGCGTGCGCCCTTTCACGAGGTGCCCTTGCTGCTGACGGACAATGACGCACCAGGCAGCTGTACCGGATTGTCCCTACCCGAGGTGGGGGATGGGTTGAACGCTTTCAACGCGTAGAGGTCCATCCGCACGTCGCACAGGTGCACGCTCAACGAGATGCCCAGGCTCAACAGCCAGGCGGCGGGCAGCACGCACAGCAGCAATGGGCTGGACGCGTAGAGGTTGTTCGCCCACAGGTCGGTCTGCATCTGCTGCCCCGCGGCGTTGGTGCCGCCGAGTTGGGTGGTGCCGCCGGAGCCCAGGGTCAGCGCGTAGTTGGTGCGGCTACCGTCGGAGATGGTCAGGTCGTCGAGGGTGAGCGCGCGGAAGGTGTAGTGCGCGGCTTGGAAGGACACGCCGTTGGCGTCGACGACCGTCTCGGTCCCCTTGTACTGGATGGAGGCCGCGTACCCGGCGCGCGCGGTGACCTTGAGCGGCTTGTCCCTCGGCGTGGTCAGGAACCCGATCTGCGGCGCGGGGGCGGGCGCGGCGACCAAGGCGGCGTCGGCGCGCAGGTACGGCAGATCCGGTACGACAGCGGTCCCGACGACCAGCGCGAGCGCCGCCCCGAACGCCAGCGCCCGCCTCACGCGCCCACCCCGGCCTCCGGGGCGACCGCGTCGGGCGCGGTGTCCTCTTCGGACTCGCGGACCCGCTTGGGTCCCCAGCCGAAGGTCATCGACCCGCCGAGGATGCCCAGCAGCATGCCGACCAGGAACCCGCCGAGGTTCGCCCCGACCAGCGACGCCACCGCGAACAGCACCCCGAGGACCCCGGCCAGGTGCCTGGCCCCCGGCGCGAACCACGCGCACAGTCCGAACAGGACGAGACCGCCGCCGAGCAGGTACCCGGCGATGCCGCCGAACCCCGCGCCCAGCACCACCGCGATCGGCGCGAAGGTCAGCGACATGATCGCCCAGCCGCCCAGCACCATCCACAGCCCGCCCCAGAACGGCCTGGTCCGCCGGAAGTCGGCGAACCACCGCCGGCCTGCTCCGATCGCGCGACCCACTCCGCCCACCCAACCCGCCTTGCCCACCCGCGCGCCCGTTGTCATCGCCGCCGCCCCTCAGCAGTTGACGGTGCCGGGCACGATGCCCAGGTTCAGCCTCGGCAGCGTGATGTTGCCGCTGATCTCGGCGGTGTAGGCGTCGGCGGTCAGGCCGGTCACCTGCACCACGCCCGCCTCCAGGCCGAACGCGCCGACCGTGCCGCCGTCGAGCGGTTGCCCGCCCATCTGCACCTGGTGGGCGGTCTTGCCCAGCACCATCTCGGAGAACTGGCTCTGCGTGCCCTGCACGGCTTTCGCTTCCAGGATCAGGTTGTAGGCGTCGATGACGTCGGGCCCGCCGTTGGGCGTGCCGTCGACGGGGGAGCCCGCGTTGAGCTTGAGCGTGTAGGGCAGCCCGAGGATCGTCTGGTGGATCACCGCGCACAGGCCGTCGAGCTTGGCCGACTGGAACCCGGCGCGCGCCATCGCCTCGCCCTTGCCCGCCTGGCTGCCGTCCGCGAGCTGCCTGCTGTGCAGGAACGCGGCGAACCCGCTGCCGTTGACCTGGTCGGAGCGCAGCGTGAACGGCTGGCCCGCGACGAAGAAGTTCGCCGCGAGCGCGCCCTGGGCCATCGCCACGCCCAGCGCGGTGGTCAGCGCGGCGGCGGGCAGCGCGACGAGGGTGCTGCGACCCCACCTGGTGCCGTTGCGGGGTCCTCCGGCGTCGGCCCGCATCCGCTCGTTCCAGGCGCGCAGCGCGGCCAGCGGTCGGCTGTGCTCGGGTCGGGGCATCGGCGCTCCCAGCTGTGATCGGGCACCGGCCGCGGCGGGCAGACCCGCGCTGACCTGCGCGGGAGCCCGTCAGCCCCGGTGGTGGGGGACACCATGGCAAACGGCGTCGGGTACCGACAAGGGGCCAGTCGCCGTAGTTTGTGACCTCGGGTCACTGTTACTTGGACGTAACAGCTACGCACCGTGAGGTCGGCCGACAAAGATTGCGAGTGATCTCAATGGTCAGTGCCCCGCGGGCAGATCAACGGCACCGCGCGGCTCGCGACGCCGGTCACCCTGTGTCGATATGTAACGTTTTGATAAGTACTACCGTGAGGTAGCCTCACGCGCGTGCGGATCCGGGTCTGGCGGGTGCTCGGCGTGGCGACCGGGGTGCTCGGCGCCCTCGTCGTCGCGGCCGTCGTCGCCGTCGCGGTGCTCGCGATCCCGATCACCGGCGGGAGCATGGAACCGACCCTCCACGACGGCGACCGCGTGCTGCCGCACCCGTTCCTCGGCCAGGACGACGTCGAGCGGGGCGACGTCGTGGCGACCCGGTTCAGCGCCGACGGCCCGCTGGTCGTCAAACGTGTGATCGCCGTCGCCGGGGACCGCGTGCGGATCGACCCCGGCCCGGTGGTCCGGGTGCTCCCCGCGGGCGAGAACGAATGGCGCGCCATTCCCACCGCCGCCGACTGGGGCACCAAGCCGGTCGAGTGCTGCGGCGCTGGGGGAAAGGCCGCGCCCGTCGCAGCCGAAGCCCTGGTGCCCGCCGGGAAACTGTTCCTGCTCGGTGACAACCCGGGCGGTTCCGACGATTCCCGCTCCCTCGGTTGGGCGCCCCGCGACCTGGTCCGCGCAATTGTCTGGACCACCGTCTGGCCGATCGGCGGCTGACCGCGAAAGGGGATCACCGGGGCGTGGCAACTGGTGAACCTTGCCGCGGACCCGGTGTCCCAGTACCGAATTGCGGATGGACATCTCCCCGCACAGCGGATCTACCGGAACTTCCGGGCGAGTGGTGCGCGCCGGACTGGTCGCCCTCCTCAGCGCTACAGCTCTATGTGCCACCACCATGTCCTTCACCCCGACCGCGATCGCGGCGCCCGCCCCGACCCAGGGCTACGTCGTCGTCTTACGTCCGACCGGCGCTGCTGAGTTGGGTACAGCAGGGTTCGGCACCAGGGTCACCGCGCTCGCCGACCGCTACGACGCCCGCATGGACCACCGGTACACGGCCGCCCTCACGGGTTTCTCCGCGCGCCTCACCGGGTCGAGCGCGAAGGCACTGGCCGCCGATCCCTCCGTCGCCTACGTCGTCCCCGACACCCCCGTGCGGGCCCTCGGTGGTCAGCCCAATCCGCCGTCCTGGGGCCTGGACCGGGTCGACCAGCGCAAGCTCCCGCTGGACAAGCGCTACCGCTACGACACCCTCGCCGACACCGTCACCGCGTTCATCCTCGACACCGGGGTCCGCGCGACCCACGTCGACTTCGGCGGCCGGGTCCGCGGTGGCCGTGACTTCGTCGACAACGACAACGATCCCGATGACCTGAACGGCCACGGCACGTTCCTCGCGGGCATCGTGGGCGGTAAGGACTACGGGCTGGCAAAAGGTGTCAAGCTCGTCCCGGTGCGGGTGCTGGACAAGAACGGCTCCGGCAGCGTCTCCGGTGTCATCGCGGGGATCGACTGGATCACCGCCAACGCCGCCGGTCCGTCCGTGGTGAACATGAGCCTCGGTGGCCCCGCCAACCAGGCGCTCGACGCCGCCGTGCGCGCGTCCATCGCCGCGGGCGTCACGTACTCCGTGCCCGCCGGATCCTCCGGTGGCCAGGCGGGATCCGTCTCGCCAGCGCGGGTCACCGAGGCCATCACCTCGGCCAGCCTCACCAAGACCGACTGCGCCGCGGTGAACTCCAACTCCGGCCCCGCGGTCGACCTGTACGCGCCCGGCGTCGGCATCGTCGGACCCTGGATCACCGCCAACGACGCCAAGGCCACGCTCAGCGGAACCTCGCTCGCCGCCGCCCACACCACCGGCGCCGCCGCGCTGCGCCTGGCCGTCGACCCGACCCTCACCCCGGCTGGCGTGCAGGCGGCGCTCGTGCGCGCCGCGAGCACCGGCGTGTGCGAACTTCCCGTGAACACACCGGATCGGATCCTCTACACCGGACCGTTCACCCGCTGAGCCGGTTGCCCGCACCGGCGCGGCCGTCCGGGTGAGACCCCTGGCGCGACCGCCCCGGTGCCGGCAGCATCCCCGCCGGTGTGTCCGGCCTGGGGGCCTCGCGCGCGGACCCGCCGCACGTCACGTTCGACGGGACGCGTGTCGTCCTGACCGAGAGGATCCACCGTGCCCCCAGGTGGGAGGCGGCCGCGCGGCATGCCGTTCGCCGTGCTGCTGACCGTCGTCGGCGCCGCGTTCGGCACCGGCCAGGTCCCCGCGTCGGCCGACCCCGAGCCCGACCGGTTCGTCCCGCGCGGCAGCGTCCGCGAGGCCCCGGTCGACCTGCCCGGCGCCATGGCCCGCTTCTGGGCGGCCTACTCGGGCGGCGGCGACACCCGCAGGGTCTCCGCGATCCTCGACGCCCTGCTGCGCGCCGAGGGGCCCTCCAGCGACCAGGCGCGCCGGGCGGTGCGGATGCTCGCCGCGCACTCGGCAGGCGACCAGCGGCGGGCCTGGTGCGAGCGGCTCGACCTGCTCGGCGCCCCGGCCCCGCTGCGGCACGCCGCGTTCGTCGGCGCCGCGCTCACCGCCTCCGACCGCGCGTTCGGCCTGAGCAGGCAGGCGCCGGTGTCGACAGCGCCCGCCGCCTACGCCGGTCACGTGCCCGCCAGGATGACCGACGGCGACGCCACGACCTTCTACTGGAGCGACGGCGCGCCCCGGCCGGGCACCCAGTTCGTGCTCGACCTCGGCCGGGTCCGCCCGGTCCAGGGCGTCGCGGTGGCCATGGGCACCGCCAACCGCCCGCGCGACTTCCTGCGCGCAGGCGTGCTGGAGGGCTCGGTCGACGGCGTCGCCTGGACGACCGTGCGGCAGCTGCCCGGTTCGCCCACCGTGACCGCCACCCTCGGCCCGGACCCGCGTGATGTTCGTTACCTGCGGCTGCGCGCCACCGCGGGCCAGCGGCACTGGCTGGCCGTGCGCGAGGTCTCGGTGCGGCCCGGCCCCACCGACGCCGCCACCGACGGCGACGCCACCACCGCCTACCGGGTCGCGGGCGGCCCGGTGGTGGTCAACCTGGGCGTCGACCAGCCGGTCGACCGGATCGTGGTGCTCGCCGACCGCGGCACCCACCGGGGCACCCCGGTGCAGGTCCGCGACGGGGGCGGGACCTGGCGCACCGTGGGCAGGCTCGGGGGCGAGTACACCGACGTGGCCGCGCGCGGGATCGTCACCGGGGCGGTGCGGGTGCTGTTCGGTCCCGACTCGACGGGGACCGCCGTCCGTGAGATCGTGGTGCGGCCCGCGCGGTGAACGCCCGTTAATCGGTGCCGCCGAGACAAGGGGCCGTTCGGGGCGCAAATCTTCCCAGAACCGGCTCGAAGCGGCGGAAAACCTAGAATGCTGATCGATCAGGATGGCGCCTGTCACGTGGGACTATGTTCCCGACGCGTGGGACATCCGGGATAATCTCCTCCGACCGACTTCTCCAGGTAGCAGGAGGTAACCGGGCATGTTCCGCAAGGTGCTCGTCGCCAACCGAGGCGAGATCGCCATCCGGGCGTTCCGAGCCGGGTACGAACTCGGCGCTGGGACTGTCGCGGTCTTCCCCTACGAGGACCGCAACTCCCCGCACCGGATGAAGGCCGATGAAGCCTACGAGATCGGCGAGCCCGGTCACCCCGTGCGCGCCTACCTCTCCGTCGAGGAGATCGTGAAGGCCGCGAAGAAGGCGGGTGCCGACGCGGTCTACCCCGGCTACGGCTTCCTCTCCGAGAACCCGGAGCTGGCCAGGGCCTGCGCCGAGGCCGGGATCACCTTCGTCGGCCCCGACGCCGACATCCTGGAGCTCACCGGCAACAAGGCGCGCGCCATCGCCGCCGCCCGCGAGGCCGGGCTGCCGGTGCTGCGCTCCACCGCGCCGTCCACCGACGTCGACGCGCTGCTCACCTCGGCGGAGGAGATCGGGTTCCCGATCTTCGTCAAGGCCGTCGCCGGTGGCGGCGGCCGCGGCATGCGCCGGGTCGCGGACGCCTCGACGCTGCGCGAGTCGCTGGAAGCCGCCATGCGCGAGGCCGAGTCGGCCTTCGGCGACGCCACGGTCTTCCTGGAGCAGGCCGTGCTCGACCCGCGGCACATCGAGGTGCAGATCCTCGCCGACGGCGCGGGCAACGTGATCCACCTCTACGAGCGGGACTGCTCGTTGCAGCGCCGCCACCAGAAGGTCATCGAGATCGCGCCCGCGCCCAACCTCGACCCCGCGCTGCGCGACCGCATCTGCGCCGACGCGGTGGCCTTCGCCCGCCACATCGGCTACCAGAACGCGGGCACCGTCGAGTTCCTGCTCGACACCCGCGGCAACCACGTCTTCATCGAGATGAACCCGCGCATCCAGGTCGAGCACACGGTCACCGAGGAGGTCACCGACGTCGACCTGGTGCAGTCGCAGTTGCGCATCGCCTCCGGTGAGACCCTCACCGACCTCGGCCTCACCCAGGCCGACATCTACCTGCGCGGCGCCGCGCTGCAGTGCCGGATCACCACCGAGGACCCGGCCAAGGGCTTCCGCCCGGACACCGGCATGATCAGCGCCTACCGCTCGCCGGGCGGCAGCGGCATCCGCCTCGACGGCGGCACAGCGGCGGGCGCCGAGGTCAGCGCCCACTTCGACTCGATGCTGGTGAAGCTCACCTGCCGCGGCCGCGACTTCCCGGCCGCGGTGCGCCGGGCCAAGCGGGCGGTCGCCGAGTTCCGCATCCGCGGCGTGGCGTCCAACATCCCGTTCCTGCAGGCCGTGCTCGACGACGAGGACTTCGTCGCCGGTCGGGTCACCACCGCGTTCATCGAGCAGCGCCCGCACCTGCTGACCGCGCGCAGCTCCGCCGACCGCGCCACCCGGCTGCTGACCTACCTCGCCGACGTCACGGTGAACAAGCCGCACGGCCCGCGCCCGCAGGTGATCGACCCGAGGGAGAAGCTGCCCGCGGTCGACCTGGCCGCCGAGCCGCCCGCGGGCACCAAGCAGAAGCTCGTCGAGCTCGGCCCGGAGGGCTTCGCCCGCTGGATGCGCGAGAACAAGCGGGTGGGGGTCACCGACACGACCTTCCGCGACGCGCACCAGTCGCTGCTGGCGACCCGGGTCCGCACCAAGGACCTGCTGGCCGTCGCGCCGCACGTCGCCCGCACCACCCCCGAGCTGTTCTCCGTGGAGTGCTGGGGCGGCGCCACCTACGACGTCGCGCTGCGCTTCCTCGCCGAGGACCCGTGGGACCGGCTGGCGGCGCTGCGCGAGGCGGTGCCCAACATCTGCCTGCAGATGCTGCTGCGCGGCCGCAACACCGTCGGCTACACCCCGTACCCGACCGAGGTGACCGACGCGTTCGTCCGCGAGGCCACCGACACCGGCATCGACATCTTCCGCATCTTCGACGCCCTCAACGACGTCGAGCAGATGCGGCCCGCGATCGAGGCGGTCCGCGAGACCGGCACCGCGATCGCCGAGGTCGCCCTCTGCTACACCGCCGACCTGTCGGACCCGGCCGAGCAGCTCTACACCCTCGACTACTACCTGAAGCTGGCCGAGCAGATCGTCGGCGCGGGCGCGCACGTGCTCGCCGTCAAGGACATGGCGGGCCTGCTGCGCCCGCCCGCCGCGGCCCGGCTGATCACCGCGCTGCGCAAGGAGTTCGACCTCCCGGTCCACCTGCACACCCACGACACCGCCGGTGGGCAGCTCGCGACCTACCTGGCCGCCATCCAGTCCGGTGTGGACGCGGTGGACGGCGCCGTCGCGTCGCTGTCGGGCACCACGTCGCAGCCGTCGCTGTCGGCGATCGTGGCCGCCACCGACCACAGCGACCGGGAGACCGGCCTGTCGCTGCAGGCGGTGTCGGACCTGGAGCCGTACTGGGAGACCGTGCGCCGGGTGTACGCGCCGTTCGAGGCGGGCCTGCCCGCGCCGACCGGCCGCGTCTACCACCACGAGATCCCCGGCGGTCAGCTGTCCAACCTGCGCACCCAGGCCGTCGCCCTCGGCCTCGGCGACCGGTTCGAGGACATCGAGACCATCTACGCCGCCGCGGACCGGATGCTCGGCCGCCTGGTGAAGGTCACCCCGTCGTCGAAGGTCGTCGGCGACCTCGCGCTGCACCTGGTCGGCGCGAACGTCGACCCCAAGGAGTTCGAGGCCGACCCCGGCCGCTTCGACATCCCGGACTCCGTCATCGGCTTCCTGCACGGCGAACTGGGCGACCCGGCGGGCGGCTGGCCGGAACCGTTCCGCAGCAAGGCCCTCAAGGGCCGCCCCGCCCCCAAGGGCATCGCCGACCTGACCGACGCCGACCGCACCGGCCTGGCCGAGGACCGCCGAGCGACCCTCAACCGGCTGCTGTTCCCCGGCCCCACCAAGGAGTACCTGGCCCACCGCGACCAGTACGGCGACACCAGCGTCCTGGCCAGCAAGGACTTCTTCTTCGGCCTGCAGCAGGGCAAGGAATACGCGGTGGAGCTCGATCGCGGTGTGACCCTCCTGTTGGAACTGGAGGCGGTCGCCGAGGCTGACGAGCGTGGGATGCGGACCGTGCTGGCCACGCTCAACGGGCAACTGCGGCCTATCCAGGTTCGGGATCGGTCGGTGGCTGCGGATCTGCCTGCTGCTGAGAAGGCCGATCGGGGGAACGCGAACCATGTTGCTGCGCCGTTCGCGGGGGTGGTGACGTTGGCGGTGGCTGAGGGGGACTCGGTGGAGGCTGGGGCGACCGTTGCGACTATTGAGGCTATGAAGATGGAGGCTGCGATCACGGCGCCTAAGTCTGGGACGGTGTCTCGGTTGGCTATTGGTGCGGTGCAGCAGGTTGAGGGTGGGGATCTGTTGGTGGTGCTGGCTTAGGAGTGGCGGATTCGCACCCCATCGGCTGCTGGTGACAGTGGGCGGTGGGGTGCGGGTCGTTGTGGGGCGGGTTGTTGGGGGAGTTGTCCACAGGGTGGCTGCTTGCTCGGCCTGGTTTGTCGGTGCTGCTCGGTAGGCTGTATATCGGGGGGTGCTTTGTGCGGGTTGATCTTGTGGGGGCGGGTTGTCCACAGGCTGGCGGCTCGGTCGGGGCGTTGTGTCGGTGTGCGCCGGTAAGCTGTGTACCGGGGGCTGCTGTGGCGGGTTTGATCTTGGGCTGAGGGGTTGCGGCTCTCGTGCTCGGCTGCGCCATCGACGGTGAACGCCTCGCCTTCGGCATTGGCCGGGGCGCGAGTTTCGAGCTTTGCTCGATGCGGCGAACTTGTTTTGCGTGGGGCCCCTACGACACCCGGGCAGAACCGCAAAGCAGGGGCCGAAAAGCAGGCCCTGCCGCGAACGACGCTACGTGTGCCGTCCCCCCACACAAAACAAGTCCGCCCCATCGAGCAGTTGGCACCAGCGACTCCGAGGAGCGCGGGGCTGGCCAACGTTGTTTAGGGGCGTGTTGTTGGCCAACGTCTGAGAGGGGCACCTGCGGACCAGCGCCTGAGAGGGGCGCGTCGGGGTCAACGCCGCCGAGTCTCTGACGGTCTGGCCAAGAACTGGGCTAGTCGGGCCAGGTGGGGTTTGAGGTGATCACGGTTAGGCGTTGGGTGGCTCGGGTTAGGGCCACGTAGAGGGTGCGCGGGCCGGTAGAAGACTCGCGGATTAGTTCCTCCGGTTCCACCAGCACCACCGCGTCGTACTCCAAGCCCTTCGACTCCAGGCCGTCCACTACGCGGAGGCGGGAGTTGCCGACTTCCTCCGCTGCCGCGCGCAACGTGTCGACGCGGCTGGTGGCGGTGATGATGCCGACTGTGCCGTCGACCGTGCCCAGCAAGTCCTGGGCCGATTCGATGGCTGCCTTCGTCAGGGCTGTGGTGACCAGGATGATCGGGTCGACTCCGGTGGAGCGGACGGCGTGGGGGAGTTGGTCGGGGGTGGCGACGTCGCGGACTACCTTGCCTGCTAGGTCGAAGATCTCGGCCGAGTTGCGGTAGTTGGTGCGCAGGCCGAAGCGGCGGCGTTGAGTCCTGGGGCCGCCGAAGGCCGCGTCCATGGCCTGGCGGGCCTCGGCCGGGTCCGGCCAGGAGCTCTGCACCGGGTCGCCGACGACGGTCCAGCTGGCGTACTTGCCGCGGCGGCCGACCATGCGCCACTGCATGGGGGACAGGTCCTGGGCCTCGTCGACGACGATGTGGGAGTACTCGTCGTAGTCCTGGCGGCGGCCGCTGGCGACCGACACCGGGGCGAACGGGTCGTGCTCCAGCCGCCTGCGCCGCTTCGGGGGTCTGCCGAGCAGCACGCGCAGCTCGTCGAGCAGCGCGATGTCGGCCACCGACCAGCCCGGCTTGGCCCACGAGTCGGCCACCATGTCCACTTCGGACCGGGTGAGCACCCGACCGGCGGCCCGCGCCAGCAGCTTGCGGTCGGCGAGACCGCGCAACACCTCCGCGGGCGACAGCAGCTGCCACCACATGACCACGAACTTGTGGAAGTCGATGCGCTCACCGATGTCGCGGATCAACTCCGCCCGCTTCACCGGGTAGTCCTCGTACGAGTCCGCCTTGCGCCACAACGCTTCCAGCAGCGCCTCGGCGGCGTCCACTCGCGACTGGTTCGGCGGCCTGCGCCCGTTGTGCACCGCGGCGCGCACCCCGACCAGGTCCCGCGCCTCGAGCTTGAGCACCTCACCCCGGTACATGATCCGCAGCTCGGTCGGCGCGTCCACCGGTGCCTCGCGGATCGCGCGCTTGAGGATCCGGCGCATCTGCAGCGACCCCTTGACCGCGGCAACCGGCGCCGGGTCCACCCTGGTCGCCGCCGCGCCGTCGAGCAGGTCCGACAGCGACCGCAGCTCCACGTTGTCCTCGCCCATCGACGGCAGGACGCGCGAGATGTACGAGGTGAACGCGGGCGACGGGCCGACCACGAGCACGCCGGTGCCGCCCATCCGCCGCCGGTCCCGGTAGAGCAGGTACGCCACCCGGTGCAGCGCGACCGCCGTCTTGCCGGTGCCCGGCCCGCCGGTGATCTCGGTGACCCCGCGCCACGGCGCCCGGATCGCCTCGTCCTGCTCCTTCTGGATGGTGGCCACGATGTCGCGCATGTTCTCGCCGCGCGCCCTGGTCAGGCTCGCGATCAGCGCGCCCTCGCCGACCACCGGCATCGAGTCCAGCCTGCTCTCCGGCATCAGCAGGTCGTCGTCGATGTCGACCACGGACTGTCCGGTCGAGCGGATCACCCTGCGCCGGATCACCTGCATCGGCATCTCGGCGGTCGCCTGGTAGAACGGCGCCGCGGCGGGCGCGCGCCAGTCGGTCACCAGGTTCTCGAAGTCCCCGTCGCGCACCCCGAGCCTGCCGACGTACTGCGTCTCGCCGTCGGTGCTGTCCAACCGGCCGAACACCAGGCCCTCGTGCTCGGCGTCGAGCGTGCGCAGGATCTGGGTGGCGTGGCGGACCATCACGTCCCGCTCGAACAGCATCGCGGCCTGCTCGAACACGGCCTCGTTGCGCGCGCCGTGGGCGAGCGCGTCACCCCGGGTGCGCATGGCCTCCGCCTCGTGCCGCATCTCGGCGACGCGGGCGTAGACGACGTCGACGTGCTTCTGCTCGACCGCGATCTCGGCCTCTCTCACAGAGGTTTCCGACACGCAGCTCTCCCGGGGTGTTCTTCGGACGGAAGAGTGAGATTACGCGTTCGCGTGCGCGGGTGAATCGGTCGCCGGGTGGATGTGCTGTGCCTCACCCGCCCGCCACCCCCTGCCTCACCCGCCCGCCACCCTCAGCCGCACCCGCCCGCCACCCCCTGCCTCACCCGCCCGCCACCCTCAGCCGCACCCGCCCACCGCCTCCGCAACCCCCGGTTCCCGGCAAGTGGGCGGTCGTCGGGCACCATGGCCGGGTGACCAGGATCGTGGCGGGCGCCGCCGGTGGCCGCCGGTTGGCCGTGCCGCCCAAGGGGACGCGGCCCACCGCCGACCGGGTCAGGGAGTCCCTGTTCAGCGCCCTCGCCGCCGCCGTCGACCTCGACGGGGCCAGGGTCCTCGACCTCTACGCGGGCTCCGGCGCGCTGGGCCTGGAAGCCCTCTCCCGCGGCGCCGCCCTGGTCACCCTCGTCGAGCACGACCGCACCGCCGTGACCGTGCTGCGCCGCAACGCCGACACCGTCGCGCTCCCCGGCGTCGACATCCGCGCCTCCCGGGTGGACCGCGTGCTCGCCGCCCCCCCGGCGCGTCCGTACGACCTGGTCTTCGCCGACCCCCCGTACGCGCTCGACGACGCGGAGCTGGCGGAGGTGCTGGCCGCGCTCGCGGACGGCTGGCTCGCCGAGGACGCCACCGTCGTGGTGGAGCGGTCCACCCGGTCCGGTGACCCGAGGTGGCCAGCCGCGCTGGTGCCCACCCGCTCCCGCCGCTACGGGGAGACCACAGTGCACTGGGCGGCCCACCAACCCGGGTGAGCGCGGTGACAGCGGCCCGTCGGCGGCCGGTCCTGCTGCTACGGTCCGGATCATGACGCGCGCGGTCTGCCCGGGCTCATACGACCCGCCAACCAACGGCCACCTCGACATCATCGAGCGGGCCGCCGCCCTGTTCGACGAGGTCGTGGTCGCCGTCATGATCAACAAGAGCAAGCGCGGGCTGTTCACCGTCGACGAACGGCTGGCGCTGCTGGCCGAGACCGCGGCGCACCTGCCCAACGTGCGGGTCGACTCCTGGCACGGCCTGCTGGTCGACTTCTGCCGCGAGCGCGACGTCCAGGCCATCGTCAAGGGCCTGCGCGCGGTCAGCGACTTCGACTACGAGCTGCAGATGGCCCAGATGAACCAGGGCCTCACCGGCGTCGAGACCATGTTCATGCCGACCAAGCCGCTCAACAGCTTCCTGTCCAGCTCCCTGGTCAAGGAGGTCGCGACCTACGGCGGCGACGTCACCCACCTGCTCCCGCCCACCGTGCACAAGCGACTCCTCGCCCGCCTGGCCGAGAACCGCGCCACCACCGACTGACACCGGACCGTCGCTGCCGACTGGGGAACGATGCCGGGCGGGGACGTGGGGGTGGGTGGCGGGAGAGAGTGTTACAGCGGAAGCTTCATGCCGATATGGCTGGCGACGAAGCCCAACCGCTCGTAGAAGCGGTGGGCGTCCTTGCGGGACACGTCGGTGGTCAGCTGCACCATGATCGCGCCGCGGTCCCCGGCCTCGCGCACCGCCCACTCGATCAGCGCCTGGCCCAGTCCGCTGCCGCGGTGCGCCGAGTGGACCCGCACTCCCTCGATCGTGGCGCGGGTCGCCCCCAGCCGGGACAGCCCCGGCGTCAGCGTCAGCTGGAGCGTGCCGACCACCTCGTCGTCGACCTCGGCCACCACCAGCAGCTGCCTCGGGTCGGCCGCGATCTCGGCGTACGCCTCGTCGTAGCGCGGGTCGCCCGGCTGCTCGCGCGCCGCGCCAAGCGGGTCGTCGGCGAGCATGGCCACGATCGCGGGGACGTCCTCGGCGCGGGCGGGGCGGATCAGCACGTTCACAGCCTGCCACAGCCCGGTTCACGCCACCGACAGCTGATGATCACCCAACCTGGTTACTTTCGGTGAATGAGCAACCTCGCTGTGAAGTCCCCCGCTGTGCAGTCCCCGGCTACCAGGACCAAGAGCGTCACCGCTGTGCTCGCCCTCATCTTCGCCGCGCTCGGTTTCTTCGGCGGCGAGGCCACCGCGACCCCGGTCGCAACCGCCGCTTCTGCCGCCCAGCCCGCGTGCGGCAACACGTCCTCTTACACCCGCGTCGCCCTGTCGAGCCTGCCGTCGCAGGCCACCGACACCTACCGTCTTATCCGCTCCGGCGGACCTTTCCCCTACCCGCAGGACGGCGTCGTCTTCCAGAACCGCGAGCGGATCCTCCCCGCCTGCTCGACCGGCTACTACCACGAGTACACGGTCAAGACCCCCGGCTCGTCGACCCGGGGCGCCCGCCGCATCGTCACCGGCAACGGCGGTGAGTACTTCTACACCTCCGACCACTACGCCTCCTTCCGCCTGATCACCTTCTAGTCCCAGCCCGATCGGGGGCGCGGCGTGGCCGCCGGGGGACACGCCGGCGGCCACGTCCCCCGAGGGCCGTCGCCGAGCGGGCAGAATCTCCGCGTGGGGGCCTGTCGTGCCCGTGCGGCGACCGGGCGGAGGAGGAGTCGTGTACAAGGTCTTCGAGGCCATCGATGAGCTGGTCACGATCGTGGAGGAGGCCAGGGGCCTGCCGATGACCTCCGGCTGCGTGGTGCCCCGCGGCGACGTCCTCGAGCTGCTCGACGAGATCCGCGACGCGCTGCCTGCCGAGGTCGACGACGCCCAGGACGTGCTCGACCGCAAGGACGAGATCATCGGCTCCGCCGAGCACCAGTCCGAGCAGGCGGTGAGCAAGGCCACCATGGAGGCGGAGAACGCCATCGCCGCCGCCCGCGCCCAGGCCGAGTCGCTGATCGCCGAGGCGTCCGCGCACGCCGACCGGCTGGTGGCCGACGCCCGCGACGAGGCCGACCGCGCCGTGGCCGCCGCCCGCGCCGAGTACGAGAGCCTGGTCGGGCGCTCCCAGGTCGAGGCCGACCGGATGCTGCAGGCGGGCCGCGAGTCCTACGAGCGCGCCATCGAGGAGGGCCGCTTCGAGCAGGGCAGGCTCGTCTCGCAGACCGAGGTCGTGCAGGCCGCGCACGCCGAGTCCGCCCGCGTGCTCGACGCGACCGCCGAGGAGGCGGCCCGCCAGCGCGACGAGTGCGACGCCTACGTCGACGGCAAGCTCGCCGAGTTCGAGGACCTGCTCACCCACACCCTGCGCACCGTCGGCAAGGGCCGCTCGCACCTGCGCGGCCCGGTGAGCGTGTCCGCCGCGGTGCCCTTCGACTACGACGGCGGCTGATTTCCGGCAGGCCACCGCCGTCGCGTACTCTGTCGTGGCTGTGCTTGGGCAGAGCGGCCGTGTTCCGACCCGGCTGCCCGCGCTCCGGCGCGGCAGGCAACCACTTGCCACGAGAACCGCCAACCCCCCGCGTCGAAGGTGCTGACCAGAACCGCCATGTCCGCGAACCGCAAGGGCTCGTCCCGCCAGGTGCTCTCCGGCCCGTGGGTGATTGATACCCGTGAGTTGGGTAGGCGTCCCGGCTCGAGCAGGTCGGTGCGTCGCACCGCGACCGCGACCTACGTCCTCGGTCTCGAGGGTGTCATCGGTGTGCCGGTCGGGGCCGAGGTCGAGCTGGACCTGTTGCTCGAGTCGGTGGTCGAGGGCGTGTTGGTGACCGGCACCGCCGACGGGCCGTTGGCCGGGGAGTGCTCGCGCTGTCTGGACCCGATCACCGACGAGGTCACCGTCCGCGTCACCGAGCTGTTCGCCTACCCGGACAGCACGACCGACGAGACCACCGACGACGACGAGGTCAGCAGGCTGGTCGACGAGCGGCTCGACCTGGAGCCGGTGGTGCGCGACGCGGTCGTGCTCGCCGTCCCGCACGTGCCGCTGTGCGCCGAGGACTGCCCCGGGTTGTGCGCGGGGTGCGGCGGCAAGTGGGCCGATCTCGGGCCGGATCACCGGCATGAGACCATTGACCCTCGGTGGGCCGCGCTGCAAGAGCGGTCCCAACAGGACCAGGGGCACTAGGCCCCACCGGCGTCCTGCACAACAGCTCGGCAGAGGAGAGTCAGTCGTGGCCGTCCCCAAGCGGAAGATGTCGCGTTCGAACACCCGCGCGCGCCGTTCTCAGTGGAAGACCACCGCGGTGTCGCTGGTCAGCTGCTCGAACAAGGCATGCCGCGCGCCCAAGCCGCAGCACATCGCCTGCCCCACCTGCGGCCAGTACAACGGCCGCCAGGTTACGCAGCCCGCGTAGCCCCGGCGGAAGCAGATCCACGGCATGGGGGGTAAAGCGTCCCGAGGTCCGCGCGCGGACCCGGAAACGCTGCTCGACGCGCTCGGCGTCCGGTTGGGCGCCGAGCTGCTCGTGCTCGCCTTGACGCACCGCTCGTACGCGTACGAGAACGGCGGCCTGCCGCCCAACGAGCGGCTGGAGTTCCTCGGCGACGCGGTGCTCGGTCTCGTCGTGACCGACCACCTCTACCGGGCGCACCCCGACCGCCCCGAGGGCTACCTGGCGAAGCTGCGCGCGAGCGTGGTCAACATGCACGCGCTGGCCGACGTCGCCAGGACGCTGGGCGATGGCGGGCTCGGCGCGCACCTGCTGCTGGGCAAGGGCGAGGAGCTCACCGGCGGCCGCGACAAGGCCAGCATCCTCGCCGACGGCATGGAGGCCGTGATCGGCGCGGTCTACCTCGAGCACGGCATCGAGGTGGCCAGGGCGGTCGTGCACCGGCACTTCGACCCGAAGCTGGAAGCGGCGTCGGGGATGGGCGCGGGCCTGGACTGGAAGACCAGCCTCCAGGAGTTGACCGCGTCGGCCGGTCTCGGCGTGCCCGAGTACCGGGTCCGCGAAGAGGGACCGGACCACCGCAAGGAGTTCACCGCCATCGTCGTGGTGAACGGCCAGGGTTACGGCAACGGTGACGGCCGGACCAAGAAGGAAGCCGAGCAGAAGGCCGCGGAGGCGGCGTGGACCGAGCTCAGCGCGAAGGTCAAGTCACCCTCATCTGACGACGGTGCCTGAGCTCCCCGAGGTCGAGGTGGTTCGGCGCGGCCTGCAGGACCACGTGGCAGGCCGGGTGGTGTCGCGGGTCGAGGTCATGCACCCGCGGGCGATCCGCCGCCACCTGCCCGGCACGGTCGACTTCGGTGGCCGCGTCGCCGGGCACGAACTCGTCGCCGCCCGCCGCCGCGGCAAGTACCTGTGGGTCGACCTGAGTTCCGGTGAGGCCGTGCTGGCGCACCTGGGCATGAGCGGCCAGATGCTCGTCCAACCGCCCGGCACCCCGGACGAGAAGCACCTGCGCGTCCGCCTGACCTTCGCCGACGACGGCCCCGAACTCCGCTTCGTCGACCAGCGCACCTTCGGCGGCCTCTCGGTCGAACCGGTGGTCACCGTCGACGGCGTGCCGCTCCCCGCCCCGATCGCCCACATCGCGCGCGACCCCATGGACCCGGCCTTCGACCGCACCGCCGCGATCGCCGCCCTCCGCCGCCGTCGCACCGAGGTCAAACGCGCCCTCTTGGACCAGACCCTCGTCTCCGGCATCGGCAACATCTACGCCGACGAGGCCCTGTGGCACGCCCGCCTCCACTGGGCCCGCCCAACGGACACTCTTACCCCGCGCAAAACCGGCGAACTCCTCGACGCCGCCACCGCCGTCATGAACGCCGCCCTCGACGTCGGCGGCACCTCTTTCGACGCGCTGTACGTGAACATCAACGGCCAATCGGGCTATTTCGACCGGTCTTTGAACGCTTATGGCCAAGAGGGTCTTCCCTGTCCTCGCTGCGGTCGCGCAATTCAGCGGGAGCCTTTCATGAACCGCTCCTCTTTCTCCTGCCCCCGCTGTCAACCCCGCCCCACCACTTCCTGACACCTCCCGGCGGCTCACCTCGCCCTGTGGCCCTGACCTGCCGATTCCCGGTTGTCCCCATACCCTCCAGTTATCCCCACCCTGCCCCTGACCTCTTGTTCCGCCCCCACCAAATGCCGTAATCTGGATTCGGGGCGGCCCCCGGGTGGGTGGGGGCCTGCCCTTTTTGGACCGGCGGCGGCGGAATGTCAAGGGCTCGGTCGGATTAATTGACCGGGGCGCTGAGAATGCCGGCTGGGGTCGAGGGAATCGCGGCTGAAAGCGCGTTCTCCGCTGCTGGCAGGCGAAGCGGAAAGCCGTGGTGCGGGATGAGCCGTGGGTGTGGGCTGGTGGGCCAGGCGACCGGGCGGGCCAGTGGGTCAGGCGGCCGGGCGGCCAGGCGACCGGTGGGTCAGGCGGCCGGGCTGGTGGGCCAGGCGGCCGGGTGGGCCGGTGGGTCAGGGGCGAGCGGAAGCCGTCGTGCTGGGTGAGTCGCGGGGCTAGGGCTGGGCCAAGGTCGAGCGGGGTGTCGCGGCGGCGAGGAAGGGGTGTGGCTTGCGCGGTAGTGCGCACTGCGCAATAGTGTCCACAGTGCGATAGCGGGAGGGGGTGCGCGTGGACACCAGTCAGTTGCTCAAGGGAGTGCTGGACCTGGCCGTGCTGGCCGTGCTGCGGGATGAGGACGGGTACGGGTACGACGTGCTGCGGCGGTTGCGGGGTGGGGGGTTGGCGGAAGTGGGGGACGCGTCGGTGTACGGGACGTTGCGGCGGTTGTACCGGGCCGGGTTCCTCACGTCCTACGTGGTGCCCAGTGACGAGGGGCCGCACCGCAAGTACTACGGGGTCAACGACGCCGGGCGGGAGCGGTTGGTCGAGTCGGAGCGCGACTGGCGGGCCTTCGCCGTGGCGATGGACGGGATTCTGACGAAGGGGGCTGTGGCGTGAACGCGACGGAGGCGCGGCCCGGGGTCGCGGACTACCTCGGCCGGGTGCGCGCGGCGCTGGCCGATCTGCCCGCCGACGAGCTGACCGAGGTGATGGAGGACGTCGAGCCGCACGTCACCGAGGTGTTCGCCGAGGCGGGTGACGCCGAGGAGGTGACCCGCAGGCTGGGCACGCCGGAGGCGTACGCGGCGGAGTTGCGGGCCGCGGGCGGGTATCCACCGCCCGCCCCGATGCGGGGCGGCACGAAGTGGGCCGCGCGGTTCACCCTGTGGGTGACGCTGTTGGTGACCGTGGTCGCGTTCGGCACCGGGGCGGTCGCGCTCGCCGGGCGCAACGGGCAGTTCGCCGTACTGGGGGTGTGCGTGATCTTCGCGGTTCCCGCACTGGTGTGGCTGTTCACCGACCGGGTCCGCCCGGCCGACGTCGAGGCGCTGGCGGAGTACCGGTTCGGTCAGCGCAAGGCGCGGGCCGCGTTCGCCCGGCTGCCCGACCGGGCCGTCGAGTACCTGCGCTCCCTCAAGCCCGCGTGGTCGCTGGTGCGGATCGGCCTGGTCGTCCTGGTCGTGTTCGCCGGTCGCGACGAGGCGGCGATCATCCTGCTCGGCGTGGTCGCGCTGGTGTCGTGGGCGCAGCCGCGCTCGCGGGACGACCGGCGGCTGGTGCCGGTCGTGGTGGCGGCAAACGCTTGCCTGGCCGGGGTGGTGCTCGCCATGGTGGCGTTCGCCGTCGACTCCGGCTCCCGGGAGAGCCGGGACTACTACCCCGTCTACAGCACCGGCGGCCTGACCTACGACGGTTCCTCGCTCAGGAACGTCTACGCGGTCGACGGTGACGGCAAGGCGATCACCGAGTTCTACCTCTACGACGAGGACGGCAGCCCGATCAAGCTGTTCGGCCGGTTCTGCGACGAGAACGGCTCCGAGTCGGAGGGCTACGTCAACAGGTTCCCGCTGCCGCGCGGGGTCCAGCAGGGCGCGAGGCACACCTGCGACCCCGAGTCCGGGATGCCGTTCGTGCCCCTCCCGCCGAAGGCGACCGACACCAGGCCGACACCCACTCCGGCCCCGACCACCCCGGCCCCGACCACCCCGGCGACGACCACCCCGGCCCCGACCACCCCGTCCGTGACAGCGGCGCCCACCTCGGCGACGGCGGTGACCTCGACCCCGCCGACCACGCCCGCTCCGACAACCACCAAATAGCGTCAACGCCCGGGGTCCCGGCATCAGGATTCCGTCAAGGCGTGACCGGTCCGGCCGCGAGAGGCGCACTCTTGCGGCCGGACCGCCCGCGTGGTGCGAGGATGCACCGAGGGGTGACCCGCACCGATCTGGAGCCGCCGTGACCACCGTGCTCGTCGTCGACGACGAACCCCAGATCGTCCGCGCGCTCCGCATCAACCTCACCGCGCGCGGCTACGACGTCCGCACGGCCCACGACGGCGCCGCCGCACTACGAGCGGCCGCGGAGAGCAAGCCTGATGTGGTCGTCCTCGATCTAGGACTGCCGGACATAGATGGCGCCGAGGTGATCGAGGGCCTCAGAGGCTGGACTTCGGTCCCCATCATCGTTCTCTCGGCACGAGGCGACTCCACCGACAAGGTCAAGGCTCTGGACGCGGGCGCGGACGATTACGTCACCAAGCCCTTCGGGATGGACGAACTCCTTGCCCGCCTACGTGCCGCCGTGCGTAGAGGCACCACAACGCCCGCGACCGAAGAAGCCGTGGTGACAACGGCGTCCTTCGCGGTGGATCTAGCCGCGAAGAAGGTCCACCGCGACAACGCGGAAGTACACCTCACCCCGACCGAGTGGGGGATCCTGGAAGTGTTGGCGCGCAACCGAGGCCGGTTGGTCGCACAGAAGCAGTTGCTGCAAGAGGTCTGGGGTCCCGCCTACGCCAACGAAACGCACTACCTGCGCGTGTACCTGGCCCAACTGCGCCGGAAACTCGAACCCGAACCCTCGCGCCCGCGCCACCTGATCACCGAGGCGGGCATGGGCTACCGCTTCGAACTCTGACCTACCGGCCGAAGCTCGCCTATCTACCGAAGATCTGAGTCCAGTAGTAGCCGTTCTGCACGAAGCCGAGCCCCATCGTCGTCAGCCCGCAGTTGAGGATGTTGGCGCGGTGGCCGGAGGAGTTCATCCACGCGGTCATCACCTGCGCCGCGGTCCGCTGCCCCTTGGCGATGTTCTCCGCGCCGGGGCTCGGGTAACCGGCCGCCTTCGCCCGGTCGACGAACGTGCGGCCGTCGAGGCTGGTGTGCGAGAAGTAGTTCTGCGCCGACATGTCCGCGCTGTGCGCCTGCGCGGCCTGGTTGAGCCGGGCGTCGAGCACCAGCGGCGCGCACCCCGCCTTCGCCCGCTCGTCGTTGGTGATCGCCAGGACCTGGCCCGCGGCGGACGGGTCGACCGGGGGTGGCGGCTGGGTCGTCGTCGGCTTCGGCGGCGTGGTCGTGGGCTTGACCGTCGTCGTGGTGGTCGTCGTGACCGGTGCGGACGAGGACGTCGTGGTGGTCGTCGTCGGGGTCGTGCTCACCGACGACAGCGTCGTGGGCGTCGTGGTGGTGGACTCGGCGCTCGGGTCCGCCGTCGTGCCCTCGACCAGCGCGATCTGGCGATCGAGTGACGCCTCATCGGGGGAAGCGAGGGTCCCGTCGCCCACGCTGGGTGCGGTCGCCAGGGTGGCCACTCCCGCCGTGCCCGCCCCGACAGCCAGGGCTACGAGCACGGCGGGCACCAAGCGGGTACGGCGACCGCCGGAACGGTGTCCACGTGTCACGGTTTGGCAACGTACCACTAATGGGTGACGTCGCCACCGTCGGTCACGAAGTCGGCGAGGGCGGCGGCGTGGTCGTCGTGGTCGTGGTGGTGACCGGCGGCGGGGTCGTGGTGATCACCGGCGGCGTGGTCGTCGTCTGACTCGGCGTGCCGGGGTTGGGCGGCCGGGTCGTCGTGGTGGTGGTCCGACCGGGCCGCTTGGTGGTCGTGGTGGTGGTCGTCGTCCCCGGCTCGGTCGTCGTGGTGGTCGAGTCCGTGGTCGTCGGGTCCGTCGTGGTGGTGACGTCCGTGGTGGTGGCGTCGGTCGTCGTTGTCGTGGTGGGGGTCGTGGTGTGCGTCTGGTTGACCGTGACCTCGGCGCCGGGGGACTGGGCGTCCTCGCCGTCACCCGCGGCGAACGCGGCCACGGCGGCGAACACGGTCGCGCTCACCACGCCCGCGACGCCCAGGATGGCGAACGGGGACCGGCGGTTGGCCGGGCTGTCGTCCGGGAAGTCCAGGTCGTTCGCGTGGTCGGGATCGGTCGCGGGGTCGTCAGCGCGGTCGTCGGCTGGCTCGGACATGCGGTCCTACCTCCCTGACCCGTCGGCAAGGCGGGCCACGGCGCGGCAAGCTATCACCCGCTCCGGTGAACGCGAACGGGCACCCGTCGCAACGGCGGTTCCCGGCGCGAGGTGTTCACGCACAGTTCGGTCGGCGAACCGCCGCCGTCCGTTGTCGATGACTTGTCTGTACAGGAACCTACCGCGGTACTCGCCGGACCGAGTCCATGGAGGAACCCCTTGCGGCGAACACGACTGCCAGCCCTCACCACCGCCCTCGCCGTCACCGCGGCTGCCTTGATCGCCCCCGCCCTGGCCCCCACCGTCGCCGTCGCGGCGGCCAAGACGCCGAAGGTGCTGGTCATCGGCATCGACGGCCTGCTGTTCGACAAGATCGCCCCGGCTGACGCCCCCACCCTCGACAGCCTGATCGCGTCGGGCTCGTCGAGCAAGACCGCCCTCTACGCGCCCCCGTTCGCGCCCACCCTGTCCGGGCCAGGATGGGCGACGCTGGCCACCGGAACTTGGCCAGACAAGCACCGCGTGCTGAGCAACAGCTGGGGCACCTCGACCAACCTGGCGACCTACCCGGACTTCCTGACCCGCGCCGAGCAGGCCAGGCCCGCGCTGTCCACCTTCGCGGCCGCCACCTGGGACCCGCTGGTCAACGACTCGGCGGGCAAGGCGATCTTCTCCAGCGCGGTCGACGCCAGGGCCAACGGCGCCAACGACACCGACACCACCAACCAGACCGTGGCCCGGTTGCGCGACGTCGGCCCGGACGCGAGCTTCGTCGTCCTCGACGACGTCGACGCAGCGGGCCACAACTGCGGTGCCGCGACCACCTGCTACCTCGACGCCATCGCCGCGACCGACAAGCGGGTCAAGCAGTTCGTCGACACCGTCCGCGCCCGGTCGAACTACCCGAACGAGGACTGGACGTTCCTCGTCTCCGCCGACCACGGCCACACCGACGCGGGCGGTCACGGCGGCAACTCCACGCCGGAGCGGTCGTCGTTCATCATCCGCAGCGGCCCCGGCACCACCCCCGGCACGCCCGCGGTCGCGCCGAAGAACGTGGACGTGGCCCCGACGGTGCTGTCGCTGCTCGGCGTCGCGATCCCGGCGGCGCTCGACGGCCGGGTGCTGGGCACCGCGACCGGCGACCCGTTCGACGGCCTGGTCGGCTCCCTGCAGGCCAGGGTCGACGAGACCGGGATCCCCGCCTCGGTGCGCGGCTGGACCAAGACCACCCCGGCAGGCTGGACGATCGACAACTCCGCCATGGGCACCGGCGGCGTGACCGAGTGGCGCGGCTGGTCGTTCGCCACCGACGAGTTCTGGACCAGGACCGAGGCGGGCCAGAGCCGGGAGAGCAACGTCCGCGCCCGCGGCGTCTTCGCCGTCGCCGACTCCGACGAGTGGTCGGACAAGGCCACCTCGGGCACTTACACCAGCGCGCTGACCTCGCCCGCGGTGTCGGTCGCTGGTAAGAGCACGCTCAAGGTCGGCTTCAGCTCGCACTACCGCAAGGAGGGCAACGAGACCGCCACGGTCACCGTCTCCTTCGACGGCGGCGCCGCTCGCACCGCGCTGACCTACACCGGTGACGCCATCGCCAAGATCGAGTCCCTCTCGATCGCCGTCCCCGCGGGCGCCCAGTCCGCCAAGATCACCTGGCGCCTCGCCAACGGCGCCAACAACTGGTACTGGGCGGTCGACGCCCCGACCTTCACGACCTCCTAGTCACTACGCGGATGATCTCCGACACCGGCCCGTGCGACCATGGGCCGGTGTCGGGGATTCCCGCGGTCCGGTTGACCGCGTTCGTGCGGGGACACGTCCAAGGGGTGGGTTTCCGCTGGTGGACGCGGTCTCAGGCGTTGCGCCTCGGGCTCGTCGGGTGGGCGCGCAACACCGACGACGGGCGGGTCGAGGTGGTCGCCGAGGGCGCCCGGCAGCCCTGCGACGAGCTGCTGGTCGCGCTGCGTTCGGGCGAGAGCCCCGGGGCCGTCACCGCGGTCGTCGAGAGGTGGGATGACCCGAAGGGGAACCTGCGGGGGTTCGTCGAGCGTTGAAGTGACCGGGTCCACAGTGAACCAACCGGCTTCGGGAGGCGTAAGCCCTGAACGTGGGGAGCCCGGGGCAGGACGACGAGTTCGTCCGACAGCTCTACAGCCGATACCGGCGACCGCTGCTCGGCTACGTGCTGCGCGCGGTCGGCGGTGACCACCAGCGCGCCGAGGACGTCGTGCAGGAGACACTGTTGCGGGCATGGCGACACGCGGAGTCGTTGGAGGCCGACAAGGCAGGCCCCTGGCTCTACACCGTGGCCAAGAACCTGGTGATCTCCGGTTACCGCAGGCAGAGCGCCCGGGTGGCCGAGGTGCCGATCGACGACGCCGACTGGCCGCGCGCCGGTGACGAGTTCGAGCAGGTGCTGCAGGGCTGGCAGGTCGCCGAGGCCATGCGGGTGCTCTCCCGCGACCACCGCGCGGTGATCGCCGAGTTGTTCTACCGCCGCCGCACGGTCGCCGAGGCGGCCAAGGTGCTCGGGGTGCCGCCGGGCACGGTCAAGTCCCGGTCGTTCTACGCGCTGCGCGCTCTGCGCGACGCGTTGGAGGAGCGTGGGGTGACCGAGCTGTGACCTGTTCGCACACCCTGTCGCTGGGTGCGTACCTGCTCGGGGCACTGGACCCGGTGGAGCGCTCCGCCTTCGAGGCGCACGCCGCGCGCTGCGCCGACTGCCGCACTGAACTCGTCCGGCTGGCCCCGCTGCCCGGCCTGCTGCACCGCATCTCCGCCGCGGACTTCGAGGACACCCCCGAGGTGCCCGCGGACCTGCGCGGCGGTGAGCCCCCCGCCTGGTACGAGGAAGAACCGGTCACCGAGCTCGCCCCGGCCGTCACCCTGGTCCCCGGTGCCCTGGTCCCCGACGCCCTGATCCCCGATATCGACGCGCCCCGGAAGGGCCGCAGGCTCGCGCTCATGGCCGCCGCCGCGGCCGTGGTGGTCGCGCTCTCGGTGGGCGGGGTGCTGGTCTACGAGGCGCTGCGCGGCCAGGAGAACCAGCCGCCGCTCACCGTCAGCTGGTCGGCGACCGACCAGGCCAGCGGGGTCCGCGCCGATGTCGACCTGACCGACCGCGCCTGGGGCACCGAGGTCAAGATCCGGCTGCACGACGTGCCGCCGGGCAAGCCGTGCAAGCTGGTGGTGCGCGGCCGCGACGGCTACCGCGAGGTCGCGGGCTGGTGGGCGACCAGCTACGGGCAGGGCGAGTCGATCCCCGGCAGCACCTCCATCGACCTGACCCGGATCTCCCGGGTCCAGGTGGTCACCGACGACGACATCGTGCTCGTAGACGTCCCTCCGCCCTCCTGAACAGAGTCCCTCCGCCCTCCTGAACAGAGTCCCTCCGCCGTCCTGACCAGCCGTGGCAGCCGGTATGGCCCCGCCTCCCCGGAACGGCCCGCCCGCACGGGTAGTCTCGGCCGGATAACGGCGGCTCGTCGTCCCCCGGAGCCTCACCTGAAGGGTCTCGACTCGTGCACCTCAAGAGCCTGACGCTGAAGGGGTTCAAGTCCTTCGCCTCGGCGACGACGCTCAAGTTCGAGCCGGGCATCACCTGCGTCGTGGGCCCCAACGGCTCCGGTAAGTCCAACGTGCTCGACGCGTTGCGCTGGGTGATGGGTGAGGGCAGTGCCAAGGGCCTGCGTGGCGGCAAGATGGAAGACGTCATCTTCGCGGGCACCGCCGGTCGCGCCCCGCTCGGCCGCGCCGAGGTGACCCTGACCATCGACAACGCCGACGGCGCGCTGCCCATCGACTACACCGAGGTGTCGATCACCCGCCGGATGTTCCGCGACGGCGCCAGCGAGTACGAGATCAACGGCCAGGGCTGCCGCCTGATGGACGTGCAGGAGCTGCTGTCGGACTCCGGCATCGGCCGCGAGATGCACGTCATCGTCGGGCAGGGCCAGCTCGCGGCGATCCTGGAGTCCAAGCCGGAGGAGCGCCGCGCGTTCATCGAGGAGGCCGCTGGCGTCCTCAAGCACCGCAAGCGCAAAGAGAAGGCCATCCGCAAGCTCGACGCGATGCAGGCCAACCTCACCCGGCTCAACGACCTGACCGCCGAGCTGCGCCGCCAGCTCAAGCCGCTGGGCAAGCAGGCCGAGATCGCCCGCAAGGCGCAGACCACCCAGTCGGAGCTGCGCGACGCCCGGCTGCGGCTGCACGCCGACGACCTGGTCACCCAGCGCGGCGACATCGCCCGTGAGGAGGCCGACGAGGCGACCTCCCGCAGCAAGCGCGCCGAGGTCGAGCAGGCCCTGGAGATCGGGCAGGCCAGGCAGACCGAGCTGGAGGACGCCCTCGCGGTCGACCAGCCGAAGCTCGCCGCCGCCCAGGAGACCTGGTACCGGCTCTCCGCGCTGGAGGAGCGGCTGCGCGGCACCGTCCGGTTGGCCGTCGAGCGCGCCAGGCACCTGTCGGCCGCGGTCGAGGCGCCGCGCGGTGGGCGCGACCCGGAGGAGCTCGAGGAGGAGGCCGAGCACACCGCGATGCGCGAGGCCGAGCTGTTCGAGGCCGTCGCCGAGGCCCGCTACACCCTGGCCGAGGCCACCGAGCGGCGGGCCGAGCTGGAGCGGATGGTGCAGGCCGCGGAGAAGGCGCACCTGGCCGCGGTCCGCGCGATCGCCGACCGCCGCGAGGGCCTGGCCAGGCTCGGTGGGCAGGTCGAGGCGCTGCGCAGCAAGGCCAACGCCACCGACGAGGAGATCGAGCGGCTCTCCTTCACCCTCGGCGAGGCCCGCGAGCGCGCCGAGATCGCCGCCGAGGAACTGGCCATCGGCCAGGAGGAGTCCGGTGTCGAGGACACCGACGACGTGGCCCTCGCCGAACGCCACACCCAGGCCACCGCGTCCCTGGACGCCGCGCGCGCCAGGGTCGAGGAACTGGTCCGCGCCGAGCGCCAGGCCGAGAAGGACATCGCGTCCTGGCGGGCCAGGGTCGACGCGCTCTCGCTCGGCCTGTCCCGCAAGGACGGCGCCGGGGCGCTGCTCGCCGCGTCCGGTCGCCTGCCGGGACTGCTCGGGTCGGTGGCCGCGCTGCTGACCGTCGAGACCGGGGCCGAGGCCGCGCTGGCCGCCGCGCTCGGACCGGTGGCCGACGCCGTCGCGGTGTCGGACCCGGAGGGCGCGCTGGAGGCGCTGCGCCTGCTGCGCAACGGTGACGAGGGCCGGGCCGGGATGCTGGTCGGCGGCCCCGCCGTCCCGCTCGACCGCGCGGGCTGGCCCGCGCTGCCCCCCGGCGCCAGGTGGGCGGTCGACCTCGTGCGCGCCCCCGACGCGCTGGTGCCCGCCGTGCACCGCGCGCTGGAGAGGATGGCCGTGGTCGACGGGCTCGCCGAGGCGCGGGCCCTGGTCGCCGACCACCCCGAGATCCGGGCGGTGACTCGCGAAGGCGACGTCCTCGGCGCGTACTGGGCGGTCGGCGGGTCGGAGAAGGCCCGCAGCGTCATCGAGGTCCAGGCCGCCGTCGACGAGGCCAACGCCAAGCTCTCCGCCGCCGAACGCGCCGTCGAGCAGGCGTCCGCCGCGCTGGAGGGCGCCCGCGCCGAGCAGCAGGCCCGCCGCGCCGACGTCGACGCGGTCAAGGAGGCCCTCAACGACGGCAAGGTCCGCGCCGCCCGCTCCGCTGAGCGCCTCAACCGGCTGCGCGCCGCCGTGCGCTCCGCCGAGGCCGAGGTGCAGCGCGCCGAGCACCAGCGCGGCAAGGTCGAGCAGGCCCGCGCCGACGCGCTGACCAGGCTCGCCGAGCTGGAGGAGCGGCTCGCGGTCGTCGAGCAGGAGCACTCGGTCGACGACGAGCCCGACTCCAGCGAACGCGACGAGTACACCGCCTCCCTCGCCTCCGCCAGGCAGGAGGAGATGGAGAGCAGGCTCACCCTGCGCACCTCCGAGGAGCGGCACCGGGCGTTGCAGGGCAAGGCCGACCAGCTGCGCCGCGCCGCCCGCGCCGAGCGCGAGGCCCGCGAGCGCGCGTCGAGGGCCATGGCCTCCCGCAAGCGCGGCGCCACCATCGCCACGGCCGTGGTCGAGGGCGGTGAGCTGGCCCTGGAGCGCATCGCCCGGTCGCTGGCCCGCTCCGCGCAGGACCGCGACACCATCCAGGCCCAGCGCGCCGAACGCGAGCGGGTGCTCGCCGACGTGCGCGGCAAGGTCCGCGAGCTGGGCACCGAGCTGGAGAAGCTGACCGACGCCGTGCACCGCGACGAGGTGCTGCGCGCCGAGCAGCGGCTGCGGCTCGAACAGCTGGAGATCCGGATCGCCGAGACGTTCGGCATCGGCCTCGACGACCTGGTCACCGAGTACGGGCCGACCGTCCCGGTGCCGCCGAGCCCGGGGGAGCTGGCCGAGTACGAGGCGGCCAAGGAGCGCGGCGAGGACGTGACCCTGCCGCCGTCGACCCCGTACGACCGCGAGACCCAGGCGCGGCGGGCCAAGCGCGCCGAACGCGACCTGTCGCTGCTCGGCAAGGTCAACCCGTTGGCGCTGGAGGAGTTCGCCGCGCTGGAGGAGCGCTACAAGTTCCTCTCCACCCAGCTCGAAGACCTCAAGGCGACCCGGCGCGACCTGCTCACCGTCATCAAGGAGGTCGACGACAAGATCCTGGAGGTCTTCGCCTCCGCCTACGAGGACGTCGCCCGCGAGTTCGTGACGGTGTTCAACGTGCTGTTCCCCGGCGGCGAGGGCCGGATGATCCTCACCGAGCCCGAGGACATGCTGGTCACCGGCGTCGACGTGGAGGCCCGCCCGCCCGGCAAGAAGGTCAAGCGGCTCTCGCTGCTCTCCGGCGGGGAGAAGTCGCTGGTCGCGGTGGCCATGCTGGTCGCCATCTTCCGCGCGCGGCCCTCGCCGTTCTACGTGATGGACGAGGTCGAGGCCGCGCTGGACGACACCAACATGCGGCGGCTGATCGGGCTGCTCGAACAGCTGCGGGCCAGCTCTCAGCTGATCATCATCACCCACCAGAAGCCGACCATGGAGATCGCCGACGCCCTCTACGGGGTGAGCATGCGCGGCGACGGCATCACCCAGGTCATCTCGCAGCGGCTGCAGCACCCGGGCCGGGCCATCGCCGGGGCCGCCAAGATCGCCGAGGACGCGACCCGCCGCGCCGCGGAGCAGGCCGCCGCCGCACCGGAGAACACAGCACCGCACAACGCAGCACCGGAGAACACAGCACCGCACAACGCAGCACCGGAGAACACAGCACCGGAGAGCGCTGCGCTGGAGAACACCGCACCGGACGGCACCGCGCCGGAGCCCGTCGCGGTGCAGGCGGAGGGTGCGGCGCCCACCGAGCCGCCCACCGAGGCCGAGTCGGGTGCCGCGGTGGTGGCGGTGGCGATCCCGGCGCAGGGCGCGACCGCGGAGCGGGCCGACCACGGCGACGCCGAGGGCGCCACCGCGTCGTCCTAGCGAGTGTCCTGACAGGACTCCCAGAACGTGGGAAAGCCCCGACCGCCGTGGCGGTCGGGGCTTTCCCGTCGAGAGGTGCCGCGGTCGCTCAGGCCGGGTAGCCCGGCGCCGGGGGCGCCTGCGGCGGGACGGCCTTGCGCGAGTTGGTGAAGGCCAGCCCGGCGGCGACGGCGGACACGATGGCCGCGATCAGGCCGAGGTAGAGGCCGAAGCCCGCGCCGACGGAGATGCCGCTGTCGCCGAGGCCGTAGCTCGACGCGCTGGGCAGGGTCAGCCAGCGGATGAGCAGGATCACCACGGCCGCGGCGGCGAGGCCGAGCCAGATGGTGACCAGGTTCGGCACCGCGGTGCCGACGTGCGGCAGCACCAGGATCACCGCGGCGGCCACCAGCAGCAGGATCGGCAGCCAGCCGCCGATGCCCAGGCTCCACGCGCTCGCCGACTGGTCGAAGCTCGCGAAGCCCAGGCTCGGGCCGTCGTAGGACACCGAGTACCACGAGAAGAAGCTGAAGATGAACGCCAGCGCGCCAGCGCCGATACCCGCCCACTCGATCGGGGTGACGCGCTTGGGGTCGAAGTTAGCCATCGGCAGGGGCCTTCCTGGAGAACTCTGGGGGTCGCACGCACGCACCCGCGCGCACGTGCGGGTCGCGGTGAGGATCGCACAAAGTATGGTCTGATCCGATCGTTTCGCAAATAACGGGACCGTCTCGGGTCGACGAACGCGGCCTTCCGGACCACCAACGGTGCCCATCGGGGCGCTCCCGGCTGAAAACGGTCACTGCCAGCGGCGACGCGGTCGCGGTGCGCAGCCGGACCGTCCACTTGGTGCGGTGGGCGCCGGGGCGCCGGTCGCGCGCACCGCTCGCCTGCTGGGCGCGGGCGGTAATCCAGTCGCGCTGGGCGGTACACGGCGTTCACGCTTTCCGGTATGTACGAGTTCCGTTCCGCGACCGAGGCCGACCTGGCCGCCGCGGTCGACCTGGTGGCCCGGCTGCAGGCCGACCCGGGGCACCACATCGGCTACCACGGGACCACCGAGGACGAGGTGGTCGAGGAGTTGACCCGGCTGACCCCGGACTGGGCCGGTGGCGCCGTGGTCGGCGTCGACGCGGCCGGGGCGGTGCGGGCGCTGCTCAGCGCCGAGGTCGACCCCGAGCTGGGCCGGGCCTGGCTGTACGGGCCGTTCGTCGACGTCCCCGCCGACCACCCGGCCGTCCGCCAGCTCTGGCACAACACCGCCGACGACCTGCTCGACCTGGTCACCGCGCGGCCGCGGCTGGTGGGCGTCACCGATCTGGAGCTCTACGGCCACCGGCGCAACCGCAGGCTCGGTGACTTCGCCGCGCGCCACGGGTTCGCCGCCGGGTCCGCGAGCCGCGTGTTCACCCTCACCGGCGCCGCGCTGCGGTCGGTGCTCATCAGCGCGGCCGAGCAGGCGGTGGGACCGGGCAAGTTGGACGATGACGCCACTACGCGCGCCCAGGTGGTCGACCTGCACGAGCGCTGTTTCCCCAACCGCACTATCAGCGGTGAGCAGTTGGTCGACGGGACTCGCGGCCACACGGTGGTAGTGCTGACGGGTGCCGACGGCGTAATCGGCTACGCGGCTGGGTTCTTGCAGCAAGAGGAGTTCTACGTCGACTACGTCGCGGTCGATCCCAACATGCGTGACGCGGGCGCGGGCCGTGCGTTGGTGCGGGCGCTCCTGCGCACCCTCGCCGCGGAGCAGGGCGCGCGGTGCCAGGCGGCGGCGGTGGTCGCGTTGGGCAACGACGCCTCCGAGCGGATGTTCACCGCGCTCGGCTTCACCCTCCACCTGGAACTGGTCGCCTACCGGCTGCGGTGATCGGCGGTTATCGTGGCGCCGCCCGTGATCAACTCTGGCGAGGAGTGCCGCATGCCCAACCGCCGACAGGTCCTGACCCTAGGTGCCGCGATCGTCGCCTTCGACGCGCTCGGCGTGGGGTGGGTGACCCAGGCCCAGGCCGACACCGGTGCGGCGGGCTTACCCGTGCCGCGGCTCGACGGTGACCTGGTCACCGATGTCGCCGCGCTCACCGAGGCCGCCGACGACTACGGCCAGATCGCGCACCGCCGTCCCCGCGCGGTGTTACGGCCCGGATCGGTGTCCGATGTGGTGAAGGTGGTGCGGTTCGCCGCGGAGCACCGGATCCCGGTGGCGGTGCGCGGGCAGGGGCACTCGACGTTCGGGCAGGCGCAGGCGCCCGGTGGCGTCGTCATCGATTCGCGGACCCTGGCGACCGTGCACCGGGTCTCGGCCCGCGGTGTCGTTGTCGACGCTGGAGCCACCTGGCTGGAGGTGACCAAGGCAGCGCTGGCGGCAGGGTTCACCCCGCCGGTGGCGACCGACTACCTGGGACTCTCGGTGGGCGGCACGCTGTCGGTCGGCGGCATCGGTGGCGCTACCTCGCGGCACGGGCTGTTGGTGGACACCGTGCGGGAGTTGGAGGTCGTGACCGGCGAGGGCAAGGTGGTCCGGTGTTCGTCGACCGTCGAACGGGACCTGTTCGAGGCCGTGCTCGGGGGCCTGGGCCAGTACGCCGTGATCGTCCGCGCGACCCTGGACCTGGTGCCCGCGCCCACCACGGCCCGGATCTACCACCTCTCGTACCCAGACCTGCGCTCTATGACTGCCGCGCAGCGGATCGCCCTCGCCGACGGTCGATTCGACTACCTAGAGGGGCAGGTGGTGTGGTCCGGGACTGGTTGGACCTACCTGCTTGAGGGCGGCGTCTACCACTCCGCGAAGGCCCCGGACGACAAGGCTGTCGTGCGCGGTTTGCCCATTGCCGCGAAGACAGAGATCACGGGCATGCCGTACTTCGAGTGGCTCAACCGGGTCTACGCCGTCGTGGAGCAGTTGCGGCCGCTGAGGTTCCCCAACCCGTGGCTCAACCTCTTCCTCCCCGACCGCGCCACCGACTCCTACATCGAGAACCTGCTCGCGGAACTCACCCCGGCCGACACCGGCGGCGGCCCGATCCTGCTGTACCCGTTCACCCGCAAGCGCCTCACGCGTCCGATGGTGTCGGTCCCCGACAGCCCTGTCGTGTTCATCTTGTCCATCCTGCGCGTGGTAGCCCCACCGGACGAGGCAGTGGTCCGGAAGCTGTTGGTGGACAACCGGTCCGCCTACGACAAGGCATTGGCCGTTGGCGGCACCCAGTACCCGATCGGCTCTATCCCGAGCCAACCGGGTGACTGGCAACGCCACTACGGCTCTGCCCATGGTCGTGTCCGCCGTCTGAAGAACCGGTTCGACCCCCGCGGCATCCTCGCGCCGGAGCAGGGGATCTTCTAGACAGCGCTGTCGGTGCGGTGGCGCAGGGAGAGCAATCCGCCCACGACTAGCGTCACCGCCACCCCCAGCGGCGTGTACCAGGGGAACGCGAGCGCCACCGAGTCGCCGCGCGCCTTGGCGAAGTCGACGCCGAGGAACTGCCCGGTGGCCTTGCTGAACTTCATCCCCAGGATCACGAACGCCATCACCGCCACCGTCACCACGAACGCGACGATCGCGTCGACCTGCCGGGCCTGTTTCGCCACCAGCCCGAGGACGAACGCGCCGAGCAGCGCGCCGTAGGTGTAACCGGTGATGGCCAGCGCTGTCTCGACGATCGGGTTCTTGGTCGTGGTGAACATCGAGGCGAAGACGATAAGAGCGCCCGCCCACACAACCGTCCACATACGACCCATCCGCAGTGCCTCGGCGTCGGTCAACTCCCTGCGCACCACCCGCTGGTACACGTCGGTGACGGTGGACGAGGCAAGCGCCCCCAACGACGAGCTCAACGCGGCCGCGAGGATCCCCGCGATGACGAACCCGGACAGGCCGCTGGGCAACTCGGTGACGATGAACGAGGCGAACAACTCGTCGCCGGTGGTCAGGCCCAGCCCGGCCACCGGGTCCAGGCCGCGGTAGAACGACCACAGCATGGTGCCGATCAGCAGGAACATCGCGAACTGCAGGAACACCACCACACCGCTGGCGATCAGTGCCTTCTGGCCGGCCCGCACGTCGTTGCAGGCCATGAGCCGCTGCACCACCAGCTGGTCGGCGCCGTGAGAGGCCATCGACAGCACCGCGCCGCCGAGGATCGCCGTGACGGCGGCGTACTGGTTGCTCAGCGGTGCGGAGGTGAAGTTGAACAGCTGCGTCTTACCCGCGTCGACCGCCGCGCCCAGCCAGCCGTCCGGTAGCCGCCACGCCAGGACCCAGATCACCGCGACACCGCCCAGGACGTACCAGAGCATCTGGATCGCGTCGACCCACACGACCGCGCGAACCCCACCGAAGAACGTGTACGCCACCATCGCCACGCCCAGCACCGCGACGATCTGCCAATAGGCGGCATCCACGCCGTAGGCCGATAGCACTACCTTCACCGGGATCGCGGTCGCGAACAGTCGCACCCCGTCGGCGAGCAAACGGGTCAACAGGAACGTCACCGACGCGGTCGCCTGCAACCCACCCCCGAACCGCTGCCCGAGGAAGTTGTAGGCGGTGGTCATGTTCCCGGCCACGTAACGCGGCAAGAGGACGAAGGCGACCACGGTTCGTCCGATGACGTAACCGATCGCCAGTTGCAGGTACGTGAAGGCGCCGAGGTAGGCCACTGTCGGCACGCTCAGCACTGTCAGCGTGGACGTCTCGGCTGACACCACCGACAGGCAGGCCACCCACCACGAGATCTTGCCGTCCCCGACGAAGTAGTCCTTCGCGGAGCGCTGTTTGCCGCCGATCAGCACCCCCAGCAGCGGCATGCCGATCAGGAACACCACGATGATCGCGAGGTCGAGCACGCGCACGGCAACGGCTCCCGCCGGTCGGAGGGCTGGGCAGGGTAGGGCTGGGCTGGACCGACGACGGGCGCCGGGGCACGGTCGACGAAGGTCACCGAGGGCTTATTGGACCATGCCGGACGCGGCCCCGGCCGGTGTCCGGCACCCCGGTACCGGGGGATGCGAGGATGGCCCGGTGTCGAACACCCTGATCGTCGTCCTCGTCGTCGCGCTGGCGCTGCTCGTCGCCGCCCTGGTCACCGGGGTGCTGCTGGCCAGGCGCAGGCGGATCAGCCTGGACAAGCCGAAACCCGAGGTGGCCGAGCGGCCCAAGGGCGGTGGCTACCAGGCTGGCGGCGGGATCAGCCTGGCGCCGGGTGGGCAGCAGGCACCGCCGCACCCGGCGGGCGAGCGGACCGAGGTGGACGGCCAGCCCGGTGTCAGCGACGACGCCTCGGTGCCGCGCGACTCGCCCAAGCGGCCGATCGTCGACATCACCCTCCCCGACACGACCGCGCCGACCACCGCGCCGGACGCCGCCGACACCCCGGACGCCGCCGACACCCCGGACGCCGCCGACACCCCGGACGCCACCGAGCCCGCCGAGCCGGTCCAGCCGGTGCTCCCGGTGCTGCCCGAGGTGGTCGTCCCGGAGCCGATGCCGGTCATCGTCCCCGAGCCCGTGCGCCCCGAGCCCGAGCCGGTCGAGGACATCGCGCCGACCAGCGGCCGCCTGGAGCGCCTGCGCGGGCGCCTGGCCCGCAGCCGCTCCACTCTGGGCCAGGGCCTGCTCGGCCTGCTCGGCGCCGGTGACCTCGACGAGGACTCCTGGACCGATGTCGAGGACACCCTGCTGCTGGCCGACCTCGGCGCCACCACCACCGAGGAGATCGTCCAGCGGCTGCGCACCGAGCTGGTCTCCCGCGGCGTCCGCACCCCGGACCAGGCCCGCGCTCTCCTGCGCGAGGTCCTGTTCGACGTGCTGCGCCCGGAGATGGACCGCGCGGTGCGCGCCCTCCCGCACGGCGATGGTGACAACAAGCAGCCCGCCGTCGTATTGGTCGTAGGAGTCAACGGCACCGGTAAGACCACCACCACGGGCAAGCTCGCACGCGTTCTTGTCGCTGACGGGCGTTCTGTGGTCCTCGGTGCCGCGGACACGTTCCGCGCCGCGGCCGCCGACCAGCTCCAGACCTGGGCGGACCGCGTGGGCGCCCAGGTCGTCCGCGGCAAGGAAGGCGCCGACCCGGCCGCGGTGGCGTTCGACGCGGTCAAGCTCGGCCGGGAGAGCGGCGTCGACACCGTCCTCATCGACACCGCGGGCAGGCTCCACACCAAGACCGGCCTGATGGACGAGCTGGGCAAGGTCAAGCGGGTGGTGGAGAAGCAGGGCGAGGTCGACGAGGTGCTGCTCGTGCTCGACGCCACCACCGGCCAGAACGGCCTCACCCAGGCCCGCGTGTTCGGCGAGGTCGTCGACGTCACCGGCATCGTGCTCACCAAGCTCGACGGCACCGCCAAGGGCGGCATCGTCTTCCAGGTGCAGCGCGAGCTGGGCGTCCCGGTCAAGCTGGTCGGGCTCGGCGAGGGCGCGGACGACCTCGCGCCGTTCGACCCCCGCGCGTTCGTCGACGCCCTTCTCGACTGAACAGCCCGGCTGGACTGACAGCTCTCCCGGACCGGTCAGCGGGAAACACCCACCACACGAATGGGTGACTCTCCTCCATCTGGATGAGGACAGCGGCGGCCCGCTGCTGCACCGTGTCCGGCCGTGGAGCTCATCAAACTCTGGCTCGTCGACGACCACACGCTGCTCACCGAGGCGCTGACCGCGCGGCTCGCCGCGTTCACCGACCTGTGGGTGGCGGGCCGCAGCGCCAGCGACGACCCGAGGTTGGGCGCCAGGCTGGCTCAAGAGCGGCCGACGATCATCACCGTCGAGCCGGACGCGGTCCGGGTGCCGCAGGCCGAGCTGTTCGCGACCCTGCGCGCGGCGGCGCCCGAGGCGCGGCTGGTCGCGCTCACCGGGAGCAAGGACCCGGCTCGCGCGCTGGCGGCGGCCAGGGCCGGGGCGGACGCGTGGATCTCGAAGGCGTCGGGGATGGCGCACCTGGTCGAGGTGCTGCGCGGGGTGGCCAGGGGCGACGCGTGGTTCCCGCCGCGGCTGCTTGGCACCGTGCTCCGCGGCCTGCGGGACGACCTCCGCCGCGGCGCGGATGGTCCGCTGGACGCGTTGTCCGGTCGGGAGCGCGAGGTGCTGGAGTGCATGGTCGACGGCATGCGCGGTCCGCAGATCGCTGCCGAGTTAGGACTGTCCACTAATACCGTTCGGACACACACCCACAGTGTCTACGCCAAACTTGGTGTGCACAGCCGATTGCAGGCTGTTAGTGCTGCCCGCGCCGCCGGCCTCTTGCCCCGCGCGAAGGATCCCGTCCAGACGTCGTAGGTCGCCTCATCCAGCGGGGTGAGCCGGTTTAGTCCGTCGGAACCTACGGTCGCCTCGTCGGATTGGCTGGGGGTGGCGTGGTGGGCGGCGGCGGACCGGTGCCGAGGTGATCCCGGCGTGGGTGTTGGCGGTTGTCACCGTCGGCGTGGGGTTCGCTGTTGCCGCGGTCCTCGGGGTGGTGCGCAGGGACCGTGAACACGGGTCGTCGTCGGTCGACTCGACCTCGCGCGTGCACCGCTCGGTCGTCGTGCTCATCAACGGGCGCGAAGAGGACTCGCCTGTCGCGATCGAGGCGGCCGAGAAGTTGGTCGCGCGCGAGGACATCTACGTCGGCACGGTGCCCCCCGAGGGCTACGAGTACGTGCTGCTGCTTGAGCCCGATCACCGACCGGACCCGCGGTTCCTCGACCGCACCATGCCGCTGTTCGATGACCCCGACGTCGTCGGTGTGGCCGGGTACGCGCGTGTGGACTGGCGTGGTCCGTGGGTGCTGTCCGCGTACCGCGCGCGGGCGTTGGCGTTGGGTCAGTGGTTGCTGACGGTCGCCAGGACCCGTCCACGTACCGAGGTCGCACGGTTGTCGCCGAGCCCGGCGCGCCTGTTCCGCACTCGCGTACTCGCAGGCATCGACCTCGGATCCACCCTCTCCCAACAGATCTACCGCCGTCGACTGGGTCGTGTCCTCGTCGTTCGCGGGGCCATCGTGGACATTACGGCCCCAGCGGGCCTGGGGGAGTACTGCGCGCAGGTCAGCACCTGGGCACGGGACTTCTGGCGAAGCTCTTGGCGTAACCGGTTCCCCCGAGGCACACCGGCCTTCGCGGCCGAGACAGCTATCGCCTCGGCCTTGTGGTTGGCGCTGCCTGTCCTGGTTGTCACCGGCGTGGTCACTATCCCGGCGTTGCTCCTGGGCGTGTTCCTGCCCGACCTCCTGCTGACACTCGTATTGGCGTTGCGGCAGCGTGAACCCCGATACCTGCCTGTGGCGCTCTTACTGCCATTCGTCCGCGTCCTCGACGCGAGTCTCGTGTTCCTCGCGCTCCTGCCGCGCCGCTCGGTGGCTGTGGCCGGTTGGCTGGTCGCGGTCGCCTCCGCTGTGGTGTTCGTGTTCCGCGTGCACGTCATGGCCGCTCGACTGCCCGTCACCTCACTTGAGCCTGGCTTGGTCGACGCGGCCTACTCGCGGGTGGCGGGACTACAGGGCATCCCGGTCGCCTTCGACATGTGGGCGACCACCCTCCAACTCGTGCTCTACGGCGGCGTCAGCGGATCCTTCAACCGTTACGACACAGTCCTGACCGGCGCCCGCGAGGCATCGGTCGCCGCCGCCGCAGTGCTGGCCCTCTGCGTTGTGCTCACCGCGGCTGTTCTTCGTCTACACCCGTTGTTGGTGTCCGCGGTGCTGGTTGTCTGCTGCGCCAGCGCCCAACTGTTCGCCACCGCAGGACCGCGCACGTTCGCCGCCGCGTGGCTCGGTATCGGCGCGCTCGCACTTGCTGGGGCTATCACCCGCCGTACCGCCAAGCTCATCCCAGCCGTCATCATCGCGGCGATCGCGGTAGTCCTGACTGTCCTCCCGAGCCCCCTCGCGGTCGTTGTGCCGGGCTTGTTCGTGGCCGCGTTGTTCGGCGTGGCGATCCTGCTGGACAGGCTTCCGCGCGCTGCCCGCCCCGCGTTCGCGGTAGCGACGCTGGCCGCCGTAGCCGCCGTCGCCTTGAGCGTCCCGGCGGTTCGTCCGGTAGCGCCAACGGCCGACCACCGAGCGATCGCCGACTGGCTCGACTCGAACGCGACCGGCGATCTCGACCTCTCCGCGCCGCCGCTGCTGTGGTCCGACCTCACCAGGGACCTCGCCGACAAGGACGGCCGCGTCCGCCGCGGCGGACCCGCCGCGCTCGCCGTCGACGGTCCGGGGCTGCCGGTCGCGACCTTCCCCGGCGCCACCGTCAGCCTCACCGCGGGCGGCGCGGGGTTCGTCGGCGACGGCAACCGGGCGGTCGCGGGCGCGGACCTGGCCGCGAACAGCAAGATCACCGCGCCCGACCCGGTCCTGGTCGCCTTCGGCACCGGCCGGGTCGACTTCCGCGCGATGGCCGTGCTCGCCGAGATCAGCGCCCAGTTCCCCATCACCATCGCCGAGGTGGCCAACCCGGCGCCGGAGGCCGGGTCCGAGCTGCCGCTGCGCACCGTCGTGCTGTCCGCTGTGGACGGCCGCCCGGTCACCGACCCCGCGGTCGCCGCCGAACTCCGCGCCTGGTTCACCGCGCAGCTGCCGCCCTACGCCCCAGACGACTTCCGCCTCACCGACCGGGGGTTCGCCGTGTCCTGGCGCCTCTCCGGTGACCCCGTGCCGAACTGAGAGAAGGACCCGTCCGATGCGCCCCACACTGATCCTGCTCGTAGCGGCGATCCTGACCGCCCTCGGCGTCACGCCCGCCCACGCCGCTAGCGGTACCTACCTCCGGTTAGCGCACCTTTCCCCCGATACGCCGAACGTCGACGTCACGGTCACGAACTTCGCCAGACCGGACTGGTCGGTGAAACTCGACGGTGTCGGTTACGGCGCTGTCTCCGGCTACCAGCGAGTGGAGCCGGGCACCTACACGATCGCGATGCGCGCCGCGGGCGCCGACCCGAAGTCCCCGCCGGTCATCTCCGCGACCCTCCAGGCCACCGAGGGCCGCGCCTACACCGTGGCCGGGCTGGGCAAGTTCACCTCGCTCGCGCTGAAGGTCCTCGACGACGACATCACCCTCCCGCCAAGCGGGCAGGCGCGGATGCGTGTCGTCAACGCCGCCCCCAAGACCGGTGAACTCGACATCGACCGGGCAGGCGTACCGGTGATCGAGCGCGCTGTCTTCGGCCAGGCGACCAACTACACCCTTGTCCCGGCCGGTGCCTCCGTGCTGAAGGTCGTCCCGAGGGACGCCACCCCCACCGACCTCCCGGTGAGCCTCGACCCCGGTGGCGTCTACACGGTCCTGGTCCTGGAGAAGAACGGCGCGCTCACCACTGAGGTCACCGCTGACGCCAAGGGTGCCGAGGTAGTCCCAACCGGCGGTGTTGAAACCGGTAAAGGCGGGACCAGCCCCACCGTGTTGCTCACCCTCGGACTGCTCGTCATCGCAGGAGCGGCAGGCGCGCTGTTCACCACGATGGTGCGCAGGCGCGGATGATCGGTCGGGTCGCTGTCGGCGCGCTGGGTGCGATCGTCGTGCTGTTCTGCTTCGCCGTGACCGGCGAGGCGGAACACCCGCGCGCGATCAGCCCCGCCGCCGTCACACCCACCGCGCCGACCTGGTCGGTAGCGACAACGACGACCGCTACCGCAGCCGACCCCAGGCCGGTCCGACTGCGCATCCCCGCGATCGGCGTCGACACCGCGCTAGTCGACATCGGCACAGACAACACTGGCGCACTCATCCCACCCGTTGCCGCAGACATCGCGGGTTGGTTCACCGCGGGACCGGTGCCCGGTGCCGTCGGCCCGGCCCTGCTCGCCGGGCACGTCGACTCCCACGCCGGACCCGGCGTGTTCTTCCGGCTGGTCGACCTGCGCCCCGGTGACCGCGTCGAGGTCGACCGCGCCGACGGCACCCGCGTCACCTTCGCCGTCGCGGCCACCACCCGGGCACCGAAGACGGCGTTCCCCACCGACCTCGCCTACGCGCCCGTGCCGGGCCCCGAACTGCGCCTGGTCACCTGCGGCGGAGCCTTCGACCGCGCCGCGCGCAGCTACCGGGACAACATCATCGTCGAGGCGTACCAGACCCTCGGGTGACCGGTCCGTCACTCCACGTCAGACAATTCGCCGGAAAAAGTGCGCCATCCGGGTGAACCGTTGCGCCGTCCGCACCGAATACAGCGAAACGCGCGACTCCTGCGCGCCGATCTCGCGAGTGGACTCCCCGCAGGAGGTGCCGGATGGACTGGCCAGAGGACCGCCGGATCGGACCCGGGCGGCGCGGCACCGACCGGGTGCGCCCGTTCGGGGCCGACCAGGACGTCCTGCACGACATCGGCCACGAGTTGGCCACCCTCGCGCTGCTGACGGAGTCCGTGCTCGGCGCCCCCGGGCTGGCCGAGGAGACCAGGACCAGGGTCGCGCTGATCGAGTCCCAGGTGGCCAGGCTCGTCGACCTGGTGCGCGGGACCCCGGCGACCACCCGGGTCGACGTGCGCGCCCTGCTCGGGCAGGTCGTCGCGGTCGCCGCCGCCGCGGGCGCGCCGGTCCGGCTCGCACCGGGGGAGCCGGTCACCGTCGACCTGGACCCGGCCGTGCTGTGGCGGGTGGTGTCCAACCTGGTCGCGAACGCGGTCCGCGCGGGCGGCGAGGTCACCGTGGTGGTCGTCGGTGCCGACCCGCTCGTGGTCGAGGTCGTCGACACCGGCCCCGGGTTCGGGGCAGGTCCACCGGGTCGTTCCGGCCGTGGCCTCGGCATCGTGGACGGTCTGGTGCGCTCGGTCGGCGGAGTCGTCCGGATCACCCCGCGGCTACCGACCGGTACGCGCATCCGGGTGGCCTTCGGCGTCGTTGAGCCAACCGACGGCACCCCGGAGGCGACATGACGGACCTGCTGCTCTGCGACGACCACACCGTCTTCGCCGACGCGTTGAGCACCGTGCTCACCCAGCACGGGTTCACCGTGCGCGGGGTTGCCGCCACCGTCGCGGGCGCTGTCGCGGCCCTGCGCGGCCTCAAGCCCGACCTGTGCCTGCTCGACCGCACGCTCGCCGATGGCGATGGCGTCGACGCGCTCGGTGAGCTCATCAAGGCCAGCCCCCACACGAAGATCCTTGTGCTGACCGCCGACGACAACCCCGACACCGTCGCCCGCGCGTTAGAGGCAGGCGCGGTCGGGTACCTGCACAAGACCGGCAGCGTCACCGCCCTAGCTCAGGCGCTGCGGCGCGCGTTGAACGGCGAGGTCGTAGTCGAACTACCGAACCGCGTCAGCCGTTCGCGTTCACCGGAGATCGGCGACGCCCAGCGCCTCGCCGCGCACCTCACCCCCCGCGAACGGCAGTGCCTGGCGCTGTTGGTCGAAGGGGCCAGCACCGTGGCCATGCAGCGCCGGATGGGCATCTCCTCGACCACCGTGCGCACCCACATCCAGGCCCTGCTCACCAAGTTGGGGGTCCACTCGCGCCTGGAGGCGGCCTCGTTCGCCGTCCGCAACCGCCTCCTGGTCGATCCCCCGCACCGGGCCACCGGGACTTGAACGCCCGACGGTGATCCAACTGTCTGAATCGGCCGGACGGGGTCACTATGGACCCATGCGGACGACCCTCGACGGCGCCCTGATCGCCGGTCTCGTCGCCACCCTGGCCGAGACCGCGCCGGAGGCGTCCCCCGTGGACAGCCGGGCCGCCGCCAGGCAACCCGCGCACACCTGCCTGGTCCCGGTCCAGGACGCCACCGACGACCTCCCGGCCCGCTGGGGCGCCCTGGCCGCCGAGGCGCTCGCCGAACACGCCCCCGACCCGGCCGCGCTGGCCGGGATCGTCGGCATCCCCGCCGCGCTCGCCGCCACCGTCCACGAGCGGGTGCGCGACAGACTCGGCACCGACCCGGTCGAGGACGTCCGGATCGACCTGGCCCGCCGCGAACACGACACCGGCGACGCCGACGCCGCCAGGGCCGCCGACCTGCTCGGCCGCTGGGGCCTGGCCGAGTCCGGCCTCCGGGTCCGCTCGTTCGCCACCGCCGAGTCGTTCCGCCGCGCGGTCCGCTCGCTCGACCTGTCGATCACCGCCCTGGGCAGGCCCGTCACGCTGACCCTGCCCGAGGTCACCTGGACCGAGCAGGTCAGGGTGATGGTGGGCCTGCTGGAGGTCCTCGAGCGCAGGCTCGGCATGGCCGACGGGGCGCTGCGCTTCGAGATCGGCGTCGACACCGCGCGCGCCGTGGTCGACCACAGCGGCCGGTGCGCGGTGCCCGCCCTGATCGCGGCAGGCCAGGGCCGGGTGTCCGGGCTCGTGTTCGGCGCCGACACCTACGCCGCGACCTGCGGGCTGACCGACGCCGACGTCGACCACCCGGTCTGCGACCTCGCCCGGCACGCGATCCTCATCGGCGCCGCCGGTAGCGGTGTCCGGCTCTGCGACAGCCCCACCACCCTCTTGCCGGTAGGGGACGCCGTCGTCGAAGGCTGGCGTAGGCACTACAAGCAGGTGCGGCGCTCTCTAGCGCTCGGGTTCCCGCAAGGAGTCGACATCCACCCGGCGCAGCTCGTCTCGCGCTACGCCGCCGTGTTCACACACCGGCTGGAGACTCACAGCGAGGAGAGCCTCGCCAACCTCTCCTCGGGAAGCTGACGGGGACAAGAGACGCACTTGGGTCCGCCGGTCGCCTCGTAGATCAGGCAACAGGAACCGCGACGGACGTAATCGCGACCATTGACGTTCACGAATCGCGGCGTCGGCAACTCCGGTACGTCTTCCGCCAGCGACAGCGCCACCTCCTTCGCACCCCCCGACCACAACACGCGGTTCGCCAACGAGTCCGTGGCCACCGCCCACAGCGTGGGGACCCTCGCCCCGGTCACCTCGGCCACCGCCTCGATCACCGACTCGAACACCGCGCCCACCGCGACACCGGGGGAGGGGCACAGGGAGTCCGAGGTGGCCGCCAGGATCCGGCCGTCCTCGTGCAGGTGCAGGGTCACCGCCGCCGGGTCCAACGCCAACCCGGTCACCACCAGCGACTCGACCGTCGGCGCGGGCAGCATCATGCTCGCCGAGTACCACCAGAGCACACCCAGCACCGGCAGGTCCCCGCACCGGTACATCCGCCCGGCCGCGCGGATCTGCTCGGCGACCCACCCGACGTCGGTCGCCAGCGCCACGGGCGTCGGCGTGAGCCCGGAGGTCTCGGCGCCGACGTGATAGGGCAGCCGCGTGGCCACGGCGACGTAGACCTCGATCACCCCGCTCATCGCCGACCACGTTACCCGTTACCGAGCGCTCACCACTCGTGAGGGAAACCTGGCCGTAACACCCGCGAGTAGGTAGTTCACCCGCGCGAAACGCACGGCGTCACTCCGCGAAACAGCACCCCCCGATGCTTCCCGGCAATCAACAGTTCACGGGAGGACGATGTGAACGCAGGAGACACAGCCTGGGTACTGGTCAGTGCCGCGCTCGTCATGCTCATGACCCCCGGACTCGCCTTCTTCTACGGCGGCATGGTGCGGGCCAAGAGCGTGCTCAACATGATGATGATGAGCTTCATCGCCCTGGCGGTGGTGACCGTGCTGTGGGTGCTCTACGGCTACAGCCTCGCCTTCGGCAACGACCTGGGCGGCGGGCTGCTCGGCGGGTTCGACTTCGCGGGCCTCAAGGGCGTCGTCGGCACCGTGGTCGGCACCGCGCCCACCGACCCCAACGCCCCCTGGGTCGACGGCCACCAGATCCCGCACCTGGTCTTCGTCGTCTTCCAGCTGATGTTCGCCGTCATCACCGCGGCGCTCATCTCCGGTGCCATCGCCGACCGGGCCAGGTTCTGGGCGTGGACGCTGTTCATCGCCGTGTGGGTCACCATCGTGTACTTCCCGGTGGCGCACTGGGTGTTCGACTTCAACGGCTTCACCGGGGTCGACTTCGCGGGCGGCTGGATCGCCACCAAGCTCGGCGCGCTCGACTTCGCGGGCGGCACCGCCGTCCACATCAACGCGGGCGCCGCCGGTCTGGCCCTGGCCATCGTGCTCGGCAAGCGCAAGGGCTGGCCGCGCGAGCCCATGCGGCCGCACAACCTCCCGTTCGTCCTGCTCGGCGCGGGCCTGCTCTGGTTCGGTTGGTACGGCTTCAACGCCGGGTCCGCCCTCGGCGCGAGCGACCTGGCGGGCGTCGCGTTCATCACCACCACCGCGGCCACCGCCGCGGCGATCCTCGGCTGGCTACTGGTCGAGCAGTTCCGCGACGGCAAGCCCACCACCCTGGGCGCGGCATCGGGCGCGGTGGCCGGTCTGGTCGCCATCACCCCGGCGGCCGGGTTCGTCAGCCCGCTCGGCGCGCTGCTGATCGGTCTCGTCGCGGGCGTGCTGTGCGCCCTCGCGGTCAGCCTCAAGTACCGGTTCGGGTTCGACGACTCCCTGGACGTGGTCGGTGTCCACCTGGTCGGCGGGCTCGTCGGCACCCTGATGATCGGCTTGCTCGCCACCACCGGCGTGAACCCGGCGGGCAAGGACGGCCTGCTCTACGGTGGCGGCCTGGACCTGCTCGGCAAGCAGGCCATCGCCGCGGTCGCGGTGCTCGGCTACTCGTTCGTGCTGACCCTCGGCATCGGCTTCCTGATCCAGAAGACCATCGGCTTCCGGGTCTCCACCGAGGCCGAGCGGGCGGGCATCGACGAGGCCGAGCACGCCGAGAGCGGCTACGAGTTCTCCAGCCTGCGCGGCGGCGGGTCGTCGCTGAGCAGGACGGCGGACGTGCTGGCGAACAAGGTCCCCACGACCGCGGGCAAGGAAGGCTGAGGACCATGAAGCTGGTCACCGCGATCATCAAGCCGTTCACCCTCGACGAGGTGAAGGCGGCACTCGAACAGCTCGGCGTGCTCGGCATGACCGTCAGCGAGGTCCAGGGCTACGGCAGGCAGAAGGGCCACACCGAGGTCTACCGCGGCGCCGAGTACTCGGTGGACTTCGTGCCCAAGGTGCGCGTCGAGGTGCTCACCGACGACGCCACCAGCGACAAGGTCGTCGACGCCGTCGTCGAGGCCGCCCGCACCGGCAAGATCGGCGACGGCAAGGTCTGGGTGACCCCGGTGGAGACCGTGGTCCGGGTCCGCACCGGCGAGCGCGGGACGGACGCGATCTAGCGGATGGCACCGGGTCACCCACCCGCCCCGACGGCGGCGGACCTGCTCCTGGCCCGCGACCGGCTGCTCGCCGCCGCGGGTCCCAGGTCCGCCGCCGGGCACCGGCTCACCCCCGCCGCGCTCCGCGAGGCGCTCGCCGACCTGCACGAGTTCTGGCTCACCGCGCACGCGGACCGGGCCGGGATCGGCGGCAGGGGCGGCGGCGTCGCCCTGTTCGCGGTCGGCGGCCTCGGCAGGCGTGAGCCGGTGCCCTACTCCGACCTCGACCTCGTCCTCGCCCACGACGGCCGCACCAGGGTCGACGACCTGGCCGAGCGGCTCTGGTACCCGCTGTGGGACTCGGGCATCGGCCTCGACCACTCGGTCCGCACGGTCGGCGAGGCCCTGGAGGTCGCCTCCGGTGACCTGCGGACCGCGCTGGGCCTGCTCGACGCCAGGCACCTGGCAGGCGACGCCGAGATCACCGCCCGGCTCGCCGCCTCCGCCCGCGACCGGTGGCGCGCGGGCGCCCGCAAACGGCTCGGCGAGCTGGTCGAGTCGGTGCGGGCCAGGTGGTCGCGCGCGGGCGAGGTGGCGCAGTGGGCGGAGCCCGACCTCAAGCACGGCCGCGGCGGCCTGCGCGACGTCGACATCCTGCGTGCCCTGGCCTTCGCCCAGCTCGTCGACCGCCCCGACGCCGATGTCACCGCCGCGCACGCCCTGCTGCTCGACACCCGCACCGAACTGCGCCGGATCGCCCGGCGGCCCCGCGACGTGCTGCGCCCCCAGGACGGCGACGATGTCGCCGCCGCGCTGGGCCTCGCCGACCGGTTCGCGCTCGCCAGGGCCCTGTCCGGTGCCGGTCGCGCGGTCGCCTACGCGCTCGACGTCGCGCTCCGCTCCGCAGGCGCGGAATCGTCCCCGCGCCGCGTCCTCGGTGTCCTGCTCCGCGCCCCGGCCCGCAGCCCGCTCGACGAGGGCGTCGTCCTGCACGGCACCGAGGTCGCCCTCGCCAGGGACGCCGACCCCGCCAGGGATCCCGGCCTGCTGCTGCGCGTCGCCGCCGCGTCGGGCCGCACCGGTCACCCCATCGCGCCAGCCGCCCTCGCCCGGCTCAGCGAGTCGGCCCCGGAGCCGCGCGCGCCGTGGCCCGCCGACGTGCGCCAGGACCTGGTGGCGCTGCTGGGCGCGGGGGAGGGGCTGACCGATGTCGTCGAGGCGCTCGACCGCGCCGGGTTGTGGGCGCGGCTGTTCCCCGAGTGGGGCGCGGTCCGCGACCTGCCGCCCCGCGACGCCGCGCACGTGTGGACCGTCGACCGGCACCTGGTGCGGACCACGGTCAACGCGGCCCGCCTGGTCACCTCGGTGTCGCGGCCCGACCTGCTGCTGCTCGGCGCCCTGCTGCACGACATCGGCAAGGGCAGGGACCGCGACCACTCGGTGGTCGGCGCCGCGCTCGCCGCCCAGGTCGGCACCAGGCTCGGCCTGCCCAAGTCCGATGTGGACATCGTGGCCGCCGTGGTGCGCCACCACCTGCTGCTCCCGCACACCGCCACCCGCCGCGACGTCGACGACGAGACCACCATCCACCGCGTCGTCGACACCCTCGGCCGCGACCCGGTGCTGCTGGAGCTGCTGCACGCCCTGGCCGAGGCCGACTCCCTGGCCACCGGCCCCGGCGTGTGGACCGACTGGAAGGCCAGGCTGGTCGCCGACCTGGTCGGGCACTGCCGGACCGCGATGGCGGGCGGCACCCTGCCCCAACCGGACCCGCTCGACGACGCCCAGCGCGCCCTCGCCGAGTCGGTCGCCGCCACCGGCCGACCGGACGTCCTGTTCGAGGTAGTGGGCCAGGCCGCCACCGTCACCCTGGCCACAGCGGACCGCCCGGGCGTCCTCTCCCGCGCGGCGGGCGTCCTGGCCCTCAACTCCTTGCAGGTCCACGCCGCCACCGTCGCCACCCACGCGGGCATCGCCGTCGGCGTGTTCGCGGTGACCCCCCGCTTCGGTTCCCTGCCCGATCCCTCCCTCGTGCGCGAGCAGTTCACCCGCGCCATCTCCGGTTCCCTGCCCCTGGCGGAGAAACTCGCCGCCAAGGAACACGACTACGGCGGCCGCGCCACCGACGCCCCGCCCCCCAAGGTCCTCTGGTTCGACCACGAGGCGGGCGGCCCCGACCCGAGCGCGGTCGTCCTCGAACTCCGCGCCACCGACCGAATCGGCCTACTCCACAGCATCGCCACCGCCCTCGAATCCGAGGGCGTCGACGTCAAGTGGACCCGAGCCACCACCCTGGGCACCGCCGCCGTCGACGCCTTCGGCTTCACCCCACCCCCCACCCCCCACTGGCGAGCCCACATCGAACAACACGTCCTCGACGCCGCCCGCTGACCCCGCCCACTGATCCCTCCCCGCCGGCCTGCCCACCTCCCGCCGCCCTAACCGGTCGCAGCCCTGCCCATGGTCAGCCGCACCCGGTGCCCGCCTGCCCGAGAACAGCTGTCCTCGGGTGACTGACCTACCCGAGGACAGCCCCTGCAAGGTGACTTCCCCTGCCGACATGGCAGCCCCACCCGAGGACAGCCCCCGTCCGAGGCCAGTCCTGTCCGGTGGTAGTCCTGCCGAGGTCTGCCCCTGCGGGGTGACTGCTCCTGCCGACATGGCGGCCCTGCCCGGTGACAGCCCTGTCCGAGGCCAGCCCTGTCCGGTGGCAGCTCTGCGTGAGGTCAAGTGCCGATTGGCTGCCTGCCCAAGGATGGCCCTGCCGGTGTGGCAGCCCTGCTTCGTGGAGCCGTTCCGGGCGCTGCCCATCGGGACGACCGCCCTGCCGGGTGACTGCTCCTGCCGATATGACAGCCCTGCCCGAGGACAGCCCCGCCAGAGGACGGCCCTGTTGGCTGCCCACCCTCTGGCCAAGCAGCACTGCTCGGCGGAGCTCTGCCGGGCGTCTGCCCATCGGGATGACTGTCCCGTCCGGTGACTGTGCTGCCCCGGCAACAGTTCTGCCCGCGTTTCAGTCCGCCCGGGTGATTGTCCGGCCTGCGTTCAGCCCTCCTGGGTGACTGTCCTGCCTGAGGACGGCCCTGCCTGCTGGTTGGGTAACCCAGCTCGGTGACGCCCTGACAGGCGCTTGCCCCGTCGAGGGTGGCAGCTCTGCTCGAGGTCAAGCAGAGCCAGGTGACTGCTCTGTCAGCGTGGTAGCCCTGCGGTCGGTCGGGGGGGCGCTGTTCGGGGGCGGTTCTGTGTGGGGGCTGCTCTGTCCGGGTAGGGCTGAGTAGTCCTACCCACCCCTACCCGGGTGCCCTCACGCTGTACCGGAACCGTCCGTGCCCGCGAGACTTCACCCGTCGTGCTGAGCAAGACGGTTCACGCCGTTGGGGTTGATGCCGGGGAGGGCGTCCACCCACCCCCACTCGGTGCGGCAGCCCCCGGGTGGGGCCCGTTCGAGGGGTCGGGCCTCATTCCCGGGGGTGTCACGGTTGCCGCCGCGGTGGTGATCTGATCGCGACGACGGTGGCGGCACCCAGGGCTGTCCCCGCGATGGCGAACCCCATCACCACGTCGGCCAGCGCCGTCCCGCCGATCTTGGACGCGGTCACCAGCGCGACCTGGACCGCGAAGACCCCGGCCAGGACCACCCCGGCCGTGACCGCCGCGTTCGGGCGGTGCACGGTCGTCAGCGCTGCCACCACTACGAGCAGGAGCACCACGACGGCACCCCAGAGCGCCCAGGGGGACTCGTCGCCGATCATCCCGGAGGCGCCCCAGGTGTCCGTGGGTGTCAGCGGGGCCAGCCCTCGCAGCGCGTCGCGTGACTCGCTACGCCCGAAGGTGCCGCCGAGCGTGGCCAGCATGCTGAACCCGGCCACGCCCAACGTCACCGCCAACACGGCCTGTCCGTGGGCGAGCGCGCCCCGCTGCCCGAGCCCGAGCCCGATGACCCCCGCGAGCACCAACGGCGCCAACAGGACCAGCACCGGTGTCGCGCCGGTGATCGGCACGCCTGGCCCGAACCCGGCGGGCATGTGCGCCCACCACAGCGCGAACGCCACCTGCCCCACCAGGAGATAGGTCGCCGCCGCGACCACCCCCGGCCGTTGGTGTGCGCGCACCAGCGCCCACGCGGCCCCCGCCGCCACGACCAGCCCCACGCCCGCCGCCAGGCTCAGCGACGACACACCCGACCGCTCGTTCAGCAGGAACAGCTGGCTGACCGGCTTGGTCAACGCCAACCCCACCAGCACGACGCCCGCGAGCACCGCGCCGGGCACGCCGGGTAACCGGATCGCGAGCACCGCGGCGCCCGCGCACACCACGAGCGTGACCGACCCCTGCACCCAGTACGACCACCCCAGCACCGGCAGCGCGTGGGTCGTGAACGAGACCGCGGCCGTCCCCGCGACGGCGGCCAGTGCCCCCGGCGTCGTCCCACCGCCCGGGCGTAACCACCCCGCCAGGCGACTCGCCGCGGCCAACGCGGGCCCTAGCAAGATCCCGAGTACCGCGAGGACCACGACCGCCGCGGGTATCAGGGCCAGCGCCAGTTGGACCCCGCCGCTCGGCGGCCGGATGAGCAGCGCCAGCGGCGGCACCGCGATCGCACACCCCACCACGAGCCCGCCCGCCGCGTCGCGCCGCAGTATCGCGATCACGCCGAACAGGGCGGCCAGCCCCAGCCCGGCCACGAGGGTCACGATCAGCACCCCGGGCGGCAGGTGCCGGGTGGCGCCACGCCCGAACCCCGACCCGGTGATGAGCCCCAGCGGCATGAGCCCGGTGCCGACCGCCGCCGTCGCGGCCAGGGCACCCGCGGTGATCCCCACCGTGCTCCACGGCGAGCCCGGCCCCGACCGCACCACGACGCCGACCGCGAGCAACGCCAGGCCCAGCATGGTCAGCACCACCGCCAGTCTGCTGGCCTCGGTCGCGACCATCGCGGTCACGATCGCGGTAGGGACAACGATCCCGACGCCGACAACAGCCGCCCGCATGCCCTGCGCCGCGAAGTTGAGCAAGAACGCGAGCACGGGCAAGAAGGTCAACGCCACGACCACCACCGGCGACAGCCGCGTCGCGCCGGGATCGAACTGCTCCGACCTCGCGCTGGAGACCAGCAGCGGGCCGAGCAGGTACGCGCCGAGCAGCACGAGCGATGTCCCGACCCCGCGCGCCACCTCGGCGCCCGCGGTGGCCGTGATCCGCTCGGAGCGCAGCACGCCGAACCCGATCGCGATGGCCACCGCGAGGACCAGGTACCTCGGCACCGGCGGCACCGCCACGAACACCGAGACGCAGGCGGCGCCGAGCAGGACACCGGTGACGACGAGCAGTCTTGACACGAGCGTTCCCGGCACTTGTACCGCCGTGTTTCCCTTTCCCACCATGGCTTTCCCCCAGTCGCGGTTGATGTCCGGGCGGCAAGTTAGCACCGGCCCGGCGGCGGCCGCGCGGAGTTGTCCACAGGCCACCCGATGGTCAGAACGAGGACGTCCGGGCGGTACCACCCCCGGGCCGACTACCCTCGGGGTGTGGCCGTGCCGAGCGCGGCCGACCGACCCGACCCGCAAGGCTGGAGTGCCGCACCCGTGTTCGACACCCTCTCCGACCGGCTCACCTCGGTCCTGCAGAACCTGCGGGGCAAGGGGCGGCTGAGCGAAACCGACATCGACACCACCGCGCGCGAGATCCGCATCGCGCTGCTGGAGGCCGACGTCGCGCTGACCGTCGTGCGGTCCTTCATCGCCAAGGTCAAGGAGCGGGCCAAGGGCGCGGAGGTCTCCGGCGCGCTGAACCCGGCCCAGCAGGTCGTCAAGATCGTCAACGACGAGCTGGTCGCCATCCTCGGCGGCGAGACCCGGCGGTTGAACCTGGCCAAGACCCCGCCGACGGTGATCATGCTCGCCGGTCTGCAGGGTGCCGGTAAGACGACCCTGGCAGGCAAGCTCGCGCGCTACCTCAAGAACCAGGGCCACGCGCCGCTGCTGGTGGCCTGCGACCTGCAGCGCCCCAACGCGGTCACCCAGCTCCAGGTCGTCGCCGAGCGGGCCGGGGTCGCGGTGTTCGCCCCCGAGCCGGGCAACGGCGTCGGCGACCCGGTCGACGTGGCCAGGCGCGGCATCGACGAGGCCCGCCGCAGCCAGCACGACATCGTCGTCGTGGACACCGCCGGTCGGCTCGGTGTCGACGAGGAGCTGATGCGCCAGGCGGCCGACATCAAGGCCGCGGTGGCCGCCGACGAGGTCCTCTTCGTCGTCGACGCCATGATCGGCCAGGACGCGGTGACCACCGCGGAGGCGTTCCGCGACGGCGTCGGCTTCACCGGCGTCGTGCTGACCAAGCTCGACGGCGACGCCCGCGGTGGTGCCGCGCTCTCGGTCCGCGAGGTCACCGGCGCGCCGATCATGTTCGCCTCCAACGGCGAGAAGCTCGAGGACTTCGACGCCTTCCACCCCGACCGGATGGCCTCGCGCATCCTCGGCATGGGCGACGTGCTCACCCTCATCGAGCAGGCCGAGCAGCACTTCGACCAGGAGCAGGCCGAGAAGGCCGCCGCCAAGATCGGCACCGGCGAGCTGACCCTGGAGGACTTCCTCGAGCAGATGCTCGCGGTGCGCAAGATGGGCCCGATCGCCAACCTGCTCGGCATGCTGCCCGGCGCGGGCCAGATGAAGGACGCGCTGGCCCAGGTCGACGAGAAGCACATCGACCGGCTGCAGGCGATCATCCGCGGCATGACCCCGGCCGAGCGCCAGGACCCGAAGATGATCAACGCGTCCCGCAGGCTGCGCATCGCCAACGGCTCCGGCGTGCAGGTCCGCGACGTCAACGACCTGGTCAACCGGTTCTTCGAGGCCAAGAAGGTCATGCAGCAGATGGCGGGCCGCTTCGGCATGCCCGGCGGCCGGGCCAACCAGCGCAAGCAGAAGGGCAAGAAGGGGAAGAAGGGCAAGGGCCCGACGCCGCCGCGCAACCGCGGTGGGCTGCCCGGCGGGCTGCCGGGTGGCTTCCCCGACGTGTCCGGGATGCCGCCCGGTCTCAACCAGCTCCCGCCCGGCCTCGGCGGCCTCGACGGGCTGCCCCCCGGTTTCGACCCGTCGCGGCTGAAGTTCCCCAAGAAGCCGTGACCGCGCTGCACCTGCGCGGGGTCGTCCTCCCCGGCCACGACGAACGCGACCTGTGGATCGTCAACGGTCGGGTCCGGACCACACCGGTCCCGGGAGCGGAGACCGTCGTCGACGGCGGCTACCTGCTGCCCGGCCTCGTGGACGCGCACTGCCACATCGGCATCGGCCCCGAGGGTCCGGTAGACCTGGACACGGCCGCCGCGCAAGCGGAGGTCGACCGCGACTCCGGCGCGTTGCTGCTGCGGGACTGCGGTTCCCCTATCGACACCAGCTCGCTTCAGACGCGTCTAGACCTACCGAGGATCGTGCGCGCGGGCAGGCACATCTCCCGTCCTAAGCGCTACATCCCGCACCTGGGCGTCGATGTCGGTGATCCAGAGCAGTTGCCCGCCGCGGTGGCTGAGCAGGCCGCGAACGGCGACGGTTGGGTCAAACTCGTCGGCGACTGGATCGACCGCGACCGCGGCGACCTCGCCCCGTTGTGGTCGGACGAGATCCTCGTCGAGGCGATCGCGGTAGCCCACGCCGCGGGCGCCCGGGTCACCGCGCACGTCTTCGGCGAAGAGGCGTTGCCCGGCCTGGTCAACGCGGGCATCGACTGCATCGAGCACGGCACGGGCCTCACCGAGGACGTCATCGCCGAGATGGCCCGCCGCGGCACCGCGCTCGTGCCCACGCTCATCAACATCGAGAACTTCCCCGGCATCGCGGCGAAGGCGACCAAGTACCCCGCCTACGCCGGCCACATGGTCGACCTGCACGCCCGCGCGGGCGCGATGGTCGCTGCCGCGGTCGAGGCCGGGGTGCCCGTCTACGCGGGTACGGACGCGGGCGGCGGTATCGCCCACGGCCGGGTCGTGGACGAGATCACCGCACTGCACAGGGCCGGGATGTCCGCCGAGGACGCCATCGCGGCGGGCTCGTGGGGCGCCAGGTCGTGGCTGGGGTGGTCTGCTCTGGACGAGGGGTCCGCCGCCGATGTCCTCGCCTTCGACGCCGACCCGCGCAAGGATCTGGAAGTGCTGCGAAGCCCGAAGAGGATCATCCTGAGAGGCAGGATCGTCGGGTGATCCGGCCTGGCGGCCCGGACCGATCCGACTAGTCTCTGCGAACCGCAGGAATCGGACGTACTGACGGGGGAACGCGATGGCACCACCTCCGCCCGGTGACCCCACCGCCGCGACTGCGGCGGAGTCACCTCCTGAACCGGCTACGGACCCTGGCCGCGACCACAAGTGGGGCTTCGGCGCCTTCTTGTTCGTCTTCGCCGTGTTCGTGCTCTCCGCCGTGGTCATCAACGCGCTCATCGGCCTGGCGGGCCCGGACTCCACCGACTCGATCGCGGTGATCCTGGTCGGCACCATGGTCCCCACCGCGCTGGCGACCCTGGCGACGCTGTTGGTCACCCGGATCCGCGGCAACGGCCCCAAGATCGACCTGCGCTGGTCCTACAACCGCGACGACCTGCGCGTCGGCCTGAAGTTCGGCCTCATCGGCCTGGTGTGCACCACCGTCGCCGCCGCGATCTGGACCCGGGTCGTCGGCGAGCAGGACGCCACCTCGTCGCTGGGCAGGCTGGTGGACAACCAGACCATGCCGGTCGCCGCCGCGATCACCCTGTTCCTCTACGTCTGGCTGATCGGCCCGCTGTTCGAGGAGATCATCTACCGCGGCCTGCTGTGGGGGGCGCTCGAACGCCTGCAGTGGGGCCGCTGGGCGGTGTTCGCGCTGACCACGGCCATCTTCGCGGTCAGCCACCTCGAGCCGCTGCGCACCTCGCTGCTGCTGGTCATCGGCGTGCCGATCGGGCTGGCCAGGCTCTACAGCGGGCGCCTCGGCGCCAGCATCGTCGCCCACCAGGTCAACAACTTCACCCCGGCGCTCGCGGTCCTGCTGATCAGCCTCGGCGTGATGCACTCGTGAGCGCGCTCGACCTCAACAGCGACCTCGGCGAGGGCTTCGGCGTTTGGCGGCTCGGCGACGACGACGCCCTGCTCGACGTGGTGACCTCCGCCAACGTCGCCTGCGGGTTCCACGCCGGGGACGCCCCGACCATGCGCGCGGTCTGCGTCGCGGCCGCGGCCAGGGGGGTGGCGGTCGGCGCCCAGGTGTCCTACCGCGACCTCGCCGGGTTCGGCCGCCGCTTCATCGACGTCGAACCTGACCGCCTCGCCGACGAGGTGCTGTACCAGATCGGGGCACTGGAGGCGTTCGCCCGAGCCGCCGGCACCCGCGTCTCTTACGTCAAACCGCACGGCGCGCTCTACAACGCCACCGTGCACCACGACGCCCAGGCCAAGGCCGTCGTCGCGGGCGTCCGCGCCTTCGGAGACCTACCTGTGCTTGGTCTGCCCGGGTCGCGTCTTCTTGCCGCCGCAGGGTCCGCGGGCGTTGAGGAAGCCTTCGCCGACCGGGGCTACACCCCCGAAGGGACTCTCGTGCCGCGCGGCACTCCAGAGGCGTTGCTCACTGACACCGCCGCCGTCGTCGAACGCGCTGTCCGCCTCGCACAGACCGGGGAGATCGTGGCGGTCGACGGCACGGTGTTGGCCCTACCGGCGCGGTCTCTGTGCCTGCACGGCGACACCCCTGGCGCTGTCCACCACGCGCGCGCGGTCCGTCAAGCCCTGGCGGAAGCGGGCGTCACACTCACCCCGTTCACGCCCTAGACCCCCGCGAGTTCTCGTTCCCGGACCCCGTCTGGCAGAATTGGCGGCTGTCCGTCGTGGCCGGACCCTCTCACCGTGCCGTGACACCCGAAACCTTCGGGCGCGTTCCCGAGCCCCACACGGGACCGCCGCGCCCGGCACCGCATTACGAGAGCTTTGAGGAGCACCCCTACCCGTGGCCGTCAAGATCAAGCTGCAGCGCCTCGGAAAGATCCGCGCGCCGTACTACCGCATCATCGTCTCCGACGCCCGTACCCGCCGCGACGGCAAGGCGATCGAGACGATCGGCCGGTACAGCCCCAAGGAGGAGCCGAGCCTCATCGAGGTCGACTCCGAGCGGGCCCAGTACTGGCTCGGTGTCGGCGCCACGCCGACCGACCCGGTGAAGCACCTGCTCGAGGTCACCGGTGACTGGCAGAAGTTCAAGGGCCTGCCGGGCACCGAGGGCACCCTGCGGGTCAAGGAGCCGAAGCCGAGCAAGCAGGAGCTGTTCGAGGCCGCGCTCAAGGCCGCGGGCGACGACCCCGGCACCGAGGCGACGACCCCGAAGAAGAAGTCCGCGCCGCGCAAGGCCGCCGAGGACACCCCCGCCGAGGCGGAGGCCGCGGCCGAGTGAGTGCCCTCGCGGACGCCCTCGAGCACCTGGTGCGCGGCATCGTCGACAACCCGGACGACGTGCAGGTCGAGCTGGTCACCACCCGGCGCGGCCGTACCCTCGAGGTGCACGTCAACCCCGAGGACCTTGGCAAGGTGATCGGCCGGGGCGGCCGCACCGCGACCGCCCTGCGGACCGTGATGGCCGGGGTCGGCGGTCGCGGGATCCGGGTGGACGTGGTGGACACCGACCACTGACGGTGTCGACCATGGACAAGCCCGACCTCGTCGTCGTCGGCCGGGTGGCCAAGGCGCACGGCATCCTCGGCGAACTCGCCGTCGACGTGCGCACGGACACCCCGCGGGTGCGGTTCGCCCTCGAGGCGACCGTGACCGCGCGGCTGCGCGACGGCACGCACCACCAGCTGACGGTGTCAGCCGCCCGGCAGCACGCCGGGCGGCTGCTCGTCCGCTTCACCGAGGTACCCGACCGCGACGCCGCCGAGGCGATGCGGGGGGCGCTGCTGCTGGCCTCCACGGCCGACCTGCCGCCCATCGACGACCCGGACGAGTTCTACGACCACCAGCTCGAGGGCCTCACCGCCGAGCTGCTCGACGGCACCGTCGTCGGGGTCGTCCGCGAGATCAGCCACGGCGCGGGCGGCGAGACGCTGGTCATCGACCGCGACGGCGACGAGCTGCTGGTCCCGTTCGTGCGCGAGATCGTGCCGACCGTCGACGTGGCCGGTGGCCGGGTCGTGCTCGACCCGCCGGAAGGTCTGATCGAGTAGTGCGCGTCGACGTCGTCACGATCTTCCCCGAGTACCTGGAGCCGCTGCGCGCGGCGCTGCTCGGGCGCGCCATCGACCGCGGGCTGATCAGCATCGGCGTCCACGACCTGCGCAAGTGGACCTACGACGTGCACAAGGCGGTCGACGACAGCCCGTACGGCGGCGGCCCCGGCATGGTCATGAAGCCCCAGGTCTGGGGCGAGGCGCTCGACGAGGTCGCCGCGGGCTCGACGCCGCGCCTGATCGTCCCCACGCCTGCCGGACGCCCGTTCACCCAGGCCATGGCGCACGAGTACGCCGCGCAGGAGCACCTGGTGTTCGCCTGCGGCCGCTACGAGGGCATCGACCAGCGGGTCGTCGACGACGCCGCGACCAGGATGCGCGTCGACGAGGTCTCCCTCGGCGACTACGTGCTCGTCGGCGGCGAGGTCGCGGTCATGGTCATCGTCGAGGCGGTGGCCAGGCTGCTGCCCGGCGTTTTGGGCAACCCGGTCTCCGCGCAGCAGGACTCGTTCTCCGACGGCCTGCTCGAGGGCCCCAGCTTCACCCGGCCCGAGGTGTGGCGCGACCGCGCCGTGCCGGACGTGCTCCGCTCGGGCAACCACGCCGCGATCGCCAGGTGGCGGCGCGACCGGTCGCTGGAGCGCACCGCCGAGCGCAGGCCCGACCTGCTCGCCGCGCTTCCCCCCGGCAGCCTGGACAAACACGATCGAGCACTCCTCGACACCCTGCGTGCGGGGGCCGATTTCGGGTCCGGCGACCCCGTCTGACATACTTTCCGGGTTGACGCGCCCCCGGCGCGGCTCACAAGCCCACCCGAGCCAGGTAGATCGGCACGACGCCGCCCTGGCCGGGACGTACGAGCATCGTGACGAAGACGAGGACGGACTACCGATGAACACCCTGGATGCCCTGGACGCCAAGTCGCTGCGTTCCGACATCCCGGACTTCCGCCCGGGTGACACGCTGAAGGTCCACGTTCGCGTCATCGAGGGTTCTCGCTCGCGCGTCCAGGTCTTCCAGGGCGTCGTCATCCGTCGCCACGGTGGCGGGATCCGCGAGACCTTCACCGTTCGCAAGGTCTCCTTCGGTGTCGGGGTCGAGCGCACCTTCCCGGTGCACACCCCCAACATCGCCGAGATCGAGGTCGCCCGCCGCGGTGACGTGCGCCGCGCGAAGCTGTACTACCTCCGTGAGCTGCGCGGCAAGGCCGCCAAGATCAAGGAGAAGCGGGAGCCGCAGACCGCTTCCTGACGCGGTCAGCACACCCGCTCACGTACGCTCGACTGCGTGGTCGACCGCCCTCCTCACCGTGTGCCACCGGACGCCGTGGCAGAGTCGGAGCACTCCCGTCGGGAGGCGGTCGACCGTACCCGTGAGCCGGTGCGCCCCCCTGAGCCTGACCAGGGCATCCAGCACACGGAGCCGATCAGCAAGCGCGGGGTGAACGGGCACCGGGTCAACGGTGCCCCCACCAACTCGCCGCTGGTGAACGGCACGCCCGTCAGTTCCCCCGCTGTCAACTCCGCGCCGGGCAAGCAGGCGCCGGGTCAACCTGCGCAGGGCACAGCGGCCCAGGGCAAGCAGGCGCAAGGCAAGTCCGCGAAGGTCAACGGGACGCCGGTCAACGGGTCCCGGGTGAACGGCAAGCCGGTTCCCCGGGACAACCGCACCGAGCCGATCCGGCGCAAGCCGCCGGTCCCCGAGGTCCCGGCGCTGCCCGAGGTGGCCCCGGCCGACCCGGAGTTCTGGTTCGGCTCCCCGCTGCCGGAGGAGCCCCCGCAGTGGGTCCAGGAGGCCCCGGCCGCCGAGCACCGCGCCCCGGGGTACACCCGTCCGGGCGGCAGCCAGCCGCCACCCCGTGTTGGTGATGTGCCGCGCGGCCCCGGCGAGCATCATTCGGGGATGGTGCCGATCGACGACACCGACGAGACGATCCCGGTTTCGCGGCCCACCCACTCGCCCACGCGGATAGATCCGCCTCCGCCCCGCCTGTCCGGTGGCTCAAGGCCGGATCTCCCCGTCGTCGGCCCCCAGCGTCGACCGGACTCGCAGTCCCGGTCAGACCTACCTGTCGCCGGTCAGTCCTCTAGGCACGACATGCCCCCGGTGGCCCCCCAGCCCCGTCCGGAGATGCCGTCGCGGTCAGACCTACCCGTCCTTCCCGCGGTAGTGCCCACGCCGTCTCCGCGCACCGAAGCCCCTGTCGGGCCGTCCGTGCAGATCTCGGAGCTAGTGGAGCCGCCGGACTGGGAAGTCGAAGAGGCGGAGGAAGCCGCCAAGGCCAAGCCCGCGGCAGAGGTACCCGACGTCGACCTGACCGCGCTCATCCCGCGTGTACGTGCTCGCGCGCAAGAGATCCCGGTCAAGGGTTCCAGGCGCAGGCGGGTGAAGACCGACGAGCGCCCCAAGGGGGGCCGTCACCGCCGTCCGCCGCGTAGGCAGCCGCTGTGGCGCGAGATCCTCACCCTGGTCGGCGTCGCGTTGCTGCTGACCTTCCTGATCCAGCACTTCATCGGCCGCGTCTACTCGATCCCGTCCGGGTCGATGGAGCAGACGCTGCACGGGTGCCCCGGTTGCAGCGGCGACCGCGTGTTCGTCGACAAGGTCGTCTACGTCTTCCGCGACCCGACCCCCGGCGACGTGGTCGTGTTCAAGGGCCCCAACACCTGGACCGAGCACGACGCCGCCACCGAGGACACCGGCAACGCGGTCACCCGCGCGTTCCGCTACGCCGGGTCGTTCATCGGCATCGCCCCACCGGACGAGCGCGACTTCGTCAAACGGGTCATCGCCGTCGGCGGGCAGACCGTCGAGTGCTGCGACGAGCAGAACCGGGTGCTGGTGGACGGCAAGCCGCTCGACGAGCCCTACATCTACTGGGAGAACGGCAACCCCAACTCGCAGAAGGACTTCGCCCGGGTTACCGTGCCCGAGGGCACGCTGTGGGTGATGGGCGACAACCGGAACAACTCCAGCGACTCGCGCTTCCAGGGTGGGGGCGGCGTGCGCGGGGTGGTCCCACTGGGCAAGGTCATCGGCAAGGCCCGCTACATCGTGCTCCCGCCGTCGCGCTGGCGCGGGATCGGCGACCACAACCCGCAGGCAGGCCCGCAGTTGTCCGCCACGGGCTGGCAGCAGGGGGTCCCGCTCGGGGTCGGTCTGGCGGTGGCCTGGCCGGTGCTGTGGCTGAGCCGCCGCGTGAAGGACGCACTCACACCAAGGAAGGCTGAGTAGCTTGTCGGACGCACACGGTGTCGTGCCAGGGGACGGACGCGGCACCGAGGACCTCGACGTCGCGCAACCGGACGCCAGGGCCGAATCCAGCACATCGCAGGCGACACCGGACAGTTCGACACCAGGCGCGGGGGCGGACGGGGTGGCGCCGGAGACCGGGGCGGTGGCCACCGACACCGGGCCGGAGCCGAAGAAGAAGCGCCCGTTCTGGGTGGAACTGCCGATCCTGATCGGTGTGGCGCTGGTGTTGACGATCATCATCCAGTCGTTCATCGCGCGGGTGTTCGTGATCCCGTCGGAGTCGATGGAGCAGACCCTGCACGGCTGCACCGGCTGCGAGGGCGACCGGATCCTGGTCGACCGGGTCGTCTACTACTTCCGCGACCCCGCTCCGGGTGACGTGGTGGTGTTCAAGCGCCCGGACACCTGGGACGACGACGGACCGGCCACCCGCTCCGGCAACGCGGTCGTGGCCTGGTTGCAGGACTTCGGCTCCCAGTTCGGCCTCGCCGAGCCGAGCAACGAGGACGTCGTCAAGCGGGTCATCGCGGTCGGCGGGCAGACCGTGGAGTGCTGCGACGCCCAGCAGCACGTGCTGGTCGACGGCAAGGCGCTCGACGAGCCGTACATCAACAGCAGCTACGGGGCCGAGGAGCAGCGCAAGTTCGACAAGATCACCATCCCGGCCGGGATGCTGTGGGTCATGGGCGACAACCGCAACGCCTCCGCCGACTCGCGCATCCAGGGCGGCGGTGGCAGCAACGGGTTCGTCCCGGTCGACAACGTCATCGGCAAGGCCCGCTACATCATCCTGCCGCCGTCGCGTTGGCAGGGCGTTGGCGACCACAACCCCCAGGCGCTCTCGGCCCCTGCGTGGCAGTCAGGTCTGCCCGCGGGTATCGGGATCGCGGCCGCGTGGCCGACATTGTGGCTCGGTAGGCGGTTGCGTGCGGCGTTGACGCGCGGCACCGACAAGAGCGCTGGGTAGGCCCCGCCGGTGTCCGACAGCCCCAAGACGCCTGAAGACGAAGAGAACCTCGAACTCGAGGAGCGCCCGAAACCCAAGCGGGAGCGTAAGAAGCGCCCGTTCTGGATAGAGCTGCCGATCCTGATCGGTGTGGCGCTGGTGTTGACGATCATCATCCAGTCGTTCATCGCGCGGGTGTTCGTGATCCCGTCGGAGTCGATGGAACAGACGCTGCACGGTTGCCCTGGCTGCTACGGCGACCGCGTTGTCGTCGACAAGCTCGTCTACACGTTCGGCGAACCCGAGCCGGGTGAGGTTGTCGTGTTCGGCAGACCCGACACGTGGAACCGCTCGGAGTTCGTGACCGCCCGCTCCGACAACGGTTTCGTGCGGTGGCTGCAAGGGGTGGGGGCGAAGTTCGGCTTCGCGGCGCCCGACGAGGACGACGTGGTGAAGCGCGTCATCGCGGTCGGCGGCCAGACCGTGGAGTGCTGCGACGACGCCAACCACGTCCTCGTGGACGGCAAGCCGCTCGACGAGCCCTACATCTACTGGGACCCGGAGCGCAACCAGCAGCAGGACGAGTTCAAGCCGGTGACGGTGCCCCAGGGCAAGCTGTTCGTCATGGGGGACAACCGCGGCAACTCCGCCGACTCCCGCGTTCAGGGTGGGGGCGGTCAGAACGGGTTGGTGCCCGTGGACAATGTCATCGGCAAGGTGCGCGCGATCATCCTGCCGCCCTCGCGGTGGCAGGGGGTTGGTGACCACAACCCCCAGGCCCTGTCAGCCCCAGCGTGGCAGACAGGTCTACCCGCGGGAGTGGGGATAGCCGCTGCTTGGCCGACGTTGTGGCTGATCAGGCGGTCGCGCGGACTCTTACCGCGACGGAAGGGGAAAGGGTGACGGGGGTGCTGGAGGGGGCGTTGCGGCCACCGCGCGCGGTGCTGCGCCGCGACACCGGCACCTGGGGTCTGGAGACCGCCCTGCACCGGCGCGGACTCGGCCCGGTCGCCGGGGTCGACGAGGCCGGTCGCGGTGCCTGCGCCGGACCGCTGGTCATCGCCTCTTGCGTCTTACGACCCGGTGACGCCGCCCGGCTCGACGGGCTCACCGACTCCAAGCTGATGACCGCCGCGGCCCGCGACCGGATGTACGACCTGGTCCGCGCCCGCGCCGTCGACCACGCCGTGGTGGTCGTCCCCGCCGCCGAGGTCGACTCGACCGGCGTGCACTTCGCCAACATCGAGGGCATGCGCCGCGCGGTGGCCAGGCTCTCCACCCACCCGGGCTACGTCCTGGTCGACGGGTTTCGGGTGCCCGGCCTCACCGCGCCGAGCACGCCGGTCCTCAAGGGCGACCAGGCAGCCGCCTGCGTCGCGGCCGCGTCCGTGCTGGCCAAGGTCACCAGGGACCGGATCATGGCCGCGATGCACGACGAGTTGCCGCACTACGCGTTCGACGTGCACAAGGGGTACTGCACGGGCCTGCACACGCGCGCGCTGCGCGAGCACGGGCCGAGCCACGAGCACCGCTGGTCCTACGCCAACGTCGCCGCAGCGGGGGTCGCCCACGGCTTGCGCGCGCCACACCGGGTGGCGCTGAGTGTGGCGGCGACCGCCGTGGTCCAGAATGGTGGACCCCCGCAGTAGCGGGCGGGACAGGTCACGACCAGGAGGGGCGCGCGGCAGATGAGCGCGGAGGATCTCGAGAAGTACGAGACCGAGATGGAGCTGCAGCTCTACCGGGAGTACCGCGACATCGTGGGGCAGTTCGCCTACGTGGTCGAGACCGAACGGCGGTTCTACCTGGCCAACGGCGTCGATGTGCAGGTCCGCGACGCCGACGGCGAGGTCTACTTCGAGGTGCGGATGTCCGACGCCTGGGTGTGGGACATGTACCGGCCTGCCCGGTTCGTCAAGAACGTCCGGGTCATCACGTTCAAGGACGTCAACGTCGAGGAGTTGGACAAGCCGGACCTGCGGCTACCGGAGGACGGCCCGTTCGGCGGCTGAGCCGACCACCTCCACCCCGGTGACCAGGACCTGGTCGCCGGGGTGAGTTGTCCCCAACCCCCCGAGTTGTCCACCGCGGGCGGATCCACCCTGGCCACGCCCCACCCCCAGCCCGCACCGTCGATGGTGACACGGCACCCCCGCCGTGCTCTCCCACCGCACGGACCCGGAGCTCCCGCATGGCCACCCACCTGCGCCTAGGCGCCCACGGCGAGGACATCGCCGCCCACCACCTCGAACGCGACGGCGCCACCATCCTCGCCCGCAACTGGCGCTGCGAACTCGGCGAACTCGACATCATCTGCGACCACCAGGGCCGCATCGTGATCTGCGAGGTCAAGACCCGCACCACCACCCACCACGGCACCCCGGCCGAGTCCGTCACCGAGTCCAAGGCCCGCCGCCTCCGCACCCTCGCCCACCGCTGGCGCCTCGACAACGGCCTGCCCCCGACCCCCCTCCGCTTCGACATCATCTCCATCCTCGTCCCCCGCCAGGGCCCGCCGACGATCCACCACCTGCGCGGAGTCCTCTGATGGTGCTCGCGCGGGTGTGGTCGGTGGCGCTCGTCGGAGTTGATGGGGTGCCCGTCGAGATCGAGGCCGACATCGGTGGTGGCAGGCCCCGTACACAGATCGTCGGTCTTCCTGACGCCGCCTTGAACGAGGCGAAGGACCGGGTTCGCGCTGCAGTGCGTAACAGCGGCCTGGAGTGGCCGGACCAACTGGTCACCTTTGCCCTATCTCCTGCCGCGCTCCCCAAGGGTGGTTCTGGGTACGACCTCGCCCTCTCCGTCGCGATGCTCGTCGCCGATCACAAACTTCCCCGAGAAGCCTTCGCCGAGACGGTGCTGCTCGGCGAACTCGCCTTGGACGGCCGCCTTCGCACCGTCAAGGGAGTCCTGCCGGGCCTCTTGGCCGCCTGCCGCGCAGGTCTTCGTCGCGCCATCGTGCCCACCCCCGCCCTCTCGGAGGCCGCCCTGGTGACCGACCTGGAGGTCTTGGGCGCTGACACCCTTGCCGAGGTCGTCGCCTGGTCTCGTGGCGAGCAGACCGACCTGCGACGCCCAGGTCCGTTCGTCATCCCACCGCCCGTCGACCAGCCTGACCTGGTCGATGTAGTCGGCCAGCCAGAGGGCCGTTGGGCTCTGGAGGTCGCCGCCGCAGGCGGCCACCACGTCCTACTGGCCGGGCCGCCCGGTACGGGCAAGACCATGCTTGCCCGTCGTCTCCCGGGCCTACTGCCCGACCTGTCGTCGGGTCAAGCTCTCGAGGTCACGGCTATCCACTCGGTAGCAGGCTCTCTTACCGCCAACTGCCCGCTCGTCGCCGTTCCCCCCTTCTTTGCTCCCCACCACACAGCCTCTATCGCCGCACTCATCGGCGGTGGATCCGGCCTCGCGAAACCGGGTGGGATCAGCAAAGCCCATTTTGGGGTGCTCTTCCTGGATGAAGCGGCCGAGTTCGCCTCCGATCGGCTTGAGGCGTTGCGGACGGCGTTGGAAGAGGGCGAGATCCGGCTCGCGCGTCGGGACGGGATCGTCGTCTATCCGGCGCGGTTCCAGCTCGTCCTGGCGACGAACCTCTGCCCGTGCGCGCCGCCGCGGGATCTCGATTGTGTTTGTCCGCCCCAGGTTCGGCGGCGGTACGTCTCGCGGCTGTCCGGGCCGCTGCTCGACCGGGTGGACATCCGGGTTCGGATGCGGCCGGTCACCGCGATGTCGCTCAGCCTGGACGCGGCGCCCGAGGACACCGCGACCGTGCGGGCGCGGGTGGGGGAGGCGCGGGCCAGGGCTGGTCGGCGGTGGGCGGCGCACGGGTGGCTGACCAACGCGGAGGTGCCGGGTCCGGTGCTCCGCCGCGAGTTCGCATTACCGAAAGACGTCACCGCGCTCTTGGACAGATCGCTTTCCACGGGTGCGATCACCGCTCGTGGTGCGGACCGGTGCCTCCGGGTTTCCTGGACGCTCGCCGATCTGGCGGGCGTCGCGGAACCGGCCCGCGACCACGTCGTCGCCGCGTTGAACTTCCGTGAACGCAAGGTTGCCTGAGTTTTTCTCCCCCGATCAAAGGACTTCTCATGAGTTGTGTGTTGTCGCCGTCGACCCCGGTCGCGGGCGAGTGGCGTGTGGTGCGGACCCGTTCCGGGGCGCTGCGGGTGGCGTTGGTGCTCTCCCGGCGCCGGGTGAAGTGGGGGAGGGGCCGTGGATGACATCCGGTTGGCTCGGGCGTACCTGTCCCGGGTGGCCGAGCCGCCCGCGGTGGCCCTGGGGTTGCTGGTCGGGGAAGTCGGACCGGTCCGGGCGGCGGAGTTGGTGCGCGCGGGCGCTGTCCCCGACGCCATCCGGGACGAGACGTCCGCGCGGGCGGGCCAAGACCTCGCGGCCGAGGACCTGGCCAGAGCGGCGCAGGCCGGGATCCGGCTGGTGGTCCCCGAGGACGACGAGTGGCCCGCCTGGCCGCTGCTGTCGCTGGACAACGCCCGCGCGCGGGGCATGCGGTGGGCCGCGCCGCCGTTGGCCCTGTGGGTCCGGGGCCCGGCGAACCTGGACGAGGTCATGCAGCGGTCCGTGGCGATCGTGGGCGCCAGAGCGGCCACTCCGTATGGCGAGCACACGGCCTCGGAGTTCGCCTACGACCTCGCCCAGCAGTCCGTCACGGTCGTGTCCGGGGCCGCCTTCGGCATCGACGGCGCCGCCCACCGCGGCGCGCTCGCCACGGAGGGCATGACGGTCGCGGTGCTCGCCTGCGGTGCCGACGTCGGCTACCCGGTGGCCCACACGGCGCTGCTCAGCCGGATAGCAGGCGCCGGGGCGATCGTCAGCGAGTACCCGCCGGGCACCACGCCCGCCAAGTACCGGTTCCTGGTCCGCAACCGGCTCATCGCCGCCCTGGCCGTCGGCACGGTGGTCGTGGAGGCCGGACGCCGCAGCGGCGCCCGCAACACCGCCGGTTCCGCCGCCGCGCTCGGCAAACCGGTCCTCGCCGTCCCCGGCCCGGTCAGCTCGCCCATGTCCCAGGGCTGCCACGACCTCATCCGGGCCGCCACCGCCACCGTCGCCACCTCGGTCCCGGACATCCTCGAGGCGATCGGCGCGATCGGCGAACTGGCCGAGCGGGAGTCCCCGCCACCCCGCCCGACCGACGGGCTCGGCCCCCAGGCCATCCAGGTCCACGACGCCCTGCACCGCAGGACCCCGCACACCCCGCAACACCTGTCCCACCAGTCCGGCGTGCCCCTGGACCGGGTACGGGCACTCCTGCCCGAACTCGAGCTCACCGGCCTGGCCACTGAAACCGAGGAGGGGTGGTTGAGCACGACCGCGTAAGCCCATCGGGGCCGCCCGGACTCGAGATCGGCGCACAGCCGTGGACAGGAAGGAGTTGATGTTCGGGCCGGAAAGGCGTGGCGATGCTTGACCCGGTCGGGGGTATGCCTCAGCGTGGCGGGGGTGGCGCGCGCTCCTCGTCGAGGTACCCGGGTGGACCTGCTCGCGGTCCGGGATCGGCTGCCCGGGCCGGTGCGGGTCGCCTTGGTCGAGTACGAGCGCTACCTGACCCACGAGCGGGGGCACTCCCCCCACACGGTCCGCGCCTACTTGGGGGACGCGGTGTCCCTGCTGGGCTTCCTGGCCGGAATCGGCCCCACCGACGGCGCACGATCGGGTGAATTCAATCCACCGTCGGGCGATGGGATCGCGACCGGGGACACGGTGGAACCGGTGGTCAAGGCCGGTGCCCCGGTGCCCACCACAGCAAGTCGCACTCTGCAACTCGCGGCCGACGTGGGAAACGGCGACTCCGTTCCGTACGACCATGACTACCGTGGCGACACGAACCCGACCCCCCACCGACACCCCGGGGAATCAGACCAACCCCACCCCACGTTGCACGACGACGTGCCCGTGACCCGCACGCCCACCGCCCCGCACCTGGTCGATGCCCTCGCCCGGCCTGCTGACCCCAACGCGGTCCACGCGACCGATCAGCCTGATGCTGCCGTCAGGCCGGAAGCCGGTCGGGAAGGCGTCGGGCATGATGTCGGGCTTGATGATGTCGAGGTGGAGTTGCCCGGGTTGCGGGCGTGGCTGGCGGCGCAGCGGGACGCCGGGGTGGGGCGGACCACGTTGGCGCGGCGGGCGGCTGGGGCTCGGGGGTTCACGGCCTGGGCGCACCGTGAGGGGTATTTGGGGGTGGACGCGGGGGCTCGGTTGGTGGCGCCGCGGCGGCAGCGGAAGTTGCCGTCGGTGTTGCGGCAGGAGCAGGCGAGCGAGGTGATGCTGGCCTCGGCGGCGGGGGCGCGGGAGCTCGACCCGGTCGCTTTGCGTGATCACGCGGTGGTCGAGCTGCTGTACGCGACCGGGGTCCGGGTGTCCGAGCTGTGCGGACTCGACGTGACCGACCTCGATCTGGGCTCCCGGGTCGCCCGGGTGCTCGGCAAGGGCAACCGGGAACGCGTCGTCCCGTTCGGGGCGCCAGCCGCGTCGGCGGTGACGACCTGGCTCGACCAGGGCCGTCCGTCACTTGTCCGAGCCGATTCCCCGCCGGCACTGTTGCTGGGAACTCGCGGCGGACGGCTCCACCCGACGGCCGTACGGCGTATCGTGCAGGGTGTGACGACTGCCGTCCCGGGTACCGCGGGCCTGAGCCCGCACGGCCTTCGTCACTCAGCGGCGACACACCTGCTCGAAGGAGGTGCTGACCTTCGTAGCGTCCAGGAGTTACTCGGTCACGCTACGCTCTCAACGACGCAGCTCTACACCCACGTGACAGTCGAACGGCTGAAGGCGATCCATGACCGTACCCACCCCCGTTCCCGATGACCGCGGGAATGGCGCCCGGGCATCGGCGCGGCCATCGCGGGCAGGCGGGTCCGCTGGACCGGCGGACCAGGTGAGCACCCCCGCCGCCCCGTACGGCCAGGGCCAGTCATCCGGGGTGCTGCCCGGCGACCACCGCACCGCCGACGACGTCGAGGCGGGCATCGTCGCGCTCTGGCGCCGCTTCGGCGAGGCCCGCGAGCAGCTCCTGCGCGACCGGCTGGTGCTGCACTACGCCCCGCTGGTCAAGTACGTCGCGGGCCGGGTCGGCACCGGCCTGCCCGCCCACGTCGACGTCTCCGACCTCATCCAGTCCGGCATCTTCGGCCTGGTCGACGCCATCGAGAAGTTCGAGCCCGAGCGCGGCCTGAAGTTCGAGACCTACGCCATGCAGCGCATCCGCGGCGCCATCCTCGACGACCTGCGCGCCCAGGACTGGGTGCCCAGGACCGTCCGCGGCCGGGCGCGCGAGGTCGAGCGCGGCATCGAGCGGCTCGGCGCCAAGCTGCAGCGCACCCCCAACGACACCGAACTCGCCGACGAACTCGGCCTCTCGGTCGGCGAGCTGCGCGACGTCTACGCCCAGCTCCAGCTGACCAGCGTCGTCGCACTCGACGAACTGGCCGCCGCGGGCCGGGGCATCAACTCCCTGGCCGACGTGCTGGAGGACGAGGCCGCCGAGGACCCGGTCGCCCTCCTGGTCGACCAGGACAACCGCCGCCAGCTCGCCGAGGCCATCGGCCTGCTGGTCGAACGCGACCGGGTGGTGGTGACCCTCTACTACTTCGAGAACCTCACCCTCGCCGAGATCGGCCGCGTCCTCGGCGTCACCGAGTCCCGCGTCTGCCAACTGCACACCAGGGCCGTCCTGCGCCTGCGCGCCAAGCTGATGGAAACCGCCGACGCCTGACCACCTCCTCTCCGTCGCTCCCGTGAACCCGGCTCTCGTGAACCCGTGTTTCGCGTACCTCGACGCCCCCGCGTTTCCTGCCGAACTTGCCGCCTGCCGAACTTGCCGCCTGCCGGAACGCGGTGTCAGTCGAGGGGGAGCAGCCGGACCCGGGGCCGGTGCACCGCCACCATCGGGTCCAGGTACTCCCGCCCGCGCCGCAGCCCCCAATGCAGGCAGGCCGCCGCCGCGCATCCGGGATGGCCTGCGCCGAGCAGCCCGAGGACGTCACCTCGACGCACCCGCGTCCCGGCCGCCACCTCCGGCACCACCGGTTCGTAGGTCGTCCGCAGCCCGCCGCGGTGCTGGACCGACACCACCGCACGGTCCACGACGACCCCCGCGAACACCACCACGCCGTCGGCGGCCGCGTGGACCGGCTCGCCCACGGCGCCGGGTAAGTCGACACCCCGGTGCCCGGCCCCGTACGGATGCGCGGGCGCCGTGAACGGCCGGGACACCGGTCGCGCCGGTACCAGGGGCAGCGAGAACAACGGGGCCGGTGCCGCGACGACCGGGTCCGCCCAGATGAACGGCAACAGCAGCAAGCAGAGGGTGAGCGAGATGAGTTTCCGCAGGTAAGAGCGCATGTGACCACCATGCGACCCGGTGGCGTGCTGGCGCCATGTCCCGTTCTGGCCTGTGGACAATTCGGGGTGTTGGGGATGGGAGCGATCCGAGTCCGACGCCCGCCCGCCCCGGGCGTACACTTCCCCCGCGTCCTGTGGTCACCACTGGGCGACTTCGCGTGCCAGTGCGCGTCCGCGTTCCCCCCGGGTAACGCGGCCACCGACGCCCGGCGGTCTCGATGGTGTGGGAATCACCATCGGGTCCGGACGTCCGCACGGCACCAGGGCAGTGGACCCTCCGGGTCCACGGCGACAACCGCGACCGCGTGCTCGGCCCAACCAGCCGGGCGCGCCCGAACGAAGAGGTGCGTAACCGGCCATGGCCGTCGTCACCATGAAGCAGTTGCTGGATTCCGGCGTGCACTTCGGGCACCAGACCCGCCGCTGGAACCCGAAGATGAAGCGCTACATCCTGACCGACCGCAACGGTATCTACATCATCGACCTGCGGCAGACGCTGACCTACATCGACAGCGCGTACGAGTTCGTCAAGGAGACCGTCGCGCACGGTGGGTCGATCCTGTTCGTCGGCACGAAGAAGCAGGCGCAGGAGGCCATCGCCAACGAGGCCAAGCGCGTCGGGATGCCCTTCGTGAACCAGCGCTGGCTGGGCGGCATGCTCACCAACTTCTCGACCGTCCACAAGCGCCTGCAGCGCCTCAAGGAGCTCGAGGCGATGGAGCAGACGGGCGGGTTCCAGGGTCTCACCAAGAAGGAGATCCTGATGCTCACCCGCGAGAAGGACAAGCTCGACCGCACCCTCGGCGGTATCCGCGACATGGCGAAGGTCCCCTCCGCCATCTGGATCGTGGACACCAAGAAGGAGCACATCGCCGTCGGCGAGGCGCGCAAGCTGCACATCCCGATCGTGGCGATCCTCGACACCAACTGCGACCCGGACGAGGTCGACTACCCGATCCCGGGCAACGACGACGCGATCCGCTCCGCCGCGCTGCTGACCAAGGTCGTCGCCGAGGCCGTCGCCGCCGGTCTGATCGCCCGCTCCGGCGCGCGCAACGGCTCCGACAAGCCCCAGGGTGCCGCCGAGCCGCTGGCCGAGTGGGAGCAGGAGCTGCTGGCGGGCGCCGAGACCGCCGCCGCCGACGGCGAGCAGGCCGCCACCGCGGTCGCGGAGGCCACCGAGGCCCCCGCCGCCGAGGCTCCCGCGACCGAGGCCCCGGCCGAGTCCTGATCAGGACGCCCTGGCGGGTGCCGCTCACCCGCCGGGGTCCCACCCACGCGCGTACCCGAAGAAGGACGGAAAACGCACGATGTCGAACTTCACCGCGGCTGACGTCAAGAAGCTCCGGGACCTGACCGGCGCCGGGATGATGGACTGCAAGAAGGCGCTCACCGAGACCGACGGCGACTTCGATAAGGCCATCGAGATCCTGCGCATCAAGGGTGCCAAGGACGTCGGCAAGCGCGCCGAGCGCGCCACCGCGCAGGGCCTGGTGGCCGCTGACGCAGGCGTGCTGGTCGAGCTGAACTGCGAGACCGACTTCGTGGCCAAGAACGAGGAGTTCCAGGAGCTGGCCGACAAGGTCGTCGCCGCTGCGAAGTCCTCCGGCGCCACCGATGTCGACGCCCTCAAGTCGGCCCCGCTCGACGGGGGCACCGTGGAGGAGGCCGTCCAGGCCCTCTCCGCCAAGATCGGCGAGAAGCTGGAGCTGCGCCGCGCGGTGAACTTCACCGGCACCGTCAGCACCTACCTGCACCGGCGCTCCTCCGACCTGCCCCCGGCTGTCGGCGTGCTGGTCGAGTACAGCGGTGGTGGCGAGGACGTGGCCAAGCAGACCGCCCAGCAGATCGCGGCGATGAAGCCTGCCTACGTCACCCGTGACCAGGTCCCGGCCGATGTCGTCGCCAACGAGAAGCGCATCGCCGAGGAGACCGCCCGCGAGGAGGGCAAGCCGGAAGCGGCGCTGCCCAGGATCGTCGAGGGTCGCGTCAACGGCTTCTACAAGGACGTCGTGCTCCTGGAGCAGTCCTCGGTGTTCGACTCGAAGAAGACCGTGAAGGCGCTGCTGGACGAGGCGGGCGTCACCGTGACCCGGTTCGCCCGGTTCGAGGTCGGCCAGTCCTGACCCGCCCGCGGCACCTGGAGTGATTAGGGTTGTGCCCCGCCCTCGGATCCCCGAGGGCGGGGCATAGTCACGAGGAGGGGTCTACGTGACTCAGAACGGCAGTTTCCGCCGCGTGCTGCTCAAGCTCGGTGGCGAGATGTTCGGCGGCGGCAGGATCGGCGTCGACCCCGATGTGGTGCTGACCGTGGCCAGGCAGGTCGCCGACGTGGTGCGGGGCGGCGTGCAGACCTCGATCGTGATCGGTGGCGGCAACTTCTTCCGCGGCGCGGAGCTCAGCCAGCGCGGCATGGACCGCGACCGGGCCGACTACATGGCGATGCTCGGCACCGTGATGAACTGCCTCGCGCTCCAGGACTTCCTGGAGAAGGAGGGCATCGACACCAGGGTGCAGACCGCGATCACCATGGGCCAGGTGGCCGAGCCCTACATCCCGCGTCGCGCCGAGCGGCACCTGGAGAAGGGCCGCGTGGTCATCTTCGGCTGCGGGGTCGGCATGCCCTACTTCTCCACCGACACCGCGGCCGCCCAGCGCGCGCTGGAGATCGGCTGCGACGTGGTGCTGATGGCCAAGGCGGTCGACGGGGTCTACGACGCCGACCCGAAGACCACCCCGGACGCGAAGATGTTCACCGACATCACCCACCGCGAGGTGCTCGAGCGCGACCTGAAGGTGGCCGACGCGACCGCGTTCAGCCTGTGCATGGACAACAACATGCCGATCATCGTGTTCAACCTCCTGACGGAGGGGAACATCGCCCGCGCCGTGCGTGGTGAGAGGATCGGCACGCTGGTCAGTACGCCGACCGCGTGACCCCGCCGTAGCCGGTTCGCCGGGAGATGGACAAGGAGCCCCCTTGATCGACGAGACACTCCTCGACGCCGAGGAAAAGATGGAGAAAGCGGTGTCGGTGGCCAAGGACGACCTCGGTGCGGTGCGCACCGGCCGGGCGTCGCCCTCGATGTTTTCCCGGATCACCGCCGAGTACTACGGCTCGTACACCCCCCTCAACCAGCTCGCCAGCGTCGCCATCCCGGAGCCCCGGCTCGCGGTGATCAAGCCCTACGACGTGAGCTCGCTCAACACCATCGAGAAGGCCATCCGCGACTCGGACCTGGGCGTCAACCCCAGCAACGACGGCACGGTCATCCGGGTGGTCATCCCGCAGCTCTCGGAGGAGCGCCGCCGGGAGATGGTCAAGGTCGCCAAGACCAAGGGCGAGGACGCCAAGATCTCCATCCGCAGCGTGCGCCGCAAGGCCAAGGAGGAGCTCGACCGCCTGGTCAAGGACGGCGAGTCCGGCGAGGACGACGTGGCCCGCGCGGAGAAGGAGCTGCAGAACCTGACCGACAAGTACGTCCACCAGGTCGACGAGCTGGTCAAGCACAAGGAAACCGAGCTGCTGGAGGTCTGACCTCCACGGCACGGAAGAGGGATCGCGATGGTGGCCGGACCCGTTGGGGAGCTGGAGCATGACTCGGTCGGGGACCGGCGGGTGAGCGCCGAGGGCGCGGGTGGCCCGGCGCAGGCGCGGACTCCCCGCGCCGGGCGCGACCTGCCCGCGGCCATCGGGGTCGGGGTGGCGCTCGGCGCGGTCATCCTGACCTCGCTGCTGACGGTGCGGCACACCTTCGTCGCCGTGGTGGCCGTCGCGGTCGCGGTGGCGACCTGGGAGTTGGCCGGTGCGCTGCGCCGGGGCGCCGGGGTCGGGGTCGCGGTGTGGCCGGTGCTGCTCGGCGGGCAGGCCATGGTGTGGCTGTCCTGGCCGTTCGGGCGCGACGGGGTGCTCGCGGCGTTCGTGGTGACGATCCTGGCGTGCCTGCTGTGGCGGCTGCGCGGTGGCGTGACCGGGTACCTGCGGGACGCGTCGGCGTCGGTGTTCACCGCCGCGTACGTGCCCCTGTTCGCGTCGTTCGCGGCGATGCTCGTCCTGCCCGCGGACGGCACCTACCGGGTGCTGTGCTTCCTGATCCTGGTGGTCAGCTCCGACACCGGCGGCTACATCGCCGGTGTGCTGTTCGGCAAGCACCCGATGGCGCCGACGATCAGCCCGAAGAAGTCCTGGGAGGGCTTCGCCGGGTCGCTGGTCGCCGGTGTCGTCGCGGGGGCGCTCACGGTCACCCTGATGCTCGAGGGCCAGTGGTGGCAGGGCGTGGTGTTCGGCGCGGCGCTGGTGGCGACCGCGACCCTGGGTGACCTGGTCGAGTCGGTCATCAAGCGGGACCTGGGTATCAAGGACATGGGCACCCTGTTGCCCGGCCACGGCGGCCTGATGGACCGGATGGACTCGCTGCTGCCCTCGGCCGTCGTGTCCTGGCTGCTCCTGCGCCTGTTCATCCCCAGCTGACAGTCCCTCCGCAGCTGACGGTCCCTCCCCAGCTGACGGGCCTTTCCGCACCCAAGTCGGGAACGATGCCGGGCGGGGACGTGGGGGCGGGTGGCGGGAGGGAGTGACACTAGTACTAATCGTCGTACGGGTCGTCGACCTCGGCGCCGATCTCTTCCTCGGGGATCACGGTTAGCGCCAACGAGCGGTCGAGCACGGTGAACTCAGCGCCGGTGACATCTCTCAGCACCGCTGCGCGCCCGTACGGCGAATCGAACGGTGGCACGGTGATCCGCCCGCCCAACCTAGCCGCGAGCGCGGCAGTGGCGTCGGTTCCCACCTCTGGGTCTACCTCGAAGTAGACCATCCAGTACGGCCGCTGCTCCGCCGGGAACTCCGGGCCCATCCTGAGCCTGCCGAGCAGTTCGTCGCCGTTGAGGCGCCAGCTGGTGTAGTCGTAGGTCTCGCCGTCGCCGACCTGGGTCTGCTCGAAGCCGAACAGGGAGCGGTAGAACTCGTCCGCGGCGGCGCCGTCCCAGGTGTTGAGCTCGGCCCAGGTGAACGCGCCGGGGAACCCGGTGCCCAGGTCCCAACCGTGGTCCTGGCGCCAGAAACCGATCGGGCCACCGCTGGGGTCGGCGGCGATGAGCAGCCCACCCTGGCCCGGGATCTCCCGTGGTGCGGTAAGAACCTGCCCACCTAGGTGGAGAACGCGCTCGGCGGTGTTACCCGTGTCGTGGATCGTCAGGTACAACGTCCAGAGGCTGGGTTGCCCGCCTTGGGGTGTGTAGAGGCCCGCGACGGAGATGTCGTCCATGTAGGCCATCACGTAGCCGTCGTCGCCGACTCGGTAGGTCCAACCGAACAGACCTCGGTAGAACTCACTGCTGGCGGTCGGGTCAGGAGTGGCGACCTCGACCCAGCAGGGCCTGCCCGGCGTACCGTCCGGCACTTCCTCAAGGGCGCTGATCGCGTCGGTTGGCATCATGGCGACCTCCTCCCGCGTTCCCTGGACACTAACCCGATCGGGTGGCTTCGTCAGCCACCGCCGGGTGGTGATCTTCTCCGCGTTTGAGCAGGCGGCACGCGGGGCACCGGATGTGCTTTCCTTGCCGCATGGGCCTTGCGGGCAGGGGGTTGGTGGCGCGGGCGCGCGAGCGGTTGACCACCTCGCTGCGCTCGGTCCAGGTGCTGCCCAGCCCGAACATCTGGCACTGGCCCGCGGTGTACGAGGCGGAGAACCGCGCCCAGGACGTCGACGGCGCGGTGTGGGCGCTGCTCGACGGTCTCGCGGACTGGACCGGCGACGTGCTCGACGTGGGTTGCGGCGACGGTTTCCACCTGCCGCGCTTCGCCGAACGCGCGCGGACGGTGCTCGGTGTCGAGCCGCACCCGCCGCTCGTCGAGCGCGCGAACGCCAGGGTCGACGGCGTTCCCGGCGTCGCGGTGGTGCTCGGCTCCGCCCAGGACATCCCGGTGGTGGACGCCTGCGCCGATGTCGTGCACGCCAGGACGGCCTACTTCTTCGGCCCTGGCTGCGAACCGGGTCTGCGCGAGGCCGACCGCGTGCTGCGCCCGGGTGGCGCGCTGGTGGTCGTCGACCTCGACGCGGCCCGCCCGCCCTACGGCCGCTGGATGCGTGCCGACCTGCCCGGCTACGACGCCACCGAGGTCGACCGGTTCTTCGAGATCTCCGGCTTCGAGCGCCACCGGGTCACCACCCGCTGGCGCTTCCCCGACCGGGAGACCCTGGAATCGGTGCTGCGCATCGAGTTCTCCGCCCCGGTCGCCGCCCGCGCGATCGCCGACACCCCGGGCCTGGAGTTCGTTGTCGGCTACCGGGTGCTCGTCCGCCGCAAGCCCCGTGGGCTGATCATCGGCTGAGGTGGGAAAGAGCAGGACCCTGGATCTTTCCCGCGCGATTAGGTCCCGTAGTCGCTGCCGCCAAGCCAATCCCAGGTTCTTACATCGTCGTGCTGGCGCCATCGACAGCCTCACCTGAGCAAACAGCCGCGACGCCGGCCCGTCGCTACGGCGGTGTACCGCAGTCCTATTACCGCAGCAACTACCGCCCCTTCAGCTCATCGCACGCAACCAGTTCGCGATGCCGTCCGATGTGCGTGACGCGCTGAGCAGGGCAGCGGTGTGGGGCGCTGTTCGGGCTCCCGGGGACGGCAGCCCGAACCAGATGGCCAACGTGGCCTACCCCATGGATCCTGAGGTCCCTACCTGTCGCGGTGGCGCTAACACCAGCGATGTCGCGATCCCCGACAACGGCACGACGGTGACCTCGACGATCCCGGTGGGCGGTTGCCCGCCCACCGGTGGCCCCCGGTCGCGTCCGCGTCTACCTCGACCACCCGGACGTCGGCGACCTGAGGATCGACCTGCTCGACCCGTTCGGCCGGGTGTACGAGCTGGAGCAGGTCGGCGGGGACGACGGCTCTGGCACTGTCCGCCGGATCTACTCCGTGTCACCGGCAGGTGGTGACCGCAACGGCTCGTGGACGTTGCGGATCACCGACCTGGTCCGCGGTGACGTGCGGCGGCTCGACCAGTGGGTCGTGTCGTTCGGATAAGCGACTACTCGGCGTCTTCCTCGGCGGGGGTGTCCTCGCCGAGGAGCGCGTACAGCTCGCGGCGGGCGTTGTTGAGGATGTCCGCCGCGCGGGTCTTCTGGCTGGAGCTCGCGGCCTGCGAGACGGTCATCGCGGCGGCGGCGAGTTGGCCCAGCGCCTCGCGCAGGGAGACCTCGGTGCGGTCGACACCGGCGGCGACCTGCTCCCACGGCGGGGTGTCGAGCTTGGCCGCCGCGGCGGTCCCCTCCTCGGTGAGCTGGAACATCCGCTTGCCGCCGTCGCCCTCGGTCGCGGCGACCAGGCCCTCGTCGGCCAGCAGTTGCAGGGTCGGGTAGACCGAGCCGGGGCTGGGCTTCCAGAACCCGCCGCTGCGTTCGGCGATCTCCCGGATCATCTCGTAGCCGTGCATCGGCCGTTCGGTGAGCAGCGCGAGCAGCGCGGCGCGCACGTCGCCCCGCCTGCCCCTGCCGCGCCCGTGGCCCCTGCCGTGGCCGCCGAACCCGTGCCCCCGGCCGAAGCCGCCGAACGGGGCGCCGGGCGGGAACGGGGGCAGCGGCGGGAAGGGCGGGGTCATCTCATCCTCCGGTCCGAGGTCCGCGCCGAAGTCGGGTCGGCCGCGGAACGGGTGTCGGCGCCATGGTCCGCGCCGGTGGTGGTGGTCGTGTTCGTGGGTGGTGCGCATTCTTCTCTCCCCTGGGGTGGTGGTCGCGAACCGGTCGCTCGCGATAGCTCAACGATATATCGGAACATGTCGCGATGCAACGACCAATTTCTGTGCCATGATCGACGTGTGCGGCTGCTGCTCCTCGGGTGCCTGATCGCCCTGTCCGCGTGCGCCACCCCCGTCACCGGGGTCCCGGTCGCCGCGGACCCCACCCCGACCACGTCGGTCAGCGCGGACAGCCCGGAGGCCAGGTGGATGAACCGGTTCTGCGGCATGGGGAAGCTGATGGTCACCGCGGGGGAGACGGCGCAGGAGCCGATGACCTCGGGTGACCCGGCGGTGCTCAAGAAGCAGTTCCTCGACCTCACCGGCCGCCTCATCGGCGTGCTCGACGCGGTGCTGGCCGACCTGCGCGCGCTGCGCCCGGCCCCGGCCCGCGAGGTCGACCCGCTGATCCGGCAGCTCACCGACGCGTTCACCGAGTCCCGCAGGTCCATCGCGGTGGCCCGCGACGACGTCCGCGCGGTCGAGCCGCTCACCGCCGAGGCGTTCTCCGCCGCCGCGCAACGGCTCACCACCGCGCTCGGCGGGTTCGAGCGGGCGCTGAAGCTGATGCAGGCCGCCACGCTGCCGCCGCGGCTGACCGACGCCGCCGACGCCGCGCCCAACTGCCGCTAGCGGACGTGGGACACTGAGGTCGCCATGACCTCACTCCCGCTCGTCTTCGACGCACCCAAGCGCGGCCTGCCGCCGAGGCACCTCGCCGACCTCACCGCGCAGCAGCGCCGCGAGGCAGTGGCCGAGCTCGGCGAGCAGCCGTTCCGCGCCAACCAGCTCTCCACGCACTACTTCGCCAGGCTGACCGCCGACCGCGCGGCGATGACCGACATCCCCGCCGCCACCCGCGACCGCCTCGCCGACTCCCTGCTCCCGCCGCTGTTCACCGAACTGCGCGCGGTGACCTGCGACGACGGCAACACCCGCAAGGCGCTGCTCAAGGCGCACGACGGCACGCTCATCGAGAGCGTCCTCATGCGCTACCCGGACCGCGCCACGCTGTGCATCTCCAGCCAGGCGGGCTGCGGCATGGCCTGCCCGTTCTGCGCCACCGGCCAGGGCGGCCTGCAGCGCAACCTCTCCACCGCCGAGATCGTCGAACAGGTCCGCCTCGGTGCCGCCGCCATGCGCGACGGCATCCTCCCCGGCGGCCCCGGTCGGCTGTCGAACATCGTCTTCATGGGCATGGGCGAGCCGCTGGCGAACTTCACCCGGGTCCTGGCCGCCGTACACCGCATCTGCGACCCCGCGCCCGGCGGCTTCGGCATCTCCCAGCGCTCGGTGACGGTGTCCACGGTCGGCTTGGTGCCCGCGATCCGGAAGCTGACCGAGGAGGGCATGCAGGTCCGCCTGGCGGTCTCGCTGCACACCCCGGACGACGAACTGCGCGACACCCTGGTCCCGGTGAACAACCGCTGGAAGGTCGCCGAGGTCTTGGAGGCGGCCCGCGGCTACGCCGACAAGACCGGGCGGCGGGTGTCGATCGAGTACGCCCTCATCCGCGACATCAACGACCACCCGTGGCGCGCGGACATGCTCGGCAAGCTCCTGCGCAGGCACCTCGGGCAGTTGGTCCACGTGAACGTCATCCCGCTCAACCCCACCCCCGGCTCGAAGTGGGACGCGTCCCCGAAGCCGGTGGAGCGCGAGTTCGTCCGCCGGGTCAAGGCCCAGGGCGTGGAGTGCACCGTCCGGGACACCCGGGGCCAGGAGATCGCCGCCGCCTGCGGCCAACTCGCCGCCGAGGGCTGACCCGCTTGAAGCGGATGTAATACCCGGTTATACTCGGCTTGTGAAAACCGCGATCTCCGTACCGGATGAGACGTTCGCGCAGGTGGACCGGGGTGCGAAGTGCCTCGGTGTCACGAGGTCGGAGTTCTACGTCCGCGCGGCTCAGTACTACCTGAGTCACCTGGAGCAGGAGTCCCTGACCAACGACATCAACGCCGCCCTCGACGTCATCGGTGCCGACGACGACTCCGGTGCCGCGGCTGTCACCGCGGGTCGGGGTGTCCTCGCCCAGGCTGACGACGAGTGGTGATCGAACGGGGCGGCATCCACTGGGCCGAACTCGGTGAGCCCGATGGCTCCCGTCCCGCCAAGCGGCGCCCGGTGCTCGTCATCCAGGCCGATCCCTACAACACGAGCCGCTTGGCGACCGTCCTCGTCGCAGTCCTCACGTCGAACACGAACCTGGCGGCAGCACCCGGGAACGTGTTCCTGCCCGCCTCGGCCACAGCGTTGCCGCGGGACTCGGTGGTCAACGTGACAGCGTTGGTGACGCTGAACAAGAGCGACCTCACGGGTCAGGTGGGAGCCGTTCCGCTGGTCCTGATGCGGGACGTGGACGCGGGTTTGCGCAAGGTCCTCGCCCTCTGAGGCGTGCCGGGGACGCGACCAGGGGGTCGCGTCCCTCGGCGGTGGCTACTCGACCTCATGCAGCTTGCCCGTCGCCACGTCGAAGACGAAGCCGCGGACGGAGTCGGTGCGGGGGATGAAGGGGCTGGACCTGATGCGGGCGACGGACTGGCGGACGTCGGTGTCGAGGTCGCCGAACGCCTCGGAGGACCAGGCGGGGCGGATGCCGGTCTCGTCGCGGATGCCGTCGCGGAAGTCCTGGTCGGAGAAGGTGAGCATGCCGCAGTCGGTGTGGTGGATGAGGATGATCTCCTGGGTGCCCAGCAGGCGCTGGCTGATGGCCAGGGAGCGGATCTCGTCCTCGGTGACCACGCCACCGGCGTTGCGGATCACGTGGGCCTCACCCTCGGCGAGGCCGAGGACCCCGTAGACGTTGATCCTGGCGTCCATGCAGGCCACGACCGCGACCTGCTTGGCTGGCGGCAGCGGCAGCGGGCCGGTGAAGGTCTCGGCGTAGGTGGCGTTGTTGGCGAGCAGTTCGTCCGTGACGGACATGGTGGTCTCTCCGGGGGTGCGTCGGATGTGGACCATCCCGGGGGTGGCCGTCCGGGATGGTGTGGACGGCACGGCCACGCGGGTCAGTGCTCCCGCGCGGCCCCCGGACATGCCTCGTCGTACAGCCGCGGCCGCCGAGAGGGCCAGAACGGCTCCAGGTGGTTGGGGCGCATGGCCCACAGCCAACTGCTCCTGTGCGCACACCTGCAACGGACGACCACTGGCTGGGCGGTGGCGTAACCACCAATCCGCCCGCTCGTTTGCTCCGAACGCTAGCGCCGCCAGGACGTCCGGTTCTTGTGGATCTTCCACGCGACCCCGGCCAGCACCACGACGCCGATGCCGCCGAGCCACAGGTCCTCGGTGTGCCCGGTGTGGTTGCCGATCAACATGAAGAACATCGCCAGCCCGGTGAACACCCCGGCGATCAGCGTCCCCTTGGGGAACGACCCGTGCCAGCCCCACTCCGCCGACGGCTCCTCGGCGGGGGTCACGGTGCCCGCCGCGGTGGTCTTCCGCTTCTCCAGCTCCGTGTTCGCCACTGTTCCTCCTGGCCCGTAGTGCGCTGACGCGGGAATCCTCCCACACCCCGAACAGCCCGAGGGCGCCGTGGTGACCACGGCGCCCTCGGGTGTGACAGGTCTCGCTCGGCTACACCCTGGCCCGGCCACGACCGGTGACCGCGCGGTAGATCGCGAGGAGGATGATCGCGCCGAGAATCGACAGCAGCCAGGTGCGCAGGTCGAAGAAATTGCCCAGCCCGCCACCGAAGATCGCGTTTCCGATGAACCCGCCGAGAATGGCGCCGACGATGCCGATGAGGATCGTGATGATGATCCCGCCCGGGTCCTTACCAGGCATGATGGCCTTGGCGATGAGTCCGGCGACCAAACCGAGGACGATCCAGCCGAGAATGCCCATCGAAGCTCCTTCCACATGACCGCCGGTCATTTTCCCGGCGATCTTTCCGTGCTGCCGGTGAAGTGCCCGGCCCGCGCGAAGTTCACTCCTTCGGAGCGGAACTTTTTTCGGATTGCGCCGTTCGGCCCAACCTCTACCCAGGGTGGGTGTGACCACGATCGGAGGACATCACCCCGTGCTGGTTGCCGTCCGTGTCCAGTCATCGGGAACAATGGCGGTGATGACTGCATCCTTCGCGTCCGGCGGCCCCCGGCGCTCACTGCTCGTGCTCGGGTCGACCGGGTCGGTCGGCACCCAGGCGCTCGACCTCGTCGCGGCCAACCCCGACCGGTTCACCGTCGCGGGGATCGCCGCTGGCGGCTCCGACCCGGCGCTGCTGGCCGCCCAGGCCCTGCGCCACCGGGTCGCCGCGGTGGCCGTGACCAGGGCGACCGCCGCGTCGGACCTGCAGCTCGCGCTCTACGCCGCGGCGCAGGAGGCGGGCTACGACCGCGGTGGTTTCGCGCTGCCCAGGATCTTCGCCGGACCGGACGCGGTCACCGAGCTGATCGAGGCCGTCCCCGCCGACATCGTGCTCAACGCGATCACCGGCTCCCAGGGCCTCGCGCCGACCCTCAAGGCGCTGGCCTCCGGAGCCACCCTGGCCCTGGCCAACAAGGAGTCCCTGGTCGCCGGCGGCGACCTGGTGCTGGCCGCGGCCAGGCCGGGCCAGATCGTCCCGGTCGACTCCGAGCACTCCGCGATGGCCCAGGCGCTGCGCGGCGGCCGCGCCGAGGAGGTCGACCGGCTGGTCCTGACCGCCTCCGGTGGCCCGTTCCGCGGCCGCACCCGCGCCGAGTTGGCCGACGTCACCGCCGAGCAGGCGATGGCGCACCCGACCTGGTCGATGGGCCCGGTCATCACCATCAACTCCGCCACCCTGGTCAACAAGGCGCTGGAGCTGATCGAGGCGCACCTGCTCTTCGGCATCCCCTACGACCGGGTCGACGTCGTGGTCCACCCGCAGTCGGTCGTGCACTCCATGGTCACCTTCACCGACGGGTCGACGCTGGCCCAGGCCAGCCCGCCGGACATGCGGCTGCCGATCGGCCTGGCGCTGGCCTGGCCGGACCGGCTGCCCGGCGCCGCGCGCGCCTGCGACTGGTCCACCGCGGCCCAGTGGACCTTCGAGCCGCTCGACAACGACACCTTCCCCGCGGTGCGGCTGGCCCGCGCCGCCGGTGAGACCGGGGGCTGCCTGCCCGCCGTCCTCAACGCCGCGAACGAGGAGGCCGTCGCCGCCTTCACGCGGGGCGACACCACCTTCACAGCGATCGTGGACACTGTGAGTCGGGTACTCGACGACGCCACCGCCTGGCACGGCGCGCCGCGCGAGGTCGAGGAGGTGCTCGCCGCCGAGCACTGGGCCCGCGCCCGCGCGCGAGAGCTGCTCGCGGTGACTGCTGCCCCGCGCGCCGCCGCGGGGTCGGGAAGGGACTGACACGTGTTCGTTTGGCTGCTGGGGCTCGTGCTGTTCGCGCTGGGGATCTGCCTGTCGGTCGCGTTGCACGAGGCCGGGCACATGCTGACCGCCAAGGCGTTCGGCATGCGGGTCCGCCGCTACTTCATCGGTTTCGGCCCCACCGTGTTCTCCTTCCGCAGGGGGGAGACCGAGTACGGGCTCAAGGCCATCCCGGCGGGGGGTTTCTGCGAGATCGCGGGCATGACCGCCCTCGACCCGGTGACCCAGGAGGAGGCGCCGCGCGCGATGTGGCGCTACGCCACCTGGAAGCGCGTCGTGGTGCTGTCCGCCGGGTCCATCACGCACTTCCTCCTCGGCTTCATCATCCTGTACCTGATGGCCGTCACGATGGGCCTGCCCAACACCGCCGACCGCGCGCTGGTCGGCACCACCTCGTGCGCCGCCCCCAGCCAGGACCCGGTCACCCTCAAGTACGCCGAGTGCGCCCCCGGCTCGGTCTCGCCCGCGGCCGCGGCGGGCATCCAGGCCGGTGACGAGATCGTCAGCCTCAACGGGCAGCCGGTCGAGAGCTGGACCCAGCTCATCGGCAAGATCCGCGGCTTGAGCGGGCAGAACACGTTCGTGGTCGAGCGCGACGGCGAGCAGCGCACCCTGTCGGTCGACGTGGCCACCGTGCAGCGCGTCGGGCTCGACTCCAAGCCGGGCAGCACCGACAACAAGCTCGCCGACGTCGGCGCGATCGGCGTGTCCAGGGGCTCGTACTTCCAGTACGGCGCGGCGTCCGGGTTCACCGGCGCGGTGGTGTTCACCGGCGAGATGTTCGCCGCCACCTGGGAGGGCCTGATGCGCTTCCCGGAGAAGATCCCGGCGGTCATCAGGGCCATCGGCGGCGAGGACGACCCGGAGCGCCCGGTCAGCGTGGTCGGCGCCAGCATCATCGGCGCGGACGCCGCCGAGAAGGGCATCTGGGAGATCTTCGTCCTGATGCTGGCGATGCTGAACTTCTTCGTCGGCGTGTTCAACCTGCTGCCGCTGCTGCCCCTCGACGGCGGCCACATCGCCATCAGCCTCTACGAACGGGTCCGCGACGCCCTGCGCAAGCTGCGCGGCAAGGCCCCCGCGGGGCCCGTGGACTACAACCGGCTGGCAGGGGTGACGATGGTTCTAGTCATCATCGGCGGCGCGATCGTGCTGCTCACCGTCACCGCCGACATCGTCAACCCCATCCGGCTGCAATGACCGCAGTGCCAGACCAGTGAAGACAGCAGAGAGGTCCACATGCCCGACGTGATGCTCGGCATGCCCGCCACCCCACCGCCGGTGCTCGGGGAGCGCCGCAAGACCCGTCAGCTCCAGGTGGGGTCGGTCGGGGTGGGCAGCGAACACCCGATCTCCGTGCAGTCGATGACCACCACGGTCACCGCGGACGTCAACGCGACCCTGCAGCAGATCGCGGAGCTGACCGCGGCTGGCTGCGACATCGTCCGGGTGGCCTGCCCGTCGCAGGACGACGCCGAGGCACTGGCCGCGATCGCCGCGAAGTCGCAGATCCCGGTCATCGCCGACATCCACTTCCAGCCCAAGTACGTCTTCGCCGCGATCGAGGCCGGGTGCGCGGCGGTCCGGGTCAACCCGGGCAACATCCGCAAGTTCGACGACCAGGTCAAGGAGATCGCGCACGCCGCGCGGGACCGGGGCACCCCGATCCGCATCGGCGTCAACGCGGGCTCGCTCGATCCGAGGCTGCTGGCCAAGTACGGCAAGGCGACCCCGGAGGCGCTGGCGGAGTCGGCGCTGTGGGAGGCGTCGCTGTTCGCCGAGCACGACTTCCACGACATCAAGATCTCGGTCAAGCACAACGACCCGGTCGTGATGGTGCGCGCCTACGAGTTGCTCGCCGAGCAGTGCGACTACCCGCTGCACCTCGGTGTCACCGAGGCCGGTCCGGCGTTCCAGGGCACCATCAAGTCCGCGGTGGCCTTCGGCGCGCTGCTGCGCCAGGGCATCGGCGACACGATCCGGGTGTCGCTCTCGGCCCCGCCGGTCGAGGAGGTCAAGGTCGGCGCGCAGATCCTGCAGTCGCTGAACCTGCGCCCGCGCAAGCTGGAGATCGTGTCCTGCCCGTCGTGCGGTCGCGCGCAGGTGGACGTCTACAAGCTGGCCGACCAGGTCACCGCGGGCCTGGAGGGCATGTCGGTGCCGCTGCGCGTCGCGGTGATGGGCTGCGTGGTCAACGGACCGGGCGAGGCCCGCGAGGCCGACCTGGGGGTGGCCTCCGGCAACGGCAAGGGCCAGATCTTCGTCCGCGGCCAGGTGATCAAGACCGTGCCCGAGGCGCAGATCGTGGAGACGCTGATCGAGGAGGCCATGCGGCTGGCCGAGGAGATGGGCGAGCCGGTGGACGGCGAGGCCGGGGCGCCGACCGTCGTCGCGGTCGGCTGAGCGGGTGCGTGCGTTTTCCCGCGCGGCCGCTTTCTGGCACGCTTGAGTGGTGTTGCGGCTAGCGGGAGCGCGGCTGCTCGATGAGCGGGACGGTCAGGCGGTGCGCGCGGTGCTCACCGCCGACCCCGTCGCGTCCTGCATGGTCGCCGCGCGGGTGGAGACGGCCGGGCTCGACCCGTGGCGGCTCGGCGGTGAGATGTGGGGCTGCGACGTGCGCGGCCTGCGCGGCCCCGGGCGGTTGGAGGCGCTGTGCTTCGCCGGTCCGAACCTGATCCCGTTGCGCGGCAAGCGGTCCGCGTTGCGCGCCTTCGCCGACCGGGCGTTGCGGCGCAGGCGCATGTGCTCGTCGATGGTGGGTCCCGCCGAGCAGGTGCTCGGGCTGTGGGCCGAGCTGGAGGCGGAGTGGGGCCCGGCCCGCGAGGTGCGCGCCGACCAGCCGCTGATGTCGATCAGCACCGCGCCGCTGGTCGCCCCCGATCCCGGGGTGCGGCAGGTGCGGCCGGAGGAGCTGGACCGCTACCTGCCCGCCGCGGTGCGCATGTTCATCGAGGAGGTCGGCATCGACCCCCGGATCGGTGACGGCGGCGCGGGCTACCGGGCCAGGGTGGCCGAGTTGATCGCCGCGGGCCGCGCGTTCGCCCGGTTCGAGGGCGGCGACGTGGTGTTCAAGGCCGAGATCGGCGCGATGTCCGGCTCGGTCGGGCAGATCCAGGGCGTCTGGGTGCACCCGGACCGGCGCGGGCACGGCCTCGGCGCGGGCGGGACGGCCGCGGTCGTGCGGCGGTTGGTCAGTGGCATGGGTCGCACCGCGAGCCTGTACGTCAACGGCTACAACGCGCCCGCCCGCGCCGTGTACGACCGGATCGGGTTCACGCAGGTGGGGCAGTACGCCACCGTGCTCTTCTGAACGCCGCTGTGCTGTTCTGAACGCCGCCGCGTTGTTTCTGAAACTGCCTTGTGGATGGTTCCCGCCGCCGGGCCCGCCGGATTGGGCATACTGCGGCCGTGCGTGCCTCACTCCGTCGCCCCGCCGCCTTGCTCGTGGCGCTGGTGACCGTGCTCCCGCTCTCCGCCTGCGGCCTGTTCGGTTCCGACCCGGAACCACAGGACGCGGCGAACCAGTTCGTCGCGGCGTTCGCGGGCGGTGACACCGCGACGGCCGCGGGCCAGACCGATTCCCCGGAGTCGGCGCGGGCGTTGATGGACAAGGTGCGCGGCGCGCTCAAGCCGTCCACGGTGATGGCGCAGGTGAGCAAGGTCGACGTCGCCGAGGGCAGCACGAAGGCGACCTACCAGCTCACCTGGGACCTCGGCCGGGGCCGGTTGTGGACCTACGAGTCGGCCTTCGAGCTGCGCAGGCAGGACGACGCGTGGAAGGTGCACTGGGAGCCGACGGTGCTGCACCCGAAGCTCGCCGCGCAGCAGACCCTGGCCGTGGAGGACGCCGACGCGCAGTTGGCGCCGGTGCTCGACCGCGACGGGGAGCCGGTGCTGCAACCGGAGCGGGTGGTCTCGGTGCTGTTCGAGCCCGCGAAGGCGGGCGACGCCAACGCGATCGCGGGGGAGTTGGCCAAGGCGCTGTCGGGTATCGATGCCTCGATCACCACGCAGAGCATCCTCGACGGCTCGGCCAAGGCGAGCGGGCAGCCCTACCAGGTGGTCGCGCTGCGCGACGCGGACTACCAGAAGGTCCGGTCGCTGATCTACGAGTTGCCTGGCGTCCGGTTCACCTCGTCGGCGCGGCTGCTCCCGGTCGACCGCAAGTTCGCCCCGACGCTGCTGCCGAACGTGCGCAAGGTCGTCGAGGAGCAGGTGCAGGGCAAGTCGGGCTGGCGGGTGCTCACCGTCGACAGCGCGGGCTCCGAGGGGGAGGAGCTGTTCGCGAAGGCGGCGGAACCGGCCAAGGCGGTGCAGTTGGCGCTGAGCAGGAAGGCCCAGAACGCGGCGCAGGCCGCGATCGCCGGTGAGGCGACGCCGTCGATGATCGTGGCGATCCAGCCCTCCACCGGCGAGGTGCTGGCCGTGGCGCAGAACGACCCCGCGGACAAGGAGGGCGCGCTGGCGCTCACCGGCCGCTACCCGCCCGGGTCCACCTTCAAGATCGTGACGGCCGCCGAGGCGATCTCCTCGGGCAAGGCCACCGCGGAGACGCCGCTCGGCTGTCCCGGCACGACGGTCATCGACGGCCGCGAGATCCCCAACAGCGGCAAGTTCGACAAGGGCGTCATCCCGCTGCGCAGCGCGTTCGCCTTCTCCTGCAACACGACCTTCGCCGAGCTCGCGCTGGCCATGGGGCCCGACGACCTGACCCAGATGGCCAAGCGGCTCGGCCTCGGCGTCGACTTCGTGGTGCCGGGGGTGACCACGATCACCGGGTCGGTGCCCACCGCGACCGGCAAGACCGAGCGCGCCGAGGACGGCTTCGGCCAGGGCAAGGTGGTGGCCAGCCCGTTCGGCATGGCAGTGGTCGCCGCGAGCGTGGCGTCGGGGTCGGTGCCCAAGCCGGTGCTGGTGCGGGGGGTGGAGACCAAGTCCGACGCCGCGGGCGAGCCGGTGCCCAGTGCGACGCTGGAGTCGGTGCGCGCCATGATGGCCGAGGTCGTGGCGAGCGGCACGGCGACCGCGCTCAAGCCCTACGGCGACGTGCGCGGCAAGACCGGCACCGCCCAGTTCGGCGACGGCACCCACTCACACGGGTGGTTCGTCGGCTACCGCGGCGATGTGGCCTTCGCGGTGCTGCTGACCGATGTGGGGCAGTCCGGTACGGCCGTCCAGGCGGCGGGCCGGTTCCTGGCCGCCCTGGGCTGATCGGGGGGTCGTAGGGTGGAGGGCATGTCCGTTCGTGCCCCGTTGACGCCCGGCGTGCAGACGCCCCGCCGGGTCGTGCCGTCCACCATCGTCCGGCCCGAGTACGTCGACCGACCCGCGCCCGCGCGCAACACCGACCCGTGGGTGCAGCCGCCGGAGATCATCGAGGCGATGCGGGTGGCGGGCAGGGTCGCCGCCCAGGCGCTGCAGGCGGGCGGCAAGGCCGTCAAGCCGGGCGCCACCACCGACGAGGTCGACGCCGTGGTGCACGAGTTCCTGCTCGACCACCGCGCCTACCCCTCGACCCTGGGCTACCGCGGCTTCCCGAAGTCGTGCTGCGTGTCGCTCAACGAGGTCATCTGCCACGGCATCCCCGACTCGACGGTGATCGAGGACGGCGACATCGTCAACATCGATGTGACGGCCTACCTCGGCGGCGTGCACGGCGACACGAACGCGACGTTCCTGGCAGGCGAGGTCAGCGAGGAGGCCAGGCTGCTGGTCGAGCGCACCCACGAGGCCACCATGCGCGCGATCGCCGCGGTGCGGCCCGGTCGCGAGTTCAACGTGATCGGCCGGGTCATCGAGAAGTACGCCAAGCGGTTCGACTACGGCGTGGTGCGCGCGTTCACCGGGCACGGCATCGCCCGCTCGTTCCACAGTGGACTCGTCGTGCTGCACTACGAGGACCTCACCGACCGCACCGTGATCGAGCCGGGGATGACCTTCACCATCGAGCCGATGATCACCCTCGGCGGCATCGACTACGACATGTGGGCCGACGACTGGACCGCCACGACGAAGGACAAGTCGTGGACCGCGCAGTTCGAGCACACGCTCGTCGTCACCGACACCGGCTCGGAGATCCTCACTCTCCCGTAGGGCCGAGCAGCGCCTCTAGCACCAGCCGCGCGACCGGCTCGGGGTCGGTCGCGACGGCCAGGTGGTGCAGGTCGGCCCGCGTCACCGGCCAATCGAGTGCCCGCGCCGCGTCGGCGTCTGCCTGGTGGTCGGTCGAGAGCCGGACGTACGCGGTGGGTCCGGTCCACTCCACGGTGGGCCGGGCTTCCTTGAGGAACACCAGCGGTACCTCGGGTGCCTCGTCGGTGATCTCGGCGCGCAGCGCCTCGTCGGCGATCGGGGCGAGCAGGTCGCGGTCCGACCACTGGGGCCAGCGCGGCAGCAGCCCGTCGCGGCTGCGCCCGCGCAGGGCCGCGTAGGCATCGGGGCTCCCGTCGCGCCAACTGCGGCCGGGCGTGGGCAGGTCGGCGTCGAGGTAGAGCAGGCACCGCACGTCGTCCTCCAGTGCCTCGGCGAACGCGGGCAGCAGGGGACCGGCCGCGCCGTGCCCGACGAGCGCCACGGGCCCGCTGAGGGCCTCGTCGGACAGCGCGTCGGCGAACGCGCCGATGAGCCGCTGGTGCACCGGCGCGGCGGCGACGCTGGGTTGCAGGTCGAGCAGGACGGTCGGGTGGCCGAGGGCGGCGAGGCCGTCGGCGAGCGGGCGGAGGCTGGCGGGCCCCAGGTACGGGCTGTGCACCAGGACTGCGGTGACCGCGACGACGGGCATAACCGAAGATGATGGCAGCCGGTCGCCGGTTGTGGGGAGGGGACGCGCAGATGGTGGGAGCGCTGCTGGTGGCTGGTACCACCTCGGACGCGGGCAAGAGCGTCCTGGTCGCGGGCCTGTGCCGGTGGCTGGCCAGGCGCGGTGCGCGGGTCGCGCCGTTCAAGGCGCAGAACATGTCCAACAACTCCATGGTCACGTTCGACGGCGGTGAGATCGGGCGGGCGCAGGCAGTGCAAGCGGCCGCGTGTGGCCTGGAGCCGAGCGTCAGGTTCAACCCGGTGCTGCTCAAGCCTGGGTCCGACCGCACGTCTCAGGTCGTTGTGCTCGGTAAGCCCGCCGGCTTCGCGTCGGCGATGTCCTACCGGGACCGCAAAGCCGAACTCATGCAGACAGTCCTGACGACTCTGGAAGGGCTTCGCGCGGACTACGAAGTCGTCGTGTGCGAGGGCGCGGGTTCGCCTACCGAGATCAACCTGCGAGCCAACGACATCGCCAACATGGGCCTAGCGCGTGCGGCAGGTCTGCCTGTGCTTGTCGTGGGGGACATCGACCGAGGTGGCGTCTTCGCGCACCTGTTCGGCACGCTCGCCTTGCTCGACGCCGCCGACCAGGCCCTGATCGCCGGGTTCGTGATCAACAAGTTCCGGGGTGACCCCGCGCTCCTGGCACCGGGGTTGACCCAGCTGCACGACCTGACCGGGCGGCGCGTGCTCGGGGTGCTGCCGTGGCGCGAGGAGCTGTGGCTGGACGCGGAGGACTCGCTGTCCTACCCGGCCGACGGCGTCGTGGGGCGGCCCGCGCCGCCGTTGGGGTCGCAGTGGCTGCGCGTCGCCGTGGTGCGGTTGCCGCGCATCTCGAACGCGACTGACGTGGAGGCGCTGGCCTGTGAGCCGGGGGTCTCGGTGCGGTTCGTGACCGAGCCGTCGCGGTTGGCGGACGCGGACGTGGTGGTGCTACCGGGGTCGAAGTCGACAGTCGACGACCTGGTCTGGTTGCGGCGCACAGGGTTGGCGGACGCCGTTGTGGCGCACGCCGAGCGTGGGCTGCCCGTGCTCGGTGTGTGTGGTGGCTTCCAGATGCTGGCGCAGCGGATCGAGGACCGGGTCGAGTCCGGGGCGGGCGTGGTCGACGGGCTGGGGCTGGTGGACGTCGACGTGGAGTTCGCGCGGGAGAAGACCCTCGCGCGGCCGACCGGGGTCGTGTTCGGCGAGCCCGCAATGGGGTACGAGATCCACCACGGCCGGGTCGTCCGCCGCGGTGATGTCCCCGGATTGGTCTCGGTGGACGACGGCGCCGTCGAGGGCGCGGTCGTCGGCTCCGTGCTGGGCACGCACTGGCACGGGTTGCTGGAGAACGACGCCGCGCGCCGCGCGTTCCTCAGGTGGGCGGCCGAACGGGCTGGTCGGGACGGGTTCCGCCCGGCCGACGACGTCGACTTCGCCGCGGCCAGGCAGGGGCAGCTCGACCTGCTCGGCGACCTGGTCGCCGAGCACCTGGACACCGAGGCCGTCCTGCGGCTCATCGACGAGGGAGCGCCGCCCGGTCTGCGCACTCTGCCGCCGGGTGCCTAGCCCCCGTCGGCCCAGTTGTCCACAACGTCCACGATCATCCACAGGTCCCGACCCGGAACTGGCGGCCGTGCTGGCGCTCCCCGACTCTGGACTGTGCCAGGTGTTCCGCGCTCGCCGGGGAAGGTCCACCGGGGAGCGTTTCGTTGAGGCAGGCCGTCGAGTCAGGCTGTCGAGTCAGGTCGTCGGAGAAGGGGAGTCGGGGGAGATGCGTGGGGATCGGGAGTTCGTCCGGGACCGGTCAGTCGGTGTCCAGGTCGGCGATCAGCTCGTCCAGGAAGCCCGCCGCCTCGGCGGCGGCGCGGTCGGTGTCCTGGTCGCGGATCGCCGAGAGCAGCCGCTGGTGGTCGACGGTGGCCAGGCTGGGCTTGGTGCTCACCGTGCTGGCCACCGAGGCGCGCACGACCTCGGTGAGGCCCTGGTACAGCTCGGCGAGCAGCGGGTTGTGCGAGCACCGGACGACCGCGAGGTGGAACGCGGCGTCCTGGTCGATGCCGACCTCGTAGTCCTTGGCCGTCATCGAGTGGTCGCGGGCGTCGAGCAGCTCGGTGAGCTCGGTCAGCTCGTCCTCGGTCCGGTTGCCCGCGGCGAGCCGCGCGCCCTCGACCTCGAGCGTCCGCCGGACCTGGAGCACGTCGCGCAGCTCGGTGCCTGCCAGCCTGCGCACCGCGCCGGAGAACTCGCTGGTGGCGCGGACGAAGGTGCCGTCACCCTGGCGCACCTCCAGCAGGCCCGCGTGCGAGAGCGCGCGCACCGCCTCGCGGACGGTGTTGCGACCGACGCCGAGGGCGGTGACCAGCTCTGGCTCGGTCGGGATGCGCTCGCCGACCTTCCACTCCGCGCTGGTGATCGCCGCGCGCATCTGCTCGATCACCTGGTCGACGAGGCCGGAACGCCGGGTAGTGGCCAACGGCACAGCGCCATCCTTTCAGCCAAACATCCTATGTTTGTGATACTCAGCCCATGACGCTCCACCGCAGGCGCAACGCCAGGGACGTCAAGATTGCCACGCCGACCCCGCCGCGTGGTGCCTGGTCGGCCCACCCGGCCGGAAACAGTGCCCTCGCGTCCAGCCGAGGGACGGCCCTGGTCGGTACCTCGCTGCTCGTCCTCGGGGTCGCCCTCGCCGCGGCGAACCTGCGACCCGCTGTCACCAGTCTCGCATCCGTGCTGGAACAGGTGCGCGGGTCCGTCGGCGCCAGCCACGCCTGGGCCAGCGCGCTGACCGCGCTCCCGGCACTGTGCTTCGGCGCCGCCGGGGTGCTCGCACCCCGGCTGAACAGGCGGTTCGGCCTGGCCAGGGCGGTCGGCTGGGCGCTGGCGCTGCTCACGGCCGGGCTCGGTCTGCGGGTGCTCGACGGCGCCCCCGCCGTGCTCGGCGGCACCCTGCTCGCCTGCGCGGGCATCGCCCTGGGCAACGTCCTGCTGCCCGTGGTGATCAAGCAGTCGTTCCCGCACCGGCTGGGCGTGGTGACGGGCATCTACATGGGAGCGCTGGCCGGTGGCGGAGCGCTGGGCGCGGCGGTGACGCCGTCGCTGGCCGACGCCATGGGGAGTTGGCGGTTCGCCCTGGGCGTGTGGGCGCTGCTCGGGGTCGCGGCCGTCCTGCTGTGGTCGGTGGGCGCCCGGCACGCCGAGGTGGTCGTCGACCAGCCGCCGCGGCCCCGGCGGTCGCTGCTGGGCAACCGGCTGGCCTGGACGGTGACGGTGTTCTTCGGGCTCCAGGCCCTGGTCGCGTACGTGATCATGGGCTGGCTGCCGGAGGTCCTCATCGAGGCCGGGGTCGACCGCACCACCGCGGGCCTCTACCTGGCGATCTGCACCCTGTTCGGCGTCCCGACCGGGCTGCTCCTCCCGCCGCTGGCGGTGCGGATGCGCTCGCAGTCCCTGCTGATCGTGGTGCTGACGTTGATCGGCGGCCTCGGCATCGTCGGCCTGCTGGTGGCCCCCAGCGCCGCCCCCCTCGCCTGGACCGTCCTCGCGGGCTTCGGCATGGGCGTCTTCCCCCTGGTCATCACCGTCATCGCCCTGCGCACCGAAGACCCGGCCGACACCGCCTCCCTCTCCGCGATGGCCCAATCCCTCGGCTACCTGATCGCCGCCTGCGGCCCCTTCCTCTTCGGCTTACTCCGCGGGCTGACCGGCGGCTGGACAGCGTCCCTGGTGCTGGTCCTTGTCGTCACCGCCATCCAAGCCGTCTTCGGCTACGCCGCGGGCCGCCCCCGCACGGTCTAGCCCTGCGGCGGTGTCGCGCGAGGTCCGCCTACTTCGGGAAGGGGAGGTTGAGCAGGGCGTTCTCCACGACCTCGGGCATGCCGGGGTGGATCCAGTACTGGCCGGTGGCCATGGTCCTGGCGTCGAGGCCGAAGCTCATGGCCTGGATGATCGGCTGGATCAGGGTCGGTGCCTGCGGGCCGATGATGTGCGCGCCGAGGATCTGGGCGGTGTCGGGGTCGGCGATGACCTTGGCGAAGCCGGTCTCGTCCTCCATCGCCCAGCCGTAGGCGATGCCGCCGAAGGTCTGGGTCGAGGCGATCCAGGGGATGCCGCAGCTCTCGGCTTCCTGCTCGGTGATGCCCACCGCGGCGATCTGCGGGGAGGTGAACACCGCGTGCGGGACGAAGCGGTGGTCGGCGGCCTTGGGCTGGTCGGGGTGCAGCAGGTTGTGCTGCACGATCCTGGCCTCGTGGTTGGCGACGTGCTTGAGCTCGTAGGGCGAGCTGATGTCGCCGAGCGCCCACACGCCCTCGGCCGTGGTCCGCTGGTACTCGTCGACGACCACGTGCCCGCTCGGCGCGGTGGTGATGCCGCCCGCGGCAACGTCGAGTTGGTCGGCGTTGGGGGTGCGGCCGGTGGCGACCAGCAGCAGGTCGGCGTCGACGGTCTCCGCGCCGTGCGGGCCCTCCAGGTGCAGGCGGACGCCGCCGTCGTGGTTCTGCGCGCGCACGGCCTTGCGGTCGAGCCGCACGTCCCAGCGCTGCTGGGCGAGCTCGGTGAACCGCTGGCTCACGTCGCGGTCCTCGGCGCGCAGCAGGGCGCCGGAGCGGGCGACCACGGTCACCTCGACGCCGAACGACGAGAACACGTGCGCGAACTCGGCCGCGATGAACCCGCCGCCGAGGATCACCAGGCGCCGGGGCAGGTCGGGGATTCGCATGATCGTGTCGCTGGTGTGCAGCGGCACGTCGTGGATGCCGTCGATGTCCGGGACGGTCGCGCGCCCGCCCGCCGCGAGCACGACCCGGTCGGCGGTGATGGTCTCGGCGGGGGAGCCGTCGTTGGGCGTGATCTCCAGGCGCCGCTCGCCGGTGAACCGGGCGTTGCCCGCGTAGACGGTGACGTTGGCGTTGTCCGGGTGCTCGACCCGGTACGCCTGCCCGCCCGCGGCGATGGGGTCGATCCGGCCGAAGACCCGGTCCCGGATGTCGGGCCACCGCACCCCGTCGAGCGTGGTGTCCACCCCGAGCCGCGCCGAGTGCCCCGGCACCGCGGCCAGGTCGGCGGCGTGCACGAACATCTTGGTCGGGATGCAGCCGACGTTCAGGCAGGTCCCGCCGAACACGCCGCGTTCGACCATCGCCACCCGCCAGCCCGCGAAGCGGGGGTCGAGCAGGGAGTTCCCGGAGCCGGTCCCGATGATCACCAGGTCGTAGTGCGCCACGACCCCATCCAACCGCATCGGCCCGGTCCCGCATTCCCGTGTTCCTGCCGGGTGACCACGGCCACCCGGCAGGCGCGGGTTCAGTGCGCGTAGGTCGGGGTGACGATCGCCCTGGCCAGGGTGTGGAACGCCAGGTTGAAGCTGACCACCGACGGGCTGGCGTTCTCGTCGACGTCGAGCCGCTCGACGTCGACGGCGTGCACCACGAAGTAGTACCGGTGCACCTGGTCGCCCTGCGGCGGGGCGGCGCCGCCGTAGTCGCGGGTGCCGAAGTCGGAGCGCACGTGGAACGCCGCGCCCGGCAGGGCGTCGTCGCTCGCGCCCGCGCCCTCGGGCAGCCCCGTGGTGTCGGCGGGGATGTTCACCGCGGCCCAGTGCCAGAACCCGCCGGGGATCGGGGCGTCCGGGTCGAAGCAGGTGACCACGTAGCTCTTGGTGCCCTCGGGTGCTCCGCTCCAGGTCAGCTGGGGTGAGACGTTCTCGCCGCCCGCCGAGCCGTGCGCGTGCCGGGTGGCCAGCGGCTCACCGTCGCGCACGTCGGTGGAGGTCACGGTGAACGAGCCGACCCGGGGCAGCAGCTCGTAGGGGTCGGGTGCGACCGGGCGGTCCAGGCTCATCGGCATACCTCGCAGCCAGTGGGGTGATCTTCCGGCGCCGAATCTAGTCCGGCCCGGCGCCGGTCGCCTGAGCGCAACTACGCCAAACGGACCGGGGACGGGCCTACTGTGGAAGGAGACACACGGGGAGGAAGACCAGTGACCGACAATTCCGACGTCTCGCGCTCGACCAGCAGGGTTCGGTTCCCGCGGATCAGCCCGCGCGCCTACGAGCACCCGGCCGACCGCGGCGCCATGGCGGGCCTGCGGGCCGTGCCCGGCCTGTCCGAGGTGCTGAAGTCCGTCGCGGGCCTGTTCAGCGAGCGCGGTGAGCGGCTGCTGGCGCTGGCCTCGGCGATCCGGGTGGGGGAGAAGCAGTACCCGAAGGTCGACCAGCTGCGCCGGGAGACCGCCGAGGTGCTGGACCTGGACACGGCGCCGAACCTGTTCATCCAGCGCGACCCCAGGGCCAACGCGATGGCGGTCGGCATCGACGAGCCGTTCGTGGTGATCACCACCGGTCTGGTCGAGGCCATCGACACCGAGAGCCTGCGGTTCGTCATCGGCCACGAGATGGGCCACATCCTCTCCGGCCACGCCGTGCTGCGCACCATCCTGCTGCGGCTGCGCAGCGTGCAGCAGACGATGGCGCTGCTCCCGCCGGGTGCCCTGGCGCTGCGCGCGATCCTCGCCGCCCTCAACGAGTGGTACCGCAAGGCGGAGTTGACGGCCGACCGCGCGGGTCTGCTCGCGGGCCAGGACCCGGCCGCGGCGCTGCGCACCCACCTCTACCTCGCGGGTGCCACCGACCTGACCCAGATCGACATCCCGTCGTTCCTCCAGCAGGCCAAGGAGTACGAGGAGGTCGACGACATCCGCGACAGCATCCACAAGCTGCGCAACGTCGAGGGCATGACCCACCCGTTCGCCGTGGTCCGCGCCGCGCAGTTGCAGCGCTGGGCCGCCTCGGACGAGTACCGCGACATCCTCACCGGCCAGTACCAGCGCCGCGACGACGACGCCCCCACCACCAACCTCGGCGAGGACCTCCGCTCGGCCGCGAAGTCCTACAAGGAGTCCTTCACCACCTCGGCCGACCCCCTGGTCAGCCTCCTCAACACCGTCGGCTCCACCATCACCGACACCGCGGGCAAGGTCTTCACCAAGTTCACCACCCCCCGCTCCGAGAACCCCACCCCCAACTAGCCCACTCCCGGGGCGGCGGCGGACACCCCCGCCGCCCCACCCACACAACCCCTTCAACGTTGGCTAACAACGCTCCTCGGGCCCGCCGGTCCAACCGACAGAGGAGTCGCCGCTCCAACCGGTTGAGCCTGTGCCCGTTGGTCCCTGAGCGCCCCTCGGAGCCACCACTCCCAACCGGTAGGGACTGTGCGACGTTGGCCAACCACGCGCCCCTCTCAGACGTTGGTCCCACCCGCCCGCCACAGTCGTTGGCCCAACCGCGCCCCTAAATAACGTTGGCCGACAACCGCTCCTCGGATCCGCTGGTGCCAGGCCGGCTCGATGGGGTGGACTTGTTTTGTGTGGGGGGACGATGCCCGTAGCGTCGCTCACCGTGGCAGGGCCTGCTTTTGGGCCCCTGCTTTGTGGTTCTGCCCGGTTGTTGTAGGGGCCCCGCGCAAAACAAGTTCGCCGCATCGAGCTCGTCGCTTTCTCGCGCCCCGGGCCAATGCCGAAGGCGAGGCGTTCACCGTCGATGGCGCAGCCGAGACCGAGAGCCGCCAGTCCTCAGCCCAAGATCAAACCGCCCACAGCACCCCCCGATATACAGCTTACCGAGCGGCACCGACAGAACGCCCCGAGCGAGCGACCAGCCTGTGGACAACCCAGCCGCACCAAGCCCAGCCTGCGCGTCCAGCCCCCTCAGTTCTGAGGACGCGACCGCCGCGGACGGTGCTGCCACCACCCGATCGCCGTGGCGGCCAAGACCATCAGGGTGGCGGCCCCGGTGGCGACGAGGGCGGCCACGCCCATCTGTTGCCAGGTCGGGGTCGGGTAGGGGAATCCGACTGCGAACCACAGCAGCCAGACGGCGAGGAAGAGCCATCGCCTGCCGGTCTTGGGGGCTGTGTTCGTGCTGGTCACCACCGGTCCTCCTGCGCGCTCAGGTTGCTCTGCGTCACCATCGCCGTGTTCGGCCGAGACCGCGGCGCGGGGGTGAACACCGTTGGGACATCTGGCCGACAAGGTGGTTCCCGCTCCGCACGGTCCATTCCAGGGTCGCGTCGCCTGTGCGCAGCGTTACAGCTCTCACCTGGTGGTGATCACCCACGAGGGGCGTACATGATCGCCGCGACGCCCGCAAGGCACAGGGTGGCGCCGAGCAGGTCCCAGCGGTCGGGGCGGAAACCGTCCACCACCACGGCCCACGCCAGCGAGCCCGCCACGAACACCCCGCCGTAGGCGGCGAGGACCCGGCCGAAGTGGGCGTCGGGTTGCAATGTGGCGACAAATCCGTACGCGCCGAGGGCGAGCACCCCGCCGAGGACCCACAGCCAGCCGCGGTCCTCGCGGATGCCCTGCCACACCAGCCACGCGCCGCCGATCTCGGCGATGGCCGCGAGCAGGAACAGCGCCACCGACCGCAGCACGTCAGCCCCCGGTCGCGCTGAAGTGCTGGCGGTCGACCGGGGACGTCCAGGTGCCGCCCCAGGTCCAGCCGATGGCGGTGAACGCGCGCACGACGGGGTCGCCGGAGTACAGCATCCCCGACCGTTTCCGCCCCCTGTCCACATAGGAGGAAGCCAGTTCCGGCAGCACCAGTTTTCCCTTCGTGTAGGGGTTGCAGAACGGGTTGATGTCGATCGCGAGGCCGTACGCGTGCGCCGACCACGTCGTGCCCGTGCGGACCGCGCGGCAGACGAAGGCGCCGGTGTTGTTGCCATCGCCGGTCGGGGGGAGATCCAGCTCGGGTAGCGCTGTCACCCGCATCTCCTCCAAGGGGAACCGGTTCGCGAACAGCGTGCCGAACACCTTGGTCACGTCTTGCGCTACCCGCGCGTTGACGATCATCTCGCCGGTGTGCGCTTTCCCGTCGAACCCCCAGAACGACATCGTCAGGTAGCGCAACTGCCCTGCGGTCACCGGACATCCCGACTGCCAGGTGCTGCGTCGCAACACCGCCGCGGGCACCTCTGACACCGTCGCGGCGTACTTGCCGTCCGCGGGCGGTGGCAGCGCGTCGCGAGTCGGCAGTGACCGGTTCACCAGGACCGCGGGCGTCGGCAGCACCTTCCCGAACCCGTCCGCCCCCAACGGCAGCGGCTTCGCCCCGACCACCCACGTCTCGGTGGGCGCTTGCGTCGTCACCGGTGGGGCAGGCGTCACGGGAACCGTCGTGGTCACCGGCGCGCTCGTGGTCGGCAGGGCAGCGGTGGACGGCGTGGTCGCCGCGGACTCGCTGGTCGGGGCCGCCTCGGTGCTGGACGCCGCGCGGTGCTGTTCGGGCGTCACGCACCCGGCGGCGAGCAGCAGGCACAGGGCGGGCAGGAGGCGGCGCACCCGTCCAGCATGCCGTACCCGGAAAGTTCCACCCGTTCGAGCGACAGCGCAGAGTAACCGTTCGGCTCCGATTTGACCTACCGTGTCGACCTGCCCGAACCCCCGCTGGCACCCCCGACAGGAGAAACACCCATGGGGCTCTACGCCCGTCGCATCCTCGGCGCCCTGGCCGCAGTGGCGATCCTGATCGCGCTGCTCGGCCAACTGTTCCGCGCCGACGCCGCGGAGCAGATCGTCGGCGGGCAGCGCGTCCCGATCGCCGATCACCCGTACGTCGTGTACCTGGCCACCTCGAACGGGTTCCAGTTCTGCGGCGGCACCCTCGTCGACCGCGACAAGGTCGTCACCGCGGCCCACTGCGCCAAGGCGTACCCCCGCGACCGGGTGCTGGTCGTGGCGGGCCGGGAGGACAAGAGCAGCACGGACGGGGTGACCGTCGGCGTCAAGGACATCTGGGTGCACCCCGACTACCGCGACGTGACCCTGGGTGACGACGTGGCTGTCCTCACCCTCGCCGAGCGGGTGCCGTACCGGCCGCTGCCGGTGGCCACCGACCGGGCGGTCTACACCCCCGAGGCCCCCGCCGGGATCCTCGGCTGGGGTCGCGTGGCCGAGACGGGGGCCGCGTCGCGCTACCTGCTCGGCGCCCAGGTCCGCCTGGTCTCCGACACCGAGTGCGCGGTCGACTACGACAACTTCCTCGACGACTCCATGGTCTGCGCCGGCCTGCCCGAGGGCGGTATCGACACCTGCCAGGGCGATTCCGGTGGCCCCCTCATCGTCGACGGCAGGCTCGTCGGCATCTCCTCGTGGGGCCAGGGCTGCGCCGAACCCGGCAAGCCCGGCGTCTACACCCGCGTCGCCGCGTACGCCGATCTGATCGGCGACCACCTGTGATATCCGACCACCTGTGATATCCACGGTGGCGTGACGCTTCACGCCGCCCCCGGGCCCGAGATGACCGCGGCTGACCTCTACGCCGTGCTCACGCTGCGGCTTCTCGTGTTCGTAGTGGAACAGACGTGCCCGTACCCCGAGTTGGACGGGCGCGACCTCTTGCCCGACACCGTGCACGTCTGGTGGCAGCCGGACACCGAGCCGTTGGCCTACCTCCGCGTGCTCGGTGCTCCGGGCACCGTGCGCCGCGTAGGTCGCGTGTGCACGGCCGCTACCGCTAGAGGCACCGGCCTGGGCAGCAAGCTCATGGCCGCCGCGCTCGACATCGTCGGTCCGGACGAGAGCGTCCTAGACGCTCAACTGCCAGCCCAGGCCCTCTATGCGAAGTTCGGCTACCTGCCAGAGGGCGACCCGTTCGACGAAGACGGCATCCTGCACATCCGCATGCGCCGCCCAGGTCACTCCTTGACCGCGACGAGCGTGTAGCTCGCCGCGAGCCGCTCAGGCTCCGACGTCAGCCGCCACTCGCCATCGGCAGACTCGGTCATCTGGCCGGGCAGCGCGTTCCACGGCACGCTGTCGTGCTCCTCCAGCAGCGTCAGCCGCAGTCCCCGCTCCAGCAGCGCGGTCACGATCTCGCCGAGACCGTGGTTCCACGTGTGCGTGTGCCCGTGGGTGAACGCCACGTCGGTCGCCACGTAGGTGTCGTACTCCTCGAACACCAGCGGCTCGACGTGCTCGAAGTACGGGTACCGCAACACCGGCTGGTCGGCCTTCTCGTCGAGCGCCCACAGCAGCGGGTGCGACTCCCGCAGGAACAGCCGCCCACCGGGGCGCAGCAGCCCGGCCACGACACCGGCCCACCGGCTGACCGACGGCAGCCAGCACAGCGCCCCGACGCCGGTGTAGACCAAGTCGTAGCCGCCGTGGTCGAGCACGTCGAGCGCGCGGTAGACGTCGGACTCGTGGAAGTCGACGGTGTCCCCGGCCAGCGCGCGGGCCTGGCGCAGCGACTCGGCGGAGAAGTCCAGGCCGCTCATCCGCGCGCCGAGCCTGGCCAGCGACAGCGTGTCGGTGCCGATGTGGCACTGCAGGTGCACGCCGCGCACGCCGGCCAGGTCACCCAGCCGCGGCCGGTCGAACCGGACCACGTCGCTGAGGTGGGACGGGTCGGCGCGGAACCGCTCGAAGCCGTAGTCGGCGGACGCGGCGTGCGCGGGCGCGCGTTCGTCCCACTTCGCCTTGTTGACCGCGATGTACTCGGGTTCCTGGTCCATGTCCCGCATGATCCGGGCCGGGCCCACCGCTCGGCCAGTCGATTACCGGGGGGCGCAGCGGGTGATGACGTCGACCGCCCGGTCGATGTCGCCCTCGGTCAGGTCCGCCCGTGCGGTGAGCCGCAGGCGGGAGATCGAGTCCGGTACGGACGGCGGGCGGAAGCAGCCGACCCACACCCCGGCCGCGCGGCAGTCGTTGGACCACGCGAGTGCGGCGTCAGCGGAGGGCGCGCGCACCGACACCACTGCTGCTGTCGGATCGCTTACCGCCAGCCCCGCTGCCTTAAGGCGCTCAGCGAGAGTTAGCGCTACCTCAAGCACTCGCCCTGGGCGGTCTGGTTCTTCCTTCAGGATGTTGAGTGCTGCGAGCGCGGCCGCGACGCTGCTCGGGGCAAGGCCGGTGTCGAAGATGAAGCTGCGCGCGTTGTCGACCAAGTGCTTGATGACGCGGCGCGGGCCTAGGACCGCGCCTCCTTGCGCGCCAAGGGCTTTCGACAGCGTCACCGTCGTCACCACGTCCGGCGCGCCCGCCAGCCCGGCCGCCGCGACCGCGCCCCGGCCGCCTTCACCAAGCACGCCAAGGCCATGCGCGTCATCGACGATCAGTGCCGCGTTGTTCTCCCGGCATACCTGGGCGAGTTCATCCAACGGGGCCAGGTCACCGTCAACACTGAACACGGAATCGGTGACATAGACGGCGCGTTCGGTCCGTCGCGTCGAGAGCGCGCGCCCTGCCGCGGCTGGGTCGGCGTGCCCGACCACCGCTACCTCCGCGCGGGACAGTCGACATCCATCGATCAAAGAGGCGTGGATGGCGGAATCCGTGACGATCGAGCAGTTCTTCCCCGACAGCGCGGTCACCACGCCCAGGTTCGCCGCGAACCCCGACGAGAACACCAGCGCCGCCTGCGTCCCGCAGAACCGGGCCAGGTCGAACTCCAGCTCGCTGTGCAGCTCCGTGGTCCCGGTGACCAGCCGCGACCCGGTCGACCCCGCGCCCCAGCGCAGCGCCGCCGCCGCCGCCGAGCCGGTCACCCGCTTGTCGCGGGCCAGCCCCAGGTAGTCGTTGCCCGCGAGGTCGAGCAGGTCCGAGTCGTGCCCGCGCGGCCGCAGCTGCCTGGCCAACCCGGCCCGGCGGCGGTCGTCGGCGTGCGCGTCGAGCCAGTCGAAGACCTGCTCGGCGGGGCTGGGTGCGTCGTTCACGCAGCGAGTCTGACACCGGCCACCGCTCGGGGTGCCCAGGGGGCGGGGCAGGCCGGACGATACGGTCGGGCCATGCGTGGCGCCGTGAGTTTCGTGGGAGCTGGACCGGGGGCGGCCGACCTCATCACCCTGCGCGGGGCGGCCAGGATCGCCGAGGCGGACCTGGTGCTCTACACCCCGAGCGCGGTCGACCCGCTGTGGCTGCGCGAGCACACCAAACCCGACGCGGACCTCGTCGACCACGCCCGGCTCGCCGCCGACGAGCTCGCCGAGCTGTACCGCAGGCTCGCCAGCAGGCACCACCGCGCCGTCCGGCTCGTCGCGGGCGATCCGGCGCACTGCCCTGACCTGCGCGAACAACGCGAGTTGTGCGCGCGGCTCGGGCTCGACACCGAGGTCGTGGCCGGGGTGTCGCCGGTGTCCGCCGCCGCGGCCGCGACCGGCAACGCGCTCGTCGAGACCGCGGGCGCCGACACCGTAGTGGTCACCGAGGCCGATTTCGAGCGGGTACGCGAAGTCGCCGCGGACAGCCGCACGCTCGTAGTGCACGCCCCGGCCGCGCGCGCCGCCGAACTGGTCGAGGCCCTTCTCGGTGCCGGGTTGGACCCAGAGGTACCGGTGGTGGTCGCGCACAAGGTCAGCTGGGTGGACGAGACGCTGCTGCGCACGACCATCGGTGAGCTCGTGGCCGACGTGAAGGGCGCCAACCTGTGGCGCAACGCGGTGTTCCTCGTGGGCGACGCGCTGCGCCAGGCCAAGCCGAGGGCGGGGTACGCGCCGCGCGAGGCCGAGACGGGCAAGCGGTGGACCTCGAGGTCGTGGCGGTCGAACGGCTCTTGGTCGCGCCGCTCCTTCCCGGAGCCCGCGCCCACCTTCGGCGATCCCACTCTCGGCGATCCCACCGTGGCCGACGCTGTCGAACCGGAGTCGGCTGAGCCCGGGACTGCTGCGCCCGAGCACGCCGAGTTCGTGTCGGTCGAGCCCGTGGTGGCCCAGCCGGAGCCGACTCCCGTCGAGCAGGCGGGTGCCCCGGCGGTCGAGTCGGTGCCCGAGGTGCCGGTCGCCGCGGAGCCGAAACCGGTGGTCAAGCGGGCCACGGCGACCAAGAAGCAGCCCGCGCGCCCGACGCGGACCGGCGCGAGGCGCACCACGAAGAAGTGAGACCCGTTCACGGGCGTGGTCGAATACCGCCATGACGGTGACCGTTCTAGGTGGCCTGGCCGCGGCTGGCCAGGCAGTGCCCGGTGGCGCGCTCGACGCCGCGGACCTGGTCGTCGGCCCGAGAGCGCTGCTCGCGGGCTACACCGGGTCGGCGCGCGTGATCGAGACCGCCGGTCCGCTCACCGGCGCCGCGCTGGACTCCCTGGCCGCCGCCGACGCCGCGGTCCTGCTCGTCCCCGGTGATCCCGGCTTCTTCGGCGACCTGCGGGTGCTGCGCGAGCGCGGCGTCCAGGTCGTGGTGCGCCCCGGGATCACCGACCTCCAGCGCCTCGCGGCGATGCTGCGGCGCCCGTGGGACGACATCACCGTGGTCAGCGCGCACGGCCGCGACTTCCGGCACGCGGTCAACGTCTGCCGCGCGCGCAAGGCCGTCGCGGTGCTGACCGCCCCCGGCGCCGGTCCCGCCGAACTGGCCAGGGAACTGCGCGGCTGGCGGCGTGCGATCGCGGTGCTGGAGGACGTCGGCGGCCAGGCCGAGAAGCTGTCCATTGTGGACGTCACCGAGGCGGAGCGGGCACGCTGGCGGGAGCCGAACCTGGTGCTGTGCCTGACCTCGATCGACGCCGTCGGCGCGGCCCGGTGGATCGCGGGCGGCGAACCGGTGCCCCCGCCCGGCGGCTGGGCGTTGCCCGCAAGCGCTTTCGCCACCCGCGAGGGTCTCGGCGTCGCCCCGGAGATCAGCGCGCTGGCGCTGGCCAGGCTGGCCCCGCGCCCGGGGGCACTGCTGTGGGACGTCGGCGCGGGCTCCGGCGCTGTCGGCATCGAGGCCGCCCGGCTCGGCGCCGCGGTGATCGCCGTCGAGCGCGACCCCGGGCTGTGCGTGCGGATCGTCGCCAACGCCGCCGCCCACGAGGTCGACGTCCGGCTGGCCGACGGCGAGGCGCTGACCGACCTGCCGCGCCCGGACTCGATCTTCCTGGCCTCGGCCCGCCCCGACCTCGTCCGCGCGTGCGCCGCCGCGGGCGCGGACCGGGTGGTGGTCCTGGTCCGCGAGGTCGACCGCCTCACCGAGACCCGCCAGATCCTCACCGGCGCGGGCTACGAGGTCGACGGCTGCCACCTCACCACCGCCGCCCTGACCCCCACCCCGGACGGCACCACCCTCACTCCAGCGAACGCCACCGCGCTGATCTGGGCCACCCGCTGATCACGGTCAGTACCAAGGTGGGCACGAACCGTGCGGTTTGGTGCCCCGGACCGCGAACTGGTCCACGTCCACGGCCGAACACGAGATCATCTTGAATCCGTAGCCCGCGCGGCACCGGAATCGTTCACCGGTGGATGGCGTAAGAGACGCGAGTGGTGGCAAACGGCCTTGTTGGCGTTGGGCTGAATGCGCCTGGTTCCGGCCGTGCCGCTGGTGAAGTGGTGGTAGCGCTAGAGATCGTGTGACCCGATTGGCCGGGGACGATTGTCGGGGGACGGTAGAGCTACCAGTTGCCAGTTGGCCCTATCCGCACAAGCGTTGCGTCCCTTGTGAAGGATCACAGGCGGACTGGGAGCGCTCTCCCGGCAACCGTTTCACTACGGAGCGCCCACGTGGCGGCAGTAGACCAATAGGATTCGGCCCAGGGGTCCGTGAGGAGCGGAGAACTTGTGAACACTGCGCGAACTGTTCGACTGTCGCGGCGCTCGGTGCTGGTGGCCGGGGTCGGGCTGGGTGCCGGGCTGGTCGCCGGGTGCCAGCAGCAGGCGTCGCCGTCGGCGCCACCGAACCCCGTGATCGGCAGCAAGACGCCGACCAGCGAGATCGCGCCGGTGGTCACCGGCAGGAACCTGTCCGCGGGCCGCTACCGCGAGGTCGACATCGTCATCATCCGCCCGGAGGGCATCCCGCCGGAGCCGATCCCGGTGTGCATCGCGCTGCACGGCGGCTGGGGCGCGGCGAAGGTGTTCCTCGACTACGGCGTGCCGCAGGTGCTGACCCAGATCGTGCGCGACGGGGCGCCGCCGTTCGCGGTCGTCGCCGTCGAGGGCGGCAACTGGGTCGGCAACAAGGACGACGACCCGCACCGGATGCTCAACGAGGACCTGCCCGGCTGGCTCGACTACCACGACCTGGCGACCACCCCGTTCTCCGTGGTCGGCTTCGGCGAGGGCGGCTCGGCCGCGCTCAACCAGGGCCGCTCGCCCGGCTTCCAGGCCGTCGCCGCGATCAGCCCCACCCTCTACAGCACCTGGGACTCCGCGCAGCGCGCCAAGATGTTCAACGACCAGGCCCAGTGGGAGCGGCTGGAGCCGTTGCGGCACACGATGGAACTGGGCAAGACCCCGATCGGGCTGTGGTGCGGCACCGAGGACGCCGAGCGCCTCGAGCTGACCAGGCAGCTCGCCCAGAAGGTCAAGGCGGTCAAGACCGCGTTCGACCCGGGCGGCCACGACGACGCCTACTTCCGCCGGGCCATCCCCGAGGCGCTCAAGTTCGTCGCGGGCTACCTGTAGCCTTGCTGGTCGGCGCCCCCGTCCGCGCCGACAACGACCTGGGGACCAGCGAATGACCGACCGACCCGACCAGCCCGAGCAGCCGAGCGGTCCGGAGCCGACGCCGCCACCGGTGCACCCGTCGCGGTCGCGCACCGACCACACCGGCGCCATCCAGCTCGGCATCGTCCCGTTGCGGCCGCTGAGCCTGCCGGACTTCGTCGGCGGCACCGTGAGCGCGCTGCGCCGCAACGCGGGGGCGCTGCTGGGCGTGGCGCTCGCCGTCGCGGTCGGCGCCGAGCTGCTGCGACTGCTGCTGAGCACCCTGTTCATCGGGGACGTCCCCACCACCGAGGTGGTCACCGGCACCGCCATCGACTGGGACGTCGCAGGCCCGATCCTGGGTGACCTGGGCATCGGCCTGGCCACCAACGCCGTGCTCGGCCTCGTCCTCGCCGCAGTGGTCAACGTCGTCATCCCGCGCGCCGTGTTCGGCCACACCACCGGCATCCGGCAGGCGCTCCGCGAGAGCGCGCCCCACCTGGGCAGGCTCCTCGTCACCATGCTGGTCGTGGTGGTGATCCTCGGCGGCATCGCCGCCGTGGCCGTCCTCGCCATGGCGGCCGCGGGCGGCGCGGGCGTGCTCATCGCCCTGCCCCTGCTCGTGGCGATCATCTACCTGTCCATCGCGTTCAGCTTCGCCCGCGCCCTCATCGTCGTGGAGGGCCTCGGCCCGGCCGCCGCGCTGGACCGCTCGCGCCACCTGGTCCGCGCGGGCGGCTGGTGGCGGCTGGCGGGCATCACGGTCCTGCTGAACCTGGTCCTGGGCATGTTCGGCCTGGTGATCACCACCCTGTTCGACCGCGTCAGCAACGCCAGCGCCCTCGGCGAGATCCTCGCCGTCATCATCATGGGCAGCATCTCCGGCGTCGTCATCATCATCTTCGAGTGCCTCCTCTACATCGACTACCGCGCCAGGGCAGAGGGCATCGAGGGCCTCTGGCTGAAGGCAGGCTGACCACCGGACGGCCGCCATCCCGGGCGGTGTCCTCCGCCCGCGGCGCTCGATGACACCCACCGGTGTTCACCGCTCGTTCGCTCCGTCACACTGTCGGGCGGCGGTTGCGGGTTCGGGGCCGGGGACCGGGCATGCTGTCCGGCATGGCAGTCGAGCAGCACTATCTCGCCGGGTTGGACCTGGCCGGGCGCCGTGTGGTCGTCGTCGGGGGTGGGACGGTGGCGCAGCGGCGGTTGCCGCGGTTGGTGCGGTCCGGTGCGGTGGTCGAGGTGGTGTCGCCGGAGGCCACGCCGTCGGTGGAGGCGATGGCGGACGCGGGTGAGATCGTCTGGCACCGGCGGGTCTATCGGGCCGGTGATCTCGCGGATGCTTGGTATGTCTTGTGCTGCACCTCGGAGACGGCCGTCAACGCGGCGGTAGCGGAAGAGGCTGAGCGGACACGGGTTTTCTGCGTGCGCGCGGATGCCGGGAGCGCCGGTAGTGCTGTCACGCCTGCCACGGGCGACCACGATGGTCTGCTCGTCGGCGTACTCGCGGGCGGTGAGCACCAGAGGTCCGCTGCCATCCGCGACGGTTTGCTCGACGCGCTCAGGGAAGGCCGGATCGCGGACCAGGAACGGGAACCCGCGGGCGTGGCGCTCGTCGGTGGAGGTCCGGGGGATCCCGAGCTGATCACCGTGCGCGGCCGTCGTCTGCTCGCGCGCGCGGATGTCGTTGTCGCCGACCGGCTCGGCCCGCGCGACCTGCTCGACGAACTGGCCCCGTCCGTCACCGTCATCGACGCCGCCAAGATCCCGTACGGGCGGGCGGCGAGCCAGGACGCCATCAACGACGCCCTTGTGGCGCACGCCAAGGCGGGCAAGTTCGTGGTGCGGCTCAAGGGCGGCGACCCGTACCTGTTCGGCCGTGGGTTCGAGGAGCTGATCGCCTGCGCTAAGGCAGGTGTGCCGGTCACCGTCGTGCCGGGCGTGACCTCCGCGTTCTCCGTTCCCGCTGTCGCCGAGATCCCGGTGACGCACAGGGGTGTCGCGCACGAGGTCGTTGTCGTTTCAGGGCACATCGGCCCTACCGACCCCAACACGCTCACCGACTGGTCCGCGCTGGCCCGGCTCGGCGGCACCATCGTGGTGATGATGGGTGTGGACAAGTTGGCGGCCATCGCCGAGGTCCTGATCAGCGGCGGGCGGGACAAGACGACGCCGGTCGCGGTGGTCCAAGAGGGCACCACGCGGTCCCAGCGGATCCTGCGTTCCACATTGGACCGTGTGGCCGATGACCTGGTCGAAGCCGGGATCCGGCCGCCCGCGGTGACTGTCATCGGCCCCGTCGCGGACCTACGTACCGCGCTCTCTTAGCAGAACAATCAGTACCCGTACTGCGACGACTACGGATTGTTCCGCGTATGTCCGGACGGTGATGGTGAGGGTCCACAAACCGGAGGAGACCCTCACCGTGGCCTACGCGATCGACCCGTTCCTCAGCCCGAGCACGCACCCGGGCGACTTCACCGTGTCCGTCGAGCCGCTGTCGGTGCGCGTGGGCAGGCCCGGTGGGGCTGTCGCCGCCATCGTGACGCGGGCGGGCGGGGAGCGGCACACGCTGACCATGTCGGTCACCGGTCTGCCCTGCGGGGCGCTGGCGGCGTTCGAGCCGAAGGTCGTGGCGGCGGGCGAGACCACCGAGCTCAGCATCGCGATCTCGGAGAAGGCGAGCCCGGGCGTCTACCCGGTCACCGTGCACGCCACGGCGCCCAACGGCATGACCGCGCGCGCGTACCTCTCACTGACCGTCGACGACGCCACGACGCACAGTGGCATCCGGGTGCGGTTGGTGCCCGACGAGTCGACGACGCAGCCGGGTTTCCTGACCCAGACGCGCGTCACCGTCTCCACGGACGAGCCCGTGGAGCTCAGCGTCGGCGGCGTGCCACCGGGGACCCGGGCCACGTTCAGCCCGGCGCGGTTGCCCGTCGGTGGCGGTGCCTGCACTCTGTGGATCTTCACCAGCCCGTCCGCCGCCCCCGGCGCCTACCCCGTCGTCGTGTCGGCGGCGGGAGCGCACGGGCGCGTCGGCGAGGCCATCTTCACCCTGACCATCACCGGGTGGGACCGGCCCTAGAGCCGGTCCCCGCGGTACTCGATCCTCGAGAACGCCCGGACCAGTGGTACTAGTCCGGCCATTCCCAGCGCACGCAGAGGATCCCGGGACCGAAGTCCAGGGCGACCGCGTGCGCCTTGCCGTCCAGGGTCACGTCCAGCTTGCGCCGGTTGGTCACCTGGTCGTCCATGTCGACGGTGTACTGCTCCAGGTACGCCGGTAGCGCCCTGGGGTCGAACCTCAGCTCGAGCACGAACTCGCGCACCGGCCCCGGGAACTTGCGGCAGTAGCTGTCGTCGCCGCGCGAGTAGGGCGGACCGGGGTGGCGCAGCACGTAGTCGACGATCGTCGTCTCGCCGCGGTTGAGCGGCTGGTCGAGCAGGATCTCCGCGGCCACCAGGCCCGCGGTGGGGTCCTGCGCGACCCGGCCGATGCGGCAGGTGTCACCCGCGACGATCTCGGGGAACGGTCTGCCAGGCACCTCCAGGTCGTAGACCAGCAGCGTGCGATCGGCCCCGTCCCGCTCGGCGCGGAATACCTGGCGGATGTTGAGGGCCTTCTCGCCGCGGTCGACGGCGATCTCCATCTTGTCGTGCTGGCTGATCTTGGTCAGCGCGCTGTCTGTCGTGTAGTCGATGCGCTTGAGCAGGTGCGACACCGGTTCGCTGTTGCCCCACAGTGCCTCGACGGTCAGCCGGGAGGACTCGCGGTTGACCCTGCCGCGCGGCCGCGGTGGGCCGAGCAGCGCGATCAGCGAGCCGGTGGGCACCCCGAGGACGTCCTCCAGATGCCCGAGCGCGGCCAACGACTCCGCTCGCTCGGGCCTGCGGCGCCCGGACTGCCAGTAGCTCAGCGCCGTGACGCTGATCGACACCCCGCGTGCGCGCAGCCGGTACTGGATCCGGTCGAGGCTCAGACCACTGGCCTGGATCGCCGACCGCAACGCCGTGGGGAACGCGTCGGCCGCCAGCGACTCGGGCTGCTCGGCCGTCAACGCATGGCGGACACTCCCGTTCTGGTGAAGCTCACGAACTGGCTCGCGGGTGATACCGCTACCCATGTTCACTCCCTGGGTTACCCCTTACGCCCTGACGGTCACATTACGTCTTGGGGGGCCCGCTGGGTAGCGTCAGTGTTAATTCATGGGTAACCGGATCACTCCTGGGGGTCACCGGATAGCCTGAATGGCGCCGGTCTTATACCGCCGAACGGTCCATGAGAACCGTCCATAGGGGTCACCGGGACCGTTCCCATTCCCAGTCACCGCCGCGCGTCCCGGCACCGTGGCCAGTCAGCATAAACCTGCTCGACAGGCCCCCCGAGGGGTTGGTTAGCCTGACCGACTAGCCGGTACCACTCCGCTGGTCGCGGCGAACATCCCATGATCTGGACAAGAAGAGGCACACCGTGATCCGCACGCACGAGGCAGGCGCCCTCCGGACCGAGAGCACCGGGCAGACCGTCACCCTCGCCGGGTGGGTGGCGCGCAGGCGCGACCACGGCGGCGTCATCTTCATCGATCTGCGCGACGCCTCGGGCGTGTCGCAGGTCGTCTTCCGCGAGGGGGAGATGGCCGAGCGCGCGCACCGGCTGCGCGCCGAGTTCTGCGTGCGCGTCGTCGGTGAGGTCGCCGCCCGCCCGGCGGGCAACGAGAACCCCGAGCTGCCGACCGGCGCCATCGAGGTGCTGGCGACCGAGCTGGAGGTGCTCAGCGAGTCCGCGCCGCTGCCCTTCCCGCTCGACGACCACCTGACCGTCGGCGACGAGGTCCGGTTGCGTTACCGCTACCTCGACCTGCGCCGCACCGCCCCCGCGAAGGCGCTGAGGCTGCGCAGCGAGGTCAGCCGGGTCACCCGCGACGTGCTGCACGCCGAGCGGTTCGTCGAGGTCGAGACCCCGACCCTGACCAGGTCGACCCCCGAGGGCGCCCGCGACTTCGTGGTGCCCGCCCGGCTCAAGCCCGGCTCCTGGTACGCGCTGCCGCAGTCGCCGCAGCTGTTCAAGCAGCTGCTCATGGTCGGCGGCCTGGAGCGGTACTACCAGATCGCCCGCTGCTACCGCGACGAGGACTTCCGGGCCGACCGGCAGCCCGAGTTCACCCAGCTCGACATCGAGATGAGCTTCGTCGACCAGGAGGACGTGATCGCGCTCGGCGAGCGGATCATCGGCGCCATCTGGCGCGAGCTGGCCGACCACGAGATCACCGGGCCGCTGCCCCGGCTGTCCTACGCCGACGCGATGTCGCGCTACGGCTCCGACAAGCCCGACATCCGCTTCGCCGTCGAGCTGACCGAGCTGACCGGGTACTTCGCCGAGACCCCGTTCCGGGTGTTCCAGGCGCCCTACGTCGGTGCCGTGGTCATGCCGGGCGGTGCCGCGCAGCCGCGCAAGCAGCTCGACGCCTGGCAGGAGTTCGCCAAGCAGCGCGGCCACAAGGGCCTGGCCTACGTGCTCGTCGGCGAGGACGGCACCCTCGGCGGCCCGGTCGCCAAGAACCTGTCCGAGGCCGAGCGCGAGGGCCTGGCCAAGGCCGCGGGCGCCGAGCCGGGCGACTGCGTGTTCTTCGCCGCGGGCAACCCGAACGACGCCCGCGCGCTGCTCGGCGCGGCCCGCCTGGAGATCGGCAAGCGCTGCGGGCTGATCGACGAGTCCGCGTGGGCCTTCGTCTGGGTGGTGGACTTCCCGATGTTCGAGGAGGCCGCCGCCGCCCAGTCCGCCGGTGACGTCGCCGTGGGCGGTGGCCGCTGGACCGCGCTGCACCACGCCTTCACCTCCCCGACCCCGGAGTGGGTCGACCGGTTCGAGCAGGACCCGGGCAACGCCCTGGCCTACGCCTACGACCTCGTGCTCAACGGCAACGAGATCGGCGGCGGCTCGATCCGGATCCACAACAAGGAGGTCCAGGAGCGCGTGTTCGGCGTGATGGGCCTGGACAAGGCCGAGGCGCAGGAGAAGTTCGGTTTCCTGCTCGACGCCTTCGCCTTCGGCGCGCCCCCGCACGGCGGCATCGCGCTCGGCTGGGACCGGCTGGTCATGCTGCTGGCCGGGCTGGACTCCATCCGCGAGGTCATCGCCTTCCCGAAGACCGGCGGCGGGTTCGACCCGCTGACCGCGGCGCCCGCGCCGATCACCGCCGAGCAGCGCAAGGAGGCCGGGATCGACTTCAAGCCGACCAAGCCCGCCGTGCCCGCCGAGTCTGGCGGCCAGGCCCAGTCCTGACTTGCTGCACCTGAGGGTCCTCAGCCCGCGCGACAGCACCGAGCGGGCGCTCGAGGTGCTGCGTGAGCACCCCGGCGCCACGCACCTGGTGCTGTTGCGCGGCGCGGCCATCGACCCCGAGGGCGACGTCATCGAGGCGGACGTCGCCCGCGAGGCGACCGACGAGGTCCTGGCCGCGCTCTGCGGGCTCGGCATCGACCGCGACGGCGGCATCACCCTCGAACAGGTCGACACCTCGCTGTCCGACGCCGCCGACCGCGCCGAGCGCGACGCCCCGGGGCAGGCCGCGGACGCGGTGGTGTGGGAGGAGTTGGTCGCCCGCACCGGCGAGGAGTCGCGGCTCAACGCGACCTTCCTGGCGTTCCTGACCATCTCCTGCCTGCTCGCCGCGGCAGGCGTGATCACCGACTCCGCCGTCACCATCGTCGGCGCCATGGTCGTCGGACCGGAGTTCGGCCCGCTGGCCGCGCTGGCGGTCGGCCTGGTCCGCCGCCGCGGCGACCTGGTCCGCCGAGCCGCGACCGCGCTGGCCGTCGGCTTCCCGGTGGCGATCGCCGCCGCCGCCGCGCTGACCTGGCTCGGCAACCGGGTGGGGCTGCTCGACGCCCGCGCGATCAGCGGCGACCACGAGGTCGACTTCGTCTACCAGGTGGGCCCGTGGTCGCTGGTGGTCGCGGTGCTGGCGGGCGCGGCCGGGATGCTGTCGATGACCTCCGCGAAGTCGGCGGCCCTGGTCGGGGTGTTCATCTCGGTCACGACGGTCCCCGCTGCCGGGTACATCGGGGTCGCGGCCGTGCTAGGACAGTGGGAGAAGGTGGTGGCCTCGGCCGGTCAGCTCGCGGTCAACCTGGTGGGCATCGTGGTCGCCGCGGCGGTGGTGCTGCTGACCCGCGGGCGGACCGCGTCGAGGACCAGGCCGCTCGCCGAGGGGTGAACCTCCCATCCGCTGGGAACTCCGCGGTGGGTGACCCACCGGAATGCGTCGAGGTGCTGTGATTTCTTGGCAGGTCGCTCGTCGGGAGACCTGCCCGACCACTACGGTCTTCTCGGCGAGAGTGCTGACCGGGCCGCCGTCGGCCCCCTACGATCGGGAGCAGGGTCAGAGGAGATGAGTGTGGAGATCGCCGCCGATCCGCCGGGCACCGGCGAACCGGACGGCCCAGGCGAATCCGAGCAACTCGCGAGCGCGGAGGTGCTGGCCACCGTGGTGGCCGCCGAGTCCGTGCTCAGCAAGCGCTTCGGCGCGCGCATCCACCTCGCCGAACCCGAGGACCTCGGCGGCAGCGAGCGGTCCATCGTGCTGCGGGTCAAGGTCGCCGCCAGCCCCTTCTCCCTGCCGCGCACGCTCGCGGTCAAGCGCTACGTCCGCCCGGCCGGTGGCGCCACCCGCGACAGCTGGGTGCGCGAGGCCGTCAGCTACCAGCTGTTCACCGCGCTGGCCGCCGAGGACCGCATGTGCCCCGAGCTGTTCGCCCACGACAGCGGCACCAACCTGCTGGTCATGGAGGACCTCGGGCGCGCGCCGACGCTGGCCGAGAAGCTGCACGGCGACGACGCCCGCGCCGCCGAGGGCGCCCTGCTGTCCTGGGCCAGGTCCCTGGGGCGGCTGCACGCCTCCACCGCGGGCCGCGAGGCCGACTTCGACGCCCTGCTGCGCAGGCTCAGCCCGCCCAAGTCCAAGGACCCGCTCACCGTCGACGGCCCGATCGCCATCGAGGCGCTGCCGCTGCTGCTCGCGGGCGAGTTCGGCGTGGACACCGCGCCCGCCGCGTGGGACGCCGCCCGGCGCACCCTCGGCCTGCTCGACACCGCCAGGCACCGCGCGTTCAGCCCGTCCGACTCCTGCCCGGACAACAACCTGATCACCAACCGCGGCGTCCGGTTCCTCGACTTCGAGGGCGGCTGCGTGCGGAACATGATGTTCGACGCGGCCTACCTGACCGTGCCGTTCCCGTCCTGCTGGTGCGCCTACGCGCTGCCGCCGGGGATGACCGACGCGATGCTGGCCGCCTGGCGGGCCGAGGTGCGGGTCATGTGGCCCGACCTCGACGACGACGCCGTGCTCGGGCCCCGGCTGCTCGACGCCCAGGTGTTCTGGGTGTGGCTGACCACCTGGCAGTTCCTCACCGTGCCCGACCTCGAACAGCTCGGCTCCGGCGGGTCGGTGCCCAGGCCGCACCAGGCCGACGTGCTGGTGGCCCGCTGGACCGGGCTGGCCGCCGCCGCGCGCCGGGCCAAGTCGGTCGCGGTCGCCGAGCACGCGGAGGCCGTCGTCACCGGTCTGCGGTCGCGGTTCGGCGAGCGTTCGCTGCCGCTCTACCCCGCGTTCGACTGACACCGAAGTCTTCGCCCGGCCGACCCCGCGCGGACACCGCGATCTCACCGCCGGTGAGCCATCGGGTCGCATCGTTGTCCGCGTGACCGCGCTGGGGATCGAACGCAGCAGCACACCCGTACTCCCGACCTCGACACATCCTCCCGCCCTACCGCCCCCTACCTGGACCGCGAGAACCCTCGCGGTCCTCGGTGACTCCACCACCGTCGGCATCGGCGACCCGCTGCCGGGCGGGCGCTGGCGCGGCGTCGGCCCGCTGCTGGCCGCCGCGCTCGGCGCCGAGGTGCACAACGTGTCCGCGACCGGCGCCAGGCTCGGTGACGTGCGCGCCACGCAACTGCCGCAGGCCATGGCAGTCGCTCCCGACGCCGCGGTGGTGATCGCGGGCATGAACGACACGCTGCGGTCGGACTTCGACCCGGTCGCGATGTGCGCCGACCTCGCCCACGTGGTGATCTCGCTGCAGGAGCGGGGCACCGTGGTGGCGCTGGTGCGCTTCCACGACCACGCGCGGGTGTTCCGGATGCCCGCCGCGCTGCGCCGGGCGCTGCGCACCAGGATCGACCGGCTCAACTCGGTCATCGACACCGTGGTCGCCGAGACCGGTGCCGCGCTGGTCGACCTGGACGTGCTGCCGGGCGCCTACGAGACCGCGACCTGGAGCGTGGACCGGCTGCACCCGTCCGAACTCGGGCACCGGATGCTGGCCAAGGGGTTCGCCGAGCAACTGGCCGCCCGCGGCTGCGCGGTGCCCGCCCCGGTGAGCCTGGTCTGCGAGGGCGGGCTGCGGCCGGGACCGCTGGCGCACTTCGCCTGGCTCGTGCTCAAGGGCATCCCGTGGCTGTGCAAGCGCGGCGGCGACCTGGTGCCCTACGCGCTGGGGATCATGCTGCGCGGCCACCGCGAACCGCCCTGTGGACAGCTCGGCGCGGAGCGGGTGGCGCGTCCGTAGAGTTCCCGGCATGGCACTCCTCGACCGCACCCTGCTCGGCCCGGGACCGTCCAACCCCTACCCGGAGGCGACGGCCGCGCTGGCCGCCCCGCTGCTGGGGCACCTGGACCCGGAGTTCCTCCGCGTGCTCGACGAGACCTGCGACCGGCTGCGCCGGGTGTGGGGCACGCACAACGCGCGCACGCTCCCGTTGTCCGGCACGGGTTCCATCGGCATGGAGGCGGCGTTCGCGAACTTCGTCCGCCACGGCGACGTGGTCGTGGTCGCGGTGAACGGCCTGTTCGGCGAGCGGATGGTCGACGTCGCGGGCCGCTACGGCGCGAACGTGGTGCGGGTCGACCACGACTGGGGCACCCCGGTCGACGTGGAACGGGTCCTCGCCGCGCACCCGGAGCCGTCCCTGGTCGCCGCCGTGCACGCCGAGACCTCGACCGGTGTCCTCAGCGACATCCGCGCGTTGTCCCTCGCCGTCCACCAGCGCGACGAGCGCGCCCTCGTCCTCGCCGACTGCGTCACCTCCCTGGCGGGCATCGAGGTCGCCATCGACGCCTGGGACGTCGACCTCGCCTACTCCGGCACCCAGAAGTGCCTCGGCGTCGCCCCCGGCCTCGCCCCCTTCACCGTCTCCCCCCGAGCCTGGGACCGCCGCGTCCAACGCCCCCCGACCTGGTACCTCGACCTCAACCTCATCGGCGCCTACGTCGACGGCTCCAGCGGCGGCCGCACCTACCACCACACCGCCCCCGTGGCCATGATCGCCTCCCTGCACGCCGCCCTCGGCCGCGTCCTCGACGAGGGCCTGGACCAGGTGTGGGCCCGCCACCACGCCGCCGGAACCCTGCTGCAGCAAGGGTTGCAGGCCCAGGGCCTCGAACTCTTCGCCCCCGAAGGCCACCGCCTCCCCGAACTGACCACCGTCCGCGTCCCGGCAGGTGTCGACTCCGCGAGGGTCCGCCAGATCCTGCTCACCGAGTACGGCATCGAGATCGGCGCAGGCGCGGGCGCCTTCGCCAGCTCGGTGTGGCGAATCGGTTTGATGGGCCACAACGCCCGCCCGGACCGGGTGGAACTGGTACTGGCCGCCCTGCGCGCCGCCATCGCCAAGGCCGCGGCCTGACTTGGGTGCATGCTGCGAGAGAAGGAGGACTGTGCGCCGGTCTACGGCCTGTTCGGACACGTCCCGCCCGGTGAGTCCGCTGGTCTCTGGCCGCTCCGTATCCGGTACTGGAGCGAACCCGGTGTCGCGGATCGGATCGCTGGGGTGCGACACCGATCCGGATCGCGGCGAGCCCAAGGGCCGTCGGATCAGTGCTGGTGGCACGGATCTGCTGACCGGGTACGGCATCGAGATCGGCGCGGGCGCCGGTGCGTTCGCGAGCTCGGTGTGGCGGATCGGCTTGATGGGCCACAACGCCCGCCCGGACCGGGTGGAACTGGTACTGGCCGCTCTGCGCGCTGCCATCGCCAAGGCCGGGGCGTGAGATTGCGTCGCCGACTCCCTACGCAGAGCCCGCTGTGCCTTAGCCGCGTCGTGTTTGGAGCTGGCGCGACCTCGGTGTCACGGCTCGGTTCGATGGGTCGCACCCTGCGTCCGGACCGGATGGGGTTGGTGGGCGCAGCGCTGCGGGTCGCCATCGCTGGGGCGTGATCGAAGTTCTGTCTACTGTGGAGGGTTGTTGAGGATGCGCGGGACTGTGTTGCACGGGACCGGCGATGTTCGGCTTGAGGACATGCCGGAGCCGGGGGTGTGGCGGGCGACGGACGCGGTGGTTCGGGTGGTGGCGTCGTGTGTGTGCGGGTCGGATCTGTGGGGGTATCGGGGGATCGCGCCGGTTGAGGGGCCGAAGCGGATGGGGCATGAGTTCGTCGGGGTGGTCGAGGCGGTCGGGTCCGAGGTGCGGACCGTGCGGCCGGGGGACTTCGTGATCGCGCCGTTCGCGGTCAGTGATGGGACGTGTGCGCACTGTCGCAACGGGATCCACACCTCGTGCGAGCGCGGCGGCTACTGGGGTGGCACGGCCCGTGCCGGGCACGACATCGACGGTGGGCAGGCCGAGTACGTGGTGTCCCCGTTCGCCGACGGCACCCTGGTCGCCACCCCGGAGTTCCCCGACGACACGGCCATCCCCGGCCTCCTGACCCTGTCCGACGTCATGGGCACCGGCCACCACGCGGCCGTGTCCGCCAAGGTCGGCCCCGGTGACGCGGTGGTCGTCGTGGGTGATGGCGCGGTCGGGCTCTGCGCGGTCCTCGCCGCGTCCCGGCTGGGTGCCGAGCGGGTGATCGCCATGTCCCGGCACGCCGACCGCCAGGCCCTGGCCACCGCGTTCGGGGCCACCGACATCGTCGCCACCCGCGGCGACGAGGGCGTGGCCGAGGTGAGGGACCTGCTGGGCGGTGGCGCCGATGCCGTGCTGGAGTGCGTGGGCACCAAGGAGTCCATGGACCAGGCCCTGCACGCCGTCCGCCCCGGCGGGCGCCTCGGGTACGTCGGTGTCCCCGCGGGCGGTCCCGAGTTCCCCGTCCGCCACCTGTTCGGCAACAACATCGCCGTGGCCGGGGGAGTGGCGCCGGTCCGCGCGTACTTCGACGACCTGCTGCCCGCCGTCCTGAACGGGGAGATCGACCCGGGTCGGGTCTTCGACGCCGAGTACCCCCTCGACCGGGTGGCCGACGCCTACACCGACATGGACGACCGCAAGGTCATCAAGCCGCTCCTGCGCCCATGACAGCGAACTCGCCGTTGGGCCTGACCACCCAACGGCGAGTCCCGCCTAGACAACTCCCACGGGTAAGACCCGCGAGAACGTGTCCACCACCGCCAGCAGCGGCGCCTCCGCGTCCGGGTGCAGCACGACCCCCGACCCGGTGACCTCGATGTGCCGGTCCAGCACGAACCACCCCGGCACGATGTGGTGCGCCCCGAGTGAGGACAGCACCGGTCGCAGCGCGTAGTCCAGCGCCAGCACGTGCGCCGGGCTGCCCCCGGTCAGCACCGGCAGCGCGGTCTTGCCCGCCAGCGCGAACTGCGGCAGCAGGTCCAGCAGGGTCTTGAGCAGCCCCGAGTACGCCGCCTTGTAGACCGGCGAGGCCACGACCACCCCGTCGGCGGCCTCGATCGCCGCGGTGACCTCCGCGATCGCCGGGTCGGCGACGTCGGCGTGCAGCAGGGCGGCCGGGGGCAGGTCGCGCACCAGCACCAGGCGCACGTCGTGGCCGTGGTCGCGGAGCCTGGCCGCCAAGTGGCCGGTCAGGGCCGCGGTGCGGGAGGTGGCCGAAGGGCTGCCGGAGAGGACGACGATCGAGGACAACGCAACCTCCAGTGGTCAGGAGTACCAGGTGGGTTCGGGGATCTCGTCCCGTAGTACGAAGACCCCGACCTCGCGTCGCTTGTAGGCGACCGGGCCGTGCAGGGTGTGCGTGCGGACGTTGCGCCAGAAGCGTCCAGCCCCTCGCGGGCGGCCGTGGCGCGGGCGCCGGTGACCTCGAAGATGCCGCCGGTGATCTCCAGCGCCACCTCGGTCGCGTGGGCCTTCACCGCGGCGACCCGCACCTCGTGCTCGCCGCGTTCGCGCTCGGTCACCACGTCCGGGTCCTGGTGGATCGCCCAGCCCTCGGCGGCGACCTGGTCGGCGAACGCCTCGACCGCCCACAGCTTCGCGGTCAGGTCGCCGTACACGTCGAGGACGTAGGGCTCGTCCACCGACCGCTCTTGGCCGCCGTGCAGCAAGGCCCGCGACTTCTCCACGGTGTAAACGCGCGCGGTCTCCAACGCCCCGCGTGCGATCCCGAGGTAGAAGCTCACGAACACCAACTGGCGTCAACGGCCAGCAGTGCCGATACCTCGGCCGCACGGGCCAACCAGCCGGTGGCGGTGGCAGTGGTAGGAGTGGACTTGGCCCAATCGGTCTCAGTGGTGGTCATGGTCCCTGCCTCTCAGCGGGTCACGGGTTCGGGGACACCGGCCCCGCGATCGGCGTCGGCCTCGAGGGCGCGCACGATCGGCAGGACGTGGGCGCCGAAGTACTCGACTTCCTCGTGGTAGTGCAGGAATCCGAGCAGGGCCAGGTCGACGCCGCGGCGGCGGTACTCGACGAGCCGGGTGGCGATCTGCTCGGGGGTGCCGATGAGCTTGGTGCGGAATCCGTCGTTGTACTGGACGAGGTCCTCGAACGAGGAGTCCGCCCACATGCCCTTGCCGTCGCCGGTCGAGCCGCCCGCCTGGGTGACCGCGTCGCGGAACCCGGCGACGGCATCGGGGTTGGCCTTGGCGACGATCTCGCGCAGCGTCTCGCGGGCCTCGGCCTCGGTGTCGCGGGCGATCAGGAACCCGTTGAGGCCGAACCGCACCCGCCGACCGTGCGCCAGCGCGGCGGCACCGACCTCGGCGACCTGCTCGCTGACGCCGTCGTAGTCCTTGCCGTTGCTGAAGTACCAGTCCGACACCCGCCCGGCCATCGCCATGGCGGCGGTCGAGTTCCCACCCTGGAAGATCTCCGGGTGTGGTCGGTCCGGTCCGCTCAGCGGCTTGGGCTTGAGGTCGAACCCGCGCAGCCGGTAGAAGTCCCCGGCGAACTGGGCGTCGTCGGTGGTCCAACTGGCCCGCAACACCCGGATGAACTCCTCCGAGCGCCGGTAGCGCTCGTCGTGCTCCAGCCACGGTTCACCCAGGGCGGTGAACTCGCCCTTGAACCAGCCGGACACCACGTTCACCGCGGCGCGGCCACCGGAGATGTGGTCCGCGGTGGCGACGAGCTTGGCCAGCACCGCCAGCCGCCGGTTGTAGTCGTAAGACCAGTCGGTGCGCTGCTCGATGTCGCTGACGACCAGGCCGCCGCTGACGTTGGGCACCCAGTACGCGAACTGGAGGGGGGTCGGTTCGGTGTCGGGCACGGTGGACTCCACGGGTCGCCGGGCACGCTGGGGGACCGGCCCTGGGGCGCGGTCGAGTGCGGAGAGTGACGCTCAGCGGTGACAGCCCTGGGTGCAGACCCGGGCGAAGTCGACGTGCCTGCGCCTGGTCAGGCGCTTGGCTGGCTTCGCGGTGGACACCCACCTATCCGAGCACCGGGCCCGCGCGTGGTCAACAGATGACCCTCCGCGTCCACCCGGTGGGACCGGGGAGCGGCTACGCGGTGGACGGGAGTAGAGCCGGGTCGGTCGCCACGGAGCGCAGCAGCCGCAGGATCGCCGCGCGGGAGCGGTCGTAGACGGCGAAGTCGTCGTTGAGCACGGAGTTGGCGTTGGCCGTCTCCATGAACGCGATCAGCTCGAACGCCAGCTGCCCGCTGTCGACCTCGTCGGTCAGCTCACCGGCCGCGGCCGCCTCGTCCAGGGTCCGCCCGACCAGCTCCGCCCAGCGCCCCGACAGCCGCGCCAGGGTGTCGCGCACCCGGCCGGGCTGGGCGTCGAACTCGGCGGAGACGGCGAAGAAGAAGCACCCGCCGGGGAAGATCCGGCCGCGGGAGTAGTCCTGCCAGCTCAGGCACAGCCGCCACACCTTGTCGACGCCGGGCGGCAGGTCGAGCACCGGCCGGACCACGGTGTCGACGTAGATCCGCAGCGCCGCGTCGATGGTGGCCAGCTGCAGCTCCTCCTTGGAGCCGAACAGGCCGAACACCCCGCTCTTGCTGATGTCCAGGTCGGTGGCGAGCCTGCCGAGCGACAGGCTCGTGAGGCCCTCCACCGAGGCGATCTCGACCGCGCGCGCGACAACCAGCCCGCGGGTGTGGTTGCCCCGCTGGACACGACCGTCCACACGAGCCTCGGTCATCGTTGCGCTCTCAGGGATCTAGGACTCACTAGGGTCTTTGTGCCCTGAATGGTCTTCGGGGCACTGTGTCTCAGGGCTGTCAACGTCTTTGGGCTCGTAGGGCGGTAAGCGGACCGGGAGCCGATACCGGTGTCCGTCGATCTTACTCCCGCCTTCACAAGTTCCTCTCATGGTAGCGCGCAGTTTCCGGTGACCGCGGCGCCCGTGTCTGTCCGAAGGGGACTGCCGGGGGCCGTGCGGGGCCGAGACCAGCCGGTACGCTGTACCGAAAATATCCGCACGACCGATCGCATTGTGTGTTAGGCTCGCCGCGTCGGGCCACCGGGCTGCGACGGGGGAGCTAGCCGAACCGGTATCCGAGGAGTGTCGTGTCCGCAGACCAAGTCACCGGCCAGTCCTTACCCACCGAGCCCGCGCGCGTCCAGCGGGAAGACGGGCAGCAGGGGGGCGGCACGTTCGTCTTCGAGGCGAACGACATGCAGGACCCGCACGCGGTGTACGACAAGCTGCGCGCGGAGACACCGGTGCGCGAGGTGCTGATGCCCAACGGACTCAAGGTCTGGATGGTCACCAAGCACGCCGACGCCCGCGCGGTCATGGCCGACCGGCGCTTCTCCAGCGACCTGGTGCACGGCCGCAAGCTGGTCGAGACCGGCTCGGATGTCCGCCCCACGCAAGAGGACTACGGTTCGCAGTTCGGCAGGCACATGCTCAACGTCGACCCGCCGGACCACACCAGGCTGCGCCGGTTCATGGCCAAGGCGCTGACCCCGCGCCGGATGGAGGGCCTCAAGCCCAACGTCTCGGCCCTGGTCGAGGACCTGCTCGACGCCTTCGACCCGTCCGGCGAGATCGACCTGGTCGGCCAGTTCGGCAGCCCGCTGCCGCTGGCGATCATCTGCGACCTGTTCGGCGTGCCCGCCGCCGACCGCTCCGACTTCCACCGCTGGGCGCTGGCCATCGGCACCGACTCCGCCCCGGTCGCGCTCACCTCGGACAACCGCTCGGCTGAGGCGAAGTCCTCGGCGGCGGAGATGGCCGGGTACCTGCTGGAGCTGATCGACCACAAGCAGCGCAACCCGGCCGACGACCTGCTCACCGCGCTCATCACCGCCCGCGACGAGGACCAGGCGCTGAGCACCATCGAGGTCGTCTCGATGGCCTTCCTGACCCTGTTCGCCGGGCACGAGACCGTGGTCCACCTGATCGGCAACGGCGCGCTGTCGCTGCTGACCCACCCCGACCAGTTGGCGCTGCTGCGCGGCGACCTGTCGCTGCTGCCCAACGCGGTCGAGGAGTTCCTGCGCTACGACGGCCCGGCCAACACCTCGATGATGCGGTACTCGATCGAGGACGTGGAGATCGCGGGCGTCACCATCCCGGCAGGCTCGTTCGTGGCCACCATCCTCACCTCGGCCAACCGCGACGACGAGTTCTTCCCGCGCGCGGCCACCATGGACATCACCCGTCCGATGGGTGGCCACATGACCTTCGGCCACGGCATCCACTACTGCGTCGGCGCGCCGCTGGCCAGGATCGAGGGCAGGGTGGCCTTCGAGCGGCTGCTCACCCGCTACCCGGGGCTGCGCCTGGCGGTGGAGCCGGAGGAGTTGGTGTGGCAGTCCAACACCCTCATCCGCGGCCTGAGCAGACTGCCCGTCCTCGTCGACTGACCGTCGGCACCACACACCACGAAGAAGCGGGTTCATGACACACGATGTGATCGTCGTCGGCGCGGGCGCAGCGGGCTGCGTCGTGGCGAGCAGGCTGTCCGAGGACCCGACCCGCTCGGTCCTGCTGCTGGAGGCCGGGCCGCACTACCGCACCGAGGCGCGGTGGCCGGCGGACCTGCTCGACGGGCTCGGCTTCCCGCGCAGCCACGACTGGGGCTTCGCCAGCGCCCCGCTGGAGCACGGCGGGCACACCTTCCCGATCCCCCGCGGGAAGGTGGTCGGCGGCTCGACGGCGGTCAACTTCTGCGTCGCGCTGCGCAGCAGGCCCACCGACCACCGCGCGTGGGCGGCGATGGGCCTGCCGCGCTGGGCGTGGGACGAGGTGCTGCCGGTCTACCAGGCGCTGGAGTCCGACCACGACACCGAGCCGCGCGCCGTGGCGGGCCGCACCCCGGTCCGCAGGTACGCCCGCGAGGAGTTGACCGACTCGCAGGAGCGGTTCCTCACCGCGTGCGAGAAGGCGGGTTTCGCCCTCGTCGACGACCACAACGCCGCCGACTCCCTCGGCGCGGGTCTCACCCCGCTCAACCAGGTCGGCGGCAGGCGGTACAACTCGGCGCTGGTCTACCTGGAGCACGCGGCCGAGCGGCCGAACCTCACCGTCCGCCCGGACACCGACGTCGACACGGTGCTCGTCCGCGACGGCCGCGCGGTCGGTGTCCGGCTGGTCTCCGGCGAGGAGATCGAGGCCGGGCAGGTCGTGCTGAGCGCGGGTGCCTACGGCAGCCCCGCCATCCTGTTGCGCTCCGGCATCGGCCCGGCCGAGCACCTGCGCGAGGTCGGCGTCGACCTCGTCGCCGACGTGCCCGGCGTGGGGTCGAACCTGCTGGAGCACCCCTCCACCCCGGCGGTGTTCGCGACCGCCGAAGAGCACAACGAGCGCCGTCCCGCCCCGCTGCGCACGATGCTGTCGATCAAGACCAGCCAGGACGAGCCGGACGTGGACATCCACGTCCACGCCATGGCCACCATGCCCACCCGCTCGCCTGCCGGTCACCCCACCGGCTTCGACCTGCTGATGACCTCGGCCCTGGTCGCCCCGCACTCCACCGGGTCGGTCCGGCTGCGCTCACGCGACGCCGCCGAACTGCCCGTGGTGGACACCGGGATCTACCGCGACCCGCGCGACGCGGTGCGGGTCGCCGAGGGCCTGCGGGTGATCCGCAGGCTCGCCGAGCAGTCGCCGCTGGCGAGCCTGCTGGTCGCCGAGCGGCTGCCGGGGGCGTCGGTGGCCGACGCCGATCTCGTCGACGCCGTGCACGCGACCGTGGGCACTTACAATCACCCGGTTGGCACTGCCCGGATGGGCCAGGCGGGTGACCCCGACGCGGTGCTCGACGAGACCTGCCGGGTGCGTGCCGTCGACGACCTGCTCGTCATCGACGCCTCCGCCTTCCCGGTCAGCCCCCGCGCGACTACGACCCTGCCCGTGCTGATGCTCGCCGAGCGCGCCGTCGCCCTCAACTGGCCGAACCCGTGACTCTCCGCACCTGTGCGGTGACCGGCGGGGACGTCGGGGAGCGTCGTTAAACCGCCGCCAGCGGAGAAAAACGTACGAACGATCGGCCTTGTTGGGTACACTGACGCCCGAGGTCGACCGGCGGGGCAGGTCCCGGCCGGAGGGCATCGACCACCGGGCGTCAGCGGTTGGGGGACTTTCGTGGCGGAGAGTCAGGGGATGGGCGACATGCTGTCCCTGTCGGACTTCGAACGGGCCGCGCAGGCCCGATTACCGGGGTCCACCTGGGACTTCCTCCAGGGCGGCAGCGGTGCTGAGACCACCGTCACCGCCAACCGGGCCGCGTTCGACCGACGGGTGCTGCTGCCGAGGGTGCTCGTCGACGTGACCAAACCGGACCTGGGCACCGCGCTGCTGGGCGACCCGGTCCGCGCTCCGCTCGCCATCGCGCCGATGGCCTACCACCGCCTGGTCCACCCCGAGGGCGAGGTCGCGACCGCGCGCGCCGCCTCGGGGTGCGGCCTGCCGTTCGTGGTGAGCATGTTCGCCAGCCGCACCCTGGCCGACATCACCGCCGCCACCACCGCGCCGGTCTGGTTGCAGCTGTACTGGCTGCGCAGGCGCGACGCGCTGGCCGACCTGGTCGCCCGCGCCGAGGCGGCCGGTGTCCGCGCGCTCATGCTCACCGTCGACGCGCCGCGGGTGGCGACCCGGCTGCGCGACCTGCGCGGCGGTTTCACCCTTCCCCCCGGCGTCACCGCGGCCAATGTCGACCCGGCCGCGATGGCGGTGGCGCGAACGGGGGAATCGGGTTCCTCGATTCAGAGCCATTCCAGGGAGCAATTCGACGCGGCCATCACCTGGTCCGATCTGGCCTGGTTGCGCGGGACGACCCGGTTGCCCGTCCTGCTCAAGGGAATCCTGACCGCCGCCGACGCCCGACTCGCCGTCGACCACGGGGTCGCCGGGATCGTCGTGTCCAATCACGGCGGACGCCAACTCGATTCGGCCATTGCGGCTATTGACGCGCTCGCCGAGATCGTCGCGGAGGTCGGGGGAGCGGTCCCGGTCTTCGTCGACGGTGGGGTTCGTAGGGGTACCGATGTGCTCAAGGCGCTCGCGCTCGGGGCCGACGCGGTGTTGGTCGGCAGGCCGGTCCTGCATGGACTCGCGGTGGCCGGTGCCGAGGGCGTGACCGGCGTTTTGTCCACCCTGCGCGAGGAACTCGAAGAGGCGATGGTCCTCTCCGGCGCGCCGAGGCTGACCGACATCGGCGCCGCGCTGGTGCGTTAGCACGGTCATCCGGGTCGGACTGTCCATTTTCGACGGATACCACACGATTGGGCATTCTCGTGTTAGGAACGCGTGCACCGCGCCCACTTCCACATCGGCCGCGGTGCTATACCCCTACTGTTCAGTCCGATGTATCTACTGGTCGGTATGCGACTCCGGCGGTCAATCGTTGCGCGTTCACTTATTTTCCCGTTGTTCATTCGATCATTGTGCGGCGGTGTGACAGTGCCGACGTAAACCCGGTGCGCGAATCGCTTGCAAAACCCGTATTGTCGGCAGTAACGTGAGATGCAGGGGTGAGTTGCCGGGTGTGCTGCCGCGTGGGCACCCAGGGTTTTACTCCCCCGTTGTAGACGCTGTGGTTCGGCCGAAGGCGATATGCGCATATCTGTCCTATAAGGGATCATCATTCCCATTCCGGGTACCGAATAGGGGGGAACACCATGCCGAGTGAGACCCACTTATCCCCGGTCGCGACCGGGGAGCCCTCGGCTCCGGCGACCGGCGAGTGGGTGGACGAGCTCCTGCTGGCCGGACCGGACAGTGAGCTCGCGCTGCACTTCGGCGCCCCGCTCGACCGGCGGGCGCTGCGGGCGCTGGTCGTCGAGCGCGAGGCGGAGCTGGTCGCGGCCGGGCTCGCTCCCGGTGGGAGCGTCGCGTTGCGACTCCCGCCGTCGCTGGCCTTCGTCACGGTGCTGCTCGCCGCCTGGCGGCTGGGCACCCAGGTGTCCCTTCTGGACTACCGGCTCACCCAGCACGAGGTCGACCAGGCGGTGGCCAGGCTGGCGCCGCAGCTGCTCGTGCAGCCGGGCAAGCCCGCCACCGGCGCGTTGCGCGCGCTGTTCGACGTGGACCCCGCGTACCTGCCGAACCCGGCCGGTGCCGCCGCGGCCACGCCGCACACGCTGATCCAGCTCAGCTCCGGGTCGACCGGGCCTTCGAAGATCATCGGCCGCACCTCGGCCGACGTCATCTCCGAGCTCGACCGCTACAACGCGATCGCCGGGATCCCGCAGCGGGGTGAGCGCGCGGTCGTCCTCGGCTCGATGGTGCACGTGCTCGGTCTGGTGGGCGGTCTGCTGCACGGCCTCAACGCGGGCGTGCCGATGGTCGTGCCGCCGCGGCTGACCATCGACGGCATCCTCAAAGCACTCGCCGACGACAGCGCCCCCACCACGCTCATCGGGGTCCCGTCCCAGGCCGAGATCCTCGCCGCGGTCGCCGAACCGCCCGCGCTGCCCGGGTTCCGCCGGATGATCACCGGTGGCGAGCTGGTCCGGCCGGAGCTGTGGCGCACGCTGACCGAGGGCTACGGCATCACCCTGGGCAACATGTACGGGATGACGGAGCTGGGTGTCATCGCGACCGACATCGAGGGCGCGTTCCGGCCCGAGCTGACCCCGGCCCCCGGCATCGCCGTGCGGGTCGAGGGCGGCGAGGTCCTGCTCAGCCGCGAGCGCTCGCCCTACATCGGACTCGTCGACCCGACCCGCTGGGCCGACGGCTGGCTGCGCACCCGTGACGCGGGCGAGGTCGACCCCGGCACCGGTCGGGTGACGATCAGGGGCAGGCTCGACTCGCAGGTCTCCATCGGTGGCCTGAAGGTCGACCTGACCGAGGTCGAGCAGACCCTCGCCGACGCGCCGGGCGTCGACGCCGCCGTGGTGCTCTACGACGAGGGCATCAGGGCCTACGTGTCCGGTGTGGACACCAGCGCGGTCGACGCCTGGTTGCGCGAACGGCTCGCGGCCTACAAGCGGCCCCGCGCCGTGCACGTCCTCCCCGCGCTGCCGCGCACCTCCAGCGGCAAGCTCCTGCGCGACCGGGCCGCGCTGCGGTCGGCCGCGGAGCAGGCCGCGAACCCGACCTAGCCACAGCCACCAGGTCCCCACCAGGCGCTCACCCGATCCCGGGTCAGCGCACGGTCGGCCGCGCCCGCGTCCGGGCGCGCCCGAGTCCCGCCACGAGAGGAAGTCCATGAGCACCAAGGAAGAAGTCCGCGCCTTCGTCATCGACGCGTTGGTCGGCCTGCAGTACGCCACCAAGGACGTCGCTGGCGACACCCAGCTCGGCCCGGCCGGGCTCGACCTGGAGTCGCTGTCGATGGCCGAGCTGACCGTGCAGCTGGAGGACCGCTTCGGCGTCAAGATCGACGAGGACGAGATCGAGCAGGTCTCGCTGATGACCATCGACGAGTTCGTCGCCGATGTCGCTGGCAGGCTGGAGCCGGTCGCCGAGGGCAGCGTTCGTGAGTGAGACCACCGCCGCTCCCAGCAGGGCGGACGTCGTCGAGATGATCTCCGGCTACCGCGCCCAGGTGTCCAAGGCCGACACCGAGGACCTCGACTCGCTCGAGCTGGCGTGGCTGCTGCACCAGGCCGAGCAGCGCTACGGCGTCGAGCTCGACCTCGACGACGCCGACCTGTCGCGGATGCACACCGTGGCCGGGGCCGCGCAGGTGCTCGCCGACCTGGTGGGTGGGCGCGGCGATGGCTGAGGCGCACGGGGCCGGTCGCGCGGACGTGGTGGTCACCGGGTTGGCCGCGGTCGCGGGCACCGGGTGGGACCTGGCCGCGCTCGGCGAGCGGACCGCGGTGGGCGACCCCGCGTTCACGCCCGTCACCCGGTTCGACGCGGGTCGCTACCGCACCGACCTGGCCGCTCAGCTGCCCGGTGACCCGGTGCTGGCCGACGAGCTCGTCGCCGTCCTCGACCAGGCTTGCGCGCAGGCCGGGCTGGGCGCCGACGAGCGCGCGGTGAGCCCGTTGCTGGTCGCGGTGCACGGCGACCCGGCGGTGGCGCGGCTGCCCGAGTCCGACCGCACCGGCCCCGGCGCCATCGCTTCCGCCATCGCGCGCCGGGCCGGTCTCGGTCCCGCGCCGAGGGCGTACATGACCGCGTGCGTCGCCGCGAGCACCGCGGTCGCCGACGCGGCCACGATGATCACCCACGGCCGCGCGCACCGGGTCGTCGTCGCCGCGGGCTACCTGGTCGAACAGGACAACTTCGCCCTGTTCGACGCGGGCCGCTCGCTGGCGACCGACGGCCACGTCCGCCCGTTCAGCGCGGGCAGGCAGGGGATGCTGCTCGGCGACGGCATCGCCGCGGTGGTCCTGGAGTCGGCCGAGGAAGCGGCCCGCCGGGGCGCGACCCCGTTGGCCGCGATCGCGGGCTGGGGCCGGGCTGGCGACGCCTTCCACATCACCCAGCCCGACCCGGAGGGCGGCGGCATGACCAGGGCCGTCACCGCGGCGCTGCGCAAGGCGGGTCGCACCCCCGCCGACATCGGCTACATCAACGCCCACGGCACCGGCACGACCCAGAGCGACGCGGCGGAAGCGGTCGCGCTGCACCGCGCCCTGGGCGACGAGGTCGCGCGGATCCCGGTGAGCTCGTCGAAGTCCGTGCACGGCCACACGCTGCAGGCTGGCGGGCTGCTGGAGTTGGCGGTCACGATCCACGCGCTGCGCACCGGTCGACTGCCGGTCAACGCGGGCTACGCCGGACCGGACGAGAGCCTCGGCCTGAACCTGGTGCTCGACACCCCGCTCGAGCGCGAGGTCGACCACGCGCTCACCCTCAACTCCGCCTTCGGCGGCGCGAACACCGCATTGGTGGTGGCACGGGTATGACCACGACCGCGGACACCGATCTGTCCACGTTGGACTTATCCGATGTGGGCGGTCTGACCGTGCTCGCCGAGGCGCGGTTCCCCGGGGCGGACCCGTCCCGGCAACCGGCGCCGCTGCCCGGGTTCGTCAGCTCGTCGTTCGCCCCGCTCATCGCGCAGGCCGCCGACGACTGCATGAGCCAGGTGCACGGCAGCGCCCCCGCGCCCGCCGAGCGCGGCGACCGCACCGCCGTGGTGGTGGTCAGCACCCGCGGCGACCTGGGCACCGCCACCGCCGTCGCCGCCGCCATCGAGGCGGGCAAGCGGATGCCGCCCATCCTGTTCTTCCAGTCCGTGGCCAACTCCGCGGCGGGCCGGGTCGCGGTGACCTGGGGCCTGCGCGGGCCGGTCGTGTGCACCAGCCCGGTCGACGACCCGGTCGCCGACGCGCTGGCCGTCGCCGACCTGCTGCTCACCGACGAGGCCGCCGACGAGGTGCTGGTGGTGCTCGTCGAGCAGGGCGCGGAGGCGGCCGCCGCGCTGCTGCTGGCCAGGCAAGGACGCACCACCGACCAGACGCGCCAGCGAACCGACCAGAGGAGCACGCAGTGACCGTCAAGACAACCAGGGCGCAGCTGGCGGCCGACCCGGACCTGGGCATCGGCAACGTGCTCAGCACGCTCGTGCGCAGCGGTTACGGCCTCGACGAGCCGACGCTGAGCTTCGACACCGACGTCGACGGCCACCCCGCGTGGGAGGCGCTGAGCCTGCGGCAGCTGGAGTTCGCCGTCGCCGGGCGCGCGTCGGTGTTCCACACCAAGGGGATCCGCCCGCGCGACCCGGTCGCGGTCTACGTGACCGACTCCGCCGACCTGGTGCTCAACTACCTGGCGCTCTCCCGCATCGGCGCGATCCCGGCGCTGGTGAACAAGAACCTGCCCGGTGCCACCGCGGCCGTGTACATCACCCGGGTCCGCCCGGTCGCCGTGCTCACCGACGCCCCGCACCGGGCCGCGCTCGGCGACGGCGTCGAGGGCGTCGAGCTGTTCATCGACGTGACCGAGCTGGGCAACGGCGACCCGGCCGCCGCGCCGCCGCAGTTCCGCCACCACGCCGACGACCCGGTGGTCATCACCCACTCCTCGGGCACCACCGGCATGCCCAAGGCGGTCGTGGCCTCGCACTCGAGCCTGTTCGCCTCGGTCCGCCACCGGCTGCGCCTGCCGCGCGCCCAGGGTGTCGACCGGATGCTGTCCGCGCTGCCCGCCAACCACGCCGCGATCGTCATCGCGACCAGCCTGGCGCTGAGCAACCGCTCGCAGCTGCTGTGCCTGTCCGAGCAGTCCGGCGCCAAGGTGCTGGCCGCGGTCGACCGCTGGAAGCCGACCTGCGTGCTGGGCTTCGCCGCGACCTGGCCGGAGCTGGTCTCCCAGGACCTGACCGCCTACGACGTGGCCTCGGTGCAGTTCTGGTGGAACACCGGCGACTGCGCGCACGAGGCGCACATCCGCAGGCTGATCTCGGTCGGCACCCGCACCGTGGTCACCGCGCAGGGCGTGAGCCAGGTGACCGGGTCGGCGTTCATCGACGGCCTCGGCTCCACCGAGATGGGCCACTCGCAGTTCTTCATCACCCACACCCCCGACACCGACCGCTACGGGCGCTGCATCGGCAAGCCGCACGCGTTCTCCGACATCGCGGTCCTCGACGACAACGGCGACAAGCTGCCCGTCGGTGAGGTCGGCCAGCTCGGGGTGCGGTCGCCAACGTTGGCGCCGGGGTACTGGAACGACTCGGTGACGACCTACCGCAGCAGGCTCGCCGGGTACTTCCTCACCGGTGACCTCGCGTACCGCGACGCGGAGGGTTTCTACTACCACGTCGACCGGGCCGTTGACGCTATCGACCTCGGTGAGGGCAAGCGCTTGTACACCGCGCAGTCCGAGGAGCGCGTGCTCGCGACCAACCCGGACGTGCTCGACTGCACGGTCGTCGCGGTCAAGGACGACAGCGGTCAGGTCGTGTCGGCGGTCCTGTTGACGCTCAACTCCGGTGCTGACACTTCCATCGACCGGACCGAAGCGGTCAAGGCAGCCCTGCCCGAGTACGTTGCCGCCACCATCCGCGAGGTCGTCGTCGTGAACGAGGACGACATCCCGCGCGGCGCTACCGGCAAGGTCCGCAAGGTCGTCCTGCGCCAGCAGCACGTCGACAAGCTCCGCGCGGTGACCGCGTGAGCGCCCCCGGCCGCACGGCGGTCATGACCGGCATCGGCATGGTCACCCCCGCGGGTCGGGGTCTGACCGCCACGTTCGACGCGCAGTGCGAGGGCCGCTCCGGCATCGTCACCCCGCCGCGCGACCACGTGGTCGCCACCTGGATCGAGAACGCCGGTGTCGCACCGGACATCGACCCGGCCACGATCTACAAGCGCGCCGACCCGTGCCTGGACCGGTATGTGCTGTTGGCGCTGGCCGCGGCGGATGACGCTATCGCCGACGCGGGCATCGCGGTGGGCGACAACGCCGACCCGCACCGGATCGCGACCGTCGTCTCCAGCGGCGGCGGCGGTCTGCTCACCTACGAGGACCAGGCCGCCACTCGTCGGGAGAAGGGCCGCACCGGGATCAGCCCGTACATGATCCCCGGCATCCTGCCGAACATGGCCGCCGCGCGGATCGCGCTGCGGTTCGGCCTACGCGGCTACAGCGCGGCGATCGCGACCGCGTGCGCCGCCGGTGCGCAGTCGATCGCCGAGGGCCTGCGGTTGATCCGCGCGGGCGAGGCAGACGTCGTCGTCTGCGGTGGCACTGACGCGCCGCTGCACCCGAGCATCGCGACCGGGTTCGTCAACGCTCGCGCTACCGCCAACGGTTGGGCCGACCCGACTCAGGCAAGCCGACCGTTCGACAGTGGCCGCAACGGGTTCGTGCTCAGCGAGGGCGCGTGCGTCGTAGTGCTGGAGAGCGTCGAGCACGCCGAGGCGCGCGGGGCCGCCGGGTACGCGGACATCATCGGCTGGGGTGGTACCACTGACGCCCACCACTTGACCGCGCCGCGCGCGGACGGTGAGGGCGCTGCCGAGGCGATGCGCAAGGCAGTCAGGGACGCCGGTCTTGTCCCGTCCGATGTGGAGTACATCAACGCGCACGGCACCAGCACCAAGCGCGGCGACGTCGCCGAGACCAAGGCGGTGCACGACGTGTTCGGCACCGGCGGACCCGCGGTCAGCGCGACCAAGTCGGTCATCGGCCACTCGCTGGCCGCTGCGGGCGCGATCGAGGCGGCGGTGACCGCGCTGGCCATCGCCAAGGGCACCCTGCCGCCGACGTTCAACCTGACCGACGTCGACCCGAGGTGCGACCTCGACCACGTGCTGGACAAGCCGAGGCAGGGGCCGGTGTCGGTGGCGCTGTCGAACTCCTTCGGGTTCGGCGGGCACAACATCAGCCTCGCGGTCGGACCGACGAGCACCACCGCGAAGCGATTCGGCTGAGCGACGCGCACAGCGGGAAAGGGAACACGATGAGTGGGACGGAAATCGAGAACGGCCGGGTCGCCGCCGACACCGACGCCGATCCGGGGCCGCCGCCGCTGCACGAGTTCTGGTGGCTGCACGACGCCCGCTGGTACCAGGGCGTGCTGCGCCGGTTCGGCCAGGAAGCGGCGAACGAGATCAATGCCGAGGCCATCCGGTTCGTGTTCCGCCGCGTCGCCCGCTGGTACCGCCACCAGCACGGGCTCGACTTCCGGGCGATGTCGCTCGACGAGTTCGTGAAGTGGTTCGCGGAAATTCCCAAGATCTCCTGGAACCCGGCCATGATGGTCGCCGAACACGCTGTGACCGGGGACGACGAGTGGGAAAGCGTCATCACCAAGAACTACGCGTTGAAGATGTTGGCCGCCGCGCGGGCGTTGGACGGGTACGAATGCCCCTGTCCGCAGATGCGTGAGGGCTGGTTCGAGGGAATGGGTGTCACGGTCCGTGACAGCAGGGTGTCGTGCGTGCGCACCGGTGGTGAAGTGTGTCGATTCCACGCGGTTATGGACCAGGGATCATGACGATTGTGGTAAACATGTTCTAGTGCCGGGTCGGCCTTCCAGTCGGAAATAAAGCGGACAAACCAGCGTGGGTGACGATGTCGCTCTCGCGTGTTTCCGGTGCCGTCGAAACCTGGTGTTGTCATCGGTAACCGAATCACTCCCGAAGGGGGAGAAATGGATATCCAGGACATCGACCACGTCGAGCTCTACGTCGGTGACGTCCAGCAGTCGGCGTTCTACCTGTGCACCGCGCTCGGGTTCCGGGTGGCGGGCCAGGGCGGGCCGGAGACCAGCCTGCCCGACGACCGGTCGCTGCTGCTGCGGCACGGCCGAATACAGCTGCTGCTCACCTCCGGCCTCAACCCGCGCAGCGCCGCCGCCCAGTACGTGGCCCGCCACGGCGACGGCGTGTCCAGCCTCGCCTTCACCGTCGCCGACGCGCGGGCCGCCTTCGAGCAGGCCGTCAGCCGGGGCGCGACCGCGGTGGCCGAGCCGGTCACCCACACCGACGGCGAGAGCAGCGTGACCATCGCCGAGGTCATCGGCTTCGGCGACGTGCGGCACCGGTTCATCGAGCGCCACGGCGAGCGCGACCAGTTCCTGCCCGGCGTGATCGGCATGCTGACCCAGGACGTCGAGGAGGGCGACACCCTGCTCGACATCGTCGACCACGTCGCCGTCTGCCTGCCCGCCGGGACGCTGGCCGAGACCGTCCGGTTCTACCAGGACGTCTTCGACTTCGACCAGATCTTCGAGGAGTACATCGAGATCGGCGACCAGGCGATGGACTCCAAGGTCGTGCAGAGCAAGTCGACCAAGGTGACCTTCACCCTGATCGAGCCGGACAGCACCCGCCGCCCCGGCCAGATCGACGACTTCCTGGCCCGCCACGACGGCGCGGGCGTGCAGCACCTGGCGTTCCTCACCGACGACATCGTCGGCTCGGTCGAGACCTTCGCCGCGCGGGGCGTGCAGTTCCTGTCGACCCCGGCCAGTTACTACGACGCGCTCCAGGAGCGCCTGGGCCGGGTCGACCTCGGGGTGGAGGCGCTGCGCCGCACCAACGTGCTCGTCGACCGCGACCACTGGGGCGAGGTCTTCCAGATCTTCACCCGGTCCATCCACGCCAGGGGCACCTACTTCCTGGAGGTCATCGACCGCCACGGTGCCAAGACCTTCGGCAGCGGCAACATCCGCGCGCTCTACGAGGCCGTGCTGCGCGCCTCGGAGAGCCCCGCGACCGCGGGCTGAGAAGCACACACAGGGGATAGAGGGGAAAACCAGCGTGACCACGCAACTGCGGACGTTCGACCTGACCGACGAAGAGCGCGCGTTACTGCCGACCGACGAAGAGGTCCAGTTCTACGCCGAGCACGGGTGGTACCTGAGCAAGAAGCTGTTCACCGACGAGGAGATCGACACCCTCGTCGCGGCCAGTGAGGCGTACTACGGCGGGCACCGCGACCGCAAGCTCCCGTCGCACCCGGCGCGCCTGGCCTACTGGACGCCCGAGAAGGGCGACGTGCAGCGGCACAACGACTACGTGCACTACGAGGACGACACCCTCGGCGCGATCCTGCGCAAGCCGCTGCTCGGCGCGGTCGCCGCCCGGCTGGCCGAGGCCGAGTCGATCCGGGTCTTCCAGTCGACCCTGATCTACAAGCAGCCCAAGCCCGACGAGGTCACCAACATCGTCCCGTGGCACTTCGACAAGCACTACTGGTCGACGTCGACCTCGGAGAAGATGCTGACCGCGTTCATCCCCTTCCACGATTGCCCCGAGGAGATGGGCACGATCACCATGGTGGACGGCAGCCACCTGTGGAAGGAGATCGGCGACAACGACACCACCAACCGGCACTTCGCCGAGCGCGACCGCTCCGAGCTCGACCAGATGCTGGAGGACAACGCGTCCTTCAACAACGTCGAGGTCAAGAAGGTCCCCATGGAGATCCCCAAGGGGCACGTGAGCTTCCACCACTGCAAGACCTACCACGGCAGCGGCGCCAACGTCAGCGACCGCCCGCGCCGCGCGATCTCCCTGCACCTGCAGGACGGCGACAACGCCTACCGCGACTTCCGCACCTCCGACGGGTCGCAGGTGAACTACAACCACGACTTCCTGGTGCGCAAGACCGCCGCGGGGACCCCGGACTACTCCGACCCCGAGTACTGCCCGGTGACCTGGCAGTCCTGATCCTGCCCCCGTGGCCGACCCGTCGTGACGGGCCGGTTCCGGACCTGCCGTGACACCAGAGCCGCTCCGGCGAGAGGAACGAGATGCCCCCGAGTGTTGACCCGTCGCGCACCGGCCGGATCGCCGTGTGCGTCGTCGGCATGGGCCCGCGGGGCCTGTCGGTGCTGGAGCGGATCTGCGCCAACGCCCGGGATTCCCCGCGGGTTGAGCTGACCGTCCACGTGGTCGATCCGCACCACCCCGGTGCCGGTGGTGTGTGGCGGACCAGTCAGGACCGTCAGCTGCTGTTGAACACCGTCGCCTCCCAGGTGTCGATGTTCACCGACGACAGCGTTGACCTTGCCGGGCGGCTGGAGGTCGGGCCCAGCCTCTATGAGTGGGCGCGGTTCCTTGTCCTGATGGGCAACTCCGAGGGCTATCCGGAAGAGGTCCTGGCCCAGGCTCGTGAGCTAGGGCCGGACTCTTATCCCTCCCGGGCGTTCTACGGGCATTACCTCAAGTGGGTGTTCCGTCGCGTCGTGCGGCAGGCTCCCGGGACGGTGCGGGTGGAGGTGCACCGCTCGCGGGCGGTGTCCCTTGAGGACGCCACCGGCACCGTCGACGGGCCGCAGACGGTCCTGCTTGAGGACGGCACTCGGTTGGATGACCTCGCCGCGGTCATCCTGGCGCAAGGGCACGTCCCGGTCCGGCCCAGCGCTTCGGAGGAAGGGCTCGCCGCCTACGCCGCCGAGCACGGGTTGACCTATGTGCTGCCGTCGAACCCGGCCGATGTGGACCTGTCGGCGATCCAGCCCGGTACCGCTGTCGCGTTGCGTGGGCTCGGGCTGAACTTCTTCGACCACCTCGCCCTGTTCACCCTGGGGCGTGGTGGCCGGTTCGAGCGCGTCGATGGCCGGTTGGTCTACCGCGCGTCGGGCCGCGAACCCCAGCTGTACGCCGGTTCCCGCCGTGGTGTGCCGTACCACGCGCGGGGCGAGAACCAGAAGGGCCCTTCCGGCCGCCACGACCCGTTGGTGATCACGCCGGAGGTCATCGCGGACCTGCGGGCGCAGCGCGGGATCGACTTCCGCACCCAGCTGTGGCCGTTGATCGCGAAGGAGACGGAGACGGTCTACTACTCCACGTTGCTCGCCCAGCGCGAGTGCGTGTGTGTGGCGGACCGCTTCCGTGAGCGCTACCTGACCAAGTCTTGGGGCGACCCCACCGAGGCTCTCCTGCTCGACGAGTTCGGTATCCCCACCGGCGACCGGTGGGACTGGGAGCGCATCGCGACCCCGTTCCGCGGTCAGGTGTTCGCCGACCAGGACGCGTTCCAGCGCTGGCTGCTCGACTACCTCAGCGCCGACGCGGCCCACGCCCAGCAGGGCAACCTGGACAACCCGCTCAAGGCGGCGTTGGACGTGATGCGCGACCTGCGCAACGAGATCCGGCTCATCGTCGACCACAACGGCCTCAGTGGACACTCGCACCGAGACCACCTCGACGGGCACTACACCCCACTCAACGCGTTCTTGTCGATCGGACCGCCCGCGGCCCGCATCGAGCAGACCGTCGCGTTGATCGAGGCGGGCGTGCTGCACGTGATGGGCCCGGACGTGCGCCTGCGCGTGGACCCGGAGGAGCCCGGCTTCGTGCTGGAGTCGCCCGCGGTGCCGGGATCCGTGGTGCGCGCGACCGTGCTCATCGAGGCGCGGCTGCAAGAGATCGACCTGCGCCGTACGGCCGACCCGTTGCTGGGCAAGCTGATGGCGACCGGTCAGTGCCGTTTGCACAAGGTGGGGGAGTACGAGACCGGTGGCCTTGCCGTCACCGCTCGGCCCTACCGCGTCATCGACGCCGACGACCGCGCGCACCCGCGTCGGTTCGCCTTCGGTGTGCCGACGGAGTCCGTGCACTGGGTGACGGCGGCGGGGATCCGGCCCGGGGTGAACTCGGTGACCCTGGGTGACTCGGACGCGATCTCCTTGGCCTGCCTGGATCTTGCCGCTCCGGTCGCGGCGCCCGTCGCCGCGCGCGAGGCGGTGGCGGCGGGATGATTCCGGGAAACAAACCGCACGACCGTGCTAGATTGGTGCCATGACCGAGACACCGCTGCGCAGTGGACCGTCGACCGATCTCGAGCCCGGCACCTTCCGCCACGCAGGCCGGGTGTTCTTCGACGAGCTGGACCCGATGGGCATCCTGCACAACGCCCGCTACGCGGTGCACGTCGAGCGGGCCACCGCCGCGTTCTTCGAGGCCAACGGGTTCACCTGGGAGGCGTCGATCGAGGACAACCCGGACAAGTTCCACGCGGTGCGGCGCTTCGAGGTCGACCTGGAGCTGCCGTACCTGGGCACCGGTCCGCTGGACGTGGACCTGTGGCTCGACCACCTGGGCGCCACCAGCCTGCGCTACGGCTTCCGCTGCGTGGGACCTCAGGGCCAGACGCACGCGAGCGGCCTGCGGTCGGTCGTGAAGCTCAACCCCAAGACGTTCCGGCCCGAGCCGTGGACCGACCGGTGGCGCGCGGCGCACCTGTCCGTCCTGGGCCCGGCCCGGTCATCAGGCTGATTGCGGAGGGACCGTGCCAGGACTGCTCGACGGCAAACGACTGCTGATCACGGGGGTCATCACCGACTCCTCGATCGCCTTCGAGGTGGCCAGGTACGCCGCCGAGCAGGGGGCGCGGGTCATCCTCACCGGGTTCGGCCGGATGTCGCTGGTCGAGCGGCTGGCCAAGCGGCTCGGCCCGGACGTGCCGGTGATCGAGCTCGACGTCACCGACGCCGACCAGCTCGCCACCCTGGCCGACCGGGTCCGAGCGCACGACGCGTTCGCCGACGGCCTCGACGGCGTGCTGCACGCGATCGCGTACGCCCCGACCACCTGCCTCGGCGGCGAGTTCAGCCAGGCGCCGTGGGACGACGTGCGGACCGCGGTGCACGTGTCGACGTACTCGTTCAACTCGCTCACCGCCGCCTGCTTGCCGCTGCTCGGCCCCGGCTCGTCGGTCGTCGGCCTCGGGTTCGACGGGCAGGTCGCCTGGCCCACCTACAACTGGATGGGTGTCGCCAAGGCCGGGCTGGAGGCCGTCGTCCGGTACCTGGCGCGCGAGCTCGGACCGCGGGGAATCCGGGTCAACCTGGTCAACTCCGGTCCGCTGCGCACCAAGGCGGCCGTGTCCATCCCCGGGTTCGCCCAGCTCAAGGCCGACTGGGACAGCCACGCCCCGCTCGGCTGGGACCCGCACGACGCGCGCCCGGTCGCCACGTCGGTCTGCGCGCTGTTCTCCGACCTGCTCCCCGCCACCACCGCCTCCGTGCTCATGGTCGATGGCGGCGTGCACGCCATGGGCCTGGCCATGGGCTCCTGAGAGGACCCCGACATGCCACTGGACCCGCAGGTCGCCGCGATGCGCGAGCGCAAGATCGCGCAGGACACGCCGCCGCTCTACACCCTCTCGCTGGCCCAGGCCCGCGCCGATGACCTCGCCTCCATCCAGGCTGCCGGGGGGACGCCCGAGCAGGTGGGGTCGGTCGTCGACGACTCTTACCCCGGTCCGGACGGTGAGATCCAGATCCGCGTCTACCGGCCGGATGTCGAGGGCCCGCTGCCGGTGCTGTTCTACTTCTTCGGCGGTGGCTGGACTCTTGGCACCATCGACACCTCTGACGCCATCTGCCGTCGCCTGACCAACGCCGTCGGTTGCGTGACCGTGGCCGTGGGGTATCGCCTGGCGCCAGAGCACCGGTTCCCGGCCGCGCTTGAGGACTGCTACGGCGCGGTGGAGTGGTTCGCTGCCAACGGTTCCCGCTATGGGGCAGACGTCAGCCGTATCGCGGTCGGTGGCGATAGCGCGGGCGGTAACCTCGCCGCGGTCGTGTCACTCATGTCGCGCGACAGGGGCGGCCCGCGGCTTCAGGCCCAACTGCTCGTGTACCCGAACACGGACTACACGGCGTCTTCCGGCTCTATGGCCGAGAACGTCGACCCCGCGTTCTTCAACAACCGTTCCGTGGCTTGGTACTGGAGCCACTACCTGGCCGACGCGCCGTCCGAGGGCATGGATCCGCGTGTGTCGCCGTTGCGCGCGACAGACCACACCGGGCTACCGCCTGCGTTGGTCATCACCGCCGAGTACGACCCGCTGCGCGACCAGGGCGAGGCGTACGCCGCGAAGTTGGCCGCGGCTGGTGTTCCGGCCGAGGTGAGCCGCTACGACGGTATGGTGCACGGCTTCTTCGCCATGGCCGGTGACCTCGCGGCAGGGGAGCGGGCGCAAGAAGAGGCTGCTGCTTTTTTGCGGAAATTCCTGTAGTCAGATGCCGTAGTGGGTGGCCCGACAGCGAGGGGTGCAGGCGTGTCAGTAGAGACCATGTCGGGGGTGCTGCTGCGGGCGGCCGACCTCCACGGCAGCGTCACCGACCCGGGCATGGAGTCGATGAACTTCCTCAACGAGGTGGTCGGCCGGTTCCCGGACGCCATCTCGTTCGCCCCCGGGCGGCCGTACGAGGGGTTCTTCGAGACCAGCCAGGTGTTCGACTACCTCAAGGCGTACACCGACTACCTGGAGCGCGACCGCGGGTTCACCCCGGCGCAGGTCCGGACGAACATCTTCCAGTACGGCCGCACCAACGGGCACATCCACGACCTCATCGCCCGCACCGTCTCGAACGACGAGGGGATCGAGGTCTCGCCGCAGTCGGTCGTGGTGACGGTCGGTTGCCAGGAGGGCATGCTGCTCACCCTGCGTGCCCTCTTCGCCGGTCCGGACGACGTGCTGCTGGTCAGTTCCCCTTGCTACGTCGGCATCACCGGTACCGCCACCGTGCTGGACATCGCGATCCACCCGGTGCCCGAGGGTCCGCATGGCGTCGACCCGGCTGCGGTCGCCGCTGCGGCGGCTGAGGTGCGTGCGCAGGGTAAGAGGCCGCGTGCGATGTACCTGGTGCCGGACTTCGCCAACCCGTCCGGCTCCAGCATGCCGGTCGAGGCCCGCGAGGAGCTGCTGCGCGTCGCCGAGCAGGAAGACCTCTTACTGCTAGAGGACAACCCGTACGGCTTCTTCCTCCGCGAAGGCAACCCGCGCCCGACTCTGAAGGCCCTCGACCGCGCCAAGCGAGTCATCTACCTGGGTTCCTTCGCCAAGACCGGCTTCCCCGGCGCCCGTGTCGGCTACGTGCTGGCAGACCAGCCCGTCGCCGCTGCCGATGGCACGGTGGGCTTGCTCGCCGACAGCCTCTCCAAGATCAAGAGCATGACCACGGTCAACACGGCGGCGCTGAGCCAGGCGGCCATCGGCGGCATGCTGGTCCTCGCGGACTGCAAGCTGCGCGACGCCAACGCCCAGGCCATCGACTTCTACCGCACCAACCTCCAGACCGTCCTGGACGAACTGGAACACCACTTCCCCGCCGATGTCCGCGAGACCCTCGGCATCTCCTGGAACGCCCCCGAGGGCGGCTTCTTCCTGGTGGTCAAGGTCCCCTTCCCCGCCAACGACGCGGCCCTGCACCGCGCCGCCGGCGACTACGGCGTCCTCTGGACCCCCATGAGCTACTTCCACCACGACACCGCGGGCGACCACCAGCTCCGCCTCTCGTGCAGCGCCCTGGACCCGGCCACCATCCGCGAGGGCATGACCCGCCTGGCCACCTTCATCAAGGACTCCGCCCAGGCTTAGCCCGTGACGGCGCCCGTCGACCTCATGGGGACGACGGGCGCCGTCGTATGCCTGACACGGCCGCTCGCGTTCGGGATGCTTCCCCGGTGAACAAGACTGGACGGCAGACCGGCCGGACGGGTCGAGCGGTGCTCGCCGTGGTGACCCCGGTCGTGCTGGTCACCGCCGCCGCGGTCCTGGTCCTCAGCCGGGTGCTGGACATCAGCACCTCGGCGGCCAGGCTGGAGATGATCCGCACCGCGCTCACCATCGGCGCGGGCACCGGCGCGCTCACCACCCTGGTCCTGGCCCTGCGCCGCCAGTGGGCCACCGAGCACGACGCGACCGAGCGGCGCCTCACCGACCTCTACGTCAAGGCCATCGAACAACTCGGCTCCGACAAGCCCCCCGTCCGCCACGGCGCGCTGTACGCCCTGGAGCGCATCGCCCAGGACAACCCCGCCCACCGCCAGACGGTCGTCAACCTCATCTGCGCCTACCTGCGCGGCCCGTGGATCCCCCCGACGAACAGGCCCGCGACCCGCGTCGGCGGACTCCGCAAGAACCGGTCGGCGCCCGCGCTTTCGGCCACCGACCAGGGCAAGCGGGAGGAGCGCGAGGTCCGCAACACCGCCAGCCGAATCCTGCACCGCCACCTCCAGCGCGACCCGGCGTCCAAGCGCCCCCTGGCCACGTTCTGGCCGGACATCGACCTCGACCTCGCGGGCGCCGTCCTCGTCGACTTCTCCCTGGACCACTGCGCTGTCCGTGCGGCCACCTTCGCCGGGGCCACCTTCGCCCGCGACATGACCTTCGCGGGAACGGTGTTCGCGGGCGCCGTCCGCTTCGACCGTGCCACCTTCACCGGCACGTGCAGCTTCTACCAGGTCGCCTTCAAGGGGACGGCCTGGTTCGCAGGCGCCACCTTCAAGCGCCTCACCTACTTCGGCTCCGCCTCGTTCGGTGTCAGTGCCGGGTTCGAGGACGCCGTCTTCGAGGAGTTCGTCCTGTTCGACGAGGCCACCTGGTCCGGCGACGGCAACTTCGCCCGGACCACGTTCGACGCGGTCTCCTTCGACAACACCGTTTTCCGCCAGTCGGCCCGGTTCAAGGCCGCCACGTTCACCAGTCTCCCCACCTTCCGCGACGCCCAGTTGCGCTCAGGCGGCGCGGACCCGCGGCGGCCTTCCTCCCCCTTCACCGACTTCACCGACGCCCGGTTCGCCCACGGGGTGCCGCCGGAGATCCGCGGGTTCATCGACGACACCCCCGGCTGAGCGCCGATTGTCCACTGTGGACGCGGTTCGCCCGGTCGATGTTGACCCATTAGGGTGGCGGGGGAACTCGTGGCCCGGATTTCGCGTTGTAGGTGGACTCGCTCTGTCACACCCCTGGAGGCTTGCGCGTGCCTGTGTCCCTCCCGCCTCTCGACAAGCAGATCCTGCGCCTCCACGAGTTGGGCATCCCGGAGTTGGCCGGGCTTTCCGCGAACGACCTCGACCTCCCCGATGTCGACAACGCCCTGCTCGTCGTCCACCCCGACCGGCTCAAGACCTCCGCGCTGGCGCCGCTGCTGCGGCACAAGGAGAAGCCCGGGTTCGTCGTGCTGGACATGCCCGACCTCGACGACTTCACCCCAACGGTGGAACTTCCGAACAAGCCGGTCTACCTGGTCACCGATATCGACCGGGGTGACGACATGGCCAACTGGACCCCCGAGGACGCCCTGCCCGAGATCACCGGCGCCGGTCGTACGCCTCTCACGGTGGGGGAGGGCGTGCAGTGGCTCTTGCACCAGCCGGAGGCTCTAGAGCGCACGCGGTGCTTCATGACCATCTCCTCGCGGTTGCGCAAGGCCGACGGCAAGTTCGACACCCGCACTCCCGCGATCTGGATCAGCAACGGCATCGGCCGCGACGGCAGGGGTCACAAGGACGCCCCCAAGGTCGGGTGGTGCTGGTGGGGCAACCGGCACACCTGGTTGGGCTTCGCCTCCGGCCGCACCCGCTCCTAGCCGTGTTGGACATCTGTACGGTTGTACATGTACAGATGTCCAACACGGGGGAGTGGCCATGCTCGCATGGGTCTACCTGGGCCTGGCGATCACCTTCGAGGTGGTCGCGACCAGCCTGATGAAGTCGACGCAGGGGTTCACGCAGCTCTGGCCGACCGTGACCGTGCTCGCCGGGTACGCGGTCGCGTTCTTCATGCTCGCCAAGGCCCTGCAGCACGGGATGGAGATCGGCGTCGGGTACGCCATCTGGTCCGCACTCGGCACCACGGTGATCGTGATCGTCGGCGCGCTGTTCCTCAACGAGGCGCTCACCCCGGTCAAGGTCATCGGCGTGGTCCTGGTGGTCGCGGGCGTGATCACCCTCAACCTCGGCGGTGCGCACTGAACCGCCGCCGCGACCCCGGGGCCAGGCGCCAGGAGATCATCGACGCCGCCTGCGCGCTCATCCCGACCCTCGGCGTCGCGGGCCTCACCCACCGGGCTGTCGCCGCGCGCGCGGGTGTCCCCGTCGGCTCGACCACCTACTACTTCGCCACCCTCGGCGACCTGACCACGGCCGCGTTGGAGCAGGTCACCCAGGCGTGGACCGCCGACCTGGCCGAACTGTCGTCCGAGGTCAAGTGCGCCGACGACCCGGTGTCGGCGCTGGTCGCGTTGTCCCTGTCGTACCACGGCAGCGAGCGCGCGGTGGTCGAGGCCGAGCTGTACCTGGCCGCCACCCACCGCCCCGAGCTGCGCGCGCTCGCCGACTGCTGGCGCACCGCTCTCGTCGACGTGCTGACGCTCCGGTACCCGCCAGACCGTGCGCGCGCCGCCGCCGTGTTCCTCGACGGCGTGCTGCTCGACGCCCTGAGCAACGCCACCCCGCTGGAGCCCGCCGCGATCGCCGCCGCGCTGCGCGACCTGCTGGGCACGCCGACGGGCTAGCGATCAGCGCGCGACCGGGGTGAACGGGCGGATCTCCTCGATGCCGTCGCGCGTGGTCAGGTACGTCGACTCGGGTACCTCTCGCCACGCGCCCCGCAGGCCGCCCAGGGGTTCGGAGACGATGAGTCGTGCGTCGTCGGAGAGCTCGTGCAGCTCCGGGTTGTCCGGGTACTGCGCGCGCAGCGTCGAGATGTCGGCGCTGTGGAACAGCGAGCGGGAACGCCGTTCGCTGGAGTAGCGGAACGCCCAGGTGGTGTCGCCGTCGGTGGTCGCGACCGCGAGCTGGAGCGGGTACGCGATGCCGTGGCGTTGACCCACCTGCTCGACGAACCCGACCGCCTGGGCGATGGCCGCGGGTGGGTCGTGCTCCAGGCCCATGGTCAGCGCGAGGTAGAACAACACCTCGGAGTCGGTCGACCCCTCGATGCCCGGGTAGAGCTCGGGGTCGACGGCGAGCACCAGGTCGCGCTTGATCAGCGGGAAGCCCGCGATCGCGCCGTTGTGCATCCACAGCCAGTGGTCGTGCCGGAAGGGGTGGCAGTTGGTCCGCTGCACCGCGGTGCCGGTGGTGGCGCGGACGTGGGCGAAGACCCTGCGGGAGGTGACTTGGATGGCCACCTCGCGCAGGTTGTCGTCCTGCCAGGCGGGCTGGACGTCGCGGTACACCCCCGGTGTCGCCCGGTCGCCGTACCAGCCGATGCCGAAGCCGTCGCCGTTGGTGGTCTCCACGCCGAGCTGGGCCTGTTTGCTCTGCACGATGAGGGAGTTCTCGGGTTTGTAGAGCAGGTCCTCCAGCCGCACGGGCGAGCCGGAGTACGCGATCCATCGACACATGCCGACCTCCTTGCGCCCAGCCCACCACCGCGACCGTGCCGAGGTCATCGCCCGCGCCGGATGAGTCCACCCGGGTTCCCGTCACCCCATCCGGCGGTCGCTGATAGTTTCCGCCTCAGCTCGCCGCCATCTCGGTCAGCGCCCGGGTCGCCAGCTCGACGAACTGGGTCAGGTTCGCCTGGCTCATGGTCATCGTGTACTCGCCGGACTGCCCGAACTGCAGGGTCGCCTGGTTCCCCTCGACCGCCTCCAGCTTGATCGGGACGTCGTGCGCGAGGTCGACCCAAGCCTCGACAGAGACGCCCGGTTGGGTGAAAAGTGCCATGGGGTGCCACCTTCTGCTCTACGGTGATCGGGACATAAGCCCGACTGTCGTGCTGAACGTTAGGGCGACAGTCGGGCTACTGACAAGACCCACGATCGGGTGAACCGAAGGGGACGTCCATGGGCCACGCGCGGCCTACATTCGAACGCAGGCAACTGGGCCTGGTCCTCCGCCGGTTGCGGGAACGCTCCGGCATGACGCAGCAGGCAGGCGCCGAGGCGGTGGGCAAGGTCCGCTCCCGCATCGTGCAGCTGGAGGACGGAACCGCCACCGCCAGCGAGGAAGACCTCCGAACCCTCCTCGATTGCTACACCGTCACCGGCGACGAACGCACCACCGTCCTCGAACTGGGCGCCCAAGCCCGCCGCCGCCAGAAACGCCGCGTCCACGTAGACAATCTGCCGGACGCCTACCGCCGCTTCGCCGACCTCGAAGCCAGTGCTTCCGAAATCAACTGCTTCGAGACCGGTGTCATCCCTGGGCTTCTCCAGTCGGAGGGGTACATCCAGGCATTGCTCGCCGAGGCGGACGGCGTGCTGTGGTCCGAGAGTGACACGCAAGGCGAAGACAGGTGGGTCTATCGCCTGGACCGCCAAACCCGGATGCTCAGCGAGGGCGACCGCCGCATCTTGCGGTTCGTCGTCACCGAAGACGCCTTGCGCGCCAACATGGGCGCACCCGAGGTCATGCGCGAGCAGTTGGGACATCTGCTCGGACTGCTCGACAAGTTGCCCGACCTGAATATCCGGGTTCTGCAAGCTGGGGCTTATGGCAACCCGTTGCGCGGGTCGGGTTTGACCATCTTCGGCTTTGGTGAGCGGGGAACGCCGATCGGCTACTCATCACCCGTTTTCGGGCCGTCAACTTACTATGACGGTGATCCTGAAGCCACGGCTATGCTTCGAGCGTTCTACCGGTCTTGGGAGACGGCCTTGAGCCGCGAAGAGTCCCGCCGGTTGATCCAGCTCATCGCGAAGGAGTAGCTCCCATGGTTGCCCAGGTCCGGGACACAGGTTGGTTCAAGAGCAGCCGCAGTACCGCTGCCACTGAGAACTGTGTCGAGGTGCGGCTGACCGACACCACCGTGCGAGTGCGGGACACCAAGAACCGTTCCGCTGGCACCCTTGCCATCACCCCAGCAACCTGGACCGCGTTGGTTACCGGCATCAAGACGGCCTAGGAGGTCCCCATGACCACCGGTTGGTTCAAGAGCAGCCGTAGCGGCGCAGTCAACGAGAACTGCGTCGAGGTCCGCCTGACCCCCACCACCATCGGCGTCCGCGACACCAAGAACCGCACCGCGGGCGCCCTCTCCCTCCACCCCACCACCTGGGCCGCCTTCCTCACCACCACCAAGAACGCCTAGACCCGCTCCAGCCGCCAACGGGCGTAGTCCCGGGCCAACCGAGCCCGCCGAGACGACCCTTGGCCGTTGCTGACCGCGATGTGGGTCCAGAGCCCAGCCACATAAACCGCCCACGCCGTGAGCCCCCGCTCATCGACACCGGCGAACGTGGACCGGGCTCTGGCCCACCCCTCGGCCTCGCCCGGCGTGTGCCCGGCCTCGATCAGCCGCAACACCATGAACGCGGTGTCGACCCACCGCGCACCCGCGCCGGGAAACCCCCAGTCCACGGACTGGCCGCACTGAATCGCCCTGACGGTGCGGCTGAACTCCTGCGGAATCACCCCGCCGACATCGGGCGCCACGTTGGCGACCTTCCCGCACGAGTCCGTGGGCGCTCATCGCTCCCGCAGCGGCCGCACCCCACCTGGGTGATCATGCTTCACCACCCCCGCCAGACTCGGCGATCTAGAGCCAGACTGGCCGCCTGCCTGGCACGAACTCGAATCCCACGACTCGCCCCATCTCCGTGCGCCACCCGGTGATGCCTCGACATCGTCCGCTCCCCGCCCCACGCGCTGACACCTCCCCCAGCTCAGGAGCGTCCTGCCTACTCCCAGCCCGCCCTGCCCCGCCCTCACCACCACCAAGGACGGCCGCCACACCAGGTAGCGTCGACTCCTGTGGAACAGGAGTTCGACCTCTTCGGCGCCCCCGCGTCTGCTGACGCTGTCCGGAAGGCGCGGGCGAACACGCCTCTAGCGGTCAGGATGCGGCCCGCCACCCTCGATGAGGTCCTAGGCCAAGACCATCTCCTCGGTCCCGGCGCCCCCTTGCGCCGCCTCGTCGAAGGCGCTGCCCCCGCGTCGATTCTTCTCTACGGCCCACCTGGCACCGGTAAGACAACCCTGGCCACTCTTGTGTCCTCCGCCATCGGTCGGCGCTTCGTGGCGTTGTCAGCGCTATCCGCAGGTGTCAAGGAAGTCCGGGCCGTCATCGATGAGGCGCGTAAGAGGCTGACGCACTCCGGTGAGTCGACCGTCCTGTTCATCGACGAGGTCCACCGCTTCTCCCGCACCCAGCAGGACGCCTTGCTCGGCGCCGTCGAGGACCGCATCGTCCTGCTTGTTGCCGCTACCACCGAGAACCCGTTCTTCTCCGTGGTGTCGCCCCTCTTGTCCCGCTCGCTCGTGCTCCAACTCCAGCCTCTTACCGACACGGACGTTCAGCAGCTCGTCCGCCGCGCGGTCGCTGACGAGCGTGGCCTCAATGCCACCGTCACCCTCGACGACGACGCAGAGGCCCACATCGTCCGTCTAGCCGGTGGCGACGCGCGCAGGGCTCTTACCGCCCTCGAAGCAGCGGCCGACTCAGCGCTAGCGGCCAACGATGGCGCTGTCGACCTCGCCACGGTTGAGGCCACCGTGGACAAAGCCGCCGTGCGGTACGACCGTCAGGGCGACCAGCACTACGACGTCACCTCCGCGTTCATCAAGTCCATCCGCGGTTCCGACGTCGACTCCGCCTTGCATTACCTCGCCCGCATGGTCGAGGCAGGGGAGGACCCCCGGTTCATCGCCCGCCGCCTGGTCGTGCACGCCAGTGAGGACGTCGGCATGGCCGACCCCACCGCGCTCCAGGTGTGCGTGGCCGCCTCGCAGGCCGTCCAGCTCATCGGCATGCCCGAGGCCCGGCTCGCGCTCGCCCAGGCCACCATCCACCTGGCCACCGCGCCCAAGTCCAACGCCGTCATGGTCGCCTTCGACTCCGCGCTCGCCGACGTCCGCTCTGGCGCTACCGGACAGGTCCCGCCCCACCTGCGTGACGGCCACTACGCGGGCGCGAAGAAGCTCGGTAATGCCACCGGCTACCGGTACCCCCACGACGTTCCGGAAGGGGTACTCACCCAGCAGTACCCACCGGACGACCTACGCGGCCGCGACTACTACGAGCCCACGCAGCGCGGCGCGGAACGGCACCTCGCGGACCGCGTGCCCAAGCTGCGGCGGGTCATCCGCGGCGAGTAAACGGGTCGCCCGACACCGCCTCGACCGCACACAATGCCGGGGCGACCGGCACGGTAGCCTGACGATCGAATTCCGGGGTCAGGCCATATGAGGAGGGCTCGTGACAGCAGGGCAGATCGCCGCGCTGGTGGCCGCAGGCGCGTTCGTGCTGCTGGTTGTGCTGCTGGGCATCGTGCTGGCCAAGCTCGGCCGCACGCTCGACGAGGCCACCATCGCCATCCGCAAGGCGCACCAGAACAGCGACCCGCTGTTCACCGGCGCCAACACCACGCTCAACCACGTCAACGCCCAGCTCGAGCGGGTCGACGGCATCACCGCCAACGCGCAGGCCGTCACCGGCAACGTCTCGGCGTTGACCTCGGTGTTCACCGCCACGCTCGGTGGTCCGCTGGTGAAGGCCGCCGCGCTGTCCTACGGCGTCAGCAAGGCCATCCGCGCGCGCCGCAAGGCCAAGGGCGACGAGGGCAAGCACTCCCGTTCCGGCCGCCGCCGCTCCGGTCGCAGGGGAGCCAGGTCATGATCCGCCGCGTCTTCTGGCTCGGCGTCGGTATCGCCGCCGGTGTCGCTCTCAACCGCAAGGTGAAGCAGACCGCGCACGCGGTCACCCCCGCGGGTATCGCGGGCAACCTCGGCGACGCCGTGCACGAGCTCGCTAGCGCTATCGGCGCGTTCGGCGCCGACGTGCGCGCGGGCATGGTGGAGCGCGAAGATGAGCTGGCCGACGCCGTCGAGCGCCGCTCTGGCGTCACCCCCGGCGCGCGAGCGCGTAGGGCGAACGGCTGACTCTGAGGCCGTTCGCCGCGCACCGACCGCCGAACCCCTGACAGCTAGAGGACCCATTCCAGTGCAGACCCACGAGATCCACAGTCGATTCCTGGACCACTTCAAGCGCAACGGGCACACCCAGGTGCCGAGCGCGTCGCTGATCCTCGAGGACCCCAACCTGCTGTTCGTCAACGCGGGCATGGTCCAGTTCAAGCCGTACTTCCTCGGCCAGGCCCCCGCGCCGTGGCCGCGCGCCACCAGCGTGCAGAAGTGCGTGCGCACCGGTGACATCGACGAGGTCGGCAAGACCACCCGGCACAACACGTTCTTCCAGATGGCGGGCAACTTCTCCTTCGGCGACTACTTCAAGGCCGGGGCCATCGAGTTCGCCTGGGAGCTGATCACCAAGAGCGTCGGCGACGGCGGCTACGGGTTCGACCCGGACCGTCTGTGGGCGACTGTCTACAACGACGACGACGAGGCCCTCGAGTTCTGGCGCAAGATCGCCGGGCTGCCCGAGGAGCGCATCCAGCGCCGCGACGGCCTGGACAACTACTGGGACATGGGCGTGCCCGGTCCCGGCGGCCCCTGCTCGGAGATCTACTACGACCGCGGCCCCGAGCACGGCCGTGACGGTGGCCCGGTCGCCGACGAGGACCGCTACCTCGAGATCTGGAACCTCGTCTTCATGCAGGACGAGCGCGGCGAGCTGAGCCCCAAGCAGGGCCACAAGCCGATCGGGTCGCTGCCGACCAAGAACATCGACACCGGCATGGGCATCGAGCGCGTCGCGACCCTGCTCCAGGGCGTCGAGAACGTGTACGAGACCGATCTGGTGCGCCCGGTCATCAGCAAGGCCGAGGAGATGTCGGGCCGCCGCTACGGCTCCGGTAACCCTGTCGACGACGTTCGCTTCCGCGTCATCGCCGACCACGCGCGCAGCGGCATGATGCTGATCGGTGATGGCGTCACCCCCGGCAACGAGGCCCGCGGCTACGTCTTGCGCCGCCTGCTCCGCCGCATCGTCAGGTCTGTCCGGCTGCTCGGCGTGAACGAGCCCGTCTTGGGTGAGTTCGCGGCCGTCGTGCGCGACACCATGTCGCCCTCTTACCCCGAGCTGGCCAAGGACTTCCCGCGCATCGAGTCCGTGATGCGCAAGGAAGAGGAAGCCTTCCTCGCCACCCTCGTCAGCGGGTCGAAGATCTTCGACCTTGCCGCCGAGCAGGTCAAGGCGGACGGCCGCGCGCAACTGCCCGGCGACAAGGCGTTCCAGCTGCACGACACCTACGGCTTCCCGATCGACCTGACCCTGGAGATGGCGGCCGAGAAGGGCCTCACCGTCGACGAGACGGGCTTCCGGGAGCTGATGGCCGAGCAGCGCGCCCGCGCGAAGGCCGACGCCGCGTCCCGCAAGACCGGCCACGGCGACCAGACCGTGTACCGCGACCTCTTGGCGCAGGGGCCCACCGAGTTCCTCGGTTACGAGAACCTGTCCGCTGAGGCCACCGTGCGCGGCTTGGTCCGCGAGGGCGTCCGGGTTCGTAGTGCGTCCGAGGGTGAGATCGTCGAGGTAGTGCTCGACCGCACCCCTCTGTACGCCGAGTCCGGCGGCCAGGAGAGCGACGCGGGCACCATCACCGCCCCTGGGGTGGAGCTGGAGGTCCTCGACGTCCAGAAGGTCGCGCGCAAGCTCTGGGTCCACCAGGTGCGCGTGCGCAGCGGCGAGATCGTCGAAGGCCAGAACGTCGAGGCTCTTGTCGACGCCGAGTGGCGTATCGGCGCGCGCCAGGGGCACTCGGGTACGCACGTCGTGCACGCGGCCCTGCGTGAGGTCCTAGGCCCGACAGCGCTACAGAGCGGCTCTTACAACAAGCCGGGCTACCTGCGCCTCGACTTCGCCTGGGGCAACGCCCTGTCGCCCGAGACGCGCAGCGAGATCGAAGAGGTCTCCAACCTCGCCGTGCGCAAGGACCTGCCCGTTCGCGTGGTCTACACCGACATGGGCGGCGCGCAGGACCTCGGTGCGGTCGCCCTCTTCGGCGAGACCTACGACGAGACAGTGCGTGTCGTCGAGATCGGTGGCCCGTGGTCACGTGAGCTGTGCGGTGGCACCCACGTCGAGCACTCGTCGCAGATCGGCCCGATCACCTTGCTCGGCGAGTCTTCGGTCGGCTCCGGTAGTCGGCGCCTGGAGGCTTACGTCGGCATGGACGCCATGCGCTTCCTGGCCAAGGAACGGGCTCTTGTCCAGAACCTGGCCGCGATGCTCAAGGTGCCTGACGCCGAGGTTCCCGGTCGCGTAGAGGCTCTGATCGACCGCCTTCGCAACGCCGAGAAGGAGTTGGAGAAGCTCCGCGCCGGCCAACTCTTGTCCTCCGCGGGCGACCTCGCCGGTAAGGCCGAGGACATCAACGGGACCGCTCTTGTCGCGTTGAAGGCCCCCAACGGCGTTAGCGGCAACGACCTGCGCACGCTGGCGACCGAGGTGCGCAACCGGCTCGGCACGCGCCCCGGCGTCGTCGCCCTGTTCTCCGTCGACGGGGACAAGGTGAGCTTCGTCGTCGCCACAACCTCTACCGCGCGTGACGCCGGGATCGCTGCGGGCAAGCTCGTGCCGTCGTTCTCCGCCGCGATCGAGGCGCGCGGCGGCGGCAAGCCCGACATGGCGCAGGGTGGCGGTACCAACGCGAACGGTGTCGACGAGGCGGTGAACGCCCTGCGCAGGGCGTTGGGCGGGTCGTGAACCCCAGACCTGATCGGCCCGGGGCCGACGATCCGGGGCGTGGCCGCAGGCTCGCCGTGGACGTCGGCTCCGTCCGCGTCGGCGTCGCCGTGAGCGATCCGACTCCCATTCTGGCCTCTCCGCTCGTTACGCTGTCCCGCGACGAGCGGTCGGGCAGTGACCTCGACCGGCTCACCGAGCTCGTCGCCGAGCACGAGGTGGTCGAAGTGGTGGTCGGGTTGCCGAGGACGCTCGCCGCGCGGCACGGCGTGGCCGCGGAGAGCGCGCACGCGTACGCGCTCGCCCTGGCGGCGAGGATCGCCCCGGTCCCGGTCCGCCTCGCCGACGAACGGTTGACCACCGTCGCCGCCACCAGGATGCTCAGCGACCGCGGCGTCAAGGGCAAGCGACAGCGGGCGGTGGTCGACCAGGCCGCCGCGGTGGAGATCCTGCAGTCGTGGCTCGACGCCCGCTCGGCGGCGCTCGCACGATCTGCGGAGGCGGAATCATGACCGACGAACTCGGCTTCTTCGAGGAAGAGGCGGACGACACCGCCAGACGCAAACCGCGCCGCGACCGCAGGCGCGTCAAGCTCGCGGTGTTCGGCCTGATCGTCCTGGCGCTCATCGGCGGCGGAGTCTGGTACGGGATCCGCATCCTGTCCGGCATCGGCGGGTACGACGACTTCACCGGCGCAGGTGAGGCTGACGTCGTCGTCGAGGTCAAGAGCGGTGACAGCACGGGCATCATCGCCAACCGGCTTAAAGAGGACGGTGTCGTCGCCAGCTCGCGCGCCTTCACCGAGGCCGCGGAGTCGGAGTCGAAGGTCCGCTCGATCCAGCCGGGCTACTACGTCATGCGCACCAAGGTGTCCGGCGCGGACGCGGTCGCCAAGATCGTCAACCCGGCGTCGCGGGTGGGGAACCTGCAGATCAAGGCCGGTACCCAGTTCGACGACGTGGCCAGCGGCGCCAATGTGACACCGGGCGTGTACTCACTGTTGTCGAAGGCTTCATGCGCGCAGCTCAACGGTAAGAGCACCTGTGTTCCGGTCGAAGAGTTGCGCAAGGTAGTGGAAACGGCCGATCTTGCCACGCTCGGTGTCCCTGAGTGGGCCGTGCCGGACGCGTCGAAGTCGCCAGAGCCCAAGCGCAAGCTGGAGGGCCTGATCATGCCGGACGTGTACGAGGTCCGGCCGGGGTCGACCGCCGAGGAGTTGTGGAAGAAGCTCATCGCCGACTCCTCCGCGCTGCTGCAGAGCGTCGGCATGCCCGCGCTGGCCGACACCACCGGGTTCACCCCGTACCAGTTGCTGGTCATGGGTTCCCTGGTCCAGCGCGAGGCCATCGCCGGTGACTTCTCCAAGGTCTCGCGCGTGACGTACAACCGCCTGGCGAAGACCATGAAGCTCGAGTACGACTCCACGGTCAACTACGTCCTCGACCGCCCCGCGATCCGCACCAGGCCCGAGGACCGCGCCAAGTCCGGCCCGTACAACACCTACGCCAACACCGGCCTCCCCCCGACTCCTATCGCCGCCGTGAGCCGTGAGGCCATAGAGGCGGCGGCCAAGCCCGCCGACGGCACCTGGATCTTCTTCGTCCGCTGCCAGAAGGACGGCACGTCGTGCTTCGCGAACACGCTCGACGAGCACAACGCGAACATCGCCCTAGCCCAGCGCAATGAGGCGTACTGACATCCGACGGGCAGCCGTCCTCGGTTCGCCTGTCGCGCACTCCCTGTCCCCAGTCCTGCACGAAGCCGCGTTCGAGGCCCTGGGCCTACCGTGGACCTACACCCGCATCGAATGCGATGCAGAACGCCTGCCCGCCTTGGTGTCCTCTTTGGACGACGACTGGGTAGGTCTATCGGTAACGATGCCCGGCAAGCGCGCCGCGTTGTCTTACGCCACAACAGCTACCCCGCGCGCTGTGGCGGTAGGCGCCGCCAACACCCTTGTTCGCGCTGATGGTGGCTGGCTGGCCGACTGCACGGACGTCGATGGTGTTACCGGCGCCCTCCGCGCGGCTGGCTTCACCGGCGGTTCCCTAGGCGTAGTACTAGGTGCGGGCGGCACAGCTTGCGCGGCACTAGCGGCCTTTGTAGACCTAGGAATCACTTCCGCCGTGGTCGTAGTCCGCGACCTCTCCCGCGCCACCGAAGCAACCGACTGCGCCGCACGCCTGGGCTTGCCCCTGGAAGTCTCCCTCTGGTCCACCACAGACTTCGCCACACTCGCTTCATCCGCCGCGGTCCTGGTGAACACCGTCCCCCCCGCCGCCACCGAGCCCCTAGCCCCCACCCTGGCCCCGGCGCGCCACCTACTGGACGTCATCTACCACCCCTGGCCAACCCCCTTGGCCACCGCGGTATCCGCCGCCGGAGGAGCCGTCACCACCGGCCTGGACATGCTCCTACACCAGGCTTTCGGCCAGGTAACCCACTTCACCGGCCACCCCCCCCCCCGTCCCCCCATGCGCCAAGCCCTCTCTGCGGCAACCGGCGGCCTCCACCCCCTCCCCATCTGACTATCCACAACGCCCCAACCCATCCACACCCCCGCATTACCTATTCCCTCCACCCCTCCCCACCCGGAAGACTGGGAAAACGGGGGCTGCTCAGAACGCCACAGCACACCCCCGTCAATTCCGTCAACCAACCTATCCCCACCGTATTGAGTGACTGCGGCTCGAACTCCACCCTCGCTACCTTGGAAAGCGAAGGGAGTTCCTCATGCCAACCCAGTCACTGTTCTCATTCCACCTCACGCCTTCGGCCTCGCCGCCGACACGCCTTCCCGCGCTGGCCGCCTTGCTCGCCGCCACCGCGCTGTGTCTGCCGCTTCCCGCGCTGTTCCACGGGATCGCTCTGTCCACAGTGGCCGCCATCGCGGGCTACGCCATCGGCGCCGCGGTTCGCCTGCTGGTGCCCGAGTACGCGGTCCCCGCCCGCTGGATCGAACTGCCCACCGCCGCCCTCTTGTCCATCCTTGCCGCTACTTGGTCCGCAGGCATCATCCCTGGGTGGTGGCTCCCCGCGATCGCTTTCCTGGCAACACTATCCGTACCTCTGGCCGTCATAGACCTACTCCACCAACGCCTACCCAACCGCTTGACCCTGCCCGCCTTCCCGCTGGCTGTAGCCCTGTTTATCCCCGCCGCCCTGTCCACCCCCAACCCCCTGCTCCAAGACGCTCTCACCGGCGCCATCCTCGCGACCGCCTTCTTCGCCCTCGTCACATCGCTCAACCCCAGCGCCCTAGGCATGGGCGACGTCAAACTAGCCCCCATCCTCGGCCTGTACCTGGGCCCTGGCGGCCCCCTGTCGCTGATCCTGGCCCCGCTACTTGCCTCGGCCATAACCCTGTCCCTGCACCTACTTCGACACCCCGCCTGGCACGCCAGGATCCCCTTCGCCCCCGGTCTGCTAGCCGCCACCTTCGCGCTCTTCCCCTTATCCGTCAGCTGAACTCGTCGACTGCTAGCGCGAGACAGGAGCGGCAGGCCCAGTCCCGGAGTGGGACCAGACCTGCCGCGGAGAGAGAGGAGGGCTAGGTCAGGCGTTGTGACCAGAAGGGTGGAGTTCGACCAGACCGGTGAGGGATTGGGGGAGTGGGCCTTGGTGGAGGACGCCTAGGCGTTGGGTCGCGCGGGTCAGGGCTACGTAGAGCTCTGCTGCGCCGCGGGGGCCGTCGGACAGGATGTGGTCGGGTTCTACGACGAGGACGGCGTCGAACTCGAGGCCCTTGGTTTCCGAGGCGGGTACTACGCCGGGGATTCCCGGGGGGCCGATGACGATGCTGGTGCCCTCGCGGGTGGACTCGTCGCGGATGAAGTCGTCGATGGCGGCGGCCAGTCCGTCCGGGGTCACCTGGCGCGACCACGGGGCCACACCGCAGGCGCGGACCGACTCCGGGGGGTGGACGGTGGGGGCGAAGTCGGCGAGGACGGCGGCGGCCACGGTCATGATCTCGGCCGGGGTGCGGTAGTTGACCGTCAGCGACCGGTACTTCCACCGGTCCGGTACGTACGGGTCCAGCATCGTGCCCCACGACCGGGCACCGGCCTCGGTCCGGCGCTGGGCCAGGTCGCCGACGACGGTGAACGAACGGCCGGGGCAGCGGCGCATCAGCACCCGCCAGTCCATTTCGGACAGTTCCTGGGCCTCGTCGACCACCACGTGCCGGTAGGTCCAGTCGCGGTCGGCGGCGGCGCGTTCGGCGAGTTCGCGGGTGTCGCGTTCCTCGAAGCGCTCCGCCAGGTCCTCGGCGTACAACAAGTCCGTGGCGTACAGGTGGTCCTCGTCGTCCATCGAGTCCGCGCGGCCGTGCATGCTGTCCAGGACGGCCGCCGCGTACTGGGCCTGGGCCTTGCGCTCGCGTTCCGCGGCCTGGTCGATCGCCTGGTCGCGGCCGAGCAGGTCCACCAACTCGTCCAGCAGCGGCACGTCCGACACTGTCCACGCGTCACCGTCGACGCGGGCCAGCACCGGATCGCCGCCTGCCGCGCGCAGGCGGTCGGGAGAGGAGAACAGCGAGCCCAACAGGCTCTCCGGCGTCAGCGTCGGCCACAGGTCGTCGAGGGTGGCGGTGAACTTGTCGTCGTCGGCGAGGTCCTTGAGCAGCTCCACGCGCGTCTGCTCCCAGCCCTCGCGGTCCGACCGGTTCAACCAGCCCTTGCTGATCCGGCCGATCGCCCGCTCGGTGAGCACGTACGTGATGATCTCGGCGAACACCGCGCGGGCCTCGTTGTGCGGGCGCCCGCTGGCGCGCGCCTCGTCCCTGGCCCATTCGGCGGTCTCGGCGTCGATCCGCAGCGCGACCCCACCCAGCTCGATCGGCACCGGGTCCGCGGGCAGCTGCTGGCGTTCGGCGACCGCGGCGGCGAGCACGTCGAGGATCTTCAGCGAGCCCTTGAGCCGCGCCACCTCCGGCGTGTCCTCCGCGGTGACCCGCAGACCGGGCACCAGGTCGCCGGTCGTCATGAACACCACGTCCGACTCGCCGAGCGACGGCAGGACGCGGCTGATGTGGTTGAGGAACGCCGGGTTCGGGCCGACCACGAGCACGCCGTGGCGCTCCATCCGCTCCCGCTGCGTGTAGAGCAGGTACGCGACCCGGTGCAGCGCCACCACGGTCTTGCCGGTGCCGGGGCCGCCCTCGATCACCAGTACGCCGGGGTGGTCGAGCCGGATGATCTCGTCCTGCTCGGCCTGGATGGTCGCCACGATGTCGCGCATCCCGGGCCCGCGCGGCGCGTTGACCGCCGCGAGCAGCGCCGCGTCACCCCGCGCGTCGCCGTCCGGGCGGCCGAGCACCTCGTCGGTGAAGTCGACCACCACCCGGCCGCGCGAGTGGAACTGGCGCCGCCGCCGCATGTTCTCTGGGAACGCGGCCGTCGCCACGTAGAACGCGCGCGACGCGGGTGCCCGCCAGTCCAGCAGCACCGGCTCGTAGTCGTTCTCCTCGTCGAACAACCCGATCCGGCCGATGTACGAGCTCTCACCAGACAGCGTGTCCAACCGGCCGAAGCACAACCCGGTGTCCGCGACGTCGAGCCGCCGCATCTCCCTGGCCGAGGCCCGCACCTGGTCGTCGCGCTCCAGGTGCGTGCCCCCGGTCCCGCGCAGCGCGGACGTGTACTCCCGCCGCACCCGAGCCCGCTCGGCGTCGAGCCGGGTGTACAGCTCCGCCACGTAGCCCCGTTCGGACCGCAATTCCTCTTCATACCCCTGAGTTGACACAGGCCCCTCACAGTGCTTAAGCTGAGTGCAGATCCAGCGTGTTCTCCTTCATTTCCCGGAGAACGCGCTAATTTTTTATTGTCCCCCGGGTGTCAAGCCGGGTGGCGGCTCCCCGTGCCCGCCCCAGTCTCCACGGCCCCGGCGGACCACGCGCCACGGGACGCCGCACCACGGGGGATGACTCAGCGTGATAGATCGCGAAGCATGAGGAACCGCGAAGCATGAGCAACGACGAGACCGTCGCCCGCGCGGTGCTGAACAGCGACGCGGACCCCGCTTCCGCCTGGCCCTCCGAGCACGACGTCGACTGGCGCGGTGTCGGCAGCTGGCGCGGTCGGGACATGGCCGTCGTCGCGATCGCCCGCTGGACCGGCCTCGGTGTCCGGTGCGACCTGCACGCGTTCCACCGCATGGGCGACGAATGGTGGCCCGCGGCCGCCGCGGGTGGCGTCGTCGTCGACCCGGTGATCCCCGCACACGGCGTCGGCTGGTTCTACGAGCAGCGGGTCGCCATCGGCGAGGATAGCGACCAACTCCAGACCCGCGCGGGCATAGCCGCTCCCGACGTCACCGCCGTCGTGATGGGCACCGAGACCTTCCGCCCCGCCGGCACCACCAGGCTCGTCCTGCCCACCGCCCTGGTCGACGACTTCACCGAACCCCGCGTGGTGTGATCGGCTACTGCCCGAGGTAGTCCGGCTTCGCCACGACCTCGTCGTCCGGCCCGTACACGCCGGTGTCGAGTTCCAGCCCGGCGCCGCCCCTCTCCGCGTAGACCCCGGAGAAGTGGACCGGCTCCCGGTCCGCCACCCGGAACACGACGGCCACCGCCCGCCGGTCGACGCCCGGGATCGTGATGGCGAAGTCGCACGTCACGTCGCCGACCCGCTCCCCGCGCCCCAACGTGCCGGTGTAGGTGCGCTTGACCGAGTCCCGGTAGGACACGGTGACCGTGACCGGCGCCCCGCCCGTGATGTCCGCGTAGCGCGGGCCCTTGCCCGCGCAGCCCTGGTCCCCCTCGGCGAACTCGTTGCTGTACAGCGAAAGCGTCGCGTGCAGTTCTTGCGGCCCGGAGTCCTCCAGGGTGGACACCCACACGATGATCCCCCCGATGACCGCCGCGATGGCGAGGCAGGCGCCCACGAGGAGCCGCCGCTTGCGGTTGGGTGTGCCGGAGGTCGCCTGCTTCGCCACCCTCCGGGCCTGGAGTTCGGGGTCGCCGATCAGGGCCGCGAGCAGCCGGGGGTCGAGGTCGGCGAACGGCGCGGTGCGGTGGGCGAGCGTGGTCACGCTGGGGATTCGCGGCCCGGGTTCCGGTCGTTACCGGACGTCGGCGTGTCAGGTGCCACTCAGGAGTTGCCGAGTTCCAGGTGGACGTTGCCGGTGCGGGCGTCCTGCTCGGAGAACGTGATCTTGCCCCGGTGCGACACCTCGACACCCAGGGTGCGCACCCCGATCGGCACTCCCCGCACGGTGAACGCGAACTCGCACTCGCCGTCGCCCAGGTGCCCCTTGCCCAGGACCCCCGCGGCCAGCACCCGGTCGCCGTCGTAGATCGTCACGGTGGTGCCGGTGGCGATGTCGGTATAGCCGCCGTTGCCCGCGCAGCCCTGGGCGTGGGCGTCGAAGTCGTCGTCGTAGAGGGTGAAGGTGCCGCGGACGTCGAACGTGGTGGGGGCCGGGGGCGGCTCGTTCGCCGACGCCACCCAGGCGAGGCCGCCGCCGAGGGTGGCGCAGAGCGCGACGAAGGTGGCCGCGACGAGCCCCTGCCGGGACCGGCGGGGACGCGTTCCGCGGACCAGCGGGACGACTGCGGACACCTCGGAGAGCACGTCCTCGCGCACCACGGCACCCGAGGGCACCGGGTCACCCCAGAGCACCGCGTCGGCCAAAGGCGCCAAGGGCGCCGAAGGCACTGCGGGGACCGCCGGTATCGGAGCGTCACCGGGCAGCCGCGCCACCTGGGTCGAGTCGAGGACGAACCCCTCCCACGGTGCGAATGGGCGCGGGTCGCCCTCGGACGCGGTCATGCCCGGGGCGTCGTGTCGACATTCCTCCGTGTTACCGGCGGTCGGAGCGGAATTGATCTCGGCGCCCACAGTCGTGGTCCCGGGAAATCTCGAGGAATGCGGAATCCCTTTCGGCAGCCGCGCCCGGACAAGCTGTTCCGACCAGCGGACACCCAGGTCGGGCGAGTGGCGGGACTCACGCCCCCATTGGGCGATTGGCCGGACGCGGGGGAGTGGGGGAGTCATGACAGGATCTCGGACGTGCTGCGTTGGATAACCGCTGGAGAGTCGCACGGGCCCGCGTTGGTCGCCGTGCTGGAAGGCATGGTGGCCGGTGTCGAGGTCACCACGGCCGACCTCAACGGGCAGTTGGCCCGCCGCAGGTTGGGGTTCGGGCGGAGCCCGCGGATGGGCTTCGAGACCGACGACGTCGAGTTCCTCGGCGGGGTCCGGCACGGCCTGACCCAGGGCGGCCCGATCGCGGTGAAGATCGACAACGCCGAGTGGCCCAAGTGGGAGCAGGTCATGTCCGCCGACCCGGTGGACCCCGCCGAGCTCGCGGCCCTCGGCCGCAACGAGCCGCTGACCCGCCCCCGGCCCGGTCACGCCGACCTGCCCGGCATGCAGAAGTACGACTTCGACGAGGCCCGCCCGGTCCTGGAGCGCGCCAGCGCCCGTGAGACCGCCGGTCGCACCGCCCTGGGCACCGTGGCGCGCGCGTTCCTGCGCCAGCTGCTCGGTGTCGAGGTGGTCAGCCACGTCGTGTCCATCGGTAAGGCCGTCGCCCCCGACGGCCCCGCGCCCGGCCCCGGCGACCTCGACGCGGTCGACGAGAGCCCGGTGCGCGCGTTCAGCCAGGCCGGGACCGACGCGATGGTCGCCGAGGTGGAGGCCGTCAAGAAGGCGGGTGACACCGTCGGCGGTGTCATCGAGGTCATCGCCTACGGCCTGCCGCCGGGCCTCGGCTCGCACGTGCACTGGGACCGCAGGCTCGACGCGCGGCTCGCGGGCGCGCTGATGGGCGTGCAGGCGATGAAGGGCGTCGAGATCGGCGACGGCTTCACCACCGCGCAGCGCTGGGGCAGCGAGGCGCACGACGAGATCGACCGCGCCGAGGGGACGGTCACCGGGGTCACCCGGCGCAGCAACCGCGCGGGCGGCCTGGAGGGCGGCATCACCAACGGCGAGCCGCTGCGCGCCAGGGTCGCCATGAAGCCCATCTCCACCGTGCCCCGCGCGCTGTCCACAGTGGACGTCGTGACCGGCGAGCCCGCCGTCGCCATCCACCAGCGCTCCGACGTGTGCGCGGTGCCCAGGGCGGGCGTCGTGCTGGAGTCCGTGGTGGCCCTGGTGCTGGCCGAGGCGGCGCTGGAGAAGTTCGGCGGCGACTCGCTCGGCGAGACCAAGCGCAACGTCGAGGGGTACCTCGAGGCGCTGCGCGGTCGCTGGTGAGCCCGGTCGCGGTCGTCGTCGGTCCGCCGGGCGCGGGCAAGACGACCATCGGCGAGGGCCTGGCCGCCGCGCTCGGGGTCGCCTTCCGCGACACCGACGCCGACGTCGAGGCCACCGCGGGCAAGTCGATCGCCGACATCTTCACCCAGGACGGTGAAGCCGTGTTCCGCGCTGCCGAGGCGGAAGCCGTGGCGACCGCGCTGGTCGAGCACGACGGCGTCCTGGCCCTCGGCGGCGGCGCGGTCCTGGCCGAGGGCACCCGTGCTCTGCTGGCCGGGCACACCGTGGTGTTCCTCAACGTCGGCATGGCCGAGGGCGTGCGGCGCACCGGGTTGTCCACCGCGCGGCCGCTGCTGGCCGGGGTGAACCCGCGGGCGAGGTTCAAGGAGTTGCTCGACCAGCGCCTCCCGATCTACCGCGAGGTCGCCACCATCGAGGTGGCCACCGACCACGCGGAGCCGGAGCAGATCATCGACGGCCTGGTGGCGAACCTGGCCGGGGCAGCACAAGACTGAGCACCAGCGGAGGATCTCGGTGAGTACCGGTGTCGGCGAGCAGCCGTGGCGGATCAGGGTGGCCACCAGCGCGCCCTACGACGTGGTCATCGGCACGGGGCTGCTCGGTGACCTGGTCGAGGCGGTGCGCGGCGCCTCCAAGGTCGCCGTCATCCACACCGCCACCCTGGCCGCGACGGCCACCGCGACCCGCGACGAGCTGACCGCGGCCGGGATCGACGCGCACACCGTCGAGATCCCCGACGCCGAGGACGGCAAGGCCCTCTCGGTCGCCGCGTTCTGCTGGGAGGTCCTCGGCCGGATGGGCATGGACCGCCAGGGCGCGATCGTGGCCATCGGCGGCGGCGCGGTCACCGACCTGGCCGGGTTCGTCGCCGCGACCTGGATGCGCGGCATCCGCCTGGTCAACGTGCCCACCACGCTGCTCGGCATGGTCGACGCCGCGGTGGGCGGCAAGACCGGCATCAACACCGACGCGGGCAAGAACCTGGTCGGCGCCATCCACGAGCCCTCCGCCGTGCTGGTCGACCTGGCCACCCTCACCACCCTGCCGCGCCACGAGCTGGTGGCGGGCATGGCCGAGGTCATCAAGGGCGGTTTCATCGCCGACCCGGTGATCCTCGACCTGATCGAGGCCGACCCGGCCGCCGCGCTCGACCCGACCGGCCCCGTGCTGCCCGAGCTGGTCCGCCGCAAGATCCAGGTCAAGGCCGACATCGTCGCGTCCGACCTGCGCGAGGCGAGCCTGCGCGAGGTGCTCAACTACGGCCACACCCTCGCCCACGCCATCGAGCGCCGCGAGCGGTACCGGTGGCGCCACGGCGCGGCGGTCAGCGTGGGCCTGGTGTTCGTCGCCGAGCTGGCCCGCCTCGCCGGTCGCCTCGACGACGCCACCGCCGACCGGCACCGCGCGATCCTCGCCTCGGTCGGCCTGCCGGTCAGCTACGACGCCGACGCGCTGCCGCAGCTCATCGAGGGCATGCTCAGCGACAAGAAGACCAAGTCCGGGGTACTGCGGTTCGTCGTCCTCGACGGCCTGGCCAAGCCCGCGCGGCTGGAAGGCCCCGACCCGGCCCTGCTGGCCGCCGCCTACTCCGCCGTCGCCGCCGACAGCGGCCGGAGCACGGGGGTGCTGCTGTGAACGTCCTGGTCCTCAACGGCCCCAACCTGGGCAGGCTCGGCCTGCGCGAACCCGAGGTCTACGGCAGCACCACGCACGCCCAGCTCGCCGACCGCTGCCGCGCCACCGGCACCGACCTCGGCCTCGACGTCGAGGTCCGCCAGACCGACACCGAGGGCGAGATGATCGCCTGGCTGCACGAGGCCGCCGACGCCGGGTACCCGGTGGTCCTCAACGCCGCCGCCTGGACCCACTACTCCATCGCCATCCGCGACGCCGTGGCCCAACTGACCGCCCCGCTGGTCGAGGTCCACATCTCGAACGTCCACAAGCGCGAGGACTTCCGGGCGCACAGCCACATCTCCGCCCTGGCCTCCGGCATCATCGTCGGCCTCGGCGTCGACGGCTACCTGCTGGCCCTGCGCTGGATCGCCGACAACGCCACCCGCTCGGCCTGACCTAGTCGGCTCTGGGCCGCGGGGACGGACGGGGTGGGATGACCCGGTGTGGCTGTTCCTCGTCCGCGGGCGGGTCCGTGCGGCGGTCGAGTCTTGGGCCGACGACGAGGCCGACTCCGGCGGGGACGAGGACCACCAGCGCGGTGAACGCCGCCCCGCCCGTCAGCGCCGAGCCGAGGGCGCTGACCCCCGTCTGGTCGACCAACGCGCCCCGCCCCACCACCGTCAGCACGGCCGAGCCCCAGCCCGCCACCAACGCCGCCAGCACCCACGTCCGACCCCGGTCCGGCAACCCCCGCCACCCGTCCACCGCCGCCCACACCGCGGCCGCCGCGACCAGTGAGCCCAAGGCCAGGGCCTGCACGGTCGTCCACCCCGTCGGGTCCGCCGCCCTGAGGGTCGCGACGGTCACGGCGGCCGCCGCGTGCACGACGGCGAGGACCGCGCCTCGGGTCAGCCAGGTTCGCATTACCCAAGGGTAGGGGTGGGCGCTCTAAGCTCAAGGTCATGTCCGACCCGCACGAGCGGCGTCGCGCCGCGTTGCGCAGCACCCTGCGCGACCGTGGCCTTGACGCCCTACTCATCGGTGACCTGCGCAACCTGCGCTACCTCACCGGGTTCACCGGCTCCAACGGAGCCCTCCTCGTCCACGTCGACGGCGATGACCGCACGGTCTTCTGCACCGACGGGCGCTACCAGGAACAGTCAGCCGAGCAGGTCGCCGGGCTGGAGCGGGTCATCGACCGCGCCAGTGCCCGTGCGCTCGCGGCGCGCGCGGCCGCCGACCGGCTGGCCGCGGTCGGGTTCGAGAGCCAGCACGTCACCGTCGACGGCCTCGACGCGCTCACCAGGGCCGCCGAGGGCGTGGAACTGGTCCGCGCGCCGCAGTTGGTCGAGGCGTTGCGGCTGGTGAAGGACGACACCGAGGTGGAGGCGCTGCGCCAGGCTTGCGCCATCGCCGACACCGCGCTGGCCGACCTCATCGCCGAGGGCGGTCTGCGCCCCGGTCGCACCGAGCGTGACGTCGCCAGGGAGCTCGACGACCGGATGCGCGACCACGGCGCCGCCGCGCCCGCGTTCGACACCATCGTCGCCACCGGCGCCAACTCCGCCATCCCGCACCACCGGCCAACCGACGCCGTCCTGCGCACCGGCGACTTCGTCAAGCTCGACTTCGGCGCCCTGCTGCACGGCTACCACTCCGACATGACCCGCACCCTGGTCCTCGGCGCGCCGTCGGACTGGCAGCAGGAGATCTACGACCTGGTCGCCGCGTCGCAGGCCGCCGGGACCGCCGCGCTGGCCCCCGGGGTCGCGGTGTCCGCCGTCGACGCCGCCGCGCGCCAGGTCATCGAGGCGGCAGGCCGGGGCGAGCAGTTCCTGCACGGCCTCGGACACGGGGTCGGCCTGCAGATCCACGAGGCACCGAGCCTGGCGAAAACCGGCGAAGGTACACTTTCGGCCGGAATGGCGGTCACCGTCGAGCCGGGCGTGTACCTGTCCGGGCTCGGCGGCGTCCGCATCGAGGACACGCTCGTCGTGCGGGACACCCATCCCGAGCTCCTCACGCAGACCACCAAGCAACTCATGGTCGTCTAGACCTCTCGGACGGCCACGCGCGGACAACAGGAGATCCATCCAGTGGCCTCGACGAACGACCTGAAGAACGGCCTGGTGCTCAAGATCGAGGGCCAGTTGTGGACCGTGGTGGAGTTCCAGCACGTCAAGCCCGGCAAGGGGCCTGCGTTCGTGCGGACCAAGCTCAAGCACGTGCTCACCGGCAAGGTCGTCGACAAGACGTTCAACGCGGGCGTCAAGGTCGAGACCGCCACCGTGGACCGCCGCGAGATGACCTACCTCTACAACGACGGCGCCGAGTACTACTTCATGGACGGCGACACCTTCGAGCAGATCCCGGTCTCGGCGGAGACCGTCGCCGAGCAGGCCAGGTTCCTGCTGGAGAACGGCACCGCCGTGGTCTCCTCGCACGAGGGCGTCCCGCTGTTCATCGAGCTGCCGACCTCGGTCGAGCTGGTCATCGAGCACACCGACCCCGGCCTGCAGGGCGACCGCTCCACCGGCGGCACCAAGCCCGCGCGGCTGGAGACCGGCGCCGAGATCCAGGTGCCGCTGTTCGTGACCACCGGCGAGAAGGTCAAGGTCGACACCCGCGACGGTCGCTACCTCGGCCGGGTCAACAGCTGACGTGGGCGCCCGCAGCAAAGCACGCAAGCGGGCGGTGGACCTGCTCTTCGAGGCCGCCGTGCGCGGCGAGGACCCGGTCAGCCTGCTGGCCGACCGGGTCGGCTCGCCCGACGTCCCCCCGGTGAACGACTACACGGTGACCCTCGTCGAGGGCGTCACCGCCCACCGCGCCCGCATCGACGAACTGCTCACCGAGCACTCCGAGGGCTGGTCGCTGGCCAGGATGCCCGCGGTGGACCTCGCGGTGCTGCGGCTGGGCCTCTACGAGCTGCTCTGGGCCACCGACGTGCCCGACGCGGTCGCCATCGACGAGGCGGTGCAGATCGCCAAGTCGCTGTCCACCGACGACTCCCCGCGCTTCGTCAACGGGGTGCTCGGCCGGATCGGCGGCATGGCCGACCGCCTGCGCGCCACCCTCTGACCCGCGCGCCCCAGGTTCTGCCTGCCCGGACCCCGGGCATGAAAAACACCCGACCGAGCAGCATCCCCGTCTGCGCGGTCGGGTGTCTGGCGAGGGCCGGACCTAGTCCTCCTTGGACGGGCGCGCCTCGGGGGGCAGCACGCCCCAGTCGATCAGCTGCTCGGTCAGCTCGCCGGGGGTCATGTCGTAGATGATCGCCAGGGAGCGCAGGTCCTCGGTGCGGATCGACAGCACCTTGCCGTTGTAGTCGCCGCGCTGGCTCTGGATGGTCGCGGCGTAGCGGGCCAGCGGCCCGACCTTCTCCGCAGGCAGCTGTTGCAGCCGCTCCAGGTTGATCACGATCTTGGTGGCCGGTTCGGCGCCGGACGGGACGCGGCCCTCGGGGAGCAGTTCGACCACCGGCACGCCGTAGAAGTCGGCGAGCTCGGCCAGCTTCTGGACGGTGACGGCGCGGTCGCCCCGCTCGTACGAGCCGACCACGACGGCCTTCCAGCGGCCGCCGGACTTCTGCTCGACGCCGTGCAGCGACAGCCCCTGCTGCTGGCGGATGGCGCGGAGCTTGGCCCCTAGCGCCTTGGCGTAGTCGCCCATGCGGCGGTTCTCCATTCATTCGCCCCGTCGGCGCTAAGGACTGCCGCGGGTAGCTTCAAATCAACACGCAGAGTAATGGTTACCCAGAGTTGTCACCAGGTCAAGCTGGTTCGTCAAGGACATCGCCGCGAGTGGCCTCCGACCACCCGGTCAGTGGCCGGGCTCACCCTGGTACGGTCGGGGCGATCCCAGGTCAGAGGGGTCGCTAGACACCTTTAACGACCCGTCCCGTGAGGCGGGGAAGGAGTCCCCCGTGCCGCCACGGCCCCGTGGCGCGCCGGAACCGGCCGAGCGGCGCGAGCTGCTCTCCGCCGGTGACGTGGCGCGCACCATCGCCCGAATGGCCCATCAGGTCATCGAGAAGACCTCGCTCGGCGCGTCCGGCGCGAGCCCGGTCGTGTTGCTGGGCATCCCCACCAGGGGTGCGCCGCTGGCCACCAGGCTGGCCGCCAGGGTCGCCGACTTCAGCGACATCCGGGTCCCGGTCGGCGCGCTCGACGTGACCCTCTACCGCGACGACCTGCGCCGCAAGCCCACCCGCCCGCTGGGGCAGACCGCGCTGCCCGCGGGCGGCATCGAGGACGCGCTGGTCATCCTGGTCGACGACGTGCTGTTCTCCGGCCGCACCATCCGCGCCGCGCTCGACGCGTTGCGCGACGTCGGGCGGCCCCGCGCGGTCCAGTTGGCCGTCCTGGTCGACCGCGGCCACCGCGAACTGCCCATCCGCGCCGACTACGTGGGCAAGAACGTGCCCACCGCGCGCACCGAGGAGGTCCACGTCCTGCTCACCGAGACCGATGGCCGCGACGCCGTCCTGCTGAACCGGGCCGGTGAGCGCCCGTGAGGCACCTGCTGGGCACCGAGGGCCTCGACCCGGCCACCGCGCTGGCCATCCTCGACACCGCGGACGGCCTCAAGCGCACGCTGCTGGGCCGCGAGGTCAAGAAGCTGCCCACGCTGCGCGGCCGCACGGTGATCACCTGCTTCTACGAGGACTCCACCCGCACCAGGGTCTCCTTCGAGATCGCCGGGAAGTGGATGAGCGCGGACGTGGTGAACGTCTCCGCCGGTAGTTCTTCGGCGAAGAAGGGCGAGTCCCTGCGCGACACCGCGCTCACCCTGGCCGCCGCGGGTGCCGACTGCGTCGTGGTGCGCCACCCCGCTTCCGGTGCGGCGCACCGGTTGGCGTCCTGGCTGTCGCACACGAACACCTCCGTGGTCAACGCGGGCGACGGCACCCACGAGCACCCCACGCAGGCGCTGCTGGACATGGCGACCCTGCGCGAACGCCTCGGTGGCGTCGAGGGCCGTCGCATCGGGATCGTCGGCGACGTCCTGCACAGCCGGGTCGCGCGCTCCAACGTGCACCTGCTCACCTCGTTCGGCGCGGAGGTAGTACTGGTCGCGCCTCCCACGCTGCTGCCGACAGGTGTCGCTGACTGGCCGGTCGGCGCCGCGGGTTCGCTGCGCATCTCGCACTACCTGGACGCGGAACTGCCGACTTTGGACGCGGTGATGATGCTGCGCGTGCAGGCCGAGCGCATGCACGGCGGCTTCTTCCCGTCCGCCCGCGAGTACTCCATCGCCTACGGCCTCAGCGAGGCGCGCGCGGCGATGCTGCCCGAGCACGCCGTGGTGCTGCACCCCGGTCCGATGCTGCGCGGCATGGAGATCTCGCCCGCGGTCGCCGACTCGGGCCGCTCGGCCATCACCCAGCAGGTCGCCAACGGCGTGCACGTGCGCATGGCTGTCCTGTACCACCTGCTCGCCGGAGAGGAGGACGCCGCGTGAGCACGGTCGTCATCAGGGGCGCTCGCCCCTACGGCGAGGACGCGGTCGACATCGAGGTCACCGACGGGGTGATCACCAGGATCGGCCGGGACCTCAAGGCCGCCAAGGGCTCGAACGTCGAGATCGTCGACGCCACCGGCCTCGTCGCCCTGCCCGGGTTCGTCGACCTGCACACCCACCTGCGCGAGCCCGGCCGCGAGGACACCGAGACCATCGAGACCGGGTCCCGGGCCGCGGCGCTGGGCGGTTACACGGCCGTGTTCGCCATGGCCAACACCGACCCGGTCGCCGACAACGCCGTGGTCGTCGAGCACGTGTGGCGCCGCGGCCAGGAGATCGGCCTGGTCGACGTGCACCCGGTCGGCGCGGTCACCGTCGGCCTCAAGGGCGAGAAGCTCGCCGAGTTGGGCACCATGGCCCGCTCGGCCGCCAAGGTCCGGCTGTTCTCCGACGACGGCCTGTGCGTGGCGGACCCGCTGATCATGCGCCGGGCGCTGGAGTACACCAAGGCGCTGGACGCGGTCATCGCCCAGCACGCCGAGGAGCCGAGGCTGACCGTCGGCGCCCAGGCGCACGAGGGCGACCTGGCCGCGCGGCTCGGTCTGGCCGGCTGGCCCGCGGTGGCCGAGGAGGCGATCGTGGCCCGCGACTGCCTGCTCGCCAAGCACGTCGGTGCCCGCCTGCACGTCTGCCACGTCTCCACCGGGGGCACCGCCGAGGTGCTGCGCTGGGCGAAGGCGCGCGGCACCAGGGTCTCCGCCGAGGTCACCCCGCACCACCTGCTCCTCGACGACGAGCGGCTGAGCACCTACGACCCGGTCAACAAGGTCAACCCGCCGCTGCGCACCGCCCCCGACGCGAAGGCGCTGCGGCAGGCGCTCGCGGACGGCACCGTCGACTGCGTCGCGACCGACCACGCCCCGCACGCCTCCCAGGACAAGGACTGCGAGTGGTCCGCCGCGCGCCCCGGCATGCTGGGGTTGCAGACAGCGCTGTCGATCGTGGTCGCGACCATGGTCGAGCCGGGCCTCTTGGACTGGCGCGGTGTGGCGAGGGTGATGAGTGAGCGTCCCGCCGAGATCGCGGGCCTGCCCGACCAGGGCCGTCCGATCGCGGTGGGGGAACCGGCCACGATCACCCTGGTCGACCCTGCCGCCCGCTGGACGGTGCGAGGGGCGGAGTTGGCCAGCATCGCCGCGAACACCCCCTATGAGGGCATGGAGCTACCGGGCGCGGTCGTCGCGACCTACCTGCGTGGCCGTTTGACCGCACGCGACGGGAAGGCGACCGCGTGAACCGCCTGACACTGACCCTGTTGTTCCTCGCGGGACTCGCGCTCTTGGTCCTGCTCATGTGGTGGGGCTACCGCAACCGTGCGCGCCGCCAGGCCAAGGTTCTCCCACCGTTCCCCGACGCACCGGCTGCTCTCGTGGCAGCGGTGCGCGACGGCTCCGCGGTGACCCTGCTGCCGCCCAGCACCGGCGTCTACGCCAGCACGGTGACGGCCGCGAGCTGGCAGGACCGCGTGGCGGTCGGCGACCTCGGCTTCCGCGCCGACGCCACCGCGCACCTGGTCACCGACGGCCTGCTGCTCGACCGGGTCGGCGCCACCCCGGTGTGGATCCCCGCGGGCTCGGTCCGCGAGGCCCGCACCGAGGCCGGGATCGCCGGGAAGGTCATGGGCGGCGACGGGCTGCTGGTGGTCCGCTGGGCGGTCGACGGCCACGAGTTCGACACCGGCTTCCGCGCCGACGACAAGGACGACTACGACCTGTGGGTCCCGGCCGTGCGCGCACTGCGCCCCACCGGCTCGGCCGACTCGAACGGGTCCACCCCCACTGGCACACCGGTGTCCGCACCGGCACCGACACCGGAGGTACGAGACGGTGAGTGACACGAGCACACGGACCGCGGCCGCGCTGGTCCTCGAGGACGGTCGGGTGTTCCGCGGTGAGGCGTTCGGCGCCACCGGGACCACGTTCGGCGAGATCGTGTTCTGCACGGCGATGACCGGCTACCAGGAGACCCTGACCGACCCCTCCTACCACCGCCAGATCGTGGTGGCGACCGCCCCGCAGATCGGCAACACCGGCTGGAACGACGAGGACGACGAGTCCGGCCGGATCTGGGTCTCGGGCTACGTCGTGCGCGACCCGGCCCGGGTCCCCTCCAACTGGCGGTCCACCCGCACCCTCGACGACGCGCTCGTCGGCCAGGGCGTGGTCGGCATCAGCGGCATCGACACCCGCTCGCTGACCAGGCACCTGCGCGAGCGCGGCGCCATGCGCGCGGGCGTGTTCTCCGGCGGCGACCTCGCCGAGCCCGAGGCCATGCTCCAGCGCGTCCGGGAGACCCCGGCCATGGCGGGTGCCGAGCTCGCTGGCGAGGTCAGCACCGACAAGTCCTACGTCGTGCCCGCCACCGGTGAGCGCCGGTTCCGGGTGGCCGCGCTCGACCTGGGCATCAAGTCCAACACCCCGCGCATGCTCGCCGCGCGTGGCATCGAGACCCACGTCTTGCCCGCGACCAGCTCGCTCGACGACCTGCTCGCGGTCGAGGCAGACGGCGTCTTCCTGTCCAACGGCCCCGGTGACCCAGCCACCGCCGACCACGCGGTAGCGCTGACGCAGGGCGTCTTGGAGCGGCGGATCCCGCTGTTCGGCATCTGCTTCGGCAACCAGATCCTCGGGCGCGCGCTCGGCCTGGGCACCTACAAGCTGCGCTACGGCCACCGCGGCATCAACATCCCGGTGATCGACGTGGCCACCCGCGCGGTCGCCATCACCGCGCAGAACCACGGGTTCGCGCTCGAAGGCGAGCCGGGCAAGGACTTCGACACCCCGTTCGGCAAGGCCACCGTGAGCCACTACTGCCCCAACGACGGTTGCGTCGAGGGCGTGCGGGCGCTTGAGGTGCCCGCCTTCTCCGTTCAGTACCACCCCGAGGCCGCGGCTGGTCCCCACGACGCCGCCGACCTCTTCGACCAGTTCGTGACCCTGATGGAGGAACGCGTGCGAGACAATGTCCTTCCCTCGCAGGTGGGCCGACCGGGTGCGGGTGTCCCGCTGAACACAGAGGGCGGCAAGTAATGCCCAAGCGCGACGACATCAAGCACGTGCTGGTGATCGGCTCCGGCCCGATCGTGATCGGCCAGGCATGCGAGTTCGACTACTCCGGCACCCAGGCGTGCCGGGTGCTGCGCGAGGAGGGCCTGCGGGTCAGCCTGGTCAACTCCAACCCGGCCACGATCATGACCGACCCGGAGTTCGCCGACGCCACCTACATCGAGCCGATCACCCCCGAGTTCGTCGAGAAGGTCATCGCCGCCGAGCGCCCGGACGCGATCTTGGCGACCCTCGGCGGGCAGACGGCGCTCAACACCGCCGTGGCGCTGCACGAGCGCGGCGTGCTGGAGAAGTACAACGTCGAGCTGATCGGCGCCGACATCGACGCCATCCAGCGCGGTGAGGACCGGCAGAAGTTCAAGGACATCGTCGCCCAGATCGGCGCCGAGACCCCGCGCAGCCGGGTCTGCCACTCGATGGACGAGGTCCGCGACACCGTCGCCGAGCTGGGCCTGCCGGTGGTCATCCGGCCGTCGTTCACCATGGGCGGCCTGGGTTCCGGCATGGCGCACACCGCCGCCGAGCTGGAGCGGCTCGCCTCGACCGGCCTCACCGAGAGCCCAGTCACCGAGGTGCTCATCGAGGAGAGCGTGCTCGGCTGGAAGGAGTACGAGCTCGAGCTGATGCGCGACAAGCACGACAACGTCGTGGTCATCTGCTCGATCGAGAACATCGACCCGATGGGCGTGCACACCGGCGACTCGGTGACCGTGGCGCCCGCGATGACGCTGACCGACCGCGAGTTCCAGGTCATGCGGAACGTGGGCATCGACGTGCTGCGCGCGGTCGGCGTCGACACCGGCGGCTGCAACATCCAGTTCGCGATCAACCCGGCCAACGGCCGCATGGTCGTCATCGAGATGAACCCCCGGGTGTCGCGCTCGAGCGCGCTGGCGTCGAAGGCCACCGGCTTCCCGATCGCCAAGATCGCCGCGAAGCTGGCCATCGGCTACACCCTCGACGAGATCCGCAACGACATCACCGGCGAGACCCCGGCCAGCTTCGAGCCGACGCTGGACTACGTCGTGGTGAAGGTGCCCCGGTTCGCCTTCGAGAAGTTCCCCGGCGCCGACCCGACGCTGACCACCACCATGAAGTCCGTCGGCGAGGCCATGTCCATCGGCCGCAACTTCGTCGAGGCGCTGGGCAAGGCGCTGCGGTCGATGGAGACCAAGGCGGTCGGCTTCTGGACCACGCCGGACCCGGAGGGCACCACCCTCGACGGGCTGCTCGAACAGCTGCGGGCGGGCCACGACGGCAGGCTCTACACCGTCGAGCGCGCGCTGCGCCTGGGCGCCACCGTCGCGCAGGTGCACGAGGCGTCCGGCATCGACCCGTGGTTCGTCGACCAGATCGTGTCCCTGGTCGACCTGCGCGTCGAGTTGGAGACCGCGCCGGTGCTCGACGAGCAGTTGCTGCGCCGCGCCAAGCGCTCCGGCCTGTCCGACCGGCAGATCGCCGCGCTGCGCCCGGAACTGGCGGGCGAGGACGGCGTGCGCAGCCTGCGCCACCGCCTCGGCGTGCGGCCGGTGTTCAAGACCGTCGACACCTGCGCCGCCGAGTTCGCCGCGCTCACCCCGTACCACTACTCGGCCTACGAGCTCGACCCCGACGCCGAGACCGAGGTGCTGCCGCAGACCGAGAAGCCGAAGGTGCTCATCCTCGGCTCCGGCCCCAACCGCATCGGCCAGGGCATCGAGTTCGACTACTCCTGCGTGCACGCGGCCATGGCGCTGCGCGCCGCCGGGTACGAGACCGTGATGGTCAACTGCAACCCCGAGACCGTCTCCACCGACTACGACACCTCCGACCGGCTCTACTTCGAGCCGCTCACCTTCGAGGACGTGCTGGAGGTCGTGCACTCCGAGCAGACCTCCGGCACGGTCGTCGGCGTGATCGTGCAGCTCGGCGGCCAGACCCCGCTCGGGCTCGCGCAGCGGCTGGCCGACGTGGGCGTGCCGATCGTGGGCACCCCGCCGAGCGCCATCCACCTCGCGGAGGACCGGGGCGCGTTCGGCGAGGTGCTGACCGGCGCTGGTCTGCCCGCGCCGAAGTTCGGCACCGCCACCTCGTTCGCCGGTGCCAAGCGGATCGCCGACGAGATCGGCTACCCGGTGCTGGTCCGCCCGTCGTACGTGCTCGGCGGGCGCGGCATGGAGATCGTCTACGACGAGCAGACCCTGGCCGGCTACATCAAGCGCGCCACCGAGGTCAGCCCCGAGCACCCGGTGCTGGTCGACCGGTTCCTCGACGACGCCATCGAGATCGACGTCGACGCGCTCTGCGACGGCACCGAGGTCTACCTCGGCGGGGTCATGGAGCACATCGAGGAGGCCGGGATCCACTCCGGCGACTCCGCCTGCGCCCTGCCGCCGATCACCCTCGGCCGCACCGACATGGAGGCGGTGCGCCGCTCCACCGAGGCCATCGCGTTCGGCGTCGGCGTGCTCGGCCTACTCAACGTGCAGTACGCGCTCAAGGACGACGTGCTCTACGTGCTGGAGGCCAACCCGCGCGCGAGCCGCACCGTGCCGTTCGTGTCCAAGGCGACCGCGGCGCCGCTGGCCAAGGCGGCCGCCCGGATCATGCTCGGCGCCACCATCGCCGAACTGCGCGCCGAGGGCATGCTCCCGGCCACCGGCGACGGCGCGCTGCTGCCGCCGGGCGCCCCGGTCGCGGTCAAGGAGGCGGTGCTGCCGTTCCACCGGTTCCGCACCCCCGAGGGCCAGGGCGTCGACTCGCTGCTCGGCCCGGAGATGAAGTCGACCGGCGAGGTCATGGGCATCGACGTGTCCTTCGGCAAGGCGTTCGCCAAGTCCCAGACCGCCTCCTACGGCTCGCTGCCCACCTCGGGCCGGGTGTTCGTGTCGGTGGCCAACCGGGACAAGCGGGCCATGGTGTTCCCGGTCAAGCGGCTGGCCGACTTCGGCTTCGAGGTGCTGGCCACCTCGGGCACCGCGGAGGTGCTGCGCCGCAACGGGATCCCGTGCACCGTGGTGCGCAAGCACTTCGAGGGCGAGAACAACATCGTCGACCTCATCCGCGACGGCGGCGTCGAGATGGTCATCAACACCCCGTACGGCAACCACGGCCCCCGGGTGGACGGCTACGAGATCCGCACCGCGGCGGTGTCGCGCGACATCCCCTGCATCACCACGATCCAGGGCGCGGCGGCCGCGGTGCACGGCATCGAGGCGCTGATCCGCGACGACATCGGGGTGCGCCCGTTGCAGGCGCTGCAGGCCGCGCTGCTCGCCGACTGGGGGACCGAGGCGTGAGCGGGGCGCCGTTCGGGGCCCGGCTCACCGAGGCCGTCGCCGCCAGGGGTTCGCTGTGCGTGGGCATCGACCCGCACCCCGGCCTGCTCGACCAGTGGGGCCTGCCCCGCGACGTCAGCGGCCTGGAGCGGTTCGCGCTGACCTGCGTGGAGGCGTTCGCGGGCGACATCTCGGTGCTCAAGCCGCAGTCGGCGTTCTTCGAGGCGTACGGCTCGCGCGGGGTCGCGGTGCTGGAGCGGGTCATCGCCGACGCGCGCTCGGCTGGCGCGCTGGTGCTGCTCGACGTCAAGCGCGGCGACATCGGCTCCACCATGGCCGCCTACGCCCAGGCGTACCTGTCGGACGGTTCCCCGCTGGCCGCCGACGCGGTCACCGTCTCGCCCTACCTCGGGTTCGGCTCGCTGGACCCGGCCATCGAGGAGGCCGCCCGCACCGGGCGCGGCCTGTTCGTGCTCGCCCGCACCTCCAACCCGGAGGGCGCGGGCGTGCAGCACGCCAAGGTCAGTGGGGTCGATGGGGTCGGCGGGGTCGGCGGGATCACCGTGGCGCAGTCGATCGTCGACCAGGCCGCGGCGCACAACGCGGGCGCGTCTCCGCTCGGCTCCATCGGGCTCGTCGTCGGCGCCACCGTCGGTCGTACGGACCTGGACCTGTCCGCGCTCAACGGCCCGCTGCTGGCCCCCGGGCTGGGTGCCCAGGGCGCGGGCCCGGCCGACCTGGCCGCCGTGTTCGGCGACGTCCTGCCCGCGGTGCTGCCCGCCAGCGCCCGCGACGTCCTGCGGCACGGTCCTGATGTGACCGCGCTGCGCTCCGCCGCCCTGCGCGTGCGCGACGAACTGGCGGCCGCCGCGCGCTGAACCCACCCCGCACGGAAGACCCCCTCGGGAGCCCGAAACGGCACCCGTGGGGGCTTTCGTGCTGCCCGCCCACCGTTAGCCCAGGTAGACGGCTATGGGCTGACCGGGTGTGTTCAGTGGGCTGCCGGGAGTGGCGGAGGCGACACTTTCGCCAACCGCCGGTGTCGCGATAGCGCTGAGTGACCACTTGTGTGACGGCCGACACGGCGGTGAATTCCCAGGTCACGTCGCTGGATCTCACGCGTTGTTGATCAACTTCGGCGCCGGTGTCACGCACCGCACATGCTGGACCCGCGTTGTCCCCGCAGGCCAGGGGTCGGTAACGTCGCGGCACCGATCCGGAAGAAATCCCACCCCCACGGAGGAAATCGTGGCCCTTCCCCAGCTGACCGAGGAGCAGCGGGCCGCAGCGCTGGAGAAGGCGGCTGCCGCCCGTCGCGCCCGAGCCGAGCTCAAGGAGCGCCTGAAGCGAGGCGGAACCACCCTCAAGGACGTGCTGGCCCAGTCTGACAACGACGAGGTCCTGGGCAAGATGAAGGTCACCGCGCTGCTGGAGGCCCTGCCGGGCGTCGGCAAGGTGCGTGCCCAGCAGATCATCGAGCGCCTGGAGATCGCGCCGAGCAGGCGCCTGCGCGGCCTTGGTGACCGCCAGCGCAAGGCGTTGCTGGCCGAGTTCAGCGGCGAGTGACCGAGAAGTCGCCAGGCCGCGGGCCGGGATCGGGCGTAGCGCCCCGGTCCCGGCTCGCTGTCGTCTCCGGCCCGTCCGGGGTCGGCAAGTCCAGCGTGGTCGCCGAACTGCGCAGGCTGCACCCGGACGTCTACTTCAGCGTCTCCGCCACCACCCGCGCCCCGCGCCCGGGTGAGGTGGACGGCGCGCACTACCACTTCGTCGACCGCGCCGAGTTCGCGCGGCTGCACCACGGCGGTGAGCTGCTGGAGCACGCCGAGTACGCGGGCAACTGCTACGGCACCCCGCGCGGGCCGGTCGAGGCCGCGCTCGCCCAGGGGCGGCCCGCGGTGCTGGAGATCGAGCTGCAGGGCGCTCGCCAGGTGCGCCTGGCGATGCCGGAGGCGCTGCTGGTGATGCTGGTCCCACCGTCGTGGGACGCCCTGGTGTCCCGGCTGACCGGCCGCGGTACCGAGGATCCCGAGGTCGTGGCGCACCGGCTGGCGGTGGCCAAGCAGGAACTGGCGGCCGAGTCGGAGTTCGACGCGGTCGTGGTGAACGCCGATGTGCCGACCGCCGCGCGGGAGTTGCTAACCTTGGTACTTCCGGACCTCTCGAACCACCCCGTGAACCAGGAGTACACCGAGTGATCACCCCTACCGAGCTTGGCGCCCTCGGCGAGCCGACGACGCAGCTCGAAGGCATCACCAACCCCCCGATCGACGACCTGCTCGACAAGGTCAGCTCGAAGTACGCGCTGGTCATCTACGCCGCCAAGCGCGCGCGGCAGATCAACGACTACTACGCCCAGCTCGGCGAGGGCCTGCTGGAGTACGTCGGCCCGCTGGTGGAGCCCGGTCCCCGGGAGAAGCCGCTGTCCATCGCCCTGCGCGAGATCCACTCCGGGCTGCTTGAGCACACCGAGGGCGAGTGACTCCTCGCCCACGGGTCGTGCTCGGTGTGGGCGGCGGTATCGCCGCCTACAAAGCCTGTGAGGTGCTGCGCCGGTTGACCGAGTCCGGTCACGAGGTGCGGGTGGTGCCGACCGAGGCCGCGCTGCGGTTCGTCGGTGCCGCCACCTTCGAGGCCCTCTCCGGCAACAAGGTGCACACCGGCGTGTTCTCCGACGTGCCGGAGGTGCCGCACGTCCGGCTCGGCCAGCAGGCCGACCTGGTCGTCGTGGTCCCGGCCACCGCCGACCTGCTGGCCAAGGCCGCGCACGGGCTGGCCGACGACCTGCTCACCGGCACCCTGCTCACCGCGCGGTGCCCGGTGCTGATGGTCCCGGCCATGCACACCGAGATGTGGGAGCACGCCGCCACCAGGGCCAACGTCGCCACCCTGCGCTCGCGCGGGACCGTGGTGACCGAGCCCGCCAGCGGCAGGCTCACTGGCGCCGACACGGGCAAGGGACGCTTGGCGGACCCAGCCGAGATCGTCGACCTCGCCCGGCTGCTCTTGCACCGCCCCGACGCGTTGCCCCGAGACCTCGAAGGTGTCCGGGTCGTCGTCTCCGCCGGTGGTACCCGTGAGCCGCTCGACCCGGTCCGCTACCTGGGCAACCGGTCCTCCGGCAAGCAGGGCTACGCGCTCGCCCGCACCGCGGCCCAGCGCGGCGCCCACGTGACCCTGGTGTCCGCCCACACCCTCCCGCTGCCGGAGCCGGCAGGTGCCGAGGTGGTGCGGGTCGGGACCGCCGCGCAACTGCGCGACGCGGTGCACGCCGCCGCCGTCGGCGCGGACGTGGTGGTCATGGCCGCCGCCGTCGCCGACTTCCGGCCGGTGGTCTCCGCCGAGTTCAAGATCAAGAAGACCGCCCGGGACCCCGACCCGGTCGCGCTGACCCGCAACGCCGACGTGCTGGCCGAGTTGGTCGCCGCGCGCGACTCGGGCGCGCTGCCCAGCGAGCAGGTCATCGTGGGTTTCGCGGCCGAGACCGGCGACTCCGGGGCCGATGTGCTCGACCACGCGCGGGCCAAGCTCAGGCGCAAGGGCTGCGACTTGCTGGTGGTCAACGCCGTCGGCGAGGGCAAGGCGTTCGAGACCGAGGACAACGCCGGGTGGCTGCTCGCGGCCGATGGCGCCGAACGCCCCATCGCGCTGGGCTCGAAGGCGCAACTCGCCACCGAAGTGTGGGACTCCGTCGTGCAACTGCTCAAACGGTGAGTCGTCCCCAAGTCGGTTTCAGTACAGTTGCCCGGACACAGGGCGGACGATGTGGGGTAACTCGTGAGCGAGAACGGCAGCCGTAGGCTCTTTACTTCCGAGTCGGTCACCGAAGGCCACCCGGACAAGATCTGCGACGCGATCAGCGACTCGGTCCTTGACGCGCTCCTGGCGAAGGACCCGCGGTCGCGGGTGGCGGTGGAGACCCT
>NZ_RCDD01000005.1:0-423661 GCF_003663795.1 Actinokineospora cianjurensis
GGTCCCATTCCGAACCCGGAAGCTAAGCCCACCTGCGCCGATGGTACTGCACTCGTGAGGGTGTGGGAGAGTAGGACGCCGCCGGACAATCATTCCCGAAAGGGCCTGTGGTGAGGCACGTGTAACGTGCGTCAGACCACAGGCCCTTTTCGGTATGTCGGAGCAAGTTGCGGGTAGCCCGCACGCTGGAGGATCAGGTGTCGGACAACGAGTCAGGTCGTCGGAACGAGGCAGGCGACTCCCCCCGACGCGGATCCGATCGCGGCGAGAGCCGCTCAAGTTCGGACCGCGGCGGCTACAACAAGACCGGCGGCCACAAGTCCGACCGGGGTGGTTACCGCGGCGGTGATCGAGACTCCCGCCCCGGCGGTGACCGGGGTGCCCAGGACCGTGGCGGCTACCGGTCCACCAACAGCTCCTCGGACCGTGGGGGTTACCGGTCCTCCGACTCCTCGCGTGGCGGCCCCCGGTCCGACGACCGTGGTGGCTTCCGCTCCGGCGGCGGCTACCGCTCGGACGACCGCGGCGGTTCACGGCCCAGCGGCTCCGACCGCGGCGGCTACAAGTCCTCTGACGATCGAGGCGGCTCGCGCTTCGGCGGCTCCGACCGCGGGGGCTCCCGCACCGGTGGTTCCGACCGCGGTGGGTACCGCTCGGACGACCGTGGCGGCTCGCGTACCGGCGGCTCTGACCGGGGCGGTTTCCGTTCCGGCGCAACGGGCGGCGGGTTCCGTTCCGACGACCGTGGTGGCTCGCGCTCAAGCAGTTCCGATCGTGGTGGTTACAAGTCTTCTGATGACCGTGGCGGCTCGCGCTCTGGCGGGTCGGATCGCGGCGGTTTCCGTTCCGGCGCAACAGGTGGCGGGTTCCGCTCGGACGATCGCGGTGGCTCGCGCACCGGCGGCTCTGACCGGGGCGGGTTCCGTTCCGATGACCGTGGTGGTTCGCGCACCGGCGGTTCGGACCGTGGGGGTTTCCGGTCCGGGAGTTCCGACCGTGGTGGCTTCAAGTCCGGCGACCGTGGTGGTTCGCGGTTCGGCGGATCCGATCGCGGGGGCTACAGGTCCGACGATCGCGGTGGTTCGCGGCCCAGCGGTTCGGACCGTGGTGGCTACAAGTCTTCTGATGACCGCGGCGGCTCCCGTTCCAGTGGGTTCGACCGTGGTGGCTACAAGTCCGATGACCGTGGCGGTTCGCGCTCGGGCGGTTCAGACCGGGGCGGTTTCCGGTCGGACGACCGTGGTGGCTCGCGCTTCGGCGGGTCGGACCGTGGCGGGTTCAAGTCTGACGATCGCGGTGGCTCGCGCTCGGGTGGATCTGACCGCGGCGGGTTCCGTTCCGACGACCGGGGTGGCTCGCGGCCCAGCGGCTCCGACAGGGGCGGTTACAAGTCTTCTGATGACCGTGGCGGCTCCCGTTCCGGTGGGTTCGATCGCGGCGGTTACAAGTCCTCCGAGGGCTCGCGCCCTGGCGGTTCCGACCGTGGCGGTTTCCGGTCTGATGACCGTGGTGGTTCGCGCTTCGGCGGTTCTGACCGCGGGGGCTACAAGTCGGACGATCGGGGCGGTTCGCGCTCGGGTGATTCCGACCGCGGCGGGTACCGCTCGGACGACCGGGGTAGCTCGCGTCCGGGTAGTTCGGACCGTGGCAGCTTCCGTTCCGATGACCGTGGTGGCTCGCGTCCGACTGGCTCCGACCGTGGCGGCTACAAGTCTTCCGATGACCGCGGCGGTTCGCGGCCCAGCGGCGATCGCGGCGGGTTCAAGTCCGATGACCGCGGTGGATACCGTGGCGGTGACCGCGACTCGCGCCCCAGTGGCGATCGTGGTGGCTACAAGTCCGATGATCGCGGTGGTTCGCGCTCCGGAGGGTTCCGCTCCGACGACCGTGGCGGTTCGCGGCCGAGCACCTCGGACCGTGGTGGCTACCGTTCCGATGACCGCGGGGGCTCGCGCTCGGGCGGTTCCGACCGTGGTGGCTACAAGTCGGACGACCGCGGCGGTTCCCGTCCCGGTGGGTTCAAGTCCGACGAGCGGTCCGGTGCGGGTGAGCGGTCCGGGTTCCGGGCGGGCGGCCGCGGGCACTTCCGCGCTGACGACGTCGAGCCCGACCTCGTGGCCGCGACCGACACGGGCGACGGCGACCAGGTCGACAAGCCGGTCGAGCGCTGGGGCCAGGCGGAGGACCGCTTCGTCGAGGTGACCGGGCGCCGGGAGCGGCCGCAGCGCGACTCGGGGGACCGGGACTCCGCGCCCGTCGAGTACGGGCCGAAGCTGCCCGAGGGCGCCGACTACTCCGCGCTCGACGTCGAGGCTCGGGCCGGGCTGCGCAGCCTGCCCAAGTCGCTGGCCGAGCTGGTGGGCAAGCACCTGGTCGCCGCGGGCATGCTCGTCGACGAGGACCCGGAGCGCGCCCTCGAGCACGCCAGGTTCGCGCGGGAGCGGGCTGCGCGGGTGGCCGTCGTCCGGGAAGCCGCCGGGTTAACCGCCTACCACGCGGGTGAGTGGGCCGAGGCCCTCTCCGAGCTGCGCGCGGTCCGCCGGATGAGCGGCGGCAACACCTACATCGCCGTGATGGCCGACTGCGAGCGCGCGCTCGGCAGGCCGGAGCGGGCACTGGAGCTGGCCAAGGAAGCGGGGCGCGACCTGCCCGCGGACGTGGCCGTCGAGCTGCGGATCGTCAGCGCCGGTGCGCGCAGGGACATGGGTCAGCTGGAAGCGGCCGTTGTCGGCCTGCAGGGGCCGGACCTCGACCCCAAGCGGCGCGACCCGTGGAGCGCCCGGCTGTTCTACGCCTACGCCGACAACCTGGCCGCCGCGGACCGCACCGAGGAAGCCATCCAGTGGTTCCTCAACGCCGCCCAGGCCGATGACGACGAGGACACCGACGCCGCCGAGCGCGCTTTCGAGCTCGGCGCCGACGAGTCCGAGATCGCCGCCGCGCTGCCCGGCGAGACCGTCGAGGTGGACGAGTCCGACGAGGACGCCGCCGACCAGGACACCGCGGCCGATGACGACGCCGACGAGTCCGAAGTGGACGACGAGGACGACCTGGTCGACTCCGACGACGCGGCCGACGACGACGCGGACGACAACCTGGTGGACGACGACGCCGCTGTTGCCGACGACAGCACCGTTGCCGACAACGCCGCGGTCAGCGAGAACCCCACCGCTGACAACGCCGCTGCTGACAACGCCGCTGCTGACAACGCCGCTGCTGACAACAAGACCGCGGCAGACAAGACCGCGGACGAGGACAAGAACCCCGGCGAGGGCAAGAGCGCTGTGGGTGACAAGAGCGGCAAGGACGTCGTGGATGGCTGATCGGCTGCTGGACGGCTACGACGCCCTGCTGTTCGATCTCGACGGCACCGTCTACCGGGGCGGTCAGGTCATCGACGGTGCGGCGGACGCCGTCGCCGCGGCCAGGGCGGAGCGGACCACGGTTCGCTTCGTCACCAACAACGCCTCCCGGTCGCCGGAGCAGGTCGCCGAGCACCTGACCGGGCTCGGCGTCCCCGCCACCGCCGACGAGGTCAGCACCAGCGCGCAAGCCGCTGCCGCCGTCCTGGCCCAGCGGTTGGACCGGGGCGACCACGTCCTGGTCCTCGGCACCTCCGCGCTCGCCGCCGAGATCACCGCCGTCGGCCTGGTCCCGGTCCGCACCGCGACCGGCGTCAAGGCCGTGGTGCAGGGCCTGTCGCCGGACCTCAGCTGGAACGACCTCGCCGAGGCGTCGGTCGCGATCCGGGCGGGCGCGCTGTGGGTCGCCTGCAACATCGACCGCACGCTCCCGACCGAACGCGGGCTGTTGCCCGGCAACGGTTCCCTCGTCGCCGCGCTGCGCCACGCCACCGAGCAGGACCCCGAGGTGGCGGGCAAACCGGCGACCCCGCTGATGGACGAGTCCGTCCGCGCCGCCGACGCGAAGCACCCCCTCGTCGTCGGCGACCGCCTGGACACCGACATCGAGGGCGCCGTCGCCGCGGGCCTGGACTCGCTGCTGGTCCTCACCGGCGTCTCCACCGCCGCCGACGTGATCGCGGCGGGACCCGAGGCCCGGCCCACCTACATCGCCGCCGACCTCGGCGCGATCACCGCCTCCGCCGCGGACCTGGCCGTCGGGCCCAAGCCGGGCTGGGACCTGCGCACCGAGGGCGACGAGGTCGTCGTCACGGGTGACGGTGACCCGCTGGACCTGGTCCGCGCGCTGTGCGCGGTGAGTTGGGCCACCGCGACGCCGCCGCGGATCACCGGTGACCACCCCGTGCTCGCCGAACTCGGACTCACCCGGGCGCGCTGAGCGCCCACCGGACGAGCACCATCGGATAGCGTGGAGGAGTGCAGGTGGACTTCACCCCGACCCCCGGACCGCCCAGGGACCCGGCGGCCCGCGACGAGGCGATAGCCGAGGCCGTCGCCGGGCTCGACGGGCTGGACGCGATCCCGGTCGCCGAGCACGTCGACCGGTTCGACGCGGTGCACATCGCGCTCACCGCCGCGCTCGCCAGCATCGACAAGGTCTGACGCGGTGCCCAGGAGGGCGCGGCTGGACGCCGAACTGGTCCGCCGGGGGCTGGCCCGCTCCCGCGACCACGCCAGCGAGCTCATCGACGCGGGCCGGGTCACCATCCGCGGCACCGTCGCGACCAAACCGGCCACCGGCGTGGAGACCGACGCCGCCGTGGTGGTCAAGGACGTCGGCGACGACCCCAACTGGGCCTCCCGCGGCGCGCACAAGCTCCTCGGCGCCCTCGACGCGTTCGAGGTCCCGGTCGACGGCCGCCGCTGCCTGGACGCGGGCGCGTCCACCGGCGGCTTCACCGATGTCCTGCTCCGCCGCGGCGCCGCCCAGGTCGTCGCCGCCGACGTGGGGCGCGGTCAGCTGGTGTGGCGGCTGCAGAACGACGAGCGGGTCGTCATCAAGGACCGTACGAACGTCCGCGCCATCACCCCCGACGACATCGGCGGCCAGGTCGAGCTGGTGGTGGCCGACCTGTCGTTCATCTCCGCGCGCCTGGTGATGCCCGCGCTGCACGCCTGCCTGCGCGAGGACGGCGACCTGCTGCCGATGATCAAGCCGCAGTTCGAGGTCGGCAAGGAACGCCTCGGCTCCGGCGGTGTGGTGCGGGCGCCCGAGCTGCGCGTGGAGGTGGTCTCCCGGGTGCTCGCCGCCGCCGGTGAGCTGGGCCTGCGCGTGCACGGGGTGGTCGCGAGCCCGCTGCCGGGACCGTCGGGCAACGTGGAGTACTTCGCCTGGCTGCGCCGCGGTGAGCCGCGCGCCGACGCCGAGGTGACGGCTCTGGTGGAAACCGCCGTGGAGGAGGGGCCGCAGTGACCCACCCGATCAAGCCGAGCGCGCCGGGTGCGGCCAGGGAGATCCTGCTGGTCGTGCACACCGGCCGCGCCGAGAACCGGCGGGTGGCCGAGAAGGTCGCGACCTGCTTCGCCGCGGCCGGGGTGCGGCTGCGGGTGGTCGACGACGAGGCCCCCGACCTCGACCCGTCCTGCTACAGCGAGGTCGTGCCGCTGGGCCCGGAGGCCGCCGTGGGCACCGAGTTGGTGTTCGTCCTCGGTGGCGACGGGACGCTGTTGCGCGCGGCCGAGATGGCCCACCCCGCGGGGGTCCCGGTGCTAGGGGTCAACCTCGGCAGGGTCGGGTTCCTCGCCGAGGCCGAGTCAGAGGCGTTGGCGGAGGCGATCGAGCTGGTCGTCGAACAGGGCTACCTGGTCGAGGAGCGGATGACAGTCGACGTCCGGGCCTACCTCGGCGACGAGCTGTTGGCCGACACGTGGGCTCTTAACGAGGCCAGCGTGGAGAAGAGCAGCCGCGAGCGGATCCTGGACGTGCGGGTCGACGTGGACGGCCGCCCGGTGTCCTCCTTCGGCTGCGACGGCGTGCTGTGCGCCACACCCACCGGCTCGACCGCGTACGCCTACTCCGCGGGCGGACCCATCGTGTGGCCGGACGTGCAGGCGATGCTGGTGGTGCCGAGCAACGCGCACGCCATGTTCTCCCGGCCGCTCGCGGTGTCGTCCAAGTCGGTCGTCGGCATCGAGGTCGACCCGGACGGACAGCCCGCTGTGCTGTGCTGCGACGGCAGGCGCACCTTCGACATCCCGCCGGGCGCGCGCATCGAGGTGCGCGGCGGCAAGCAGCCGATCCGGCTGGCCCGGCTGCGTGACGAGACGTTCACCGAGCGCCTCGTCGACAAGTTCGCGCTGCCCGTGCACGGCTGGCGGACGCGGTGAACCTGTGGGCGGGCGCTTACCGCGATCACCGGGAGCCGCTAGGGTGCGCCCTGTGCTAGCCGAGATGCGCATCCAGGACCTCGGCGTGATCGACGAGGCCACGCTCGAGCTCCACCCGGGTTTCACCGTCGTGACGGGGGAGACCGGCGCGGGCAAGACGATGGTCGTCACCGGCCTGCACCTGCTCTCCGGCGGCAGGGGCGAGGCGTCACGGGTCCGCAGCGGGAAGCCGAAGGCCGTGGTCGAGGGCCGGTTCGAGGGCCTCGACGGGTCCCCGGCCGCCGCCGTGGCCACCGAGGCGGGCGCCGAGCCCGAGGACGACGGCAGCCTGATCACCCTGCGCAGCGTCAGCACCGACGGTCGCTCCCGCGCCCACGTCGGGGGCCGCTCGGTCCCCCTCGGGGTGCTGCAGGACCTGGCCGAGCAGCTGATCGCGGTGCACGGGCAGAACGACCAGCTGCGGCTGCTGCGCCCGGCCGAGCAGCGCGCGGTGATCGACCGGTTCGCCGGTGCCGACATCGCGGGCGTGCTCGCCGAGTACCGGTCGACCCGCGAGCAGTGGATCGCCGTCACCGCCGAGCTCGACGACCGGACCCGCCGCGCCAAGGAGCTGGCCCGCGAGGCCGAGATCCTGCGGATGGGCCTGGAGGAGATCACCGCCGTCGACCCGCAGCCGGGTGAGGACACCGAACTGGTCGATCGCGCCCGCAGGCTCGCCGACGCCGACCAGCTGCGCGAGGCCGCCAGCGGCGCCAGCTACGCGGTGTCCGGTTCGCCGGACGGTGATCCGGACGTGCCCGGCGCGCTCGGGCTGATCGGTGAGGCGCAGCGGCGCGTGGCCGGGTCCGAGGACCCGAGGCTGCGCGAGCTGGAGCCGCGGCTGGCCGAGGCGTCCGTGCTGCTGACCGACGTGGGCGCCGAACTGACCGCCTACCTCGACAGCCTCGACGCCGACCCGGCCGTGCTGGAGCAGGTGCTGGCCAGGCAGGCCGAGCTCAAGGCGCTGACCCGCAAGTACGCCGCCGACGTCGACGGCGTGCTCGCCTGGGCGCGCGACGCGGTCGACAAGCTCGCTGGTCTGGACACCTCCGAGGAGGCGCTCGGCGAGCTGGCCGCCCGCAAGGCCGCGTTGGCCGTTCAGCTCGGCACGCTGGCCGCTTCGCTCACGCAGGCCCGGTCGGTCGCGGCGGAGGCGCTCGCCAAGGCCGTCACCGACGAGTTGAGCGGCCTGGCCATGGGCAGCTCCAGCGTGCAGATCTCGGTGCGGCCCCGGCCCGCCGAGTCAGGCGACCCGGTGGCGCTGACCGTCGGCGGCGTCGAACTGCACGCGGGCGCCGACGGCGTCGACGACGTGGAACTGCTGCTGGTCGCCCACGACGGCGCGCAACCGCTGCCGGTGCACAAGGGCGCCTCCGGCGGCGAGCTGTCGCGGGTCATGCTCGCCATCGAGGTCGTGCTCGCCCACAGCGACCCGGTGCCGACCCTGGTGTTCGACGAGGTCGACGCCGGGGTCGGCGGCCGCGCCGCGGTGGAGATCGGCCGCAGGCTGGCCCGGCTCTCCCGCAGCCACCAGGTGATCGTCGTGACCCACCTGGCCCAGGTAGCCGCCTTCGCCGACCGCCACCTCATCGTCGACAAGGGCATCCACGGCGGCGTCACCCGAAGCGACGTCCGCACCCTCGACGACAGCGAACGGGTCGTCGAACTGGCCAGGATGCTCGCGGGCATGGACTCCACCGAGACCGGCCGCGCCCACGCCGAAGAACTCCTCGGCGTGGCCGACGGCGAGAAGCACGACTGGAAGCTCAGCGGCAAACCCCGCCCCACCCGCAAGAAGCGCCAAGCCTGACGCTCCACGAGCCGACCCGCCCGCTCGTGCTCGATGGGGCGGACTTGTTTCGTGTGGGGGGACGGCACCCGTAGCGTTGTCGCGCGGACAGGGCCATGCTTTTCGGCCCCTGCTTTGCGGTCCTGCCACGGGTGTCGTAGGGGCCTCGCGCGAAACAAGTTCGCCCCATCGAGCGTCTGTAGACCATTTGGACTATCGCGGCGTGGCGTCCGGACTAATCGCGGTTGGTTTGTCACCATCGGGCGCATGAGATTCCCGGGTTTGCTCAGCCGCTCGCAGCCGCCGCGCCCCGGGATCACCGGGTCGGCCAAGGTGGATCGGCGGACCGGTGACCTGCTGCGTCGGCTCTCACCGGGTGATGTCGTCGTCCTCGACCACCTCGACCTGGACCGGGCCACCGCGGACGCGTTGCTGCGCGCGGAGGTCGCCGGGGTCGTCAACGCCTCGCCGTCGATCTCCGGGCGGTTCCCGAACCTGGGGCCGGAGTTGTTGGTCAACGCGGGCGTCCCGCTGATCGACGGCGTCGGGTCGGACGCGCTGCGGGTGATCAAGGAGGGCAGCCGGGTCCGGCTGCACGAGGGCGGGGTGTACCTCGGCGACAAGGAGGTCGCCAGCGGCACCCGGCAGACCGCGGAGACCATCGCCGACCAGATGATCGAGGCCAAGGCCGGGATGTCGGCGCAGCTGGAGGCGTTCTCCGCCAACACCATCGAGTTCCTCCGCCGCGAGCGCACCATGATCCTCGACGGCATCGGCGTCCCGCAGATCCCGGTGCAGATGCGCGGGCGGCAAGTCGTCGTGGTGGCCCCGGGTGTCGACCACGTCGACGACCTGCGCGGTCTGCGCCGCTACATCTCCGAGCACCGGCCGGTGCTCATCGGTGTCGAGTCCGGCGCCGACGCGCTGCGCGCCGCGGGGCACCGGCCGGACGTGATCGTCGGCGACCCGGACGGCATCTCCACCGACGCGCTGCGCAGCGGTGCCAGGATCGTGGTGCCCGCCTACGTCGACGGGCACGCCCCCGGCCTCAACCGGGTGCAGGACCTGGGCATCGAGGCCGTCACCTTCCCCGCGTCCGGCAACTCGGAGGACCTGGCGCTGCTGCTGGCCGAGGCGCACGAGGCGACCCTGGTGGTCGGTGTGGGGTTCCAGGCGACGCTGCGCGAGTTCCTCGACCGCGGCCGCTCCGGGTCCAACCCGTCGACCTTCCTGACCCGGCTCAAGCTCGGCGGCAAGCTCGTCGACGGCAAGGCGGTGGCCACGCTGCACCGCAGCCGGGTCTCCGCGGGCGCGGTGGTCGTCATGGTCGGCGCCGCGTTGCTCGCCATCACCGCCGCCATCGCCGTCTCCGGGGTGGGCGCCGCCTACGGCGACTGGTTCACCGACACCTGGTCCGCGGTGTTCTCCTGGGTCAAGGGGCTGTTCTCGTGATCACCTTGCGCTACCACATCACCTCCATCGCCGCGGTCTTCCTGGCCATCGCGGTCGGCGTGGTGCTCGGTTCGACGACGCTGAGCCGGTCCCTGCTGTCCGGGATCACCACCGAGAACAGCGACCTGGGCACCCAGGTGACCCAGTTGGAGCAGGACCGCAACGCGCTCAACGCGCGGCTGGCCGACGGCGACTCGTTCGCGGGCGCCATCGGGCCGCTGGCGGTGCGCGGCGCGCTGGACAAGCGCACGGTGGTGCTGATCACCACCGCCGACGCGCACCCGGCCGACCGGGACGCGGTGAAGGCGTTGGTGACGGCGGCGGGCGGCAGCGTCACCGGTGAGCTGCAGCTCACCGACGCGTTCGCCGACCCGGCCAAGGCCGACCAGCTCAAGGAGATCGTGACCAGGTTGCTGCCCGCCGGGGTGCAGCTGCCGACGGTGACCGACCCGGGGACCCTCGCGGGCGGGTTGCTCGGTCCGCTGCTGCTGATCAGCAAGGCGGACAACAAACCGCAGGCGTCGCCGGAGGAGTCCGCGGCCGCGCTCGCCGGGCTCACCGAGGGCGGGTTCCTCGCCGCCGCACCGGACATCGCGCCCGCGCAGCTCGCCGTGGTGCTCACCGGTGGAGCGTCCACAGGGGACGACGCGGGCGACAAGGCGGCCACCATCGCCCGGTTCGCCACCCAGGTCGACCGCGCGGGCGCGGGCACCGTGCTGACCGGCGGGCTCGGCTCCGCCGAGGGGTCCGGCGCGGTCGGGGTGGTCAGGGCCGACACCGCCGCGACCTCCATACTGTCCACAGTGGACAACGTGGACACCCCGGCCGGTCGGGTGGTCGTGGTGCTCGCGCTGGCCGAGCAGGTGGCCGAGCGGGCGGGCCGCTACGGCAGCGCGGGCAACGCGCAGGCCGCCGCGCCCGGCGCCCCTGCCGAGTAACGGCATCGCTCGGGCGGGTGATGTGGTCGCGCGGGGTCATGAGCATCCCTCACCAACGCGTGAACGGTACTCCCGGACGGGTACGGACCATGATCAGCTGGTCATTTTCCGACCGTCGGAACCGATGACGCCCCTGGTGGGAGTCCGTTCCGCCACGGGAGGTCAAGGAGCAACCATGGGGCACATCACCAAGGCGAGGATCGCGTTCACCGCGGCCGCCGCGTTCACCGCGCTGATCGCGACCGGCACCCCGGCGCTGGCCGTCGCCGCGCCGGGCACGGCGCACATCGGGTCGGCCAACCTGGTCCGGTTGGGCATCCCCACGACCCTGCAGCCCATCGCCCAGTGCTCGGTCACGGGCCCGAGCACGGGGTCCTCCGGCGTCGTCAGCGCCGCCGGGGTGAAGTTCGGTGGTGGCACCTCGACGTGCACCACCAGAGTCGTCGACGCCGACGAGGGCCTGACCGAGACCAAGTCCGAGGCCACCGGCTCGAACTTCGAACTGTCCGCGCTGGTGCTGCTCGGCGGCCCGCGGATCAAGATCGGCACCTGGAAGGTGAGCTGCGTCGGCGACAACGACGGCTCCACCGCAGGCTGGTCGTTCGGCGGGCTCACCGGCCTGGCCGCGCTGCCCAACCCGCTGCCGTCCAACTACGTGCGCGAGCTCAAGGGCTCCCTCAACGAGAACCTGGCCACGATCACCTTCAAGGAGGTCATCACGCCGACGGACGGCAGCATCACGCTGAACGTGGCGCACATCCGGTTCCTGCCGCCGTCGGGGATCTCCGGGGACGTGCTGGTCGGCGCGACCACCTGCTCGCCGACCCCCTGACCCGATCCGCGGCCCCGCCACCGCCCCCACCGGGGCGACACGGCGGGGCCGCGCGCTGTGCGGACCCGCGCGCGGCTGGTGTTAGCATGAAACCCCGTGGACCGGCGCGGTCAGAACGCCGCGGCCAGCGCGATAACACCACCGCGACCTAGACCACGGGAGCCCTCTTGGTGCAGCACGCTCGGACGACCAAGCACGTCTTCGTCACCGGAGGCGTCGCCTCCTCGCTCGGCAAGGGCCTCACCGCCTCCAGCCTCGGTCAGCTGCTGACCGCGCGCGGCCTGCGGGTGACGATGCAGAAGCTCGACCCGTACCTCAACGTCGACCCCGGCACCATGAACCCGTTCCAGCACGGCGAGGTGTTCGTCACCGAGGACGGCGCCGAGACCGACCTCGACATCGGCCACTACGAGCGGTTCCTCGACCGCAGCCTGTCCGGCAGCGCGAACGTGACCACCGGCCAGGTGTACTCGGCGGTCATCGCCAAGGAGCGGCGCGGCGAGTACCTCGGCGACACCGTCCAGGTCATCCCGCACATCACCGACGAGATCAAGGCCAGGATCCGGGCGATGGCCGAGCCGGACGCCACCGGGCGCGCCCCGGACGTGGTGATCACCGAGGTCGGCGGCACGGTCGGCGACATCGAGTCGCTGCCGTTCCTGGAGGCGTGCCGCCAGGTCCGCCACGACGTTGGCCGCGACACCGTGTTCTTCCTGCACGTGTCGCTGGTGCCCTACCTCGCCCCCTCCGGCGAGCTCAAGACCAAGCCGACGCAGCACTCGGTCGCCGCGCTGCGCAACATCGGCATCCAGCCCGACGCGATCGTCTGCCGCGCCGACCGGGAGATCCCGGCCGGGCTCAAGCGCAAGATCGCGCTCATGTGCGATGTGGACACCGACGCGGTCGTCGCCGCGCCGGACGCGCCGTCCATCTACGACATCCCGCGCGTGCTGCACGGCGAGGGCCTCGACGCCTACGTGGTGCGCCGCCTCGGGCTGCCCTTCCGCGACGTCGACTGGACGGTGTGGGGCAACCTGCTCGACCGGGTGCACAAGCCGACCGAGACGGTCCGCGTCGCCCTGGTCGGCAAGTACGTGGACCTGCCGGACGCGTACCTGTCGGTGACCGAGGCGTTGCGCGCCGGTGGGTTCGCCCACCGCGCCAAGGTCGAGGTCGTCTGGGTGCCGTCGGACGCCTGCGAGACGCCCGCCGGTGCCGCCGCCGCCCTGTCCGGGGTGGACGGTGTGCTGGTGCCGGGCGGGTTCGGCGTGCGCGGCATCGAGGGCAAGATCGGCGCCATCACCCACGCCCGCACGCACCGCGTCCCCATCCTGGGCCTGTGCCTTGGCCTGCAGTGCATGGTGATCGAGACCGCGCGCAACCTGGCGGGCATCGCGGGCGCCAACTCCGCGGAGTTCGCCGACGAGACCACCGACCCGGTGATCAGCACCATGGCCGACCAGCAGGACGTCGTCGCCGGTGAGCGCGACATGGGCGGCACCATGCGGTTGGGGTCCTACCCGGCCGCGCTGGCCGCGGGCTCGGTCGTGGCGGGTGTCTACGGTGAGCGCGAGGTCACCGAGCGGCACCGGCACCGCTACGAGGTCAACAACGCCTACCGCGACCGGCTCACCCAGGCCGGGGTGCACTTCTCCGGCACGTCGCCGGACGGGCGGTTGGTCGAGTTCGTCGAACTGCCCGCCGAGGCGCACCCGTTCTTCGTCGGCACCCAGGCGCACCCGGAGCTCAAGAGCCGCCCGACCCGCCCGCACCCGCTGTTCGCCGGGTTCATCGGCGCCGCGCTGACCTACCTGCGCGCCGAGCGGCTGCCGGTCGACCTCGACCAGCCGGAGAAGGTGGACGCGTGAGCACACGACCGGGCAGCCACGCCTTCGAGGTGGTGTCCACCCGCGACATCCACGTCGGCCGGATCCTGGCGCTGCGCCTCGACGAGGTCGCGATGCCGGGCGGCACGACCGCCAACCGCGAGGTCGTCGAGCACCTGGGCGCGGTCGCCGTGGTCGCGCTCGACGACGACGGCTCGGTGGCGTTGATCCACCAGTACCGGCACCCGGTGGGCGACCGGCTGTGGGAGCTGCCAGCCGGGTTGATCGACCACGCCGACGAGGACCCGCTGGAGGCCGCGCGCCGCGAGCTGGTCGAGGAGGTCGGGCTCGCCGCCGCGGACTGGTCGGTGCTGGTGGACCTGGCCGTCTCGCCCGGGTTCACCGACGAGGTCGTGCGCGTCTACCTGGCCACCGGTCTGTCCACTGTGGACCGGGTGGTGCTCGGCGACGAGGAGGCCGACCTGGTCATCGACCGGGTCCCGCTGGCCGACGCGGTCCGCCGGGTGCTGGCCGGGGAGATCACCAACGCCGCCGCGGTCGCCGGGTTGCTCGCCGCGCACGCCGTCACCACCGGCGCGGTCCCGGCACGGCAGGCGGACGCGTCGTGGGAGGGCAGGCCGAGGGCGTTCGAGCGCCGCGGCTGAACAGCGGGGGCGGCGGGGGTCAGTCGCGCAGGCGGCGGCCCTCGCCGTCGTGGCCGCCGCTGACCAGCAGCACGATCCCGTCCACCAGGCACCAGATCCCGAAGCCGCCGCAGGTGACCAACTGGGCGATCGCGATCCCGTAGTTGCCCGTGTAGAACCGGCCGACGCCGAACGGCAGGAAGATCTGCAGCAGGCCCGCGACCACTTTGGACCGGTCCGAGAGCATCTCCCCGTACTGGACCGGCGGCCCGAACGCCTGGTTGGCGGGCGGGTAGTACGGCAGCGGCTGGGGCGGCGGCGCGGCCCAGGTCGGCGGCACCAGGAACGGCGGGTGCGGCGCGGGCAGGTCGGCGAACAACACCCGCAGATCACCCCGGGTCACCGCGTCCGCGGCCGCGCCGACCCGCTGCTCGTACTCGCTGATGGGCAGCCTGCCCTGCGCGAAGTGCTCGCCGAGCGCGCGCATCGAGTCCTCGCGCTCAGTGGTGCCGACGCGCACGGAATCGGGACCACCCGGGACACTCACACCGCCCACGATACGTGATCGCCGTCCCCCGTTCGGTCGATCCGGCTAGGCTCGGCCGATGGGTTCCGGCGGCGGTGGCACGGTCGAGGCCGCGCTGCGCACCTACCTCGACCACCTCGCCGTCGAACGCGGCACCGCGACCAACACCCTCGACGGGTACACCAGGGACCTGGGTCGCTACCTCGACCACCTCGCCGCGCACGGGGTCCGCGACCTGGCGGCGGTGGGGGAGCGGCACGTGTCCTCGTTCCTGGTGCTGCTGCGCGAGGGCGACACCGACCACCCGCCGCTGGCCGCGTCCTCGGCGGCACGCGCCGTGGTCGCCGTCCGCGGGCTGCACCGGTTCTCGCTCCGGGAAGGACTCGTCGAGCACGACGTCGCCCGGGGCGTGAAACCACCGACCCCGCCGCGACGGCTGCCCAAGGCCCTGCCGGTCGACGACGTGCTGCGGCTGCTGGAGGCCCCGCACGGTGACGGACCCGGCGAACTGCGCGACCGCGCGCTGCTGGAGGTCCTCTACTCCACCGGCGCCCGCATCTCCGAGGTCGTCGGACTCGACCTCGACGACGTCGACGCCACCGACCGCACCGTGCTGCTCGACGGCAAGGGCGGCAAGCAGCGGCTGGTCCCCATCGGACGACCCGCGCTGGAGGCCGTCGACGCCTACCTCGTGCGCGCCCGGCCCGGCTTCGCCGCAGCGGGCCGCGGCACCCCCGCGGTGTTCCTCAACCGCAGGGGCGGGCGGCTGTCGCGGCAGAGCGCGTGGACGGTGCTCAAGGCCGCCGCCGAGCACGCGGGCATCGCCGTGCCGGTGTCCCCGCACACCCTGCGGCACTGCTTCGCCACCCACCTGCTCGAGGGCGGCGCCGACGTCCGGGTCGTGCAGGAACTGCTCGGGCACGCCTCGGTGACCACCACGCAGATCTACACCCTGGTCACCGTGACCACCCTCCGTGAGGTGTACGCCACCGCCCATCCGAGAGCGATCGGCTAAGAGTGCTGGTCAGTCGGCGGTTGAGGTGAAAACTCCCCAAGTCAACCTGTTTTCGATGATCCTTCCCCTACTCTGTTCCGCCGGAGGTGCGCGATGGGCGCGATGGGCGAGGTTGACGAACCCGGACTGGAGCGGCTGACCCTGCCGGAGGTGCTGCACGCGCTCAGCGACCCGACCAGGCTGGCCGTGGTGACCCAGCTCTCGGACGCGGGCGAGATGTCGTGCGGGCACCTGGACGTCTCGGTGGCCAAGTCGACGTTGTCGCAGCACCTGCGGGTGCTGCGCGAGGCGGGGGTGACCCACACCCGCCGCGACGGCAACCAGCGCTGGCTGTCGCTGCGCCGCGACGAACTGGACCGCCGGTTCCCCGGGCTGCTGGAATCGGTGCTCGGCGCCGTCATCCGGGTCGACGGCTAGCCGGGCCGGGCCTCGATCCGGCCGGTCTCGGCTCGACTGGTCCCGGCTCGACTGGTCTTGACAACCGGCTCGACAGGTGGGGCGCGCACCGGCGAGCCGCGTTGGTGGCTGACCGGCACCCGCTTACGCTGCGCGTGACAGCAACGCAGGCGACAAGGAGCTAGATCGCCATGTCGACACTTCCGCACGGGGGTGCCGTGGAGCTGAGTATCGCGCCGCGCGCAGCCTCCGACGCTGACGACGACGGCCCGGAGGAGGTAGGCGGCACCGGGGTCGGCCCGACCGGTCGACCCAAGCGGCACATCCCCGAGCCCGCGCTGCTCGACCACCACGGTCCGGCGCGGGTGCTGGCCATGTGCAACCAGAAGGGCGGCGTCGGCAAGACCACGTCGACGATCAACCTGGGCGCCGCGCTGACCGAGTTCGGCCGCCGGGTGCTGCTGGTGGACTTCGACCCGCAGGGCGCGCTGTCGGTCGGCCTGGGCATCCCGGCCCACCAGCTCGACCGCACCATCTACAACGTGCTCATCGAGCGGTCGGTCGGCATCGAGGACGTCGTGCTGCGCACCGGCGTCGAGAACATGGACCTGCTGCCCAGCAACATCGACCTCTCCGCCGCCGAGGTGCAACTGGTCTCCGAGGTCGGCCGCGAGCACTCGCTGCTGCGCACCATCCGGCCGGTGCTGCACGCCTACGACTACATCCTGGTCGACTGCCAGCCCTCGCTCGGCCTGCTCACCGTCAACGCCCTCGCCGCCGCCGACGGCGTGCTCATCCCGCTGGAGTGCGAGTTCTTCAGCCTGCGCGGGGTCGCGCTGCTCATCGACACCATCGAGAAGGTGCGCGAGCGGCTCAACCCGAAGCTGGAGATCACCGGCATCCTGGCCACCATGTTCGACCCCCGCACCCTGCACTCGCGCGAGGTGATGGCGCGCGTGGTCGAGGCGTTCAAGGACACCGTGTTCGACACCGTCATCAACCGCACCGTGCGGTTCCCGGAGACCACCGTGGCCGGTGAGCCGATCACCACATGGGCGCCGCGCTCGGCGGGGGCCAAGGCGTACCGCCAGCTCGCCAGGGAGGTGATCGCCCGGTGACCAACCCGCTCGACCCGGTCCCCGGCGGCACCCCGCGCCAGAAGCACAGCTCGAAGATCACCGTCTACGTCTCCGACGAGGAGCTGCTCGCCCTCGAACAGGCCAGGCTGACCCTGCGCGCCGGGTTCGGCGTGGCCGTCGACCGCGGCCGGGTGGTGCGCGAGGCGGTCGCCACCGCGCTGGCCGACCTCGCCGAGAACGGCGCGGACTCGGTGCTGGTGCGCAAGCTGCGCCAGGACGGCGGCCAGTGACCGAGGAGGAACCCGCGGTCGCGGTGAGCGGTCGGTTCACCGTGCGGCTGTCGAACTTCGAGGGCCCGTTCGACCTGCTGCTGCAACTGATCTCCCAGCACCAGATGGACGTCACCGAGGTGGCGCTGCACCGGGTCACCGACGACTTCATCGCCCACATCCGCTCCCTCGGCGACGACTGGAGCCTCGACGAGACCACCGAGTTCCTCGTCGTCGCCGCCACCCTGCTCGACCTCAAGGCCGCCAGGCTGCTGCCCGCGGGCGACGTCGAGGACGAGGAGGACCTGGCGCTGCTGGAGGCGCGGGACCTGCTGTTCGCGCGGCTGCTGCAGTACCGGGCGTACAAGCAGGTCGCCGCCCTGTTCAGCGAGCTGGAGGCGGGGGCGCTGCGGCGATACCCGCGGTCGGTTGCGCTGGAGGACCGATTCCAGGAACTGCTGCCCGAGGTGCTGATCGGCGTCGACCCGGAGCGCTTCGCCGCCATCGCCGCCGCGGTGTTCCGGCCCAAGCCGCCGCCGGTCGTCTCCCTCGACCACCTGCACATGGGGCGGGTGTCGGTCCGGGAGACCGCCGACCTGCTGCGGGTCAGGCTGGCGGAGCTGGGGCGGGCGAGCTTCTCCGAGTTGGTGGCCGACTGCGAGCACACCATCGAGATCGTGGCCCGCTTCCTGGCGCTGCTGGAGCTGTACCGGGAGGCGACGGTGCTGTTCGAGCAGCCGGACCCGTTGGGGGACCTGCACGTGGAGTGGACCGGCGGCGCGCTGACCGAGGCCGCCGCGGCACCGGTCGGCACCGAGGACGAGGACTATGGCTGACAACGACCAGACCGAGACCCCTGCCGTGGTGGACGACCTGGCCGTGGACCCCACGCCGGTGGACCGAGGGGCTCCGGTGGCGCAAGACGCGCCGGTAGATGAAGACGCGCCGGTGGACCAAGGTGTGCCGGTGGCTCAAGAGGCTCCGGTGGACCAAGAGGCTCCGGTGGCGCAGGACGCTCCAGCGGGCCAAGACGTGCCGGTAGATCAAGACGCTCCGGTGGGCCAGGAGCCGTCGGTGGGCCAAGAGGCGTCGGTGGGCCAGGAGTCGGTGCCCGAGCCTGTCGCTGAGGAGGAAGCGGACACCGATCTGGTGCAGACCGGGTCGGGGTTCCCCGACCTCACCGAGGATGCCGACCTCGAGTCCGCGCTGGAGGCGGTGCTGCTGGTCGTCGACTCGCCTGCGGAGGAGGAGTTGCTCGCGACCGCGACCGACCAGCCGGTGCGGCGAGTCCGGGAGACGTTGCGGCGCATCGCGGCCCGTTACACCGAGCAGGGCAGTGGGATCGACCTTCGGCGGGTCGGTGAGGGGTGGCGGTTCTTCACCCGTGACCGGTTCGCGCCTGTCGTGGAGAAGCTGCTACTGGATGGCCAGCGGGCGAAGCTCACCAGGGCCGCTTTGGAGACACTGGCCGTCATCGCCTACCGTCAGCCGGTGACCCGGTCCCGGGTCGCCGCGGTGCGCGGGGTGAACGTCGACGGCGTCATCCGCACCCTGGTGGTGCGCGGGCTGATCGAGGAGACCGGGACCGATCCCGAGACAGGTGGGATCCTGTACCGCACGACCGAGTTGTTCCTGGAGCGGTTGGGGCTGTCCTCGCTGGAGGACCTGCCCCCGATCGCCCCGTTGCTGCCAGAAGTGGATGCGATCGACGATGTCAACTAGCCCAGAGGGCGTCCGGCTCCAGAAGGTCCTCTCCAGTGCCGGGGTGGCCTCGCGCCGCGCGGCCGAGAACCTCATCGACCAGGGCCGGGTCAGCGTCGACGGCGAGGTCGTGCGCGAGCAGGGCAAGCGCGTCGACCCCGACGCCGTGGTCATCCACGTCGACGGCGTGCGCGTGGTGGTCCGCGAGGACCGCGTCTACCTCGCGCTGAACAAGCCGCGCGGCGTGCACAGCACCATGGAGGACGACCGCCGCCGCCCGTGCGTCGGCGACTACCTGCGCGACCGCAGCGATCGCCTCTTCCACGTCGGCCGCCTCGACGCCGACACCGAGGGCCTCCTGCTGTTCACCAACGACGGCGACCTGGCCCACCGCCTGATGCACCCCTCCTTCCAGGTCCTCAAGACCTACCTCGCCGAGGTCCCCGGCCCCGTCGCCCGCGACGTGGGCAAACGCCTCCGCGACGGCGTCATGCTCGACGACGGCCCCGCCACCGCCGACTCGTTCCGCCTGGTCGACAGCTACGCGGGCAAGGCCCTGGTCGAGGTGGTCCTGCACGAGGGCCGCAAACACATCGTCCGCCGCATGCTGGAGGAAGTCGGCCACCCCGTCCTCCAGTTGGTCCGAACCCAAATCGCCGACGTCCGCCTGGGCAACCAACGCCCCGGCTCCCTCCGAGCCCTCAACCGCACCGAGGTAGGCGCCCTCTACACCGCCGTGAACATGTAACCCACCCCTTGACGCGGCCCGATTCCCCACCCAAGCCCGATCGTCGCCCGCTCAAGATCAACTCCGCTCCGGGGGCCCACCCTCCCGGGGCCCCATCTCTGAACCTATCGCCCCCGCCGATCTGTCAATAGGGCTCGCCTGGGGGCTGTGGATGGTTGAAGGGGTTGTGGACAAGTACCTGCCTTGACCATTCGTTGGCCACCGGTCCAGGCCGATCGAGACTCGGCGACGGTGGTCCCCACCCGGCCCTCACGATCGTTGGCCCTCACATGCCCTCCACGACGATGGTCTCCACCCGGCCTTCACGATCGTCGGCCCAACCCGCCCCTCACAGGCGTTGGCCCAACGTGCCCCTCTACGACGTTGGCCCCAACGCGCCCTCCCAGACGTTGGCCCTAACGCGCCCCTCTACATCGTTGGCCAGCCACGCGCTCCTCGGATCCGCTGGTGCCAGGCCGGCTCGATGGGGCGGACTTGTTTTGCGTGGGGGAACGGCACCCGTAGCGTCGCTCACCGTGGCAGGGCCTGCTCTTGGGCCCCTGCTTTGTGGTTCTGCCCGGGTGTCGTAGGGGCCCCACGCAAAACAAGTTCGCCGCATCGAGCTTGTCACTTAAATCGCGCCCCGGCCAATGCCGAAGGCGAGGCGTTGATCGTCGACGCCGCAGGCGAGCACGAGAGCCGGAACACCCTCAGCTCAAGATCAAACCGGCCACAGCAGCCCCCGATATACAGCCTACCGGCGAACACCGACACACCGCGCCGAGCGACCAGCCGCCCTGTGGATAACCGCCCTGCCCACAACACCCCACCCCGCGCACACCCACTCCGCATACACCTCGTGACGCACAGTGTGGGATCCACCCCGAACTGTCGGTGCCGCACGGCATGATCCCGGTATGACCGACGAGGGGTTCTGGCAGTTGCTCGGTCGGGCCACCGAGCAGCCTGGGGATCGGGATGAGCAGAGCGAGTGGCTGACCGAGGAGTTGACGCGGTTGCCGGTGGGGGAGGTGGTGGAGTTCGCGCGGCGGTTGGCGGAGGTGAGGCGGCGGGCGGATACCTGGACGATGTGGGCGGCGGCGCACCTGGTCGAGGAGGGGTGTTCGGCGGACGGGTTCTGCTACTTCCAGTTGTGGCTGCTCACGCTGGGGCGCGAGGTGTTCGAGCGGGCGGTCGCGGATCCGGACAGCCTGGCCGAGGTGCCGGGGGTGGTGGCGTTGGCTGGGCGGCCGATGCGGGAGTGGTCGGACCAGGACTGGCCGGAGTGGGAGAGCCTGGACTTCGCCGCGCACGAGGCGCACCAGGAGGTGACCGGGTTGGAGTCGGGGCTGGAGCGGCTCGGGTTGCCAGGGGCGGCGGCCAAGCCGGTCGACGCGGAGTGGGACATCGAGGACGAGGACGAGGTGCGGGCCAGGCTGCCGCGGCTGTGGTCGCTGTTCGCCGCGGCACGCGCGCACGCCTGAGGGAACGAAACGGGCACCGGGCTTGTTACCGTGGTGTGGTGAACGTCGAGGTGACCCCGCTGCCGGGGATCGGGACCCGTCATGACTTCGTGTCGCGCACCGGGCGGCGCATCGGTGTGATCACGCACCGGGACGGGCACTTCGACCTGGTCGTGTCCCGCCACGACGACCCGGACTCGTGCGTGGCGTCCATCCCGTTGACCGTGGAGGAGTCCGCCGCGCTGGCGAACCTGCTCGGCGCGCCGAACCTGGTCGCCCAGCTGCGCGACCAGGCCCCCGGGGTGAGCACCCGGCAGCTGCCGATCGCGCCGAACTCCCCGTACGACGGCCGCACCCTGGGCGACACCGCGCTGCGCACCCGCACCGCGGTGTCCGTGGTGGCCGTGGTCCGCGCGGGCACCGTGCACCCCTCGCCGCAGCCCGACTTCGCGCTCGGCGGCGGCGACCTGTTAGTGACGGTCGGCACGGGCGACGGCCTGGCCAAGGCCGCCGAAGTCCTCGAACGCGGCTGAGCGGGGCAAGGCTCTTGCACGATTCCTCCATCTCGTTGATCGAGCTGGGCGCTGTCTTCTTCGGGCTGGGTGTGCTCGGACGGCTTGCCTGGCGCATCGGCGTGTCCCCGATCCCGCTGTACCTGATCGGCGGGCTCGCCTTCGGCGCCGGGGGCCTGGTGCCTTTAGCAGGCATCGAGGGGTTCACCGAGATCGCCAGCGAGATCGGCGTCGTGCTGCTGTTGCTGCTGCTCGGCCTGGAGTACTCGGCCGCGGAGCTGGTGACCGGGCTGAAGCGGTCCTGGGTCGCCGGGGTCGTCGACATCGTGCTCAACGCGGTGCCCGGCGCCGCGGTCGCGCTGTGGCTGGGCTGGGGCCCGGTCGGCGCGCTGGCGATGGCGGGCGTCACCTACATCTCGTCGTCGGGGATCATCGCGAAGGTCCTCGGCGACCTGGGGCGGCTGGGCAACCGCGAGACGCCGGTTGTGCTGTCGATCCTGGTGTTCGAGGACCTGGCGATGGCCGTCTACCTGCCGATCCTCACCGCGCTGCTGGCCGGGGCGACGCTGCTCGGCGGGCTCACCGCGGTCGGGGTGTCGCTGGTCGCGGTCACCGTGGTGCTCGTGATCGCGCTGCGCTTCGGCCGCTACGTCTCGGTGCTGGTGGACAGCCCGGAGCCCGAGGTGTTCCTGCTGCGCGTCCTCGGCGCCGCGCTCCTGGTCGCCGGGCTGGCCTCGCAGCTGCAGGTGTCGGCGGCGGTGGGCGCGTTCCTGCTCGGCATCGCCATCTCCGGTTCGACCGCCGAGAACGCCACCAAGCTGCTCGAACCCCTGCGCGACCTGTTCGCCGCGATGTTCTTCGTGGTGTTCGGCCTCAACACCGACCCCAGCAGCATCCCCCCTGTCCTGGGTTTCGCGGTGGCCCTCGCCGTGGTCACCACCGTCACCAAGATCGGCACCGGCTGGTTCGCCGCGAGCAGGCAGGGCATCGCGACGCTCGGCAAGGCCCGGGCGGGGGCCGCGCTGGTGGCGCGGGGCGAGTTCTCCATCGTCATCGCGGGCCTGGCGGTCAGCGCGGGGGCCGTGGACAAGCAACTGGCCGCCCTCGCCACCGCGTACGTGCTGCTGATGGCCGTCATCGGCCCGGTCGCCGCCCGCGTGGTCGAACCCGTCACCCGCGTCTTCATGCGCAAACCCCGCCCGGCCACGGCCTAGCGACTTCTGGCACCGAGCCGTGGCAGGCGAGTCTCAGCGGTCGAGGTCGGCCAGGAGGAGTCCGCTGCGGGGCTTCGGCGTGAAGTAGGTGCTCTTGCGGGGCATCCGGCCGCCCGCCGCGTGGACGGCCAGGACTTGGGCGAGGGGCACCGGGGCGAGCCTGAGCACGGCGTCCACCTCGGTGTCCGGGGTGCGGCCCTCGGGCAGGGGGCGGACGTGGGTGCCCTCCGGGTCGAGGCGCAGGGCCTGGCGCAGCAGGAGCGTCTCGACCTGGGCGTGGTCGAGCGCGGTGGACGGCGGCAGGTCGACGCACAGGGTCCGGCCGTGGGTTTCGACGACCACCGACCCCGGGTGCTCGGGCGGTGCCGCGGCGGCGACCTCGGTGACCTGGAGGCCGATGGCGCGCCAGGCGGCGCCGAGGGCGTCCGCGTCGAGGCCGGTGCCGGTGAGGACGCGGTGGTAGCCGCCGATGCGCAGGCCGGGGCCCGCGGTGACCAGCGCGAGCAGCCCACCCAGGTCGGCCGCGGCCGCTGCGGCGACGCGGTGGTTGCCGTCGGCGACCATCAACGGGCGGGCGGCGACCACCGACAGCACGGCGTCCTGGATCGGGCCGGGACCCAGCAGCCACACCTGGTGCCTGCGGCCACTGCTGTCCACAGTGGAGATCGCGGGCGCGCCCGCCGCGGCGATGGCCTGGTCGACGGTGTCGGTGAGCACCTGGCCGTCGACCACCGGGATCAGCAGCGCGGCACTGGTGGCGCACCCGAGTCCGGTGAGGACAGCGGCCCGCTCGGCCACGACCTCCGGGTAGACCTGCTCGCTGTGCCGCACCCACGACACCCCGTCCGCCCCGACCGCGGCCGGGTCGACCAGGCACAGCACGCCGGTGGCCGACCCGTCCGGACCGTCCACCCGGTAGGGCGCGATCACGTCCGCGACCGGCCGGTACGCGGTGCGGGTCAACTCCCTGAGCGTGCGCCGCGCCTCGGCCAGGACGTCGAGCAGGTCGTGCCCGGCGGCCAGCGCGGTCGGCGTGCGGTGCGGGTGCTGCACGGCCAGCAGCGACCCCCGGGTCCCCGGCCGCGCCAACGCCGCCACCACCCGATCGGCGTCAGCGAACTCGTCGACATCCGGTCCGGGCACCTCGCCGCGGACCAGCCAACCCCGCCTGATCGGGCGGACCCACTCGGTCATGCCCGCTATCGTGCCGCACCCATGATCGTCCCCGCCAAACTCACGCCGCCTCGACCACCAGGTAGACCACCTCGGCGCCGCTCCCGTCCCGCACGAACCGGACAGAACGCCGCACATCGGTGTCAGCCGGGGTCACCCCCGTCGCGGGCTCCGGCTCCCACCCGGGGTCGGCGTCACTCGCCGGATTCCGAAAAGCCCCCTGCACCGGCGCGGGCTCCGCCAACCCGTTGTCCTTCCTGAACCGATCAACCGACCCCACCCTGACCCGTGCGGCCAGGTGCCACTCCTGGAAGTACGAATACCACCCGGCGACCAACTCATCGTCCTCGGCGAACACCAGATCCGACACCTTGGACACCTCCCCCAGACTCACTTGACGCGGTGGCTCCCCTAAGCCCACCCGCCCCACCGGTGCCGACTGACACCCGGCCACGAGCGCCAACGCCACCACCCACCACATCCGCATACCGGTGGGAGCCCCTGACCCCGCGCCCGGTTCCCACCGGGACCGATCCGGAAGTAGCCCATCCCCGAGGGGATCTCAGTGCGCGCCCACTTTTCGCGAACTGGGTGAGAGCACCCAGCCGCCCGCTTCACGGTGCCCTCGGCCACGGCCAACTCCACGCCGCTAGATGCGACGGCGGCGCGGCGTCCGGCGGACGCGCTGAACCCTGCGTTGCTCAATCGCCCAGAACCACGCGCGACGGCTTGATGGCGCTTTGACGGACCTGCCGGACAGCGTTCAAGCGGCTGTGCGGCAGTTGGCCGCCGATCCCGCCGACGCGAACGGCAGGCGCGTGGCTCCCGCCGGCCGACAAGCTCATGTCAGGCGGCGTCGCACCGGTCGCTCTTGCTGAACTCTTCCACGACGGTGGTGATCGCGATCCAGGACGCGGGTTTCCACCCGAGGCTGGTTCACGTGAGGGCCCGTGCCCTTGGCGGGCTGCCGGGGGCTACTTGCGGAAGAGGGCGCGGGCGATGATCTCGCGTTGGATCTCGGAGGTGCCCTCGTAGATGCGGGGGGCTCGGACCTCGCGGTAGAGGTGTTCGAGGAGGTGGCCGCGTTCGAGGGCTTGGGCGCCGTGGACCTGGATGGAGAGGTCGACGGCTTGTTGGGCGGTCTCGGTGGCGAAGAGCTTGGCCATGGCCGAGAGGGACGCGGTGGTGCCGGGAGCGGCGTCGTAGGCGGTGGCGGCGTCGTGGACGAGGAGGCGGGCGGCGTGCAGGCGGGTGGCCACGTCGGCGAGTTGGTGGGTGAGGCCCTGGAAGGCGGAGAGGGGTTTGCCGAAGGCGTGCCGGTGGGTGGCGTGGGCGATGGCGGCGTCGAGGGCGGCCTGGGCCATGCCGACGGCGAAGGCGCCGACGCTGGGGCGGAACATGTCGAGGGTGCGCATGGCGACCGACCAGCCGCCGTCGACCTCGCCGAGGACGTTCGCGCGGGGGACGCGGGCCCCGGTGAAGCGCAGGCGGCCGATGGCGTGCGGGGCGAGCAGGTCGAGCGGCTCGCCGTCGAGGCCGGGGGTGTCGCGGGGGACGGCGAACGCGGTGATGCCCTTGGCGCCGGTGTCGCTGGTGCGGGCGAACACCGAGTACACGTCGGCTTCGGGGGCGTTCGAGATGTAGGTCTTCTCCCCGGTCAGCAAGAAGTCGTCGCCTTCGGGGACCGCCCGCAACACCAGGTGCGCCGCGTCCGAGCCCGCCTCCGGCTCCGTCAGCGCGAACCCCACCGCGGCGTCCCCGGCGGCCACCCGGGGAACCCACTCGTCGACGATCGGGGCGCTCCCCGCCAGCACGATCGGGTACGCGCCCAACCCCTGCAACGCGAACGCCGTCTCCGCCTCGGTGCAGTGCCGCGCGAGCGCCTCCCGGATCACACACAGCACCAACGCTTTCGCGGGCCGGTCGAAGATCTCCGCCAACACCCCGTGCTCCGCCAACGCCTTCACCAGCCCCCGGTTGAGCCGCCCGGGAGTCCCCTGCTCTGCCGCGGTCCGCAGTGGACCTTGGGCCAACGCCTCGCACCGCGCGCGCAGGTCATCCAGTGAGCTCACGCCGCACCTCCGGGAACCACGGCGGTCGCCACCAGTTCGATCAGGGCTTCCTCGTCGAACAGCCGGGTCACCCCCAGCAGGGCCACGGCCGGGTAGTGCCTGCCGAAGTGTTTGCGCCACAACGGACCCAGCTCCGGCAGGGCTGCCTTGTACGCGGCCACGTCGGTCACGTAGATGATGAAGGAGACCAGGTGCGAGGCATGGGCACCCGCCGCGGTCAGTGCGGAGACTACGTTGCCCGCGGCCTGGTCGAACTGCTCCGCCATGGTCGCGCCGACGATCGCCCCGGCGGGGTCCAGGGCCGTCTGGCCGCCCAGGTACACGGTGCTCCCCGGTGCCGCGACCACGGCGTGGGCGAAGCCGACTGGTGGGGCCAGGTCCGGTGCTGTCACAACGCGGTGCGGGGTCATCGGCCCCTCCACACCGGGGGGCGGCCAGCGGACCAGGCCGCGTAGAACTCGGCGTGGTCGGTGGACTTCATCAGCAGGGCCTGGCTGATCGCCTCCAGTTCGATCGACGACGCCAGGTCCAGGTCCTGTTCGCGGGTCAGCAGCACCTTCGTCATGGAGTACGCCAGCGCGGGCCCATCCGCGAGCCGACGGGCCAGGGACTCCGCGGCCGCGGGGAGATCGTCGACCACCGTGCCCAACCCGAGTTGCTCCGCCCGAGCCGCGTCGACCCGCTCGCCCAGGATCAGCAGTTCCGTTGCCCGCCCGAGCCCCACCAAGCGCGGCAGCAGGTACGCCGACCCCATGTCGGCACCGGCCAACCCGACCTTGGTGAACAGGAAGGAGAACGACGCTTCCTCGGCCAGCAAACGGAAATCCGCCGCCAGCGCCAGCACCGACCCCGCGCCCGCCGCGACCCCGTTCACCGCCGCGATCACCGGCATCGGGCACTCGCGCAGCGCCCGCACGACGGCGCCGGTCATCCGGGTGAACTCCAGCAGTTCCGCCGCCGCCATCGACTGGAGCTCGCCGATGATCTCCTCGACGTCCCCGCCCGAGCAGAACCCGCGCCCGGTTCCCCGCAGCACCAACACCTTCGCGTCGCCGCGGTGCGGCAGCTCGGCCACCAAGTCGCGCAGGTCCGCGTACACGTCGAAGGTGAGCGCGTTCAGCTTCTCCGGCCGGTCCAGGGTCACCGTGGCGACCCCGTCCTCGACGGTGAACCCGAAGTGGCCCCACTCGCCGGTCACCCCGGGTGATGCCCGGAACGGGCTCATCGACTGCCTCCAACACCGGTCACTGGACTCCTCCTCCGTCGAGCACGAGCGATTGCCCGTTCACCGCGCCCGCCTCCGCCGCGGCCAGGAACACCACCGCGAACGCCACCTCGTCCGGTTCGAGCAACCGCCCCAGCGGGGACGCCGACGCCAGCGCGGCCTCCGCGTCCGCGGGCGTGCGCCCCGTTCTGTCCACAATGGTGCGTACCGCCTCGGCGGCGATGTCGGTGCGGGTGAACGTCGGGCACACGGCGTTCGACGTCACCCCCGTGCCCGCGACCTCCGCCGCGACCGCCCGCATGAGGCCGATCGCGGCGTGCTTGGCCGACGAGTATGCGGCGGTGTACCGCTGCCCGACCTTGCCCGCGGTGGACGCCACGAACACGACCCGCCCGGTGTCGCGCTCCAGCATCCGCGGCAGCACCGCCCGGGTGCACAGGAACCCGCCCAGCGCGTTCACGTCGTGCTGCGTGCGCCACTGCGCGACCGTGGTCTTCGCCAGCGGAGCGCTTGAGGCGATCCCGGCGTTGTTGACCAGCACGTCGACCGGCCCGAGGTCGGCGAACAACGCCCGCACCGCTGCTTCGTCGGTGACGTCGCAGTCGGCCCGGCCCAGTGCGAACACCTCGTCGCCCGCGTCCCGGAACCGGGTCGCGATGGCCGCGCCGATGCCCCTGGTGCCACCGGTGATGACGACGCGTCTCATGAGGACACATCCAACGCGCGCAACGCCCTGCGGTCGAGCTTGCCGTTGGTGGTGCGGGGGAGAGTGGCCACGAAGACCACCCGTTCGGGGGTCTTGTGCGGGGACAACCGCTCGCGGACGAACCGGCGCAGGTCGTCCTCAGTGGCCTCCCCGGTGACCACCACGAACGCGTAAGGCCGGATCAGCCCGTCGCGGTTGTGGCCGAGGACGGCGCACTCCACGACATCCGGGTGCCCGATCAGGCAGTGCTCGATCTCGCTCGGCGCCACCCAGATCCCGCTGACCTTCAACAGGTCGTCCGCGCGGCCCCGGTAGTGGAACTCGCCATCCGGATCGCGCACCACCAGGTCTCCCGTGTGGACGGTGTCGCCACCGGGGAAGGTGGTCGCCGACTTCGCCGGGTCACCCACGTACCCGGACGCCGCGGTCGCACCGGTGATCTCCAGGGTGCCGACCTCGCCATCGGGGACCTCGACGCCGTCCGGGTCGACGACCCGCGCGGTGTAGCCGGGGACCAGGGACCCGATGCTGCCGGTGCTCGCCGCGCCGGGGCGGTTGGAGATGTAGATGTGGTACGCCTCCGACGAGCCGATCCCGTCGATCACCTCGACGCCGAAGGTGTTGTCCCACTTGCGGTGCAGCTCGGGCGGCAGTGCCTCGCCCGCCGACGTGCACAGCCGCAGGCAGCTCAGGTCCTGGTCGGCGGCCAGCGGGTGCGCGACCATCGCGGCCATCATCGTCGGCACGTTCACCAGCACGGTCGGCCGGTGCCGGGCGATCAACGCGAAGACCCGCTCCGGCGTGGTGCGCTCGGGGAACACGATCCCGGCGCCGCCGACCCCGAACGGGAACAACGCGGTCAGGTCGCGGGCGTAGCCGAAGAACAGCTTCGGCACCGGCAGCACGATGTCGTCCTCGGTCAGGCCGAGCACACCGCGCGCGTACCACTCGTGGCTGTTGAGCGGACTGCGGACGCCGTGCGGACATGCCTTCGGCGCGCCCGTGCTGCCCGTGGTGAACTTCCACAGCACCACGTCGCCCTCGGCGCGCAACACAGCATCCACAGTGGACTCAGCGCCCGAAGCCAGCGCGTCGAGGTCGTGCTCGTTGGAACGTAACTCGCCTGCGCCGACTACCAGAACGGTCCGATCCTGGACGCCCGCCTCGCGGAGCCGGTCAAGCGTGAGGGAGTCGGCGATGATCACCGTGGCGTCGGTGTAGTCGAGGAAGTAGGCGTAGTCCTTGGCGGTCAGGAAAGTGTAGACCTCGGCGGTGATGGCGCCGACCTTCTGCGCCGCGTACCAGGCGGCGACGAACTCGACACCGTCGGACAGGGCTAACAGCACCCGATCCCCGGGCCTGACGCCGAACTCGAGCAGGACGTTGCCGATCCGGTTGGTGAGCGCGGCGAGGTCGGCGTAGCTGGTGGGGCCGGTCGGGCCGAGCAGGGCTGGGCGGTCCGACCGGCCCAGGTCGAGGTTGCGGTCGAGGAAGTGGCTTGCGAGGTTGAGCTGCGTTGCCTGCACCGTGCTCCTCTCAACTCACCTGGTCGTGGATGGCCTCGACCAGCAACTCGGTCAACCGGGCGAACGTGTCGTGCCCCTCCTCGGCACTCGCCTCGGCCGGAGCACCGCAGTAGGCGTCTCCCATGCCCATCTCGATGAACCCCTGTGCGCCGGACCCCATCGCGGCGGGCATGTCGACGAGCAGTGGTGGCAAGGCGGCCATGACGTCGGTGTCGACCAGGTCGGGGCGGTCGGCGAGCACGAGCGAGGTCTCGTACCGGCCCGCGTGGCAGGAGCCGGACCGGAACTCCTCGGTCAACCGGGTGACGGCCGCGCGGCGGAGCAGGTCGAGGTAGGTCGTGCGGATTCCCTTGTCGGCCAAGGTCTTCACCGCGTCCCGCAGCGCCGTCACGTGTCCCGGCTCGAAGTGGTTGTTGACGACGACGACCCTGGGAAAGCCTTGCGCGGCCAACGACGAGCAGATCTCGACCACCAATCGGCCCAGCGTCTCCGCGCTGATCCCCACCGCTCCCGCGAACCCCGCCCCGAACTCGGTGACCCCGTAGGAGAGCGCGGGCAACACCTTCACGGTGACCGGATCCCCGGCGAACCGGTCGGCCGCCCGCGCGCACATCCCCGCCGAGATCAGCGGATCGGTGTCCAGCGGCGCGTGCGGTCCGTGCGGCTCCACGGCCCCCACCGGCAGCAGCAGCACCGTCGTGCTTTCCCGCAGTGCGGCGGCCTGCGGCGAGGTGAGGTCCGCGAACTGGTGGCTCACGGCGCCTCCGTGAGCACGCACAGGTCGGCTCGACCCGCCGCGACGACCGTGTTGACCTCGTCGAGCGTGGTCAGGTACCCGCCGACGAGGGTGGGGATCCCCGCCTCGTTGCGGACGCGGTCGGACAGGGTGGTCAGGTAGCCGCGCCGGTAGTCCGGGCGGAAGTCCGGGGTGGTGTGGCCCGCGCGGACGTGCACGAGGTCGGTGCCGTGGGCGTGGAGTTGGCGGGCGAAGGCGATGCCGTCGGCGATCGTGGTGCCGCCGGGGGACCAGTCGGTCACCGTGAGTCGGACGGACAGGGTGCGGGGGAATGCCGCGCGGACGGCGTCGAGCACCGACAGCGGGAACTTGTGCCGGTCACCCCACTCGTCGGTGCGGCGGTTCGTCAGGGGCGACAGGAACCCGGCGAGCAGGTGCCCCTCCGCCATGTCCAGCTCCAGCAGGGCGACTCCGGCCTCGGCTGCCCGCGTCGCGTGATCGACGAACGCCTGCCGGACCTCGTCCAGGTCGGTCAACTCCACCGGCACCGGCGCGCCAGGCCCGTACGGCACAGGGGAAGCGGCAACCGGCTCGACCCCACGCGCGCCGAAGTGCGTCAGCCGGACCCCTAGCGGCGCGTCGATCCCGGTCCAGGCCGCCAGTGGCGGGGAGTCCCGTCCCGTCACCCCCACTGGCCCGGTCAGCACGAGCCCGTACCCGTCCGCGGCCCTCGAAGCGGCTTCGTCCGGTGTGGACACTTCTGCCACCAGCCGGTTCGCGAACTCCTTGAACGGCGCGAACACCGGCGGCGGTGCGATGGCCCGACCGGCGATCCACGAGTCGACCCGCCGCACCAGGCGGGGATCGCGCTGCGCCAGGTTCGCGTGCGTGACGCGCCCACTACGGGTCAGCAGGTTCACCGCGAACTGCACGGGCTCGAACGACGTGTAGTTCGCCGTCCGCCCGAAGTACGCCGCGCTCTCCGCCGCCGCCTGCTGGAACCGTTCCACGGCAGGCTGGCGTTCCAGCTCGTAGTCCGTCAGCGCTGCCTCAAGCGAAGGTGTGCGGGCCAGCGAGTTCGCGAGCGCGATCGCGTCCTCCATGGCCAGCTTCGTGCCGGAGCCGATGGAGAAGTGCGCGGTGTGCGCGGCGTCGCCCAGCAGGACCAGGTTCCCCTTGTGCCAGCTCCCGCACCGCACCAGCGGGAAGTCCAGCCACAGCGAGCGGTTCGACCGCAGCGTCGCCCCCGCGAGGTCGTCGGCGAAGAGCCGCTCGCAGAACGCGATGCTCTCCTGCTCGGAAGCGGTGTCGAGCCCCGCGCGCCGCCACACCGGCTCGGCGCACTCCACGATCCACGTGCTGGTGTGCTCGTCGAACGGGTACGCGTGCGCCTGGAACAGCCCGAGCTCGGTCTCCCGGAACGCGAAGGTGAACGCGTCGAGCACCAGGTCCGTGCCGAACCACACGTACTTGCCGCCCTGGGTGGACACCTTCGCGCGGAAGTGCCGCTGCCTGGTCCTGCTGTTCGCGCCGTCGGCCGCCACCCGCAGGTCGGCATCCGGTGGTTCGTCCACCTCGGACCCGAAGCGCAGGTCGGCACCCAGGTCGGTGGCCCTGGTCTGCAGGATCGCCAGCAGGTGCCGCCGGGCGATGGCGGTGAACGAGTGGCCGGTGGAGCGCACGACCTGGCCGCGGTGGCGGATGTCGATGGTCGACCAGCGGGCGAACGAGTCGGTGATCTCCAGGTGCGTCGGCGGGTCGGCGTCGCGCAGCGCGCCCAGCGTCTCCTCGGAGAACACCACGCCCCAGCCGAACGTGGCGTCCGGGGCGTTGCGCTCGTGCACGGTGACGGTGTGGCCCGCCTTGCGCAGCAGGATCGCCAGGTACAGCCCGGCCGGTCCGGCGCCGAGGATCGAGACGTCCATCAGATCGCCTCGGCCAGTCGGTCGATGTCGGCGACGTCGAGCGTGGTGGGGAACAGGATCAGCTCGTCGCACCCCGTGTCGGCGTAGCCGCGGATGTAGTCCTTGATGGCCCGCACGCTGGTCAACGCGCCCGCCGCGATCTTGTCGGCGAACGGGCCGGTGAAGGCGTAGTAGTCGCTCAGGTAGTCCCGCCCGCGATCCGGGTCGCTCACCGCGAGATATCCCTGACCCCACAACACGGGCTGACCGGCCCTGCCGTGGTCGTACCACGCCGCCCTGGCCTTGGTCGCCGCCGACGCGAACGCCCGCGGCGGACCACCACCGTGCGCGTACCCGTCGGCGTACCGGGCCATGCGCGCCAACGCGGAGCCGGAACTGCCGCCCACCAAGATGTCCATTGAGGACTCACCGTCCGCGCGCAATGCCGCAAGCTGCGTCGACAGCGCCGCACCGCGGGTCGACGGGTCGACACCGGCGGCCGCGTAGTCGTCGTGCCTGGCGCCGATGCCGAGACCGAGGGTGAACCGCCCGCCGGACACCTCGTGCACCGACTGGGCCTGCTTGGCCAGCCCACCGGGGGAGCGCAGCGGCCCGATCGCGATCATCGTGGCCAGCCCGATCCGCTCCGTCACCGCCGCGGCCGCGGTCAGCGCGATGAACGGGTCGACGCTGTCGTAGCGCAGCCGGTCGAGCACCGCGAGCGTGGCCAGCCCCGCCGACTCGGCGCGACGGGCCCAGTCGAGCAGGGTCCCGCCGTCGCGGGCGGGGACCGTGTTGGGGAGTCCGATACCGACCTTCACCAGCGTCACACCCTTGTGGCCGGGGTCACTGGCGAAAACGTTACGGTTGACCCCGCTTAGGTGTCAACTAAGCTCACCCCCATGTTCGACGCCGCGCCGCAGGACCTCGTGCTGACCATCCTCGGCGCCCACCTGCGCCCCCGCGAGCGCACCACCGTCTGGTCCGGCGGCCTGGTCTCACTACTGGGTGAGTTCGGCTCCACCCCCGGCGCCGCCCGGGTCGCCCTGACCCGGCTCGTGCGCCGCGACCTGCTCGAACGCGTCCGCGACGGCCGGATGGTGCACTACCGGATCACCCCGCGCGCCGCCGCCGTGCTCGCGGAGGGTGACCGCCGGATCTTCAGCCTGGGCAGCCGGACCAGCGACGCGGGACAGTGGACCGTGCTCTGGCACGCCATCCCCGAGGACCAGCGGGTCGCCAGGGCCAGGCTGGTGCGCAGGCTGCGCTTCCTGGGCTTCGGCTCGGTCCAGGACGGCACCTGGCTGGCCCCGCACGACCGCGCGGCCGAGGTCGCCGACCTGCTGGCCGACCTCGGCGTCGCCACGCACGCCGGGGTCCTGGTCGGCGCCCCGGCCGCCGTGCCGGACTTCGCCGACTTCGTCACCCGGGTGTGGGACCTCGACGCCCTGGAACGGCGCTACCGCGACTTCGTCACCGAGTTCGCCGACCGCGACCCGGACCCCGACCCGGCCACCGCCTTCGGCTTACGCGTGCGGCTCACCCACGCCTACCGCCAGTTCGCCCTGCTCGACCCGGAACTGCCCGAGGGCATCGCCCCGCCACCGCCGCACCGGCGGGCCGCGGTCGCGCTGTTCCACGACACCTACCCCGCGCTGGCCGAGCAGGCCCAGCGCCACTTCGACGGAGCGATGACCCCGTGACCGAGACCGGCACCAGCCCTGCCGATACGGCAGCCGCCCTCACCTACACGTCCTACCTCGCGCTCGACGAGGTGCTCACCGCGCAGCGCCCGCGCTCCGACGAGCACGACGAGCTGCTGTTCATCGTCATCCACCAGGTGTACGAGCTGTGGTTCAAGCAGCTGCTGCACGAGCTGATCCACCTGCAGGCCGTGCTGCTCAAGGGCGACACCGCGCACGCCACCCGGGTGCTGCGCCGGGTGCTGACCATCCTCAAGGTGATCGTCGCCCAGATCGACGTGCTGGAGACGATGACCCCGCGCCAGTTCACCAGCTTCCGCGCCAGGCTCGACGCCTCCAGCGGCTTCCAGTCCGCCCAGTTCCGCGAGCTGGAGGCCGTGCTGGGCCGCCGCGACCGGCGGGCGTTCGCGCACTACCCGGATGGCGGCGAGCAGCGCGCCCGCATCAGCGACGCGATGTCACGGCCGTCGCTGTTCGACTCGTTCCTGGCCTACCTGGTCACGCACGGGTACACCGTCCCGCCGGAGGTGCTCGACCGCGATGTCAGCCTGCCCGTCGAACCCTCGCCGGAGCTGCAACGGGTCCTGCTGGCGGTCTACGCCGACGACGGCGGGCCGTCCACGGTCGCCGAGTACCTCGTCGACCTCGACGAAGGTCTCCAGGAATGGCGGTACCGGCACGTGAAGATGGTCGAGCGCACGATCGGCACCAAGCAGGGCACCGGCGGGTCCGCGGGCGCGGCCTACCTGCGCGGCACCCTGTTCGACCCCGCGTTCCCCGACCTGTGGGCCGTGCGGAGCGAGCTGTGAGCGACCTCGCCGCGCACTACACCCGGTTCCGCGTGGCGGACCGGCTGCTGCTGACCGGGCACTCGCACCAGGCGTGGCCGGATGTCGCGCTGGAGGGCCAGATCGAGGCTTTCGACGACGCGGCGCTCGAGGTGGACGACAAGTGGGGGCGCGCGTTCGCCAAGGCGGACCGGGTGCGGGCCGCGTACGGGGAGTTGCTCGGCGACCCGGGTGGTGACATCGCGCTGGGGGCCAACACGCACGAGTTGGTGGTGCGCTTCCTGTCCGCCGTCGACATCACCGGGCGACCGAAGCTGGTGACCACCGATGGCGAGTTCCACACCCTGCGCAGGCAGCTGGGCAGGCTCGCCGAGGAGTTCGTCCGGATCGTCCGGGTTCCCGCCGAGCCCGCGGACACCCTCGCCGAGCGGCTGGCGTCCGAAGTGGACGATCGGGCGGCGGCGGTCCTGGTGTCGTCGGTGCTGTTCGAGACATCGCGGATCGTGCCTGGGCTGGGTGCGGTGGCCGCCGCTTGTGAGCGGCACGGTGCCGAGCTGCTCGTCGACGCGTACCACGCCCTTGGTGTGGTGCCGTTCGACTTCGACGGGCTCGCGGACGCCTGGATCGTCGGTGGCGGCTACAAGTACCTGCAACTCGGGGAGGGCAACTGCTTCCTGCGGCTGCCCGCACACGCGCAGCAGACCCGTCCGGTGATCACCGGGTGGTTCGCCGAGTTCGATGCCCTCGCTGATGAACGCGACCCGACGCTCGTCGCCTACGGGCCGGGGGCGACCAGGTTCGCCGGGTCCACCTACGACCCGACCAGCCACTACCGCGCCGCGCGGGTGCTGGACTTCTTCGTGGAGCAGGAACTCACCCCGGCTCGGCTGCGGGAGATCTCGCTGCACCAGAACGGGGTGCTGGCGTCGGCGTTCGACGAGCTGGGACTGCCGGATTCCGTCGTGACCCGTGACCGGGACACGCCGCGTGAGCGGTTCGCGGGGTTCCTGTCGCTGGTCTCACCCCGTGCGCAGGAGTTTCAACGCGTGTTGGCGCAACGCGGTGTGCTCACCGACAGCCGGGGCGTCCACCTGCGGTTCGGGCCCGCGCCGTACCTGCGCGACGACCAACTCCGGGCGGCCATCGGCGTGCTGGGGGAGATCGCGACCTGAGCGGGGTGCCGCGCGGCGACCTAGGATCGCCGCGTGGCACAGGAGAAGGAGGAGAGCACCCTCACCGTGGTGCTCGCCGGGTCGGTCAACCTGCTGATCGCGGTGCTCAAGCTGGTCGCCGGGCTGGTCACCGGCTCGGCGGCGATGCTGTCGGAGGCCGTGCACTCGTTCGCCGACACGATCACCGAGGTGCTGCTGCTGACCGCGCTGCGCGTCTCACGCCGCCCGGCCGACCGCGCGCACCCGTTCGGCTACGGCAAGGCCCGGTACTTCTGGTCCCTGCTCGCCGCCGTGTCGATCTTCGCGTCGGGCGCGATGTTCGCGCTGTACGAGGGGTTCTCCACGGTCTTCGGCGAGGCGGAGGAACAGACCTCGCCGCTGGTCGCGTACCTGGTGCTGGCCGGGGCGTTCGTGCTGGAGTCGGTGTCGTGGGCGCAGGCGTTGCGCCAGGTCCGGCGGGACGCGGCCGAGCAGGGGCGCACGTTCCGGCACCAGTTGCGCTTCAGCGACGACCCGACGGCGACGACGGTGTTCTACGAGGATTCGGCCGCGTTGTCCGGTTTGCTGCTGGCCTTCGCCGGGGTCGGCCTGCACCAGTTGACCGGCGAGTCGGTGTGGGACGGGGTCGCGTCCATCGCCATCGGCGTGCTGCTGGCCGGGGTGGCGTTCCTGCTGGGGCGGGCCAACGCGGCGCTGCTCATCGGCCGCCAAGCCGCACCGGACCTGGTGTTCGGCATCCGCGACCACCTGTCGGCGGCACCCGAGGTGGACGCCGTGGTCGACCTGCAGACCATGCTCATCGGCACCGACAGCGTCCTGGTCTGCGCCCGCGTCGACTTCGACGACACCCTCACCGCCGGAGAACTCGAACACGTCTGCGTGCGCCTCGCCGCCGAACTCCAGTCGGCGCACAACGACGTCACCGAGGTCTTCATCGAACCCGTCCCCCGCACCAACACCGACCTCCGCGCCGCCGTCCTGGCCCGCTACGGCGAACGCCCCGGGGTGTCCACAACAGACCCGAATGGCTCAACTGTGGATGACCTCAGACGCGGGTGAACCAGGCGGTGAAGGTGGTGCGGCCGTCGGTGACGGCCAGGTTCACCTCTTCGGCCAGGGCGCGGACGATGGCCATGCCCCGGCCCGCGAGGACTACACCGGAGGCGGGGACGCGCCAGCCCGCCTCGTCGACCACGGTCACCACGACGACGTCCTCGTCGATGTGGGCGCTGACGCCGAGGACGGTGGCCGGGCGGCCCGCTCGGCCGTTGTTGGCGATGGCGTTGCTCATCGCCTCGTCGGCGGACCACACGGCATCGTCGCACGTGTGCTCCGGGACGCCGGACCCGCTGAGCCAGTCGCGCAGGGCGTGCCGTGCCAGGTGCAACTGACCGGGTTCGGCGGGCACCGCCACCGACCACACCGCCATCTCCGTCATGCTCCGGGAATACCTCGCTGGTCGAGGGTGAAACGGGCGCCTCGGGGTGAACCGGTCAGGCGGCGTCGGAACCGACCAGTTCCCAGCGGTGCTCGCGCAGCGCCAGCAGCAGGCCCTCGGTGGTCGACCAGGGGCTCACGGTCACCGCGTCGTGCCCGGTCACCTCCATCAACGCCCGCGCAGCCACCGCGCCCGCCAGCGACTGGCCCGCGCGGTGCCGGGAGATACCCGGCAGCTTCGCCCGCCTGCGGCTCGACAGCGCCGCCAACCGGGGAATCCACCGGTCGAGGTCGGACACCCGCACGGTGCTGCCGCCCGCGAGCTTGGCGAGCCCGCCGAACACCTTCGAGCAGCCAACGGCCTGCCCCCGGTGCAGCGCGGCCAGGTCGCGGGCGGTGAGCGCGTCGCGGATCAGGTCCTCGACCAGGTCCTCGCGGTGGGCCAGGCCCAGCGTGGTCAGGGCGCGGGCACCGTAGGGCAGCGACGTGGCGACCTGCGGCTGGTCGGCCGACCCGGTCGCCAGCTCCACCGTCCCGCCGCCGACGTCGAGCACGGTCAGCCTGCCCTGCCTGCCCGACCAGCGCCTGGCCGCCAGGTACGCCAACTCGGCCTCCTGCTCGCCGGTGAACGTGCGCAGGGCCATGCCGGTGCGGCGCTGGATCTCGCGCACCGCCATGTCGGCGTTCGCCGCGTCCCGCACCGAGGAGGTCGCGAACGGCAGGAACTCGCCGACCGGCACCCCGGCCCGCCGCACCCGCCTGCGCACCGCCGCGATGGCGGCCGCGATGGCGTCGATGCCCTCTTCGCGCAGGTTGCCGTCGTCGTCGTAGGCCCGGTCGAGCCGCAGCGGCACCTTGTCGGAGTGCACGGGGTGCAGCGGGGAGCCCTGGCCGCCGGTGACCACCACCAGGTGCGCGCTGAAGCAGCCGACGTCGAGCACACCGACGGTGTCTTCGCGCATGGGCTGGTCCTCTGTTCCCCGGGGGTCATCTGGCGTATCAGTGCTGTGAAGTGAATTGTTACCCATAACCCGGATCGGGCAAACCTCAGATCCCGGGCTCCACCGAGTGGGTGACACGAAACTGGTATACAGGGGTTTGCCCAGGTCACCCGTGTGGCACAGTGAACCGGGTGACGACCGAGGAAATCCGCGACGGGGTGTCGCTGACGAACCTGGACCAGCCGCTGTTCGACGGCGCCGACGCCACCAAACGCACCCTCGTGGACTATTTGGCCGCTGTGGCCGACCTCATGCTCCCCGGCCTGCGCGACCGGCCGCTGTCGGTGGTCCGGATCCGGCCGGGGCAGCCGCCGTTCATGCAGAAGAACACGCCGAAGTACACCCCGCCCTGGGTCCGCACGACGCCGATGTGGGCCGAGTCCAGCAAACGCGAGATCAACTACGCCGTCTGCGACGACCTCAGGACACTGCTCTGGCTCGGCAACCAACGCGCCGTCGAGTACCACGTCCCGCTGTTCCGGCTGGGGGAGACAGTCCAGACACACCTGGTACTCGACCTCGACCCGCCGCCGGACGCCGGTTTCGCCCCCGTCGTCGCCGCGGCCGCCGTGGTCCGCCGGGCACTGGCCGACGAGGGGCTGTCGGCGGCGGTGAAGACGAGCGGCTCCAAAGGCGTCCACATCATGGTCCCACTCGCTCCCACTGGCGCTGATGACATCGCCGCCGCGACCCGCGCCCTGGCCGCCCGCGCAGAGCGCTTGGACCCGTCGGTGGCGACCACGGCGTACATCAAGGACGACCGGGAGGGAAAGGTCTTCCTGGACTCGACCCGCGCTTACGGCGCCACGATCGCGGCCCCGTACAGCCCGCGCATCCGACCCGGGGTGACAGTCTCGTTCCCGGTCGCGTGGGACGCGCTGGAACACGTGACCCCCCAGGACTTCACCATCCGCACGGCCCTGGAGTTGTTGGGCGACAACGACCCCTGGGTCGACCTGATGCCCTCACCCCAAACCCTCCCGGCCGACCTCGTCGCCGAAGGCCACACCATCCCCGTAGCCCGCGTCGTCGCCATGCACGAGGGCAAACGCCGAGCCCGAGCCCGCGAAGCCACCGAGGGCGAAGGCAAGTCATAGCAGGCCCGTCCATCCCCAAGGCTGGACTTGTCCACAGGGCGCCTCGGATCTCCTTGGCGGGCTTGCGAAACACGTACTCTCGATGTTGAGGGTGGTGGCAAGCAAGCAGGGTGCGAGGAAGGGTTGGTGCGGCTTGGGTTCACTAACCAGGGCCGTCGGCGGTAGTCGTCCCGCGCGCCGATACGACGAGGTGGACAGCCGAGCGGGATGGGCCCGGTCGTGTTCGCCCGCGCGGCAACGCGACGAGGCGGGCTGTGTTCTGGATAGGCACTGACCTTGCAGTGGGGCGGCGGAGGGCGCGGGCAGTCGATGGCGGACAGCCGGGCCGCCACTCGGGGTGACCTGGGGTTGGGGCGGGTTGTGTTGTCTGACCTGCCCGCGCTGCCCGACCCGCACGCGCGTGGCGCCGCCGGTGGTCCGGCAGTTCTGTGTGGACAGTTCCGCTGGGCGCGCCCAAGCGGCTCGCCTGGTTCGCCGAGATCCGACGGTCATCGGTCTGCGGCGGGGTGGGCGGGGGTGGTCGGTTCTGGTTGGGGGGCGGGTTGTGTAGGTGGTGGGGGTGGTCAGGTGGACCATTCCCGGTCGGTGGTGGGGGGTTGGTAGTGGCGGTGGAAGGTGTGGGGGTCCAGGACGTGGAGGCCGTGGTGGTTGAGGACCAGGTAGGACTTGGGGAGCAAGACGTGTTGGCCGGAGTCGTCGGTGAGGGTGGCGGTGGGTGGGGTGTCGGTGGTGAGGGTGAAGGTGACGTTGGGGGAGACCTTGCCCTGTTGGCGCAGGGCGGTGACCCAGTGGCTGATGGCGGGGAGGACGGCCGGGTCGGTGTAGTGCGCTGCCTGGACCGGGGCGGGCCAGGGTAGGTAGTACCTGGCCACCGTGGAGCGTCTCACGGGGCCAAGCCTAGCAGAGTGTTCGAACACGTGTTCGAACGTCAGGCCAGTTTGCGCACCTCACCGGCCAGCGCGGGCAGTTCCTCCGCCGGGTCCCGGTAGCGGTGCAGCGCCTCCCGGCCCGCGGGTCCGCGCAACGCGGTGGCCAGGCGGGCGGGGACGGCGATGGTGAACAGCAGGCCGCGGTTGTCGAAGCCCTCCACGATCCACGACACCCACGGCAGTTGCAGGTTCGAGGTCGGGCTGAAGAACACCGGCTGCTTGCCGCCGAAGGTCACCTCGTAGATGCCGAAGCGGCTCCAGTTGGTGATGGTGAACGTCCTGCGGTCCGGGTCGAAGCCGACCGGGACGCACTCGCGCAGCCGGGAGCGGCCGATCGACTCCAGGAACGCGCGGTTCGCCCGCAGGTTGAGCTGCGCGCGCGGGAAGTCCTCGACCGCGGCGCGGATCCGGGTGGCGATGTCCTCGGCAGGCGCGCCCGGCGGGCAGGTGACGTACATCTCGCCCACCAGGTTCCCGATCACGCCCTCGTCGAGCCCCAGGAACCGGCGCACGTTCACCGGCATCGCGATCGCGCGCTCCTCCGAGGTGTCCCCGGCGAGCGTGCGCACCACGGAGGTCACGTGTCCACACAGCACGTCGTTGACCGACAGTCGACGCCCCGCCGCCGTGCTCACTTCCCGTTGCAACGCAGCGACTTCCGCGTCGGTGAAGTACACCTGGACCGTCCGGTTCGCCCGCACCGCCCCGGCGAACTCCGCCCCGAGCCGCTCAGCCTGCTCCGGGGTGGGCAGCCGGAACCCCGGGCGGCCGGAGTCGACCGGCGGCAGCACCTCGTCGAGGAACGCGTCCGGGTCGGTGAGCAGGGTGATCTCCGGCGGCTCGGTGCCCTCGGTCGCCGCCGACCAGGCGCGGACCAGGAACATGAAGCTGGCCAGGTCGCCGACCGAGTGGTGGAACGAGCAGCCCAGCGCCGAGGTGCCGTCGGACAGGTGCGTCAGCCGGACGGTGAGCAGCGGCAGGCCGCCCAGGCGCGCGGCCGGGGCCTGCACGTGGTCGACGAAGTCGGCGCCGGGCAGGGTGACCCGGCCGATCGCCTTGGGCAGCGTCTCGTCCAGGTCGTAGGTGTCGAACGGGATGCCCGAGTCGTCGCAGACGACCTCCAGGACGTCACCGGTGGTGCGCAGGCGGCCCGCGAAGCCGGGGACCGCGGCCAGCGCGGTGGCCAGGCCCTCGGCGAGGCGGTCCTCGTCGAGCGGGTGGCCGAAGAAGAACACCACCGACACCGGGACGTCGGCGATGACCGTGTCGGTCACCCCGCAGGTGACCACGGTGCCCGGTGCGGACCCGGCCCGCACGGTCCGCGACGAACGCAGGTGGGGCCATCCGCTCATTGCCTGGTGTCCTCTCCCCGGTGGGTTGGGGGAACCGTAGATCAGCGGCGGGCCCGCCGACAGACTCCATTCGCCCTACACGCGAAGGGGTCCCCGGCGGGCAACCGCCGGGGACCCCGTTACGCCACTCGTCCTAACAGGACAGTTCGCTGTACAGCGCCTTGATCAGCTCGCCGTCGCCGGTGTCCGCGTCGAGCGACCAGATCATCGCCCCGGCCAGGCCCTGCTTCTCGATGTAGCGGGCCTTGCGGCGGATCTCGGTCGGGTCGTCGTAGGTCCAGAACGTGGTGCCGTCGTAGAGCCAGGCGTGCCCGGCCTTCTCGTCGCGGTACACCTTGTACGCGCCGACCTTGGTCTTGAGGACCTTGTAGTCCTCACCGCCCGCCTCCCACGTGCCGGGGGCCGGGCCGGTGGCCTTCTGGTACAGACCGTTGTTGACGTTCGCCACGCCGGTCCACCCGCGACCGAAGAACGGCACGCCCAGGGTCAGCTTGTCCTTCGGCGCGCCGCGCGTGACCCACGCGTCGATGACGACCTGGCTGCTGTAGCCCGGCGCCGGGGTCGGGTCGCCCTTGGCGGTGCGCAGTGCCGACTGCTGGTTGGTGGTGGGGTCCCAGCCGCCGTGGTAGTCGTAGCCCTGCAGGTTGCCGAAGGTCAGGTAGCGCATGACCTTGGCGACCTCGAAGCCCGAGTCGATCTCCCTGGTGTTGGCCGGGAGGTAGGCGGTCAGGTCGCGCTTGCCGCGCGGCAGCTGGTCGAGCTGGGTGCGGTACTCCTTGAGCAGCGCGGTGTAGTTGACCTTGTCCTCGGGCCTGCTGATGTTGTTGGGCTCGCCCGCCTTGCTGTTGGGCCACTCCCAGTCGACGTCGATGCCGTCGAAGACGCCCGCCGCCGCGCCGGGCCCCGCGATGTCACCCTTGATCCACTGGTTGATGCAGGACGTCACGTGCGCCTTGCGGGACTCCGCGGTGAGCGCGGCGTTGGAGAAGTACCTCGACCCCGACCAGCCGCCGAGGGAGATGTAGACCTTCAGCTTGGGGTACTTCTTCTTCAGCTTGCGCAGCTGGTTGAGATTCCCGGACAGCGGCTGGCCCGCGACGTCGGCGACGCCGTCGACGCTCTGCTCCGCGGCGAACGGCTTCTGGTAGTCGGCCCAGGCGTCCGCGCTGACGCAGGAGCCCTTCTCGTCGAGGAAGCCGAACGCGTAGTTCAGGTGGGTCAGCCGCGCCGCCGTGCCGCTGTCGACCAGGTTGCGGATGGTGAAGTTGCGGGCGTAGATGCCCCACTGGGTGAAGTAGCCGATCACCTTCGCGTCAGCGCCACCGTGACCGTGGTCCGGCTGGTGGGCCTGCGCGGCGGGCGCGGTGACGACCGCCGCGGCGACGGCCGCTCCGGTCAGCAGCGCCGCGGTGCGCCATTTTCTCGCGGACATGGTTCTCCTCGCTCATCAGGCGGCAGGGATCCGCCCTTTGGTCTGGACCAAACTAGGGTGGAGGTCTAAACCACCGCTTCCACCGAACGGCGCAATTCGGGCGCGCTCCCACAATCCACAGTGGACCATGGGGGACTTCTCAGGGTTCGCCTACCCCGTCGGGGGGACGAGCCGGACCTGGGTCCGACCTACCGTCATCGCCATGGGTCGCAGGGGATCGAGCGGGGGAGCCGTGGGGACGTTGGCGGGGCGGGTGGCCGGGATGGCCAGACAGGTGTGGGCGGCGGTGCGGCCGGTCGGTGGCGCGCAGCTGTTCCTGTGGTGGTGCGGCACGCTGCTGTTGGTCTCCGCGGCGGTGCACGGTGTGGTGGCACTGGTCGACGGTGGACCGTGGCTCGGGTCGGTGACCTGGCGCAAGCCGGTGGTGTTCGGCGCGTCGTTCGGCTTGGTCACCTGGTCGGCGGTGTGGGTCATGCGGCAGCTGGGCAGGCGGTGGTTCGGCTGGCCGTTCGCGCTGGTGTTCGGCGGGTCGTCGCTGGTGGAGGTCGCGCTGATCACCATGCAGAAGTGGCGGGGCGTGCCGTCGCACTTCAACTCCGGCACCCCGTTCGACGAGGGCGTGTTCAGCGCCATGGGGATGACGGTACTGCTGGTCGCCGCGGCGACGGGGTTCCTGCTGGTGTGGGCACTGGTGGACTTCCGGGGCACCGCCGTGGCCCGGGTCGCCGCGGTCGGGGGCCTGCTCGCGCTGGCCGTCGCGGGCTACATCGGCACGGACCTGATCGGCGAGGGCGACAAGGTCTACGCGGCCACCGGGCACGTCCCGGAGGACCTGGTGTTCGGCGCGGCGGGCAGCGCGAAGCTCGCGCACGCCATCGGCATCCACGGCATCCAGGTGCTCATCGTGCTGGCGGTCCTGCTGGAGGGCACCGCCCTCGCGACAAGGGCGCGCTTGTGGACGATGCTGGTGGCGACCGCGGGGTACGCGGCGGTGTACGCCGCGGTCACCGTGACCGCCTACGCGGGCCGCGCGTGGACGGACCCGACCCTGCCGGTCGCGGTACTGGGCCTGGTCGGCGTCGTGGGCGTGGGTGTGGGCTTCTGGCAGGCCGTGGTGACGAGGGAAGTGGCTGATGAGCGTTCCGCGGTGGCTGTCTGAGCGGCGCGTGCCGCTGGTCGACGGTGCCCTCGGCGTCGCGGCGTTCACCGCCATGGCGCTCACCGGCCCCGGCCCGCTGTGGCTCACCGCGGGCGTCGCGATCGGTCTGGCCCTGCGCACCCGCGCCCCGCTGGTCGGGTACCTGCTCGGGACGGCAGCGCTGGTCACCGGCGGGCTGCTCGGGGTGGCCGACCCGATCGCCCCGTACGCCAACGTCATCGGGATCCACGCGCTCGGCGTCCACGCCCCGCCGCGGCACTCGCTGGTCGGCCCGGCGATCGTGGTGCCCGGGGTGCTCGCCTACAACGCCCAGCTCCCCTTCTCCGCCGTCGCGATCGCCGGGACGGTGTTCCTCTGGCTGCTGGCGTGGGCGGTGGGGTTCGCGACGGCCAGGGCCAAGGAGCGCTCGGCGCTGCTCAACCGCGCGGCGGTCGCCGAGGAGCGGACCAGGATGGCGCGGGAGTTGCACGACCTGGTGGGGCACACGGTGAACGTGATGCTGGTGCAGGCGGGGGCGAGCCGGGTGGTGCTCGACACCGACCCGGCCAAGGCGAAGGAGTTGTTGACCGCGGTGGAACGCACCGGCCGTGAGGCGCTCGACGAGCTCGACCGGGTGCTCGCCGCGCTGCGCCCGGACGACCCGGACCTGGCCCGCCTGGCGTCGCGGATGACCGAGGCAGGCATGGCGGTGGACCTGCGCGTCGAGGTCGACGCACTGCCCGGACCGGTGGAGTTCGCGGTGTACCGGATAGTGCAAGAGGCGTTGACGAACGCTCTCACCCACGGCAAGGCGAGGTCGGCCTCAGTGTCCGTGAGTCCGTCCGAGGAGGGGGTCGCGGTGGAGGTAGCCGACCGGGGGCGTGGTCCTCGACCGGGTTACCGGGTCGGCCGGGGGCTGACCGGGATCACCGAACGGGCCGAGGTGCTCGGCGGGTCCGTGGTGCACGGGGGAGGTGACGGGGGCGGGTTCCGGCTGCGGGTCGTGCTCCCGCTGGCGTGATCCGGGTCGTGCTCGCCGACGACGACCCGCTGCTGCTGGCGGGTGTGAAGGTGGTCCTCGGCACGGCGGGCGACATCGAGGTGGTCGGCGACGCGTGCGACGGGCTGGTCGCGGTGGCCACCGCCGCGCAGCTGCGGCCGGACGTGCTGCTGATGGACGTGCGGATGCCCGGGGTGGACGGGGTCGAGGCGACCAAGCGGGTGCTGGCGGCGTGCCCGTCGGTCGCGGTGCTGGTGCTGACCACGTTCCGCCACGACGAGTACGTGTGGGGCGCGCTGCGGGCCGGGGCGCGCGGGTTCCTGCTCAAACGCGCCTCCCCGGAACGGCTGATCGACGCGGTGCGCACCGTCGCCGCCGGGGAGAGCGTGCTCGACCCGGCCGTGACCGGCGACCTGGTCGACCGGTTCGTCCGGCAGCTGCCCGCGCCGATCACCGACCCGCGGCTGGCCAGGCTGACCGACCGCGAGACGCAGGTGCTGCGGCTCATCGCGCTGGGCAACACCAACGCCGAGATCGCCGAGTCGCTGGTGATCGCGGAGTCCACGGCCAAGACGCACGTCAAGCGGGTGCTGGCCAAGATCGGGGTCAGGGACCGGGCGCAGGCCGTGGTGGTCGCCTACCGGACCGGGCTGGTCACGCCGGGGTGAGCGCGTAGCGGTCCAGGGTCCGCTGCTTGAGCCGGGAGAACTCGGCGCTCCCGGTGTGCCCGGAGTCCTCGACGACCAGCAGCTCCGCGTCCGGCCACGCCCGCGCCAACGACCACGCGACCTCGACCGGCCCACCGATGTCGTGGCGCCCGTGCAGGATCGTGCCCGGGATCCCGGCCAACCGGTGGGCGTCGCGCAGCAGTTGGCCGTCCTCAAGCCACGCGTCGTGCGACCAGTAGTGGGTCACCAGCCGGACCATGGTGTGTGTCGCCGCGGTCGGCCTTCCGCCGTAGGGCGCCTCGTGCCCGTTGGGCTCCAGGGAGACGACGGTGTCCTCCCAGGCCGTCCAGTCCCTGGCCGCCTTGTCGCGCACGGCCGGGTCGGGGTGCGCCATCAGGGCGTTGTACGCGGCGATCACGTTGTCCGCGCCCGCCACCCCGGCCCGGAACCGCTCCAGGGCCTCGGGGAAGAACCGGCCGACCCCGTTGGTGATCCAGTCGTGGTCGGCGTGCCGGGACAGAGTGGCGGCACTGATGACGATCTCGGTGACCCGGTCGGGGTGCTGCTGCGCGTACGCCAGGACCAGGGTGGATCCCCACGAGCCGCCGGAGATCAACCACCGCTCGACCCCCAGGTGCGCCCTGAGCACCTCCATGTCCGCGACCAGGTGGTGCGTCGTGTTGTGCACCAGCTCCGTCGCCGGGTCTCCCGCGTTCGGGACGCTCCTGCCGCACCCCCGCTGGTCGAACAGGATGACCCGGTACCGCTCGGGATCGAAGTACTCCCGACTCCCGCGGTTGCTCCCCGAGCCCGGACCGCCGTGGACGATCAGGGCGGGCTTGCCGTGGGGGTTCCCGGACTCCTCCCAGTAGACCTGGTTGCCCTGGCCGACGTCGAGCAGACCGTGCGCGCGGGGATCACCGTGTGAGTAGGACACCCGGGCAATGTAACAGCGCTGTTGTATCGGTGGCGACAGGTCGAGGGTTGGACGAGGGTGCACGCGGTGGTGGGTCAGATGAGGGTGGAGCCCTCTAGCGCCAAGAGTTGGCCGGGCGGCCGTACCGTCACAGCCGGCCGGGGCTCTCGCCCACGGAGCCCGTGGGACCGCCGGCCTCGGTTTGGCCGAATACGGCGGCCGGCGCGGCGATCGCACGGATCACCCCGGCCCTAGGCAAGGACCGTCACCGGTTGGGCAGCCTGCGCTGACAGCGACAGTCGCCGATCCGCCCGCACCTACCTGGCATGCCGGTGTGCCCAGGCTCGTCGACCCGCGACCGCGCTCCTCGACGGACGCCACGCGCGTGCATGTCCGGTCGGGAGCAGCGCCGGGGCCAGTGAGTGCGCCGACGCGGTGGACCGCGGCAGGCGTCCGGGCGGCGCTGTTGTTCGGTGGCGACTTCGTGGGTCAGATGAGGGTGGAGCCCTCTAGCGCCAAGAGGTGTTGTTTGGCCGGGAGGCCGCCGCCGTAGCCGACTAGGGCGCCGGTGGAGCCGATTACCCGGTGGCAGGGGATGACGATGGAGATGGGGTTGCGGCCGTTGGCCATGCCGACGGCTCGGGAGGCCGCGGGGGTGCGGCCGAGTTGGTGGGCGAGTTGGCCGTAGGTGGTGGTGTGGCCCCAGGGGATGGTGGTGAGCGCCGTCCACACCTGGCGTTGGAACGGGGTGCCGCGCGGGGCCAGGGGGAGGTCGAACTCCTGGAGTTCACCGGCGAAGTACGCCGCGAGTTGGGCCTTCACCTCGGCGAACGGGGTCGCGTCGGACAGCCAGTCCGCGCCGATTCCAGCGAAGTGGCGGTGGCCGACGCCCATGTAGAGGCCGGTGAGGGAGGTGCCGTCGCCGGTGAGGAGGAGTTCGCCGACCGGGGTGTCGACGAAGGTGTAGCGGGTGGGGCCGTCCAGCGCCTCGGCGAGCGTCGTCGGGTCGAGCAAGAGCACGGTTCTCCTTGGTTCGGGGATGGTCAGCGTCCCAGTCGGTGCCGCGGGTCAGGCGGGGAGGTGGTTGATCGGGTGGTTTCCGGTGGCCCACAGGTACTGCACGGCGTAAGAGCGCCAAGGGCGCCAGGCGGTGGAGTGGGCGATGAGCGCGGCAGGAGCGCCAGGTAGACCTAACTCCTTCGCCGCTGCCCTGATGCCCAGGTCGCTGGCGACGAATGCGTCCGGGTCGCCTAGAGCGCGCATCGCGATGGTCTCCACCGTCCACGGTCCGATGCCCGGTAGCGCCGCCAGGTCCTCCCGCGCCGCACGCCAGTCGCCGCCGGGGGACAGGTCGATCCGCGGCAACGCGGCCACCAAGCCCAGCAGGGTCGCCCGGCGGGACCGGGGGAACGCCAGCGTCTCCGGGTCGATCTCCGCCAACGCCGCCGTGTCGGGGAACAGGTGCGTGAGGCCGCCGCCGGGATCGGAGATCGGCTCGCCGTGGGCCAGGACCAGGCGCGCGGCGTGCGTGCGGGCGGCCTGGGTGGACACCTGCTGCCCGAGCACCGCGCGCACCGCCATCTCGTCGCCGTCGACCGTGCGCGGCACCCGCCTGCCCGGCGTGCGGCGGACCAGCGGGGCCAGCAGCGGGTCGGCGGCGAGCAGGTCGTCGACGGCGACCGGGTCCGCGTCCAGGTCGAGCAGGCGCCTGCACCGGCTGATCGCCACCGGCACGTCGCGCAGGTCGGTCAGCGCCAGGTCGCAGCGCACGTGGTCGGCCTGCGGGCGCAGGCTCACCACCCCCGGGCCGTTCGGCAGCCGCATGCTCCGCCGGTACGCCCCGGCCCGCCACTCCTCGACACCGGGCACCGCCGTGGCGGCGAGGTGGCCGAACACGTTGCTCGGGCTGAACGGCGCCCGGAACGGCAGCCGCACGGTCAACCCGCCCGACACCGGCCGGGCCTGGGCACTGGCCCGCCTGCGCAGGTCGGTCGGCGAGAGCGCGAACACCTCGCGCACGGTGTCGTTGAACGTGCGGATGCTGCCGAACCCCGAGGCCATCGCCACCTCGGTCATCGCGAGCCCGCTGGTCTCGATCAGCACCCGCGCCGTCTGCGCCCGCCGCGCCCTGGCCAGCGCCAACGGCCCCGCGCCCAACTCGGCCCGCAGTTGCCGCTCGACCTGCCGGACGCTGTAGCCCAGCCGCGCGGCCAGCGCGGGCACCCCGCCGGTGTCGACGACGCCGTCGGCGATCAGCCGCATCGCCCTGCCGACCAGGTCGGCCCGCTCGTTCCACTGCGGGGAGCCGGGCGAGGCGTCGGGCAGGCACCGCTTGCACGCCCGGAACCCGGCCTGCTGCGCGGCGGCCGCGCTCGGGTAGAAGCGCATGTTGCGGGCCTTGGGCGGCAGCACCGGGCAGCTTGGCCTGCAGTAGATCCCGGTGGTGAGCACGGCGGTGAAGAACCAGCCGTCGAACCGCGCGTCCCGCGACTGCACGGCGCGGACGCACCGCTCGGTGTCGGAGTGCATGACCCCAGCATCTCGGGTTCCGCGCGCCGACTCCAGCGGGAAAACGACATCACCCTGGGCCGGGTTGCGCCGCACGGGTGGTGTGACCGCCGGGAAACCCCGTTCGGCCCAGCCGCGCGCCATTTCCGACTACCGAACGTGCGGAATTTCGGCCCGTTCCTGGAATTCCCCAACGGCCATTGTCGGTGGTGCACTGGAAACGCCGGAGCGGCGTTGTCGCTGGATCGTGTCGTGAGTCGCGGGAATGGGTAACGGGGTCCTGACCGACCGCGATGCCCGGCTCGAACGGGAGGAGACGCAGTGGGCGGGCAACAGGTGCTGCTGGTGCACCCGGGGATCTACGACGACGGCAATCCACTCGCGTTCCCGCCGTGGGGCGCGCTCACCGTCGGGCACGCGCTGCGGGCGGCGGGCCACGACGTGGTGGTGCTCGACCTCAACGGCGCCGACCTGCCCGCCTGCCTGGACGCGGCGCTGGCCGGGTCGAGGCCGACGGTGGTGGGCGTGACCGCCAAGCAGGGGGTCGGGGCGCGCCGGTTCCGGGCCGTGGTCGACCACCTCGCCGCGGTCGCCCCCGGGCTGCCCGTGGTGGCCGGTGGGCCGCTGGTCAGCACGTTCCCCGACCCGGACGCGCTGATCTGGCGCGGCGTGCACACCCTGGTGCTCGGCGACGGCGAGCAGGCGATGGTGGCCTGGTCGAACTCCCGGCCGCGCCGCGGCGGGCTGGTGCACGGGGTCGAGCCGCCGGACCTGGACGCGGTCGGTGTGCCGTCGTGGTGGTCGGGTCTGCCGGACTACGTGCACCCGGCGCGCAGTTGGCCGAACATGGCCGTCCCGGGTATCCACGTCGCTTCCGCGCGCGGTTGCACCCGCCGCTGCACATTCTGCTACCTCAACGCCCAGTACCCGCACGCGCGGTTCCGCTACGTCACCGCCGGGAAACTGCACGACGACCTCGCGGAACTGAACTCGGTCACCGGCGCGCGCGGATTCTACTTCGTCGACGACTGTTTCATCGACACCAGACAACGGCGGGTACGCGACTTCTGCGCTCGCGCGATCGCCGACGGCAGCCCATTCCGTTACGGGTGCGATGTCCAGTTGTCGGATCTCGACCGCTATCCCGACCTGCTGGCCCTCATGCACCGCGCCGGGTTCCGCGCGCTCTACGTCGGGGTGGAGTCGGCCTCGGCGGAGACCCGCAGGCGGCTGGCGAAGGGCACGCTGCGCGGCGGGGTGGCCGACGTGCTCAACCGGGCCATCGACATGGGCTACGTCATCCGCGCCTCGATCGGCATCGGCTGGCCGGGGGAGGCGCGGGCCGACGCCGAGGCGACGCTGGAGCTCATCGACTCCGTGCCCAGGCTCGCCTTCGACGCCTACCGCTACTACCCGCTGCCGCACACCCCGCTCGGCGAGCGCTCGCACTGGGCGTCGGCCAGGGCGCGGTTGACCCCGGAGGCCCTGTCGGCCACGGCGTTCCAGGACTACTCCGACCACAACGACAACCACTCCGCGATCCCCACGCGCGACTACGACGCGCTGTGGTCCCAGTTGCGCCAGCGCGAGGACGAGCGGCTCGCCGCCTACTTCGCCACCGAGCACTGAAGGGGGCACCGGTGTCGACTCCCGCTGTCGTGCTGTCCGGCGTGCACTCCGGCCCGAACCCGTCGCCCGGGCTCGGCCTGGCCAGGTCGCTGCGGTCGGCGTGGCCGCGGCTGCGGCTGGAGGCGGTGGACTACTCGCCGCGCTCGACCGGGCTCAGTGCCTCCGAGTTCGACCGGGTGCACGTGCGGCCCGGCTGGCACGACGCCGACCTGGACGCGTTGTGCGCCGGTCTGCTGTCGATCGTGGAGTCGGCTGGCGCGGTGTTCCTGCCCGGCCTCGACCTGGAGGCCGCGCTGCTCGCCGACCGCAGGCCGGGGCACCCCGCGCTGCTGCTGCCGCCGAGCGCCGCGTTCGACGCCGTCGTGAAACCGGGGGAGACGGCGGCGTCGCTGCTGGGTCTCGCGGTGCCGGAGTACCGCTTCGCCGAGGGCGTCGAGGACGGCGCCGACTTCGCGGTCCGGCACGGCTGGCGGGTCTGGGTGAAGGGGTCGCGCTACGAGGCCGTGGCCACCAACGGCCGCGCCGAGTTGGCGGCGGCCATCGCCGGGCTGCGCGCGACCTGGGGCGGGGAGACGTTGCTGCAACGGCACGTCGACGGCGCCGAGGAGTCGGTGGTGTTCGCCGCGCTCGACGGTGAGCTGCTCGGCGCGTGCGCGATGCGCAAGACGATGGTGACCGCCGAGGGCAAGACCTGGGCCGGGTCGGTCGACCTGCTCGACCCGCCGACCAGGGCCAGACTGGTCGACCTGGTCCGGATCACCCGGTGGACCGGCGGCGGGGAGGTCGAGATCGTCCGGGAGGCCGACACCGGCATCCCGTACCTGCTGGAGGTCAACCCGCGGTTCCCGGCGTGGATCCACGGCGCCACCCTCGCCGGGGTCAACCTGCCCGCGCGGCTGGTCGCGGCCGCCACCGGGATCCCCCGCCAGGAACGGGAGAAGGCGCACTCCACCGGGTTCGTGCGCGTCGTCGAGGAGATCCCCGCCGGGCCGCACGCGATCGGCGTCGTGCCGACCGGGCAGCACGGCCTGTCCTGCGACGGCGAGCTCCCCGGGCACTGCGGCGCCGACAGCCCGGCACCCGGCGGCAAGCACCCGTCGGGCATGCCGGTGCTCTCGCGCAGGCTGGCCCTGCCCCGCCCGCGGCCGCGCCCGGTCGACCTCGACCACCGGCGGGCCGCCGACATCGCCGACGCGCTGCTGGTCGACCCGTACGAGTCCCCGGCGCGGGTCTACTTCGGCGGGGTGCTCGACCGGGGCCTCGACCGGCTCGCCGGGGTGTGCCGCGACGTCGAGGACGCCACCGGGGTGCCGACCAGGTTCGCCTACTCGGTCAAGACCAACCCGGACCCGCGGGTGCTCGGCGCGGTGCTGCGCCGCGGCGCGCTGGTCGAGGTGATCTCGCAGGCCGAGGCCCGCCGGTGCGCGGCGGCCGGGTTCCCCGGTGACCGGGTCGTGCTCGGCGGTCCGGCCAAGTGGTGGCGCTTCGACGGCGGCCCGGTCAAGTTCGGCGCGGTGTTCTGCGACTCGGTCGGCGACCTGGAGCGGACGCTGGCACTGGTCGCCGAGGGCGGCGTCTACGCCGACGTGCTCGGCCTGCGGCTGGCCCCGCCCGGTGTGCCGTCCCGCTTCGGCGTCGACGTGACCTGCCCGCGCGCCTACCGAGCGGTGGCCGACGCACTGCGCGACGCCCCGGTGGGCAGGCTCGGCCTCCAGTTCCACCACGCCGCAAGCCAGATCGGGCTGCGCGCCTGGTTGCGCGAGTTCACCGCGGCGGTCACCGTGGCCGCCGACCTGCTCGCCCGCGCCGACGTGCGAGCCAGGTGCCTCGACCTCGGCGGCGGGTGGCCGCCGGGGCTCGGCCGCGCCGAGTTGGGCGCGCAGCTGGTCCGGGCCACCAGGGCGGCGGTGCGCGAGCTCGGCTCGCTCGACCAGGTGCTGTTCGAGCCGGGCAAGCACCTGGTCGAACCGGCGATGGCGGTGTTCACCACCGTGCTGGACGTGCGCGACGGCAGGCACGGGCGCGCCGCGGTCGTGGACGCCTCGATCGCCGAGCTGCCGGACTGGGGCTCGCACCCGCACCCCGTGCTGTGGCGGGCCCCCGGCGCGCCGTGGCGCAGGCTGCCGCCCGGCGACGAGTCCGTGTTCGGGCGGCTGTGCATGGAGCACGACCGCCCGCGCGCGGGCCTCACCCTGCCCGACGGCATCGCCGAGGGCGACCACCTGCTGTTCCTCGACGCGGGCGCCTACGACGCCAGCATGAGCTTCCGGTTCGGAGTGTGATGACCGTGTCCGCACCAGGCGTGCCAGACCACCCGCCGTCGACCCTCACCGAGCACGCGGACTGCGCCGCCTGCGCGGACACCCGGTCCTGGCTGCTGGCCCACGACCGCGCCGAGGCCACACCCGCGCGCGAGTGGGACACCACCACCTTCGGCCTCGGCTGGCTGTTCCGCTACTTCCGGTGGGGGCCGAGCCGGTGGCCGTTCGCCTGGTGCGACGTGCCCAGCGCCGAGCACGTCGACTGCGGGGTGCTGGCCTGCGTGGCGGGCATGGTCCTGGCCGCGCGCGGGCTGCGGGTCGAGCGCGTCCAACTGGTGGAACGGGCCGCGGTGGAGGAGACCGCGCTGTGGCGCGGCCGCTGGCTGGCCGCCGGGTGCAGGCCGGACTGGATCCTGTCCGACCGCGAGGTCTACCACGAGGTGCTGCTGGTGCACGCCGACGCCGGTCCGGTGCTGTTCGACCCCACCGAGCTGCGCCAGGTCGGCCAGGGCCGCGACCGTCCACTGTGGATGCGGCAGTGGGCGCTGTGAGCGGGGCGTGGCGCGAAAGGTGGGCAACGCGTCGTTGACGCCCTCGCCGTGCGGCGAACACGATTGCCGGTGTGCACAACGTCCTGCTGATGCTCTACGACGGCGTCAAGGGGCTCGACGTGGTCGGGCCGGTCGAGGTCTTCTCCTCGGCCAACGACGTCCTCGCCGAACACGGCAGGGCGCCCGCCTACGCCATCACCACCGGCAGCCTCGGCGCGACCGCGGTGCGCACCTCGGCCAGGATGCGGCTGGCGCCCGACATCGACCTCGACGGCGCCCCGGTCGCGGGCACCCTGGTCGCCCCGGGCGGCTGCGTGCCTGGTGAGCTGGACCTGTCGCTGGTGGCGTGGCTGCGGGCCAACGGCGCGCACGCCGAGCGGCTGGTGTCGGTGTGCACCGGCGCGTTCGTGCTCGCCGAGGCCGGGTTCCTCGCCGGGCGCCGGGCCACCACGCACTGGCAGTACTGCGCCGACCTGGCCGAACTGCACCCGGACGTCACCGTGGACGCCGAACCGATCTTCGTCCGCGACGGCAACATCGCCACCTCGGCCGGGGTGACCGCGGGCATCGACCTCGCGCTGGCGCTGGTGGAGGACGACCTCGGCCGCGACGTGGCACTCGCGGTCGCCAGGCACCTGGTGGTGTTCCTGCGCAGGCCGGGCAACCAGGCCCAGTTCAGCGCGCAGATGTCGGCCCAGGTCGCGCACCGCGCGCCGTTGCGCGACGTGCAGTGCTGGATCGCCGAGCACCCCGAGGCCGACCTGGCGGTCACCGCGCTGGCCCGCCGCGCCGGGCTCTCGCCGCGGCACTTCACCCGGGCGTTCACCCAAGAGGTCGGGGTGGCGCCGGGGCGCTACGTCGACCAGGTGCGGTTGGAAGCCGCACGGTTGCGGTTGGAGGACACCGACGACAGCGTCGGCAGGATCGCGCGCGCCTGCGGCTACGGCACACCCGAGGCGATGCGCCGCGCGTTCCTGCGCGGGCTTTCGGTTGGGCCGGCGGAATACCGGCGGCGGTTCACGTCCACTGTGGCCGGTCAGGAGACCTGATCGCGTGCTGGGGGTGCGCCCCGGCCCTCGGGCGTGCCGGGGGCCGGGGCGGGATCTCCAGTGCTGGCAAGGCGATCGGGCCAACCGGGTACTTGGGCCATTCGGAGGTACCTGTGCCCGGTGGTGTTCTTCTAGCGTGACCGGCGTTCGCTGGCACTACCGCCGCCTCGGTGGGAACGCCGGGCCGTCGGGGAACGAGGGCGAACCTGTGAACTTGGCCAAGGGCGGCGGCGATGAGTCCGCCGCCGGGGACGAACGCGCGGCAACGCCGGTCGGTCGACGCCGGGTGGTGGCGGTGCTGGTCGGCAGCGGGCTCGGCGCGGCCGCGTGCGTGCCGGTCGCGGTGTCCGGTTTGGCTGGTTCCGGGCTGCTCGGTGCGCAAGACGAGCAGCCATCACCGCCCCGGCCGCGTGGACCCCGCCCCGCGGCGGCGAAACCGGCTGACGGCGGCGCCTACCTCGACCGCGACGACAGCTACCGGCACGGCGTCGCGGGCCCGGCCGGATCGGCCACCCCGGACGCGGCGGAGTTCTTCGCCGGTCCCGCCGCTGCCGCCGCGGCGACCAAGGCCACCGTACCGACCATTGTGGACACCTCGAACCCGGTGTCGCACTTGCTGCGCAGGGTGACCTTCGGGCCGACCCCGCAGTTGCTGGCCGAGGTCTCCTCGACCGGCATCGACCGGTGGTTCGCCACCAACTGGACCCGGCGGCCATCCCGGACCCCGAGGCCGACCGGGTGTGGCGGGCCTTCCCGACCGCGGCGATGTCCGCGCGCGAGGTGCGCGGCGCGGTCAAGGAGTACAGCTGGGACGCGATGGTGGCCTATGCCCAGGCCACCCTCGCGCGCCAGTTGTTCTCCCGCAGGCAGGTGTTCGAGGTGGTGGTCGACTTCTGGGCCAACCACCTCACCGTGCCCATGCCCAGCGACGTCTCCTGGGACGTCGGCTGCTCGTACCACAACGACGTCATCCGCGGGCACGCCCTCGGGACGTTCACCGACCTGCTGACCGCCGCCATGCGGCACCCCGGGCTGGTCCAGGGCTGGTGGAAGGGCTTCGACTACACCAGCCGGAACAGCTGGTACCCCTAGGATCCGGCGGCGCCTCTGTGGACGCGCTGTGCGAACGGCTGACCTTCCAACGCATGCGGCCCGCGCACCGGCAGGCGCTCGTGGAGTTCCTGGCGTCCAAGGGCAAGCCCGCCGACATGGCCCAGCACCTCGCACCGCTGGTGCTCGACTCCCCGTACTTCGCACTCCACTGAAGGCGAGCCCATGACCGACGACCGGGGACCGCACCCCGATTGTCCCGACCTCGACCGGCTGGGCCCGAACCGCGCGGAAGCCCGGCTGCGGGCCGAGGCCGCCCGGGTCGCCCACGACGGTGAACACCGGCGTCGGTTGTGGGACAGGGGCTTCACCCGCCGACGCGTGATCGCGGGCGCCGGTGCGGCTGGAGTGGCGGCGCTGGGTGCGCAGCTGGTGACCACCCGCGTGTCGTTCGGCGACCCGGCTCGCAAGGGGACGGTCGTCGTGGTCTTCCTGCGCGGCGGCATGGACGGGTTGTCCGTGCTGGTGCCCGCGGGCGATCCGCACCTGCAAGCGGCCCGGCCCAAGATCGCCGCCCCCGCGGGCGCGCTGCTGCCGCTGGACCGGGGGTTCGGCCTGCACCCGGCGCTGGCGCCGCTGCACGAGTACTGGGCCGCGGGCCGGTTCACCGCCGTGCCCGCACTGTCCACACCGGACCTCTCGCGCAGCCACTTCCAGGCGCAGGACTGCCTCGAACGCGGCGGGGCGGCGACCTCGTCGGTGTCGAGCGGCTGGCTCGACCGCGTCCTCGCCGAGCTTGGACCGGGCACCACGTTCCGCGCGGTCGGCGAGGCAGGCACCCTGCCCAGGTCCCTGGTCGGGTCGCAGGGCGCGTTGGCCCTGCGCGGCGTCGAGGCGTTCAAGATCGCCGTATGGGACGCGCTGCACGAGCAGACCACCAAGGCGCTGAGCACCCTCTACACCGGAATCGACCACCCGCTGGCCGCCCAGGCGCGACCATCCTCGGCGCACTGCCCACCGCGCGCGACCTCACCGCGGCCGACCACCAGCCCGCCACCTACCCGGACGGCGCGTTCGGCAAGGCACTCGCCGACATCGCCCGCCTGGTCAAGTCCGACGTCGGGCTGCGCGTGGCGTGCGTCGACCTCGGCGGCTGGGACATGCACACCGACCTCGGCACCCTCGACGGCGGCGACATGACCCGCGCCCGCACCGCGCTGGCCGCCGCGCTCGACGCGTTCGCCACCGACCTCGGCCAGGCGCTCGACACCACGACCCTGGTGACCATGACCGAGTTCGGCCGCCGCGTCCAGGAGGACGGCAGCGGCGGCGCCGACCACGGCCACGGCAGCGTCGCCCTGCTGCTCGGCGGCGGCCTGCGCGGCAAGACCGTGCCCGGCGCCTGGGAGGGCTTGGCGCCCGACGCGCTCGACCACGGCGACGTCGCGGGCAGCAACGACTACCGCGACCTGCTCGGCGAGCTGGTTTCCACCCGATTGGGGTTGTCCCCGGCAGGCGTGGCGAAAGTCTTCCCCGGCCACGACTTCCGGCCGCTCGGCGCGTTCCGCTAGCCGCCCGGTTCCCCCACCGGGGTGGGTGAGGTTGCTGGCTTCCGCCCTCTGTGGACGGTACGACTCTGGGTGCCGCGCCGCTCGGCGCGGCGGTCCTTCCCCGAGGAGCAGATCCGATGAGGCGTGCCCACGTCACCAGAGTCGCCGCCGTCCTGGTAGCGCTGTTCTGCGCCGCGACCGTCCCCGCCCAGGCGGCACCGCGCGCCCCGTTCCAGTGGGCGGCGCTGGGCGACTCCTACACCGCCGGGGCCATCCCGGCCGCGGGCGTCGAGGTGCCCGTACCCGGTGGCCGCGACGGCTGTTCGCGGACCGCGGGGTCGTACCCGGAGGTGCTGCGCGCCCGCCTCGGCGACGTGTACGACCTGAGGAACGTCTCCTGCGGCGGCGCCACCCTGGCCAACCTCTACAACCAGTCGCAGGAGCCCACCGGCTACCACCTGCCGTTCTTCGACGTGCTCGACCCGGGCTTCCCGTTCGGGCCGGTCCCGCCGCAGCTCGACGCCGTCACCGAGAGCACGAACCTGGTGACCATCGGGGCGGGCGGCAACACCTTCGGGTTCGCCGAGGTGATCTACGCCTGCCTGCAGCTGGGCGCCTCCGCCGACAAGGACACCGACCACCCCTGCGCCGACTACTTCACCACCGGCGGCGACGGCGTGCCGACCGTGAACGACCGCCTCGCCCTGGTCAGCCAGGAGTACGGCGAGCTGATCGAGGCCATCAAGGCCCAGGCGCCGAACGTCACCGTGGTCGCCATCGGCTACCCGTCGATCATCCCCGAGGACGTCTCCACCTGCGCGTACGGCTTCAGCGCCGAGGGCCTGCGCAACTTCGCCACCGCCACCTACCCCGACCTGGCCTGGCTGCGCTCCGACGTGCTGATCCGGCTCAACGACGTCATCGCCCAGCAGGCCGCCACCCACAACGCCCTCTACGTCAACGCCTTCGCCGCCACCGAGGGCCACGACGCCTGCCAACCGGACGGCGTCAACTGGGTCGAGGGCCTCCTCGACCGCACCGGCGGCTGGGCCCTCATCCACCCCAACGCCTCCGGCCACCAGCGGGTCGCCGACGCACTGGAGGCCGTCTTGGCCCGCGACTAGCCCGCGCCCGGTCCGTCCCGTGGTCGCGGGGCGGACCGGGCTGCCGGACTTGGCCCGGGCCACTGGACCCGACTCTGGGCTGCTGGACTTGGCCCGGGCTAGTGGACCCGACTCCGGGCTGCTGGCCTTGACTCCGCGCTAGTGGACTTGATCCTGGGCTGCTGGACTTGACCTCGGGCTGCTGGCCTTGACTCCGCGCTAGTGGACTTGATCCTGGGCTGCTGGACTCGACTCCGGGCTGCTGGACTCGACCCCGGCTAGTGGACTTGACTCCGGGCTAGTGGACTTGACGAGGTACTGGCCTTGACCGTGCGCGGTCCGCCGCCGAATGCTGGGCGGGTCGGGGTGTGGAGGGAGGCCGTCGGTGCGTGCCGTGGTGTTCGAGCGGTTTGGTGAGGACCCGCGGGTCGAGACGGTGCCGGACCCGTGCCCGTCGGCGCGCGGGGTGGTGATCCGGGTGTCGGCGACCGGGCTGTGCCGCAGCGACTGGCACGGGTGGATCGGGCACGACCCCGACATCCGGTTGCCGCACGTGCCGGGGCACGAGCTGGCGGGGACCGTGGCCGCGGTCGGGACCGGTGTCACGCGGTGGCGCGAGGGGGACCGGGTGACGGTGCCGTTCGTCTGCGCGTGCGGGCGGTGCCCGTCCTGCGCGGCGGGGGACCAGCAGGTGTGCGAGCGGCAGACGCAACCAGGGTTCACGCACTGGGGGTCGTTCGCCGAGTACGTCGCCGTGGAGGACGCCGAGGTCAACCTGATCGGACTGGCCGGGGACATGCCGTTCGCGACCGCCGCCGGGTTGGGCTGCCGGGTCGCGACGGCGTTCCGGGCGGTGATCGCGCAGGGGCGGGTCAAGCCGGGGGAGTGGGTCGCGGTCCACGGCTGCGGCGGGGTCGGGCTGTCCGCCGTCGCTGTCGCCGCGGCGGCCGGTGCCAGGGTGATCGCCGTCGACATCTCGTTCGCGGCCCTGGAGATGGCCGCGTCCCTCGGCGCGGTGGCGTCGCTCAACCCCGTCACCACCGTCGACATCCCGGCCGCCATCACCGACCTCACCGGCGGCGGCGCCCACCTGTCCCTCGACGCCCTCGGCAGCCCCGCCACCTGCGCCGCCTCCATCACCAGCCTCCGCCGCCGCGGTCGTCACGTCCAGGTGGGCCTGCTGCCCAAGGACCCACCCGTCCCCATGTCCCGCGTCATCGCCTACGAGCTGCAACTGCTGGGCAGCCACGGCATGCCCGCCCACGCCTACCCCGAGATGATGTCCATGGTCACCACCGGCACCCTCCGCCCCGACCTCCTCATCACCAGGACAATCCCCCTCGACGCCGCCCCCACCGCCCTCACCGCCATGGGCAACACCCCCGGCAACGGCGTCACCATGATCGAGCCCTGACCCGGCTCGTGCCGTGCGGTGGCCTAGCCCAGTTCGGCGCGGACCTGGGGGAGGACCTCGGTGCCGAGGAGTTCGATGGCGGACATGACGTGGTGGTGGGGGACGCCTGCCCAGTCCATCTGCATGGCGTAGCGGTCGGCGCCGAGGAGGCGGCCGACGGTGATGAGGCGGTCGGCGATCTCGTCGGGGCTGCCCGCGAAGATGGCCTGGGCGTCGTGGGTGTAGGCGTCGTAGTCGGCGCGGGAGGGGATGGTCCAGCCTCGGGCGCGGGCGCCGTACTTCATGGTCTCGAGCCAGTACGGGTAGAAGGTGTCCTTGGCTTCCTGGGATTTCTTGGCGATGAAGCCGATGGCGCCCATGGTCACGTGCAGGCCGGTCTGGCCCGCGCTCTCCCCGGCGCGGCGGTACAGGTCGACCAATGGCGCGAACCGCTCGGGCTGGCCGCCGATGACCGCGTACACCACGGGCAGCCCCAGCAGGCCGGCGCGGGCGGAGGACTGCGGGTTGCCGCCGGTGCCGATGGAGACGCGCAGGTGCTCGCCGTAGGGCCGGGGCAGCACGTGGGCGTTGTCCAGCGGCGGGCGGAACCGGCCGGACCAGGTGATCGGGTCCTCGCGGTCCAGGCGCAGCAGCAGCGCCAGCTTCTCGTCGAACAGGTCCTCGTAGTCGCCGAGGTCGGCGCCGAACAGGGGGAACGACTCGGTGAACGAGCCGCGACCGGCCAGCAGTTCGGCCCGGCCGCGGCTGAGCTGGTCGAGGGTGGTGAACTGCTGGTAGATGTGTTCTATGGGCAATCCTGTATCTCTAACCGCCGAGCAGGTGCAAGCGATTCTTGACGGGACGCTGATACCTGTCTGCGGCTACGCGCGGATCAGCAAGGATGACGAACGCGATCGGCATGGAGTTAACGACCAACGCCGCGACAACCGGCGAAACGCCGCGAACTACTCGATGGTCGTAGTGTACGAGTTCGAGGACAACGATCGCTCTGCCAGCAAGCCGGACGTTGTACGTCCCGACTTTGAAGCCATGTTGAAGGCAGTAACCCGTGGGCGCACCGACGACGGCGTCGAGATTCGCGGGGTGATCGTGGTGCACGAGGATCGCCTCATCCGGCGGCCGGGCGATTACGAGCGCTTCGTAGAAGCAGTCACCCACGTAGATGGTCGGGTTTATGCCGATGAGCGAGGCACGAAAGACCTTTACTCGGAAGACGTGGAAACACTGGGATTGATGGGGGCGGTGATCTCGAAAGCCGAAACCAGGAAGATGCGGAAAAGGGCGCGCAACAACCACAGGCGGCGCGCCGAGGATGGCAAAGTTCCTCGTGGTCGCAAGCGATTTGGCTGGATGGACAACAAGATTGACGCGCACCCGATCAACGGACCTGCTATTGCGAAGGCTGCACAGGAGGTTCTTGGTGGTCGTGGAATGGGGTCTATTGCGCTCGAATGGCAGCGAAAGGGCATTCGCACCGTGATGGGGAACGACCATAGAGTGTCAAGCGTTCGGGATGCTCTTAGGGATCCTCGGATCTGCGGGTGGCGACGCATCAACGGCGGCGATCTGATTCGTGACGAGCATGGAAAACCGGTGGTGGGAGAGTGGGACGCGCTGGTTGAGCCCTGGGTTTGGGAGGGTTTGGACGCCATGTTCAAGGCGCGTTCGGGAAACACGATTGGGCGTGATGGCGAAGTCATTCCCGAGGTTGATAGGCGCGCGCCCAAGTACATTCTGACGGGTCGAGCTCGATGTGCTAAGCCGAACGAAAAAGGGGATCCGTGTGGCGCAATAATGCGTATCGGTTGGTCCTCGGTGCATGGTTGGCACACATACAACTGTCCCGGCAAGCAAAATGGCGGATGCGGTGGAGTGTCCGTCAAAGGTGCGGCACTGGAGGAGTACGTCACCGAGGCGGTGCTTGCCAAGCTCGAAGAGGTGATCGCCTTTGATGTTACCGAAGCAGTGTGGGAGAGTGCGGGCGAGTACGAGGAGAAGGAGGCCAAGTTGGCGCGTATGAAGACCGAGTGGACGCGGGGCGGAATCTCGGACGACTTCTTCTTTTCCGCAGTGCGCTCGCTCGAAGACGAACTGAGAGGTCTGCGAGTCGAACGGCGGAAATTCCTACTGTCTGGTCGGACCGCTTTGGAGGGAGTTGCCGACATTCGCGAACGGTGGTTCTCGGATGATCCCGACACGTCGCTGGACATTTCGCAGAAACGTACTTACATGCGGCTAGCGCTCAACGCCGTTATGGTTCACCCGGCCGGACGGGGAGGTCGCTTCAATCCGGATCGTTTGGAGCTTCGATGGCGCTCGGATATTCCAGCAACGGGCTTTGTGGCGGTCTAAGTATCTCCAGTTCAACGCCGAAGATGAGTCCTACTCGTTCCCACATCGAACCGTCCCACTGGGGGGAATTCGCGGCCTGTATCCGGCCCCACTCTTTCGGTGTCATTCGGACTCTCTGAGAATAGGAACCGTGCAGGGTCGGACTGAAGTTCAGTCCGACCCTGCACGGGGTTTGAGGTTTAACGGTCGTGCGAGTCAGTCGCTCGACGTCAGCGGGCGGCCTTGCACGTCACGCGGGTCCGCGAGCGGTGTCACCTTGGGCTCGGCGACGGTGACGATGCCGAGGGTGCCGAGCAGGACCAGGACGGCGGTGATGACTCCCTGGATGGCGCTGCCCTGGGTGGCGGTGATGACGCCGCTGTTGGCGAGTCCGGCGATGAGTGCGGTGATGCCGCCGAAGATGCGGGCGGCGGCGCGCAGGGGCCGCGGTCGGTTGGTGGCGGGGTTGGTCATGGTTGTGCCTCCGGGTTCGGTCAGGGCAGGCGGATGACCTGGCCGGGGAAGATCCGGTCGGGGTCGTGGATGGCGTTGATGCGCGCGAGGTCGCGCCAGGTGGTGCCGTACTGCTGGGCGATGCCGGAGAGGGTGTCGCCGGTACGGACGGTGTGGAAGCGGCCCGCCGAGGGGCCGGTGAGGGTGAGGACCTGGCCGGGGAAGATCCGGTCCGGGTTGCTGATGCCGTTGATGCGGGCCAGCTCGCGCCAGGTGGTGCCGTGGCGCTGGGCGATGCCGGACAGGGTGTCGCCCGCGCGCACGGTGTAGGTCTGCGGCTGTGGTGCCGGGTTGGGTAGGGGCGGCGGTGCCGGGGCAGGGGTGCCGTCGAGGGTGAGGTGGTCGAGGGTGAACCCGCCGACGGTGGCGTTGCGGTCGACCTTCCCGGGGATGCCGGGGACGACGCCGCTGTCGGTGTGCTGGTGCAGTGCCAGCCGGGGGTGGGACCAATCGGGCTTGCCCGGTAGTCCGTTGTAGCGGGCGATCCAGAGGTGCACGTCCGCGTCGGCCCACTCGTCGGGGCGTAGGACGCGGGTCCACCAGTCGAGGTTCGCGTACACGAGGACCTTGCGGACGCCGGTGACCGCGCGCAGGCGTGCGATGAACGCGGCGACGAACGGGTTGGCGTTGTCGCGCAGGTCGGCGTGCTCCATGTCGAGCATCGGCGCCAGCGCCCCGCTACCGAGGAGGCCGCGGGCGCGGAGCTGCCCGGCGAAGTGGTCGACCTGGCCGTTGATGGTGAGGTCGCGGGCGAAGTGGTAGCCGCCAACGCGCAGGCCCGCGCCCTTGGCGCCGTTGGTGTGGCTGACCGAGGCGTTGTCGATGAAGTCGACGCCCTCGGTGAGCTTGACCGAGGCGTAGCTGATGCCGTTGCCGCGCACCGCGTTGAAGTCGGTGACGCGGTTCCAGTGCGATAGGTCGATGCCGTAGTCGGTCATGTGCTGTTCGGGTCTCCTGTGGACATACGAAAGAAGCCCGCCACCGGGTGGTGACGGGCTTGAGGTGGGGATCGGTCAGGTCAGGATTGGACGCCGTAGACGTAGGCGAAGGTGGCGCGGACGTTCCCGGTACCGGCTGTGCGGCGGACCTCCAGGTGCACGCCTCGGGTCTCGTTGAACACCCCGGGTGCGGGCACGCGCCAGGACTTGAGTTCCTGTTGGAACGCAACGGGTTCGGTCGCGAAGGTCACGCCGCTGGGTTCCTCGCGTAGCCGGACTTCCCCGAGGGTGTCGGGGTTGTCGGTGGTGCAGAGGATGCGGGCGTCGAGGTAGGGGTGTTGGCGGTTGAACCGGGCGGTTTCGACTGCTTCCCAGTCGCCGCTGGTGGAGCCGGGCCAGTCGTAGTAGCGGGCGCGGGTGACGGTGTGCGGGATGTAGGGGCGGGCCAGGCCGGAGCCGCTGTCGACGTCGTCGCCGAGGATGATGTTGCCGCTGTAGTCCCAGATGGCGACGTACTGGCGGTATCCCTTGGCGGCGGGGTTGTCGTCCAAGACGGTGATGCGCCACTTTCCGCGATCGTCGCTGATCGCGGTGATCGGTTGGGGTGTGAGGTCGGGTCGTGCCATCCGGCCGCCCAGGCCGCCGACGAAGAACACGGTCTGGCCGTCCTGGTCGGTGAGCTGGATTCCGCCGAGGTCACGGATCTGGATTCCGCCGCTGCTGATCACGGCGTTGGACAGGGTGCCGCGCGCGAGCTCGTCCACCTGGCGCTCCAGCGCGGTAATGCGGTTGGCGAGGTCGTCCGGGCTGGGGGTCACAGGCAATGGGCGTGTCCTCCGTCAGGTGGTCGCGGGGACCGGGGCCAGGCCCAGTTCCGCCGTGGTGGGTGTGCTGGCTCGGTAGGTGATGGAGGTGATCCGGCGGCGACGTTGGCCCGCGGGGGTGGCGCGATCGGCGCGCGGGGTGAGGACGACGTGATCGCCGACGAGGTAGGACCCGAGCGTGGGGGTGGTGTCGGTGCGCACGATGGCGCTGTCGCGAGTGATGCCGGTGCGCACGACGTCGAGGTAGGCGCGGGCGTGCGCGTCGAGCACGTCGGGTTGCCGTTCGCTGCTGTGGCTGGTGATCACCGTGTCGAGCGCGGGCCATCCGGCCCGGGGCAACGCGTCGTTGCTCGCGCGGCCGATCAGTCGCCCGCGTTCCACTCCGTCACCGGGGACCAGGACGGTGTCGGCCATGACCGAGCCGTCCTCATCCCAGCCGTAGGCCACGAGCTGGCGGCCGTCATCGAAGTGGAAGTCGACGCCACGCTGCGAGAGCACGGGTGTACCGACGCGCAGCACCCACTCGATCCGGGACCGGTCGGCGGTGAACCTGGGCATGAAGTGCAGGTCCGGCCCGGTCTCGGCTTGGGTGAGCTGGGTCAGCCGCTCCCCGGCGGTGGCCAGCTCGTACCCGTAGTACGAGCGGGTCTCGTCGCCGGAGCTGTTGAGGTTGGGCAAGACCAGAGGCAGTTCGCCGTGCGGACGGTCCAGGGCGGTCCGCACGATGTCCAGGGCGACCCCCGGCAACGAGCGGAAGGTCAGGACCAGGTCGGCGCGCGGATCGGTGAACCCCCACGACCCGTACCGCGCAAGCACCCGGTGGTCGAACACCGCCCACAGGCCAGCCGCCGACAGCGTGATCTCACCGGCGGCCGGTGGACGGGTACGGGGTACCAGCGGCCCGGCCCACAAGACCGTGTCCTGCTCGGAAACGGCCATGAAATGCCGCCACGGTGCGGTGACCGCAAGCAGATCGACATCGACGGGCACCGCATCCAAGCTGATCGTGGCGCGTGCCGAACCGGCGGCAGACAGTTGATCGGTGAAGTCGGCAGGTGCGTCCAGCTCGGCGACGATCTCACCGGTGCGCAGGTGGCCAAGCAGCAGGTGGGGAGGCACGTCAGACCGCCTCCCTCCCCTGCTAGGGTGCTCGGCATTCACCACAACAGGGCTGAAGGTCGCCGGAAACGACCAACAGCGCCACCTGGAGTCCATGAGGACTCCGGCGATCCTCCACCGGGTTGATGAGACGCCGCAGGCGTCAGGGCACGAGCCCTCTGTTCCGGCAGCGGACTCAACAGGACCAGGTCACTGGTCAGGTTGAGGCTGTCTGCGAGCAGTCCGCTTGACCACTCGGGACAAAGGACAGACAGCACGGTGGATGTGGGGATCTTGTTCATGGTTGCGGCATCGCCAGTCGTGATCGGCGGGTTGATCAAACTCGCTATGTTCTGGCTAGCCATCAGAGATGTTCCGTCGAAGGACAAGCCGGCGATCATTCGCGCGCTAGCTCCGCTGCTTCGCGCCGAACATCGATCGAGCGTCCTGCCGCCATGGCGTGGCACCCGCGCAGACCCACCCAGCGATGAACGGGCTTAAGCCGGTCCGACCGGGTCGCGGGTTACCCGTAGGTGTGTGTTGTACGGGGTGTTGCTCCAGGTGCCGTCGCCGAAGATGCGGGTCGCGGTCAGGTAGATGGCGTGGGTGCCGGTGAGGATGCCGGTGCTGCGCATCTGGGTCTGGGTCCAGCCGCCTTGGTTGAAGGGGCCGACGCCGACGGCGAAGATCGGCCCGTCGGCGGCGTCGAGGCGGAGAAACAGGTCGGCGCGGCACCCGACCGTCGCGAGTTCGGCGGAGCCTTGGCCGGTGATGCGGTAGGGCCAGCCGGGGTCGGGGACGACCAGGGAGTTGATGTCGGCGTTGTCGCGGATGCCGGTTCGGGTGACCCAGTTGACGCCTTCGCCTGCCCATTGTGGTTGTGCTCCGCGCCAGCGTTCGCCGTCCCAGGTTTCCAGGCCGGTGGGTCGGTAGCGGGTGTGGCCGGGGTAGGCGCCGGGGTCGGTGAGTGCGTCGCCGGGCAGCAGGACGCCGACGCCACCGCGGGTTCCGGCGGCGCGGCGCAGGTCGGTGCGCATGGCGGTGCTGAGCTGGCGGGTAGCGGGGGGAAGGGCGAAGGTGGCGAGCGGGATGGCGCCGGGTGGGAGCGCGGGGGCAGCGGGCTCGGGGGCGGCCTTGCCGGTGATGGGCTCGACGACGAACCCGGTACGCGCGTCGCCGAGTCGGGAGTCGTACACGCGGGCCACGATGAGGTCGATCCTGGGGTTGGAGGGGTCGGCCGTGTCGAGTTCAACGCGGCCGGTTTCATCCAAGGTGCAGATGTAAGGTCCCTGGCCTGGTCGTTCGATCACGCATTGGCCGACGCTGATGGTCACGCCCAGGCCGTCGTTGGTGCGCAGGACGGGGCGGAGGTCGGCGATGACGGTGCCGTCGGTGCGGGTGGGCAGCACGCCGGAGGACCAGCCCATGAGGCGGCCGGGGGCGGGGCCGAGGATGGCGCCGAGGGCGTAGCGGGCTTCTCGTTCGCTGACGCGCAGGTTGACCGCCCAGGGGTCGAGTCCGTCGAGCGTTACCGGCACGGGGCTCCTTTCGGGTCGGTCACCACCAGGCCGAGCGCCAGGTGATGGTGAGGGTGGCGGTCGGGTTGGGGTTGTCGGCGTGGGAGAGCACGTAGAGGCCGGTCGCGGCGGGTGGGATGGTCAGCGCGTCCCAGTCGGTCACCACGGCTCGGGTGCGGGCGGGCACGTTGTCGAGCAGGACGAGGCGTTCGCGGGTGTCGATGACCAGGCGCTGTTCGGCGGTGACGGGGTCGAGGTAGGTCAGGGTCGACCCGCCTCGGCGGGTGATGGTGATGGGCGGGGTGAGCGGCCCGGCCAGGGCGAACACGGGCGCCGTGTCCGCGGTGCCGGTGTTGGTGGCGTTGGCGCGCCCGGTGAACGCCTGTGGCCCGAAGTCCAGTCCGCCGGTGAAGGTGAGGCCGCCGCCGGTGACGAAGTCCAGGCCGGTGGTCGAGGAGATCGGGAGGCGGGTCGTGGTGGTCTGCTCGGTGGCGGCGTACTTGCGCGGGTCGGCCGCGACAAGCTGCAGGGAGAAGTCAAGCCAGAGCCCGCCGGGGCGGACGGTGACCAGGGTCGCGTCGTCCTGGACGACTCCGGCGACCAGGTCGCCGGTTTCCTCGGTGCACCGCAGCTCGTAATGGCCCTCGGGGTCGGAGCACAGCGCGGCCAGGCGGTGTTCGGCGTCGCGTCGCGCTTCCCAGGTCGGCGCGTACACCCAGCCGTCCAGCCGGATGGTCCGTGCCTCGCGGTAGACGGTGCCCGGCCAGGACCCGTGCGCCCCGGTGCGTGGCGCGGCCTGCGAGTCGCGCACGCCCGGGGATGAGGACCAGCCGGTCACCTTGTCGATCACCCAGTCGCGGCCGAGCTGGTCGGGTGGTCCGTTGAACTCGCGGCCGTCGACCGTCCAGCGGACGCGTAGTGGAAGTCCCGAAGGCGGCATCGACTCGCACCTCCCCCGGTGCCCGCGCTCACAGGGCCTAGGGGCCGCCGCCGGTGCGCAGCGCGTAGCCGAGCTGGCGGTTGGCCGCGGTGGCGATCGACCACGGAGACTGTTCGGGCTGGGTGTTGATCGTCTGGTTCACCGTCAGCCCCGCACCCGAACCTGTTGCGCCGTAGTCGAAATCAGACCGCACGGGGTCGAACGTCGCGGCCGAGGCGAGCCGGTCAGCAGCACGCACCGCCAAGGGGGTAGCGTCGGCGATGCCGTTGGCGAACCCCAGCGCGGTGTTGCCGCCGATCTGGTGCATGAGCCGCGACGGGCTGGCAATGCCCAGGAACGACAACACGCCACCGACCGCGTCCTTCACGATCTTCAGGAGGAAGTTGCCGACCGCCGACGCGGCTTGGCGCAGCCCGTTCAGCAACCCCTGGATCATGTCGCGTCCTGTTTGGAGCAACAGGTTTCCCAGGTTTCCCAACGCATCGAGCAGCCGACCCGGCAGGCCACGCAGCCACGACAGCAGGTCGCCGACGGCGTTCACGGCGCCGTCGCGCACGCCACGGAACCAGCCCGCGACACGACCCGGGAGCTGACCCAGCCAGCCCACGGCGGCCAGGACGTCGCGGACCCGCGCCGACACCCAGTCCGACACCGAGCGCCAGATGTTCGACACGAAGTCCCATATCGCCTGGAAGGTGTTGGTGGTCCAGGACTTCACGGTGTCCCAGTTGGTGATCAACAGGACGACGAAGGTCGTGATCGCCAACGCGATCGCCGTGAACGGGTTGGACAGGAACGCGAGCTTCATCAGGTTGAACGCGAGCGTGACGGCCCGCACCGTTGTGACCACAAAGGACAGTGCGCTCACTAGTGGACCGGCCACGGCCGCGAGGGTGCCCAGCCCGATGACCAGCGGCCCCAGCCAGCCCGCGTTCTGGGCCAGGAACGACGAGAGCTGGGCGAGCAGCGGGCCTGCGAGCTGGAGGCCGAACACCAAGGCGCCCCCGAGCTGGGCCGCGAAGGTCGACAGGGCGGGCAGGAGGTTGATCAGCACCGGGGCCAGTTGGGTCAGCGCCTCACCCAGGACGCCCGAGACGGCCTCGCCCGCGGTCGCGGCGAACTCGGCGAACTTGCTCAGCACCTCGGTGCCCTGGGCGCTCTTGAGGAACGCGGAGAGCTGCCCGGTGGCGTCGACCAGGAACGCCAGGAAGCCGCCGCCGGAGTCGTCGAGCGCGCCGAAGACGGTCTTGACGATCGACCCCAGATTGCGGAGCAACTGCCACATCTGTGACAGCGCCGAGAGCCCTTCGCCGATCCAGGTCTTGAGCTGGCCGCTTTCGCGCGCGTTGGCGATGAACTCGGCGAAGCGCCGCGCGGCGTCGCTGATCTTGCTCGCCAGGTCGGGCAGGAACCCGGACCCGACTGCGGCGATGTCGCGGAACGCCTGGGCGACCGAGGTCCCGGCCGGGGACAGCGCGGCCAGGGCGGCGCGGACGTTGTCGAGGATGGTCCCGGTGTCGGCCAGCGACTGCGAGGACGTCAGGAAGTCGGCGAAGGACCGCGCGCCGGTGTTGAGTTCGGAGGCGACCCCGCCGAGCCCGGACCGCAGGACCGGCAGGTAGGAGCCACCGAGCTGGGCGACGACCTGGCCCATGCCGGTGAACAACCGCTGCTGGACGTCCAGCCGCAGCGCGCCGAAGGCAGGTTGCAGGTCCTTGACGGCCTGGGCGGTCTCCCGCGCCGACGGCGCGAGGGTGGCCAGGGCCTGGGCGAACTTCTCCGGGTCGTCCAGGTTCGACAGCGCGTCGCCCAGCCCCTGGAAGCCCAGGACCAGGGTCCCGATCGCGATTCCGGCGGCGACTCCGGCGGCGGGGAGCAGCAGCAGGGCGCCGGAGGCTTGGACCGCCGCGCTGGTGATCCCGACGAGGGACTGTGCGGTCGCGGCGGCGTTGCCGATGGCCAGGGTGGTCCCGGCCAGCCGGGTGAAGCCCTGGCCGAGCTCGCGGACCTGGTCGAGCGCCTTCTTGTCGACCTCCACCGACAGGTGGACCGTGTCCCCGCCGAGCCGTGCGACCAGCGCACGCCACCGGGCCTGGACGGTCGCCTCGTCCAGCTCGGCCGCGACGGTGACGCCGGCCGCGCGTTCGGCGGTGGCCGCGATCTTCCGCGCGTCGGCGACGAGTTCGCCGCCGTCGAGCTCGGCCGCGACGCGGACCACGTTGGTCCGCTCGATGCGCTCCAGGAAGCGCCGAAACGGCGCGCCGAACGCGTCGGTACCGGGCAGGACCCGGACCTTGAGACGACCGATCTCCCGGCCACCGGGGTCCGCCAAAGGGGGCGCACCCCCTCGACTACCTGATCATGCTGTGCCGTTCTGCTGTCGGGCGGCGATCTCGGCCACGGTCACCACCCGCGCCGCCTGCCTGCGCGGCAAGCTCGGACGGGGCAGCGGTTTGGGTGGGGTGGGGCGGCGGCGGGCGTGGGCGGCGATGGTGGTCCAGGTGCCGAGCTGTACGGCGTCGGCCACAGTCGCGAGCAGGTGCGCGGCGGTGGTCCACGCCCGGTGTTGGGGGCCACCGCGGAGCGCGGCGACGGTGGCGGAGTCCTCGGGTAGGTGCTCGATCAGCCACAGCACCCGACGCGGGGTCAGGGTGCCGTGCCACAGGTCGGCGAGGTCGATCCCGTAGTAGCGCCGCAGGTCGGCGTACAGGGTGGCCCCGCCGACCTTGTCGGCTAGCTGGTCGAGCCCGAGGCTTCCGGGAGCTGGCACACCTCCTGGTACTTGCGGAACAGCCCGGTCAGGGTGAGCAGGTCGCCGCCGATCTCCGAGAGCAGCGCGCGGCCGGTGGGCTTGGACTCGGCGACCAGGAGCACGACGTCGGCGAGCGCGGCGACCAGCTCGTCCTCGTCGTCCCCGGCCTCGGCGACGGCGGCGATCCGCTCGCCCAGCGACTTGAGGGCGTCGCGGTCCTTCTTCGACAGGCGTAGCGCGTTGCGCAGGCACACGGCCTTGCCGCCTGCCAGGCCCACGGTCAGGTCCTGGATGCTGCGGTGGGTCTCGGCGCGGATCTGGTCGAGCCCGATCACAGTGGACACGAACGAATCTCCTTACATGTCAGGGGAAGGGGCGGTCAGGCGGGCTTGCCGAGACCGGCGGCGTACCACTCCATGACGTTGGAGCCGGTGACCTGGAGGACCTGGGCGCGCACGGGGAACGCCAGGAAGTTCTCCACATCCACCGAGATGTCGTCATCGGAACCGACCGACACCCGGGGCACGTACAGCCCGGCCTCGGCCGAGCCGTCGATCATGCGCACGAACAGCGCGCGCTCCACCGGGGGCGCCGAGCCCTGGACGCCGAACACGCCGACGGTGTCCACGTCGCCCGCGCCGAAGAACAGCTCCATGGTGTTGTTGTCGAGCTGGTGCAGTTGGAAGGTGATGGCCCAGGTGGCGGGGTCGCGTCGCTCGCGCAGTGCCGGGTTCTCCCAGGTGCCTTTCACCTCGGAGTCGCCGTTGTCGCGGGTGATCGTGAGCCCGTCGTCACGGGAGGTGTGCCCGACCACCGACCAGGGATCGACCGGGTTGCGTGGATCGGGCGGGGCCGCCTGACCGGGGGCCGCGAGGTAGACGCGACCGGTGCCGGGGATCAGGACAGCGGAGTCGTTGAGCGCCAAGAACAGGTCTCCACAGGGACGTGGCGACCCACGTGCGCCTTCCCCGCAAGTCGCCTTGCGAATTGGGGGAAAGCGCGCCGCTGGTTAGGCGCGAGGGGGACGGACGCCCAGGGCGTAGGTCCCGGTGTAACGATGGATCTCCGCAGGCTGGCCGGTGAGGCGCAGCGCGCGTGGGTAGGACACGGTCCGGAACGAGGCCAGGTGCCCGAACGGGGTCACGGTCTGCTCGAACCAGGCGGTGTAGAGCGCGGCCCGAACGGCCTCGGCCAGGTCGGCGGCGGCCCGTTTGGAGCCGCGTGCGTAACAGTCGACCTCGACCACGGGGACACCGAGTTGCGCCGCGTGGAGCTCGTCGCCGCCGACGACGTCGATGAACACGTAGGGCGCGCGACGCAGTGGCTCGGACAGCTCCGATTCGACTGTGACCGACGTCGGTAGCGCGGCCCGCAGCAGGAACAGGACCAGGCCGTCGACGTAGGGCAGCAGGCGGGCCATGCTCGTCGCCCCCTTGCTAGAGGTCGGCGGCGTCGCGCAGGACGCGTAGCCCGCGGATCGGTGTCCCATCGGGGGCGTGGTGGCCGTACTCGATGGACAGTGCGGCGTCGTCTACCAGGGATACGGTGGTGTCGGTGCGGCCTCGGGTGGTCTCGATGGCGGCGGTGCCGGTGTCGCGGTGTGCGGCGAGGGTGGCGCGGGCGCGTTGAGCGACCTGGTCGGCGGCGTCGCGGACGGCGGCGCGGACCTCGGGCAGGTGGGCGACGATGTCGGCGGCTCGGCGGTGGACCTCAGCCACGGTTCACCCCCCGGGCGCGGATGACGATGGTGGTGTGGCGGGTGGCGGGGCTGTCGCCGCGGTGCTCGGGTTCGCCGATCACGTCCCACGTGCGGTCGTCCCACTCGACCCGATCCCAGGGACCGGCGGGTGCGTCGCGGGCGATGACGCGGGCGAGGGTGACGATGGCTTGGCCGTTGACGACCAGTTCGGCCGAGCTGATCGGCTGTACGCGGGCGGTGACCGTGATCCCGGTCGGGCCGGGTCGCCAGGCGTGGTTGCCGTCGTCGTCGGCTGCCCAGACCGAGGGGTGGATGACGACCTGGTCGGGGCCGTGGTCGAGCAGGCTCACCAGCGGCCCGCCTCCCAGGGCCTGGGCCAGGTGGGCAGGGTGATCGCGGGGGTGATGGTGAAAGGGCCGCCGTCGGGGTTGACGCCGAGGTCGCGCCAGTCGGTGTCGGGGATGGTCAGGTATCCGGCGGCGGCGCGGGCATCGACGGTGTAGGAGTAGTCCCCGGCGGTTTCGCTGGTGTAGCCGCCGGGGTTGCGCAGGACGCGGGCGACGGCGTCGGCCTCGATCATGACGACCACGTCGCGGTGGATACGGCCGGTGGTGACTCGGGCGTCCAGGTCGGGCAGGTGGGCACGGATCTTGGTCTCGGCGTCGCCGAGCAGCACGGCCGCCAGCTCTCGTTCGGGATCGGTGAGCGGGCGGCCGAGCCGGGCGCGGACGTCGTCGGGGTTGGCGTAGGTCACTGCCCGCGGTCCCGGGTGCGCTTGGCGCGGGTGGTCGCTCGCCGGGCCGGTGTCGCGGGTGCGGAGTCGGCGGGCACGCGGTATCCGGCGGCGATGAGGCGGGCGGCGACGTCGTCGCGGACGTGGACGCGGGTGCCCACGGTGTTGATCAGCTCCATGGGTCAACGCCTCTGGTGGTCGGTGTGCAGGGATTCGAGCTCGGCGACGAACGCCGCCAGCTCGACGCGGGGGTCCAGCTCGACGGCACGGCGGCGGGCCACCGCCGAGAGCGGCCCCCAGGTGTCGGACTCGAGCACGGACCGGATGGTGCGGACCCAGGTGTCGGTGTCGTCGCGGTCGATGAACGTCCCGGCGTAGGACAGGGATTCGAGCAGGCCGGGGGTGGGGTGGGCGATGGTGGGGATGCCGGAGTGCGCGGCCTCGACGGCGACCATGCCGAACGACTCGTAGATCGAGGGCATGAGCAGCACCCGGGTCCTGGACCACACGTCGCCGGGCATGTCCGGGGTCTGCGGCTGGATCTCCAGGTTCGGCACGCTCCAGTCGATGACCTGTGCGCCGTGTCCGCCGACGACGCCGAGGAAGTCCACGTCGGGCATCCGGCGGGCCAGTTCGTAGAAGTGCAGGCCGCCCTTGTCGCGGTTGAGGTTGACCAGGGTGACCCGGTCACCGGGGGTGGCTGCGTGCTGCTCGCCCCACACCGGGGGGTGCACGACGACCGAGCGCAGGCCCCGGTGCCGGGTCGCGTAGTAGCGGCGGATCCACCAGGTGTTGAACACGACCAGGTCGGGCCGCTTGTGCAGCCACAGGGTGGTGTGGTGCATGTTGTTGTGCACCACGTGCACGACCGGTACCCCCAGGTCGCGGCCGAGCTTGGAGGCGTGCGGGGTCTCCTGGTGGTGGGTGAGCAGCACGTCCGGGTCCAGGGAGGCGACCAGGCGGGGCACGGTGCGCTCACCCGCGCCCGCCCGGTGCACCCGGACGCCGTCCACTGTGTACTCGTCGTCGCCCTCGGGTTGGGAGGTGACCACGACGTGCGCGTCGTGCCCGGCGTCGACCAGGGCACGGAGCAAGGCGTGCAGCATGGTTTCCGACCCGGCCCGGTGTGCCGGGAGGTAGAAGTGGATGAGCGCGACCACGCGCACGGTGTCGGCTCCCCTCAGCTTCCGGCGACCTCGTAGGCGGCGAAGGAATCGACGTTGCCCAGGACCCACCCGAAGGTGGCTTCCACGAGCAGGCCGACCAGGTTGTGCTGCCACAGCGACACGAGCTGGCCGTCGATCATGACCGTGGCCTCGGTGCTGACCCGGATGCTCATCTCGTCGGCGAACCCGTAGCGGATCTGGTTCCAGTCGCCGCCGAACGCGCGGACACCGGTGTCGACGCTGGCACCGATACGGCCCGACACGGAGCGGGCGTATCCGGCGGGCAGGCCCAGGATGACGTCCATGCCGTCGGCGAGGTTGGTCGTGGTCTGGAGCAGCGGGCGGCCGAGTCGGTCGGTCGCGCCGATCAGCCGAGGCTTGAGCCGCAGATCCGCGGCGAACCCGGTGAAGTCGTCGGTCGTGTCGTCGTTGACGACCAGCTCGTACCCGGCGACCAGGTCCCCGGCGATGCCGCCCTCTTCCTGCGGTGTGGAGCCGAGGACGACGCGGTTGCTGGTCTGGTTGATGTACTGCTTGCCTTCGACCAGCGCGCCGGTCAGCGGGGAGCGGCCGTGCATGGTCAGCAGGTCCGCGCCCCGGGCGATGGCGAAGGCGAGGTCGTCGGTGATCTGGGTGTAGGTGCCGCCCACGTTCTTGCGGGCGAACTCCTCGCTGACCACGACGATGGTCGCGAGCTTGACCGGCTTGAAGACCTTCACGGCGTATCCGGTGTTGGACACCGGCTTGGCCTCTCCCTCGCCGACCACGCCGACCTCGGGGCGCTGGGTGGTGGTGGGGACGGAGTTCTCTCCCAGGTCGACCGGGACGGTTCCGGCCAGGCGCATGACGACACTGCGCTGCTGGGCACGTTCAAAGATCGGGGCCGTGACCTCACGCGGCAGAAGCTGCTCGGGGAGGTTGGCCAGGGTGACGGGCGGTATCGGGGATCACTCCAAAGGGGTCAGTTGAGGCGGTCCTGCACGAACGCCGCGAACGCTTCGGCGGGGGTGCTGGCGGTGGTGGCGCTGTCGAGGCCCGCGCCCTGGGTGGGGTCGGGGCGCTTGCGGTCGGGGTCCGGGAGACCGAGCAGTTCGCGCAGCCGCGTGGCGTCGGCCGCCAGTTCCTCGTCGGTGTCGCCGACCAGGCGCGCGGCGAAGTCGGCGACGTAGTCCGCGGGGACCCCGGTGGCGATGGCCGCGCGCAGGCGGGCGGCGTCGCGTTGGGCCGCGCCGAGCTGGGTGTTGAGTCGCTCGACCTCGGCGGCCTGGTCCGGATCGGCCGTGGTGGTGTCGCGGGCGGTCAGGGCCTGCTGGGCGGCGTTGCGCTCGCGCCGATAGCGGCCCGCCTCGGTGCGGGCGCGGCGGATCTCGTTCTGTGCCCACTCGGGCAGCTCGTCGAGCGACCCGGCCGCCGACGTGGTGCCGTTGTCGGTGTCGCCGGTCGGCGCCGGTTCGGTCGGCTCAGCGGGGTTGGTGGGTTCGGTGATGGTCACGGCTGGCCCTCCTGGGGCATGGGTGCACCAGCCGGGACCACCTGGGCCTGGCCAGCGCGGGACAAGGGGTGGACCGTCTAGGTCGCGGTGGGATCGGGTGAGCGGGTGAGGGCGCGGCGGAACGCGTTCAGCGCGTCGCGACCGGACTTGCCCTCGGTGGAGTCGCGCCAGAGTCGTTGTGCGGCAAGGAAGGTGGCGCGCCCTTCCCAGTCGTCGGGGTTGTGCACCGGCACGACCAGGCAGTCGCACCGGTCGTGCCAGCGGGTCATGTCGGCGGAGCGGTAGACCGGACCGCGGGAGGCGAGCAGCCAGCAGAACGCGCAGGTCTCGCGGCCGGTGGGCACCCTGGCCCACCGGACCCGGTCGGTCTGGGCGGCGGTGACGAGGACGTCGCGCCCGGCCTGCATGACGTGGCGGGTCACCACGGCGGCGGTGTCGCTGATCGCGGCCCGTGAGCTGGCGCGATCACGCAGACGGGTGCGGGCGGTGCGGGCAACGGCCCGGTCGAGCGCGTCCCGCTGATAGGAAGGCGGGTCCAGCGGCGGCGCGGGTCGGTCCAGGGCCGGGCGCTGCTCGATGTAGAACCGTGCCGCCAGCTCGGCGGTGGAGGCGCGGCCTTGCAGAACGACCGGGAACAGCACATCCAGCAGCAGCCGCCACCCGGACGGGGTGACCGGCCTGCCCGCCAGCCCGCGCAGAGTGGACACGGTGACGGCCACGACCGGCGCGGCCACCCGGTCCTGGGCCTGGCGGTACTCGGTGAGGTTCAGCGGCGATCACCGCCGGGAACCGCGGGCACCTGCGGGTCGGCGACGCGACCGGCGCCGACGGTGTCCAGCAACCGCACCAGCGGGTCGTCGCCCGACGCGGCGGCGAGTTGGCGGCGCCGTTCGGCGCTGTAGCCCAGTTCCTCCCACGCCACCGACACCGGCAGGATCCCGGCCGCGACCAGCTTGGCCACGGCGTCCGCCTTGGCGGCGTAGGTGGGGGTGGCGGGGTCGCGCCAGATGGATTCGAGCCGGGCGGCCTGGGTGGGCACCGTGCCGTCGGTGATGAGCATCCCCAGCCGCATCGCCTGTTCCCAGGCCGCACCGAACGCGCGGGTCCTGCGCTCGGCGCGCTTGACCAACCGTGTCTCGGCACTGCGGATGGCGTCGGCGCTGGCGGGGTTGTCGGTGGACAGGCCCAGGAAGTGCGGCGGCATCCCGGACAGCGCGGCGACGATGCGCGCGTAGGCGTTGATGACCTCGGTGAAGTTGCGCAGGTCGGCCGAGCTGAACTGTCCGACCCGGGCATTTTCGTTGCCCAGGGCCAGAATCCGCCCGATGTACGCCTCCCAGGCGGGGATCGGCTCGCCCGCCTCGTCAACGAAGTCGGCGCGGGTCGCTCCCAGGACGTAGCGCTGCGGCACCGCCAACAGCTCTTGCGCGCCTTGCAGGTTGGTCAGCGTCCGGCACGCGGCGTCGGTCAGGCCGATCACGTCGGCCATCTCCGAGCGGCCGTGCCGGTCGGAGATCCGCGATCGGTTGATGATCGGCACGACCGGCACGACGCCGAGCTTGTGGGCGATGGTGTCGGTGACCTTCCACCCGGACCGGCCCCGCTCGTAGAACACCGTGCGGTCGGGCAGGTACAAGGTCGCGGCCAGCTCGCCGCCGTACCGGGAGGTGTAGAGCCGAAGCGCCGAGCGCACGGCGCGGGTGCGCGGGTCGACGTCGGTGATCATCGACCGGGCGGACTCGGGGGTGATGACCGGTGTGTCCGACCCGTTGTCCCCCGGGCCGACCGTGATGTAGGCGCGGCCGGTGATCAGGGCTTCCAGGTGGGCCAGGCCGGATTCGTCATCGAGGTTGTTCGCCTGCCACCACGACCACAGCCGTTCGTCGGTCTCGGCCGCGCCCGCCAGCCGGAAACCCTCAAGGTCCAGCCGCTCCTCCAGGCTGTCCACCACCAAACGCGGCCAGTTGACGATCACCTGGAGACGGCGCATCTCCGGCGGCAACCCGAGCCCGAGCGCGGCGAGACGCTGCGCGCCGTCGTAATAGGCGTCCGACCGCCGCAGCCGGGAGGCCGTCGTGGACAGTCGTTGGCGGAGGTGGTGCAGGACAGAGAGATCGTCGTCGGGCACGCGGCACCACCTCCGCCCTGTGGGTCAGCGCAGGACGACCACGCGGCGGTCTCGGTTGCGGTGGCGGCGTTGGTACTTCTCCGAGGCCAGCACCCAGCGGCGGACCATGCGGGCGCCGATGAGGCAGACGGCGGCGTCGATCTTGTGTGGACTGTCGCGGCCGGGTTTGGCGATGCTGACCCCGTAGCGGTTGGGGGCCGCGCGCGCGTTGAGGACGTGTCGGCGCAGACGAAGGTCCTCACCGAGGGGCAGCTCGTGCGCGCGGATGTCGGCGCGGGTGCGTTCGGCGGCGTTGGTGAACTCCGCGACCCGTCCCCGCATGTCCCAGGCCACGGCGTGGCGGTGTCGGCCGGTGGTGGACTCGATCAGCAGCCGGTCGCGGAACTCCAGCGCCCAGGTGTCGATGTAGTTCTCGAACTCGCGCACGTCGGCGGCGAAGCCGAGCACGTCGAACCGCTCGAACGCCTGCCGCACAGCCAGGTCGGCCGCCGCCTTGTCCACGCGCCACGTCTTGCCCGCGGCCCCGGGTGGGCGCTCTTGCAGGTGCAGCAGCTCGGGGCGGCCGTCGTCCATCGCGACGGCCAGCAGCGCGGTCGCGTCGTCCCCGGCCGAGCCGTCGAAGAACAGCACGGTCTCTTCGCCGTCCGCCAGCGGCGGCAGGTCGGGCACGGTGCCGCTGGCGTATTGCAGCGCGGTGACCCATGCGGTCGCCGAGGCGGTGCGTTGGTTGAAGAAGTACCTGCGGGCATCTTCGGGATCCTTGGTCAGGTCCCAGAACTCATTGTGGACGATCCCGGGCAGGTCCATCCACGCCGCCGCCGGTCCGTATGCCTCGGCCAGCGCGGCGACCACGGCGTCGATGTCGGTCAAGTCGACCCCGGCCGGGGCCTGGCGGTGATCCCACAGCAGCCTGGCCGCGCGGGTGCGGCCCTCGCGGATGGCCTGGGCCTGGCGGTCGACCGCCTCCAGGACGGAGTCTTCCCCGGGTTGGTACATCGTGGAGGTCAGCAGCGCCCACGGCTCTGCCCGCCGCCGCTTGCGCAGGTTGCGGTCCACCGTCTTGAACATTCGGCGCAACTCCGGCGTCACGTACAGGTGGGGTTCGTCGTAGATCGCCAAACTTTCCTTCCCGCCGTCTTTGGACGACGAGCTGGCGGTGGACGGGACGATCTCCCCGCCCTCGGGGAGCAGGACCCGGGTCAGGCCGACCGCATCCCGGGGGAGGTCGTCCCCCAGCGGCCCCTGTTCGAGGTTGAAGTGGATGACGTCATAGGTGTTGCCGGTCTGGGTCTCCTCGGTGGCCAGGCACCGGATGTAGGGGTAGACCAGCGGACGGCCCATCGGCTCGCCGGGGGCGTAGTGGTAGACGAAGTCCCGCCACCGGTAGACCTCGCCGCCGGTGGCCCACCCGGCGAAGCGACTCGGCCCGCGCGCCTCGAACAGGCCGACAAAACCGGCCAGCTCGGACTTGGAGCGGCCCTTGGGACGCACCAGCGCGGCCCGGGAGTAGAGCCGCCGCCCGTCCGCGTCGAGCGCGTAGGCGTCGACCAGGAACCCGACGAACTCGTCATCGAGCTCGACCTCGTCGCCTTGCACGTCGCCGGGGCCGTGCACGCACCAGTGCTCGATCCACGCCGTGGCAAGCCATCCGAGCGAGCGGGTCCGGTCATGGCCTGGTGCGTGGACCAGCTCACGAGGCACCGTCGACCAGCCTCTTGCGCCGCTCGTCCAGACGCGCCACGGCGGCCGGGGTCTGCGTGAGCACCTGGTCCCCATCGTCGGGGGCGGCGTAGCGGATGCGCAGCTTCAGCCGGTCCTCGTGGGTCAGGCCCAGCTTGGCCGACCTCAACCGCAGCTCGGCCGCCACCGACGGCGAATCACGCCAGAACGCCTCGACCAGCACCGCGGTCTCCATGGCGAACCGCCAGTCGGTGTCAGTCCACAGACGACAGTGCGGCATCCGGCGCACCGCCTCCCACCACGCCCGCGTCTCCCGATGCCAACGCTGACGCCCGCCCTTGGCCGGAAGCTCCGGCGACGGCCCGTCGTAGGCAGTGGCCTCGACCGTGGTCCAGTCGTAGGTCTTGGCGTTGCGGTTCCGGGGGTTCGCCGAGGGCGAGCGTCCAGCCAGCGGCACAGCCCACCTCCGAGCCTTGATCGCCTGGTCACCGAGGTGATCGGGGTAGAGACGGAGGGTCGACATCCGGCTAAGGTGCAGGCGTTCTCGACCTGCTTTACAGCCGTGAACTGTTCGCCTGAGCCAACGACTACAGAGAGCGGGCCATTCCGTGACCAGTCCGTCCGGCCAGCCACATCGGGCTGATGCCGACCAACAGGATCCGATCTCGCGCCGAATGTTCGAGCAATTGGTGTCCGTGCGCGGAGAAGGCGATGAATGGGACTTCAAGGAGACGCTGAACGACCTTACTAGCACCTCCGCCAGGGTCAACCTCGCCAAGGATGCGCTCGCCTTCTGCAATCTGCCGAACGGGGGAACAATCATCGTCGGCGTAACAGACAAGTTTGAGCACGTTGGCTTGACTGCCACGGAGAAGATCGACACCACGGCCATCCGTCGGGCCATCGAGAAATACGTTGACGGCGACTTTGTTGTCGTGGCGGCTGAGCACATACTGATCGAGCCCGGCACGGATGAGGAGCGGCGATACGGGATGGTCTATTTCCGACGCCGCTTCTCTCAGCCCGTACTGGCGGCGCTAGACGGCCAGATCAGGAGCGACAAGCCCGTGGTTTTCCGCTCGGGCGATATCCTCATTCGCCGGGGTGCGGCCAGCATCAGGGCGAATTCCGGCGATGTGAGGCGTTTGTTTACGAACAGTATCGTCCATGAGGAACGTGTCAGGGCGGTGAACGAGGTGTGGAGCTGCCTTGTCGAGCAACGGCGCCTTGTGGGAGGCGTCGAGGTCTTGTACGACCTCCTGATCGACTCCGAGTATTCGGGAGTCTTTGCGCGACCTGATCTCGCTGCTTCCCTTGGCGGTTTGACGGAGGGACGGCACGCTGAGGAAATCGGCCGTCTTCAGCTACGTGTGAGCATGGTCAGGCCGCACATCCCCCAGAACCTGTATCAGCAGTACAGGAACTGTGCCACGCTTGTAGGGAGGATGCATATGAAGGCGCTACGCCAACGTGACGCTGGAATCTTCGTGTCCTGGACTTGCATGGACGATGGCTCCCCCGACCTGTACTTGCGCCAGGTGGCGCAGACGCTCGTACCGCAGAGCGAACTCGATGGCTACTGGAACGGCAAGACCGCAGGTAGCGGTACATATCGTCCGGTCCGGCCGCTCATTGACGCCGCCGAACGTGGCGTGCTCAGCGCCATCCAGGTTGTCCTGAGTGGCCTCGGATAGGACCCTTATCGGCACATACGAGGTCGCCTGGTGCAGCCTGTTCCGGTCACCTTGGACAGCGGTCGATCTAGTCGCGGTACAGCGCGTCCGGATGGGTGTGCATCGCAGTGGTTCCGGGTAGTTGCGGGAGTTCGGGCTTCACCAAGGGTGGCCGCGACCAGGATGGTTCCCAGGTGGCGCGGGCCTCGTCCTGGGGTACCTCGACACGGTGTCCGGCCGCGAGGTCGTCGAGCACGCGCAGGATCAGCCGCACTCCGAGCGGGGCGAGGTGTTCGCGCCAGAGGGTGCGCGCGGTGGCGTTCGGGGGGACCAGGATGTGTTCCTGGGCGGCGAGTGGCCCGGCGTCGGTGTGCTCGGTGAGGTGGTAGACGCTGCCGCCGGTGACCTTGTCGCGGTCGCGGACGGTCCAGCGGATCGCGTCGCGGCCACGGTGTAGCGGCAGCAGGCTGGGGTGGTAGCCGATCGCGGCGACCTTGGCGCGGGCGCGGGTGGCGCGGCCGATGAAGGCGTGGGAGTGGGCGGCGAGGATGACGTCGGTGTCAGTCGGGACGTGGTGGGCGCGGAGCTGGTCGGCGTCGACCCAGGGGACGCGGCGGGGGTAGGCCCAGGCGCGCACCCGGTCCCAGTTCAGCGGGTCGCCGTCGTCGGCGCGGTTGCGGCGGGTGGCGGGGGTGGCGATCCCGGCGAGGGTGTGCCCGCGGTCGGTGGCCGCTTCGGCGACGGCGAGGGCGAAGCCGCCTTGACCGGAGAGGAACAGGCGCACGGGGCACCTCCTCAGCCGTAGTAGCGGAATCCCTGGAGGGCGCGGAAGTGTCCGCCGTAGCCGGTGCGCGGCAACGACTTGTCGCGTTGGGGCCAGTCGCGTTCGCTTCTGCCGGTCTTGTGGCCGGTGAGTCGGGCGGTGATCTGTCGCCACCGGTCGTCACGGCGCAGTGCTGCGGCGAGGTTGGGGTGGCTGGTGTGGAACAAGGTGGTCATCCGGCGGCCCTGCAGGGTGCCGTTCCCGGTGCGTTGCAGCTCGGCGACGTGGTTGAGGAAGCGGGTACCGACGCCCGCGCCCTGCCATTCGGGCATGACGACCAGACGGCTCGCGCGGGCCTCCACCGACACGATCCGGTCCGCGTGGGGGCCGGTCGTCAGCGACTTGGTGGTGATGCCGACGTGGGCGACCGGCTCGCCGTCCACGAAACCGACATAGGCGCGCGCGGCGACCATCTTGGGCAGGTCTAGATAGTGATGTGCCCGGAAGGCCGGCCATAGGTTCCAGCCGCCCAGCCGGACCTCCACGTCGATCCTGGGGCGCCGGAATTGAACCGACCCCCTGGTGAACGTGGCGGTGCCGGTGTCGTAGACCCAGTCGGGTTCCAGCCAGTCGAGCACGTCGTGGTGGCAGGTGAGCAGGACCGCTTGGCCGCTACCGCGTCGCCATGCCCTGGCGAACGCCCCGGCCCCGACGCGGGCGATCTGGCGGTCCACGGTCGAGGTGAACTCGTCGATCACGACCCGGTCGGGCTGCTCGGCGATCACGCGGGCCAGGTCGGCGCGGAAGCGCTGCCCGGTCGAGAGGACCCGGTACGGGCGCAGCCACACCGGCACGTCCCCGAGTCCGGCCGCGCTCAACGCGGCCGTGGCCGCCTCGAAGTCGCCGCCGGGGTCGATCGCGTCGATGATCGGCGCGTCGGCGGGCCAGTCGTCGCCGGGGTAGAACGCGGAGCCGTCCCACAGGGTGCGGCCGATGCTGGACTTGCCCGACCCGGACGGCCCGACGACCACCCCGATCCGCCAACGGTCGTCATCGATGGGCAGGTCGGCGTCGAGCTCGAACCGGGTGGCCTGCTCGTCGGTGGCGTTGAACAGGCCGCGCACCTTGGCGGCCCTGTAGGACTCGGCCACCGGTACCTGGTGACGCACGTTGATCAGCATCAGACGCTTACCACCCGGCAGCGCAGGCCCAGCCCGCGGAGCTGGGCGTAGACCTGCTCCTGGTGGCGCGAGTCGCGGCAGATGACCACGATCCCGTGGCGCTCGCGGTAGTCGTGGACGGCGGGTTTGGTCAGCACGTCGGCCGAACCGGGCACCTGGCGCTCAGGCACGGGGACTCACCTCCAGGCGGGTCGGGTAGGGGCGGGCGCGGTCTAGGAGCTGGCGGCGCATGGCCCGATCGAGCGGGTAGAGGTAGCGGTGCTTGAGCGTGGGCGTCGTGATCGACCGGACGTGCGGGTCGATCGTGCGGCGGACGAACTCCTCGGCGGTCTCGCCGGGGCCGCGGGCAACCGCGAGGTGGCGCAGGCTGCGCCCGTGGATCTCGCGGCCGTGCACGACGTAGGACAGGGTGTGCGGGTCGGTGGTGCCGGTGTAGATCCAGTTCCCGGCCTGGTAGATGCCGCCGTGGTGGCCCTGGGTGGTGTCGGCGAACGACACCACCAGCCGCAGGCCCGGTGACGCGGCGCGGAGCTGGCGCAGGGTGGCGGCGATCATCTGGGTGACCGGGGCGGCGTGGTCGGTGAGCGCGACGCGCACCAGCTCGGCCACCTGCGTCTGGTCCAGGCCGTAGGGACGGCCCAGGTGGTTGGACGCGCCTCGGCCGTAGACGATCGCGCCGACGAACACGCCGTGCTCCCACACGCCGAAGCAGGCGAGCTTGCCGCGCGGGGTCTTGGCGCTGTAGTGCCAGCGGCTGATCGCGTGGTCGGCGGCGGCCCGCGTGCAGGGTGCGACCAGCAGCGCGACGGTCGGGTCAGCGTGCGGTGGTGCGGGCGTGGCGGCGCTGGGTGATGGGCGAGAGCTGGTCGAGTCTGGGCAGGCTCGTGGCGGGCTGGGGGGTGAAGTCGATATCGCCGACCACCCCCTTCCGGCGCTGCGGTGCGCGTGCTGGCGGCCGAGCTGTGGACATGCGTTCTCCCAGGTGAGCGCGGGTGCGAGACGGGGTGCGCGCCGCGTGCGGCGGTCGGGGAGTTTCGTACGGACCGCGAGTCGCTATGACCAACCGGTGCTCGGCGGTGGCGGGGGCAGGGGGTACGCCCCCTGGGGTCCGGCGTGCGGGTGGGGCCGCCCCGGGCCGACCTGTCGACGGTTCAGGGTTGACGGTCGGGTCGATCTGTCGGCCGGGGCAGCTCACCGGGATGGGGTTCCGGCGGCCGAAGGCGGGCGGGGCGTCGTGCAGCAGCCGCGCGTCCGCCCTCGCTGGAACTCTTGGCCCGGTGGCACGGGCCGCACACGCCTTGCAGGTTGGACAGCGAGTGGTCGTCGCCCGCGATGACGTGGTCGGCCTCGGTGGAGGGCCACACCCCGCACAACCGGCACACCGGGTCCCGAGCCAGCACCAGCGCGCGGCGCCGGTGCCAGTCGACGGGAAGACGTGCACGGCGGTCGCTGCCCGACCAGGCACCCACGCCCCACCCCCGGCCTGCGGAGATGAGCGGGGAGTGCGGGAACGGGAGAACCCCGGGGCCGTGGCGTCAGGCTCCCGGGGTTCTCGACCGCGTCAGGGTGTCGTGCGGTGGGTACACGACACCACTGTTGATCACTCTACGTTCGCCGCAGGTCAGGCGCAACCACCTATCGCGTGTCGCCGGTGATGCGGCGGATGTGGGAGCGGGCGGTGTTGTAGGCGATTCCCACTGTCCGTGACACCTCGGCGATGTTGACCGTGCCGCCGTCGGCTTGTGCGGCGTGCACCAGCTCGGCGACGGCGGTGGCGATGTCGGTGTTCACGGGGCGGCCGCCGAGGGCCTGGCCCGCGCGTGCGTCTCGCTCATTGATGTAGTGCTCGATGGTGGCGCGGTACCAGTGGTCGGCCCCGCACACCGTCTCGTCCGGAGGTGGGATCAGGGGGCCACCGTCGCGGGCCTTGGCGCGTGTGCGCTCGGTGTACTGGTAGCGAGCCCAGGTCGCGGGCTGGACTCCCGCCAGCGCCGCGGCCTCATCCTGGTTCAGCAGGTCCCGAGGGTCCTGCCCTTGGGGAAGCGGCGGGATGGGCCGGCCCGCCGCGTATGCCTCGGCCTGTTCCTCGTCCCACAGGCGAGGGTGCCCACGTCGTGGCTTGCCCGGGGTGAGTGGGGCGGGATGACTGGGGTGTGCCCAGGGACGGGTCTTGTGCGCGGTGGCCTCCGACAGGCCATGAAGGGCGGCAATACCGCGTCGGTCGACGGCGGCGCGTCCGGCGGGGATCACGGTCGGTCGGCTCCTTCCTGCGCTGGTCGGCTACCTCATTGTGGCCGTCGCCCCGACCCCGGTCGGGGGCCGGGGCGACGTTGCCGGCGGATCAGTCGGTGACCACGCCGAGCGTCAGCCCACGAATGTCGCTCAACGGGATCCCGGCGCTGCGGAGCTGTTGGGCGATCTGGGTACCGAGGGACATGTAGTTCAATTCGGCGATGTAGTCGTCAACCCAGTCGGCCAGGCGCTCGCCGAACGGGGCGGGCTTGCCGTCGGCGGTGAGGCCGGTCACCACACAGGGGCCGTGCACGGTCGGGGTGTTGGCGCCGTCGGCGAACGCGCGCCGGACTTGCGCCGTGTCCCGGTCGCTGGCGGCGTAAGCCCCGCTGACCACGTCCCGTGCCAGCTTCGTGATCGTGTGCATCGCGGGGACGTTCAACCCCACGCGCGCATCGTCCACACCTCGCCAGAAGCCGACCCCGGACACCAGGTCCAGGGGGGCCACCGTGGTCTGCCCGACGGCGTTCCTGATCCGGTCCAAGGCGTTGTCCTCGGTCAGAGCCATTCGCGTGACGAGCCCGTTGGGACCGCCGATGATCACGGCGCCGAACCGGCCGGACATGTCGCTGCCCTCCGGGCGGCCCGTTGACCACGTCGCGGCGTCCGGTGACTGGTCGACCGGCTGGCCGAACAGGTCGCTGATCCGCTCCAGCAGGCGGGTCAGTTCGGGGGGAAGGGTGTCGTTCACGGGTGTTCCTCTCGTTCTCGCTACGGGTTGCGGGCAGCACGCGCCGTGCGCCCCCAGGGCGCGCCCCGGCCCTGTCGAGCCGGGGCGCGGGTCTGTCATTCGCTCCGGATGGTCACCGAGACGATCGAGCGGACGGGAATCTCTTGGTCTCGCAGGAAACCAGCGAACTGGTGTCCGGCGCGCAGTTGGTCCATCACCTCTTGGACGGGCTCGAACCAGTCCCAGAACACCGCCGACAAAGGAGCCAGAACGCGTTCGTCCAAGCCCATTCCAGTGATCACGCAAGGACCGTGCAGCACGGGCACGCCGGGTCCTGCAAATCGGGCCACGGCCGCCAGCCGGGTTTCCTCGGTGTCCGGGTAGGCGCCGACAGCGATATCCGACAGCATCCGCTCCAGCACGTAGTTCGCGGCCGGGGAGCGGTCGAAGTGATCCGCGCTGTCCTTGCCGACCCAGAAGCCGATGGTGTCGTTGACCTGTAGACAGGTCGCGGCCGGGTCGGAGACCATCGTCAGCATGTGCCGGAACAGCGTGTCGGGTTCCATGACCACCGAGGCACAGGTGTCGCCGTCGATCACGATCGCGTCGTAGGTGTTGGGGGGTAGCGAGACCCGCATCGGCGGGAGCGGTAGGGCCAGATCGAACGTCCAGTCACGCGTGGACATTGTTTGCCTTTCTCTGCAACGGGTTCTCGTCCGACAGCGGGGTTCCGTCCCAACTCTCGGACGTCACTAACTCTATCGGTAATAAGTGGAGGGTGGAAGGTGATCCACGACGCGAGCGGGGTGTCCCGACCTGAGTCGGGACACCCCGGTCACCTAGCCGATCACCTTGGCGCCCTTGGTCTTGACCTTGGTCTGACCGGTGTCAGCCAGTCGGCCGTCGCGGACGCCGGCCGCGTTCCCGGCGGCGTTCTTCTTGTCCGTGGGCAGGAGCCTGGTCTGGGGGAACTTGCGTGCGAACTCGGCCTTGACCCGGTCCTCATCCCTGACAAGGATCAGCGCCTTGGGGTCCTCCTGCATCTCCTCCACGATGCCCTGGCGGGTGGCGCGGATCTTCTCCGCCACGCCCTTGCCGTAACCCTCCAGGTAGGACCGGAAGTAGGACCTGCGCTCGATGTTCTTGTCGGCGGCCGTGTCGATCCTGGGGCCGACCTCGGCCATGTGCTCCTTGGCGGCCTTGGCTCCGGAAGACTCCGCCTGCAACAGGATGGAGGGCAGGAGCATCTTGAGGCCGTCGATCGTCGAGGCGGCGCCGACCACGGTCACCAGGCGGTCCTCGCCGTTCATCTTGTTGTTGATGTGCACGGCCTTGCAGCCGGTCGCCTCGGCAACGGCCCAGTACAACGCCGACCGCGCCTTGCCGTGCCAGCCCTGGCCGCTCACGGTGAAGTCCACCGTCGAGATCGGCTCCGGCTTGGCACCCTTGTCGTCGCGGGCCGCCGCGGCGTCCAAGTTGTACCGGGCGATCAGCTCGGCGGCCTTCGCGGCGAGTTCCTGCGCCTCAGCGGGGAACTCGGTGCTCTCGGCCTTGGCCAGAAGGGCGGCGACCTTCTGCTTGATCTTGGCCTTCTGCTCTCGCGTCGTCTCGACGGAGGTCTTCTTGGCGGTGGTCATCGGAGATCCTTTCGTTTCAGCGCAACGGTTCTGTGTTGGCTTCGGGGTTCCATCCCGTCCCCCTCACATCAATAACTCTATCGGCAATGCATGGAGTGGAGCTAGCGAAGGTGATCCACGACGCCACTTCGAGGCGGGATGGGAGCGCTGGCGCCCCCATCCCGGTCCACTCAGTCCTCCGGCGCCAGGTCGATCAGCCGGTTGACCACCTCCTTCGCCCTCCACCTTTCGGTGAAGTAGGCGGGCATGGTGAACCATCCCGTTTGGACACTGAAGTCGGGGTATAGCTCCTGAAACTGCTGGCGGGCGATGCCCGCCCGCTCCTCAATGGCAGGACAGGGACGCATGTCGGTCGCCAGGAGGGTGCATCGGCCGCAGTAGCAAAGGTCATCGCTGAACAAGGCGTCCACAAGGGGCGCCGGGTCGTCGGCGACTCGCGGCACCAGGGGGCGCTCGGGCTCGACCAGCCAGCGGTATACCGCCAGCACGTTCACCTCCTTGAAGTGGCCGATCCTGGTCGGTTCGGGGAAGTCCATGGTGTCCCTTTCTCTGTGGCGCAACGGTTTCCTTCCGCGTGGGGTGGGGTTCCATCCCGTCCCCCTCACATCAATAACTCTATCGGCAATGTATGGAGTGGAGCTAGTGAAGGTGATCCACGACGCCACCTGGCGACACAGAAGGCCGCTCGCCTACACTGAGCGTGTCCTTTCTTCGGCCTTCGTGGCCGAGCGCAACGGGACATCGCGGGACCGGTGGTTCCAACCGCCTTCGAGTGGTCACCGGTCCCGCACCCGTCACACCGGGGCCGCCGGGGCGTGTCTGCGCCGCCAGGACGCGAGCGCGTCCGTCCGCGCGAACACGGGCCGGGCCTTGGTGCCGTGGTTGGCCCACCGGTCCTCGTGGCGCCAGCGGCGCAAGGTGCCGGTCGGGGTCGCCAGCCATGCCGACAGCGAGGCGAAGTCCGACACCGGAACGCCCAGTTCGCCGCCGAGTTCGTCCCAGCGTTCGCGTGGCCAGCTCGCGCGGCAGCGTCGGCACCTGATCCGTTCGACCGATAGCCGCGCCCGCAGCGGTGCGCCGCAGGTGACCGTGCGACCGGTGTCCGGGTCGGTGACCCGGTTCGGGCACGGCCCGACCGGGATGGTGCGCTCCTGGAGGCCGAGTGCGGCGCGGAGCTGGTGCGCGAGCTCGTCCACCTCCTGGCCCAGGTCGCCGATCCAGTACTGGCGGGTCATCCAGTCCATCCAGCGCACCAGCAAGGCGACCTCGCCCGACACAGTGGCCGCTCCGGTGCGCGGGTCCTGGCCGGTGTCGGAGCGGACGTTGTCCGCCCAGCTCGACAGCACCGCCAGCACGGAGTGCGGGTCGCCGTCCTCGACAGCGTGGGTGCGCGGGTCGGTCAGCACGATCACGCTGTCGCGGGCGGGGGAACGGGACCCGTGACCGGGTGCTCCGCGCGCCGCAGACCCACCGCGGCCCGGGACTACGGCGTCATCGACGAGCGCGTACAGCTCGACCAGCTCGGTCAGCGTGGCGCGCAGCCGATCGGCACACAGGTCGCACGTGCGGTACCCGTGCTGGGCCGGGAACGGTTCCCCGCCCGGGGCCACGCAGCCGAGCAGACACGGGGTCGGCGCGTAGATGTCCAGGTCGTCGGTCCCGGTCATCGGGTCGCCTCCTCGGGGTGCTCTGGTCGCGCCTGGGCGGCGGCCAGCCGGGACCGGTGCACGCGGGTGGCCGGGTCCCGGCGGTCGCGGAAGCCGACCGTCAGGCACATCACGTCGGCGGGTACCTCGCATCCCGGTTCAGGGCACGGGACCCGCAGCGCGGTGTGCTGTTCGGGCAGTCGGGTCCAGCCGGTCTCGGCGTAGACGGCGGCCATCCCTCGCCGCGCTGCGGCGGCACTGCGGGCCTGCTCGGCGACCGGGTCGCGGGCCAGTCGTCGGCGCTGGGTCTCGGTTCGCTGGCGCGCGTCGCGGATGCGCCGGATGATCTGCGCAGGGGTGACGCTGTCCGGGCTGGTCTTGGAGTGGGCCAGGAGCGCGGCCTGGCATTCAGCGCCGCTGTACTCGGCGAGTTGGTGCTGCCACCAGGTCAGCTCGGTGTCGCTGGGTGTGCGGGAGCGGAACGCCGCCATCATGGCCAACAGGCCGCTGACCTCGGTGCGGGACATGCGCGGCGCGGCCTGGTCGGTCGCGGGGGCCTGGCTCATGCCGCCGCCCCCATCGACAGCAGCGCCGCCAGCGCGGTGTCGTCGTCGGCGGTGCGCAGGATGCGTCCCAGCTCGGAGTCGTCCTGGTCCTCGTGCGCGACCCGGCGCGCCAGCTCCAGCGCGGCGACCAAGGGGTTGCCCGCGGCCCCGGCGGGTGCGGCGGTGCGCATGGCCTCGCCGACCAACTCGGGGAGCAGACCGGCCCCGACCCGTCGTTGGGACCAGCGCCGCAGGCCGGCCCCGACCCGGTCGGGCGCGATGCCCTCGGCCAGCAACGCGGCGGCCTCGGCGGTGAGCCGGTCGCTCACCCGACGCGGCTGTGCCGGGATGTGCTCGGCGACCAGGCGCGCGGCCAGCTCCCGATCCCGTGGTTTCGCGCGCGTGCGCCTAGAAGAAGAACGCAAGGTGAGACGGGAAGACTCCCCCTTCCCCCTACCCCCTTCCCCCAGAGGGCGCGCGGAACCCTTCCCGGCAGGGTCGGCCGAGGGGTCCATCGCAGGGTCGGCCGTGTCGGCCGCGACCTGGTCGACGTCCTCCCCGGCGGCGCGGGCCTGGCGGCGGCGCGCGGGTTTGATCTCGATCGGCGGCACGGTGTCGCCGCGCTCGAGCGACGCGGCGATGATCGACGGCGCGGACCCGCAGACCTCCATCGGCAGGCGGCGCAGCTCGGCCGCCAACGCGGCGCGCAGGATCGGCGACTCGATGGCATACGCCTGCCGCAGCGCGGCGGCGAGCACCTGCGGCTGCTTGGCGATGCCGTCGTTGCGGATCAGGGTCCTGATCAACACCTCTTCGGTGTCGTGGTCGACCAGGATCATGCGCGCGGCGGCCAGCTCGGCCAACGCGGCCCGGACCTCCGCCACGTCGTGGTCGGGGTGGGCGCGCGCCCACCGCTTGGCCGCCAGGTCGAGCAGCCCGGCATAGCTCAGCTTCTTCTGTGACAGAAGGTGGATGTAGACCAACTTCGCCAGCGTGGACAAGGACAGGAAGTCGTCGTCGTCCCAGATGGTGCAGTAGATGCGGGCGTGATCACGCGCCACGTGCGTTGCTCCTTGAACAGTCTGCGGTGTGCGCCCGAAGTCCCAGGCGCGAGCGGATGCGGAAAGCGGTGTAGGTCGACATCCGGGCGCGCCGGGCGATCTCGGTGTCGGGCAGTCCTCGGGCGTGCAGCCACGCCACGACCAGCCCGCGGGCCGTCGTGGTCAGCTCCTCGGCGACCAGCTCGCCGTTGACGCATCGGCGAGCCGACTCGGCGTCGGCGTGGCAGTCAGCCGGTATCACGTCCTGTCGGGGCCAACCGGCCCCACGTCTCCCAGCCGCGCGAACGGCAACGGCTGGTCCTCCCCAGGGACGATCACCCGGTACACCGGTTGCGGTTTGCCGCCGTTGCCCCCGGCCGTGTCGGTCGAGCGGACCCAGCGGCCGGTGTGGACCAGGACCCCGGCGGCGCTCATCCGCTGCACGGTTGCCCCGATCACCTGCGGCCGGATCCACGTCGGCAGCACCGCGCGCCACTGGTTGGCGGTGGTCTCCCGCCACGGGTCGCCCAACGCGTCGCACACGATGACCGTGGTGACCGCCTCGACGTGGTCGGTGTTGCGCGGGTCGAGCACCAGCAACGCGGCCACCGCCGCGACCGGGTCACCCGTCGCTGGGGGGAGCGAGATCGCGCGCCGCGCGATCTCGCCCACCAGCTCCCGAACGTCGAGCTCGCGGGATGCCGTGGCGGCCTTCACCGGTCGAGCAGCAGGAACCGGCGCACCTCGGTGATATCGGATACCTCCGACACGATGTGCGGGTACCGCTCCTTGAGTAGCTTCTGTGACACCGCGACCCGCAGCGTCTTCTTCCACGACACCACCGGAACGTTCCCGATCGTGCCGATCTCACCGTCCCCCAGGACGGCCTTGATCACCCGCTGCAAGTGCCTCTGCCGGGCGGCGAGCTTGTCCAGACGCGGGACCAATCGTTCGAGTTGGGCGAACTCGTCCGCGATCCGATCTAGCGAGACCGGAGACAACGCCGAACCCGCGCTGCTCGGGTCCGGTTCGGGCATAGCCAAAGCTGTTGTGGACATGGCGAAGCCGCCTCCCAGCGGCGCGACAAGACCTCGGAAGGACACAGGAAGGCCAGAGGTGTCAACGCGCCGAGCAGAACCGTCCACTCGGCACCGTGGATAACATCGCCAGCCAACGCGACAGCAACGCCGCGCACACGCCGACGAACAGGCGCGCTAATCGCCAGGACACAGCAAACCTCCCCCAGAGGCGAAACCCGCCGACCGGAGGATTGACAACCCATCCCGGCGGGCCCTTCCACAGTGGATCACCGAACCATCTCTGTCAAGAAAGTTCGATGAACCGTCCCGGTGGGTGTGATCTGACAGTCACCTGGTGTAAGCAGTTGCGTTCTGGCAACCTCTCGTGCGCCGTGGGGATTCGCGTCCTACGGTGTCCCCGGGTGACGTTGGCCGCGTCTAGGCTGTTGGATGTCGGTACGGAGTACGCACAAGTCATTGGCGGCTTTGTGAACAAGGGGGATGCTTTGGAGCAAGCCAAGAGCCATGTCGAAGCCCTCTTGCGCCGATACCGCCCAGGCAAGTCGGTGGCCGAGATCGAACGTGAGGCCGGGTTGAGGCCAGGATTGCTGGCGCAGCACGTGAAACCCAGCAAGCTTGGCCGTGGCGTTGGCGTCAAGGTGCTTGAGCGGTTCAGGGACGCGTTGGGCGCGCCCTTGTCCGAGGTGTCAAGTGCCTTCTTCGCGGACGCGGGTGTGCATGATCCCGTTGACCAGGCCGGAGCTGGTGTGCCGCTTACGCCACAGGCCATGCAGTTCGGAGTGCGCTACTCGCGCCTCACGCCGAGCCGACAGCGCATCGCTGACGGTCTGCTAGGGGTGCTGGAAGCGGACCAAGCAACGGCTGAACAGCATCGGGCGAACTCGATCGCTCCAGAGATCAGCATCACGCCCAACATCTAGATCACATCCGACCTAGGTGTCTTGATCCTAAGATGGTTGTGCATCAGGTCTACCTAGGTGGCGTGCGCGGAAGCTTGAGAGCCGCTACGCTCGCCGACTTCGCGGGCGACACCTCGCCCGCGGGGCCTAGCCGGGACCTGGTGACACCCGGAGCACAGCGCAACCTGGGGGGTTGTGCGTAGGGAGACAGGCGTGCCAATAGACCTCGACTTGATCAAGATTTACGACCATCTAGGCGACTCGGCCCAACTGGTGGAACGACCTGATGGGACTTACGTGATCTTCGCGGGTCCGGGCGTTTCAGTGGGGGCACTGTCCACTGTCATCAACGATCTGCACCACCAGCGTCTTGACGAAGCCCTTGCTACGGAAGAAGGCCGCATCGCTTGCGAGGAGAGCGTTCGGCGATCAGAACGCCTCCGGTACGCAGCTCTTGGATGTATCCCAGATCCTCGACAACGAGACGAGCCGGCGGCGCCGGGCTCCCTTGACGCTGACCATCCAGTTGTCGAGCGATGACGGGGAGCACGAGTGTCCTCACGCGAGCATGAGGGCTGGTCGCACTCCCCGCCATACGGTCTGGCCTACTTGGTCTGCGGCTCTCCCTCGCGGTTCACGTCACCTTCCCCTAAGCCGAAGACCTCGATCAACGCGCTGATCGAGCGAGCCGCAACGTGGCAACAAAGCTGGCCCAGCCGTGGACCCCCACGCAAAGCACGCCAGCTTGCGGGGCCTTTGAGTCGCGAATGGCGACGCCGTCCGGTTCGGGCGCGCTGATGCCGACCTCGACGCACTGGCCTTGATTGCCACTGCGACTGCTCTTTCGCCAGCGGTACTGCCCTAGGTTCTTGGTAGCCATCGCCGGCTCCTTCTACTTGGATGTGTATCACATGTACTGCCGGGCAACCTTGGCGATCAGATCGCGGGAAGTCCGGGGGTCTGCCGATGCAGCGTGGAGCCGCTGGTAGGCGTTGGCGTATTGCTGAATTAGAAGAAGGTCCTCGGGGTACGTGGCTCCTGCGAAGTCCTCCAAGTACAGGACTGTTCCGCGTTCTGGCAGTTTGAGCAGCGTGAACCTGCTGGTCGCAGTGAACGCCTCGTCGTAAGTTCGCGTCGGTATCGGCCGGAACGGCAGCACCCGAAGCTCGACGGCCGGGGCTTCGCTCAGTTCGAGCAGGCGTTGAAGTTGGCCACGCATGATCGACTCGTTGCCGATGAACCGATGCAAGGTCGCCTCATGCAAGATCACATCGAGCACGGGCGGCGGAGGGTCGCTGCGCTCGAGAATCTGTTGACGACTGGTACGCATGTAGACCTGCCGGTCAAGTTCGGCGCTTCCAGCCAGCGGGGCCCGGCTCGTAGGAGGACCCGGGCGTACTCCTCGGTCTGGCAGAGCCCCGTGACGATCTCGTTCTCGTAGATCGAGATGTCGTTGGCCTCTGACTCCAACACGAGGAACCGGCGAAACCAGTTCGGGACCGCGTCTCGGTATGACGTGCTGCGTCGGCGGCGTGTTGGGCGTGGCACCGAGGCGAGCTTCAACGCCTCCGCCGACGCTTGATCATCGGCTCCGTAGAAGTCCAGCAGCGCAGACACGTCCTCGGCCTTGATGGTCTGCTTGCCGTTCTCGATGCGGCTGAAGCTGCCTGTGGAGATCCCGATGTGACTTGCGGCCTCGGCGGCTGTGCGCCCAGCGTGGCCGCGGAGCTCCCGAAGCAGGATGCCGAGCTGGATCTGGGCGACCACGGGGTCATCGGGCGTCATGCGGCCTTCCTTGGTCGCTGGTGATGGCGGGAGCCGCCCCAAGCGTAACGAACCGTCACAGCGCGATTCACCCGTTTGCCGGAACGTTACGGCGTAAGTTACGTGTAACTTACGCCGTAACAGCTTGCGGCCCAACCTAGAGAGGGCTCGGGCAGCAGACACGGCATGGGGGCCGACATGTTGATCAAGTTAGCCGCAGGCAAGCGATGAGTGGGAACGCCTCGGTGTCGGTATCAGACCGTCGGCCATGCAAGTTTCCGGCGGGCAGGGATGTCCAAGCGACTGCCTGTTCGCCGGGTGCCACCTCGCCGGGGACGGCCCTTGGGCCTTCCGGCGATCAGACCCGCACAGCGCAGGTGGTCAGCGCCGACCACCACGGCGACACTCCCGGCCGCTGTGCAACCTGCAGGACGCTCCGAGTGTGTGACGACCGGTCGTCAACGTGCGTCCAGCCTCCGGACCCGCGCGGGCAGACCGCCCCCCAGTTTGCCGCGCGGGTCCGGCCCTCCGAGGCGGGAGAGGGTGACATTCGTCGGTCCGGCGATGCGGTGGTACTCGAATTTATTGCGCGCCTACGTCAGCTCGAATTCTTGGCTCTGCCAATGGCTGGATCGGACGGCCGCGTCACCGGAACGCACTTGCACCGATTTCATGCCCGTGGTGTGTATGTAGATGTGGTTCAGATCGGCGACGATGGTCGCGCTTCCGCTGTTCGAGTGCGAAACAGTCCACAAGCGACACCTTTCGCGAGTGCTGGAGCCGAGTTGTGGCGCGCAAGTGGCCGTGTTGACGTTGTTGTCAACGGGTTCCTTGAAAAGTGCTACTCGGACGACATGCAACAGACTGGCTCGCACTTTATCGGGGCGCTCGAAGCGGTCGAGCCCGCTCTCCGTGGTGTGTCCTCTGGATGAGTTCATGCCCGCTGGTGCCTCTTGTTGACCGTGGCGCGCCCCAATTGTGCCGCCAGTACGTGGCGGCCACACATTCGACCGTGGCCGGAATGTATCGGCGCGGTTAGGTTGGATGCAGGATCATTCCCCATTGATTGACAACGAGGTGAATCAGTGAAACACGACTACCGTATCGAAGGCCACGTCAACGGCGGCCGAATCCTGGGCAAGGGCGCGGGGGAGATCGACCCCGACACCGGTGTCAGCACGATGGACGTGACGTTCGAGCAGATGCCCGCAGGCTGGGACCCGCGCACCATCGTGTTGATGTGCTGCGACCGAGCGCTGGTCATGGCCGCCCAGGAGGCGCCGGGTACCGTCGGGATGCTGCGCGCGTCCGGCGGTCTGCTGTCGATCGGCCGTGACGTGCCTGGCAACGACCGCGAGAGCTTCATCCGCGACGCCGCGGGCAACGTCCTGGCCCACGTCCGCGCGTCGTCGATGACCGACTTCCGGGCCGAGAGCCTCTACGACAGCTCGCGCGTCGAGGGAGGGTTCTCGAACCTCCGGCGAGGGGTCAATGGCGTCGCCAACATCCCCGCGTTCGACGGTGTGATGATGCAGGCAGGACCGAACCTGATCGTCGTCACCACAAGGTTCGCCGTGGAGCTGGAGGACGGCTCCACCGTCCACGGCACGACCAACTACCCGCACTACCTGCCCCAGCAGGCGGTGGAGTTGCCGTACTACCAGCTCCTGCGTGTGGAGTCGGTGGTCCAGGAGTTCGACGGGCGGGACCTCCACTCGGAGGTGACGACCCGCGTACTGCCGTTCACGCCGCCTGCCGAGGACGCCGTCTCGGCCGCCGTCGAGCGGATGACCTCGATCTCCGCGTGACGTAGCGGCCAGTCGAGCGGCGGTAGGCAACTGCCTGCCGCCGCTCGACCGTTTCCCTGACCCGATACGCTGCTGGGTACACCACAACCGTCTGTCTGGGCTTTCACCACACCCGGATCACAGGAGCAACCTGATGTCGATTCGCTACATCACGACCGCCATTCCCTACGTGAACTCCAAGCCGCACGTGGGCTTTGCAATGGAACTGGTCGAAGCGGACGTCATGGCGCGCCACTGGCGTCACCGGGGGCACGACGTGCGATTCCTGACCGGCACAGATGACAATTCGTTGAAGAATGCGATTGCCGCCGAAGCGGAAGGCATTCCCGCTGAGGAATTGGTCGAGCGAAATGCGGCGGCATTCTACGACCTGCGGGGACCTCTGCAAATCAGCTTCGATGACTTCATTCGTACGAGTGCCGACCCTCGCCACAAGGCGGGTGTCGAGCGCTTGTGGAGGGCGACAGCGGCGGCCGGTGATCTCTATCGAAAGCACTACCAAGGTTTGTACTGCGTGGGATGCGAGCAGTTCTATACCGAGAGCGAACTGGCCGACGGCCTATGTCCTGAACATCTCACCGCGCCACAATTGGTCAATGAGGAGAATTGGTTCTTCAAGCTTTCGCGGTACGAGGATCAGCTTCGGGAACTGATTGAGTCTGGGCGCCTTCGTATTGAACCTCCTGGCCGTCGAAATGAAGTTCTAGGCTTCATCAAAGGCGGCTTGCAGGACTTCTCGATCTCCCGCTCTACGGAGAGGGCGCGCGGTTGGGGCATCGAAGTTCCCGATGATCATGACCAGGTGATCTATGTGTGGTGGGATGCGCTCGGCAACTATATCACCGCGCTCGATTATAGCGCGGGCGGTGCCGCGTACCGACACTGGTGGACCGAGTCCGACGTTCGCACGCATGTCATTGGCAAGGGGATCGTTCGATTTCACGCGGTCTATTGGCCCGCCATGCTCATGAGTGCTGGCGAGCAATTGCCCACTACGATCTTTGTTCACGACTACTTGACTGTTGAAGGGAAAAAGCTAGGCAAGAGTCTCGGCAATGCAATTGACCCTGTGGCCATTGTGGATCAGTTTGGCGCAGATTCTTTGCGTTGGTGGTTGGTGCGTGAGGTTCCGCGTACAGGGGATGCGGACTTCACAGTCGAGCGCCTGGTGAATCGGTACCATGAGGACCTGTCCAACGGCTTGGGTAACCTAGTCAACCGAACCGTGAGCATGATCCACAAGTACCGCGAAGGGCTTGAACCGCAACTACCTGACGAGTTGCCTGATGGCCCTTTGGCGGACGTCATCTCTACTGTGGCATCCGCCGTCGATGCAGCATTGGATAACTTTGACTTCCGCCGTGCTACCGGCGCGCTGTGGGCCGTTGTAGATGAGGCCAATCGTTTTGTGGTAGAGGTTTCGCCGTGGAACCTGGCGAAGGCCGCCAAGGCTGGCGACGCAGACGCTGATGTCAAACTCGGCCACTCGTTGGCGGTGCTTCTGCACGCAATCCGCGTGGTTGCCGATGAGTTGGTGCCCTTCTTGCCGGACGCCGCCGAACGCGTTTCCGCTCAAGTGCGTGCGGTCGACGGTCGACTGCCGGCCCCGCAACCTCTGTTCCCCCGCATCGAGGAGTCCACCCTCCTCGTCTCGCAGTAGTTCGAAGGGGTAGGGGTGGGTGTATCGCGGTGTCACCCACCCGCCCTAGCCGCAGCCTACGGATGGCTGTGATCGCCTCGGTTTTGGCAGATGCAACAGACCGGGTGTCTTCGTCGCACCCTGAGACTCTGCGGGATTGTCAACCCTCTAGCTTGTGACATGTGGCACTTTTTGGCTCGACCTTGAGGGGTCGCGACCACGTCTTCTGCGTTTCTGCTGGTCAGAGGTATTGCCCTAGCGTCGCATCTGCTGGTACACCCGGACCGGGTCCTCGGTGCTCAGCACGGTCACCGCGCTGCTCAGCGTGATCCGCTCGGTGATCGACGCGGCCGCGGCCAGGACGGTGCCGGGGTTGGAGATGGCGTAGGTGTCGAGGTGGTGCTCACCGAGGCCGTAGAAGGAGAGGCCCAGTTCGTCGGCGAGCCTGATGCGCTCCAGCGTGTTCGCCAGCGCCTCGGCGACCGAGACCTGCTCGCCGGTGCCCGGGTCGGGGTGGCGGTCGGCGAAGCTGTAGATGCCGAGTTCCATACCGCTTATGATGACACATCAACAAAAAACCCGCGCCGAGGGAGGCCCACCGTGCCGCGCTGGCTCGACGAACGCGAGTCCCGGGTCTGGCGGGCGCACCTGGCGCTGCACACCGAGCTGCAAGCCGTCCTCGAACGCAGGCTGCTCGCCGACTCCGGCCTGTCCCTCGCCGACTACGCCCTGCTTGTCCCGCTCTCGGAGTCCCCCGACGGCGTGGTCCGCGCCCGCGACCTGGCGGCATCGGTCGGCTGGGAGCGCAGCAGGCTCTCGCACCACCTGACCCGCATGCAACGCCGCGGCCTCATCGCCCGCGAGACCTGCCCCGACGACGCCCGCGGCGCCATGGTCCGCATCACCCCCGACGGCATGTCCGCCATCACCGCCGCCGCCCCCACCCACGTAGCCGATGTCCGCCGCACCTTCATCGACCACCTCACCCCCGCCGACCTCACCTCCCTCGACGACATCTACACCCGCCTCCGCGCAGTCCTCGCCGAGGAGTCCGACCTGTAGCGTTAGTACCCGCACCGGTTCCGGTTCGGAGGTGGGTCTCATGGCAGACGACACCAGCTTGGGCGCACGGGTGAAGCGGGCGCGCAAGCGCAGGCAGCTCACCCAGGAGCAGTTCGCGGAGAAGGCCGAGGTGAGCGTCGACCTCGTCCGCAAGCTGGAGCAAGAGGTGCGGCACACGGCCAGCATGAGTTCGTTGATGCGCATGGCCCACGCGCTCGACATCGACGTGGCTCACCTGCTCGGGCAGGTGACGACCATCGATGCGCCGGTGGACGAAGAGGCCGTGGGTGTCCTCGCCATCCGGGACGCGTTGACCGCGCTCGACTACTTCCCCGGCCTCGCTGTGGAGAACGCGTTCGACGCGGACCCGCCGACCGTCGACCGGGTTCGCTCGGCATTGCGCCAAGCGGACCAGATCCGGCAGGAAGGCGAGTTCGCCAGGCTCGGCGCGGTTCTCCCCGGGCTGATCGCCGAAGCGCGCGCGGCGGCGGATACCGCACCGGCGGCCGATCGCGCGGCCGCGTTCGGCGTGCTGTCCGAGGTGTTGCAGATCGCGTCCACCATGATGACCGGGTTGGGCAGGCCCGATATCGGATACATCGGCCTCATCCAGGCCCAGGAATCCGCCGCGAAAGCCTCGGACGAGCACCTGAGCGCGATGAACGTGTCCGCGCTGTCGTGGGTGTTCTTCAAGCAAGGGCGCCTTGACGACGCCGAGGCCGCTGCCCTTCGCCAAGTGGCGGTAATGGACCCGGACTTCCGCCGTGATCCGCCGCAACGCCTCGCGATCTCCGGGATCCTCATGCTTCGCGCCGCCAGTGCGGCGGTTCGCAACAACGCGCCCGAGCGGTGCGTCGAACACATGAGCCTCGCCCAAGCGGCGGCCGCGCGGGTCGGCCGAGACCGCACGATCTACAACACGCCATTCGGTCCGACGAACGCCGGAATCGCCGCCATCAACGCCGCCGTCGAGAGCGAGGACTTCGACCGCGCCGTCACCCTCGCGGCGGACTTCGACCCCGCGGGGGTGCCACCGACCTGGCAGGCCCGACACCACCTCGACGTCGCCATCGCCCACAGCGAACTCGACCAGGACGACCAGGCGACAACCTGCCTGCTGCGCGCAGAACACGCCGCCCCCGAGTGGATGCGCTACCACACCCTCAGCAGGCACACCGTCCGCGAACTCGCCGAACGTGCCCGTCGCCGCCGAGCGCCGATCCAGCAACTCGCCGACCGACTGGCGATCGACCTCTGACGACGAACTGGGACATGCCGTCCTGGTCTGCGTTTTTCCGGCAATCGCCCTATGACACCGCGTCACTTCCGAGTTGCCGCCGGGAACGTCACTCTTGAGTCGAATCGCCCGATGGTCGGGCGCGGCAGGCGAGTGACGTGGAGGAAGCGTGCAGGAGTCAGTGGTCGGCGGGTCTTGGGCGAGTGTCGGATCCGACTGCCCGATCCGGGTGAGCCTCCAGGGCGAGTGCGTGACCATCGTGCTCGGTGACAAGGTGGACCTGGCTTTCACCCTGGAAAGTTTCCACCGAATGAACCTGCTGGCGCTCGCCGCCATCGAAGGGGCGCCAGAGGTTGTGTCGGCGAGCTAGGCGTCCGCGACTGGTGGATCCCCGGCTGGCAACTGGTTCCTCGCGGGCTGCGTGTGACTTCGACTGCTCTCGATTTGTGCGCGGGTGTCAGTGATCTGGGCACGGGTGCGTCTTTCCCGGCGTGTCATGGTGTGGGTGGCGGAAGGGGCCGGTGTGGACGCGCGGGGTGTGGTGTGGGGGGCGCGGGCGGTGGTGTTCGACCTGGATGACACCTTGTTGCTCACGCGAGTGGTCAAGTGGGCGCACCACCAGGCTGTGGCGGCGAGGTTCTACGGGATCGATCTCACCGAGGACGTCCTGCGGGAGCACTGGGGCAAGCCGTACGACGAGTTGATCACCGTGCTCTACCGGGGGGCCGCGTCCCTCGCGGACATGAAGGCTGCCAACCTCAGCCTGGAGCACCTCTACCGCAAGTCCGCCGCCGTCGGGGCGCGTGAGCTGGTCAAAGCCCTGCTCGACCACGGGACCCACGTCGGCGTCGTCACCTCGGCCAACACCGGTCCCACCCGCGCCGACCTCGACTTCTCCGGCTTCCCCGTCGACCGGCTGGCGTTCGTCCACGGTGCCGATCTCACCGCCAGTCACAAGCCGGACCCCGCCGTGTTCGACGACGCCAAGCGCGTCCTCCAGGCTCACGGCGTCACCGCGGCCGACACCGTCTACATCGGTGACGCCCCCATGGACCGGGTGGCGGCCGAGGGCGCCGGGTTCGGGTTCGTCGGGGTGGGACCGGGGCTGGGGGAGTTGTGGGTGGCCGACCTCGCGGAGTTAAGGTAAGGCTCACTTAACCTGGGAGGCGTGGGTGCGGTTGGGGCTGCTGGGCGCGGGGCTGGTCCTCGTGTGCCTGTTCAGTGTGGCCGTCGGGTCGCGGACCATCGCGCTCTCGACGGTCTGGGACGTGCTCACCGGGGTGATCCCCAGTGGTGACGAGGCGACCATCATCTGGGACCGCCGGGTGCCCAGGACGCTCATCGGGCTGCTGGTCGGCGTCGCTCTTGGAGTGGCGGGGGCGCTCATGCAGTCGCTCACCCGCAACCCGCTGGCCGACCCGGCGCTGCTCGGCGTCGACATCGGCGCGTCGACCGCCGTCGTGGCCTCCATCGCGTTCTTCGGGATCACCACCGTCAGCGGCTACATCTGGTTCGCGTTCCTCGGCGCCGCGGTCGCCTCTGTGCTGGTCTACGTCCTCGGGTCGACCGGCCGCACGGTCACCCCGGAGCGGATGGTGCTGGCCGGGGCGGCGATCAGCGCGACCCTCGGCGCGTTCGTCGCGGCGACCATCGTGCTCGACCCGGCCGCGTTCCAGCAGTTCCGGTTCTGGCAGATCGGGTCGCTGGACGGGCGTGACATGACCGTCGTGGCCGACATCGCGCCGTTCGTGCTAGCTGGACTCGTTGTCGCTGCCGGGCTCGCCTCTCCGTTGAACGCCATCGCCCTCGGTGACGAAACCGGCCGGGTGCTTGGGGTGAACCTGACTACGGTTCGCATCAGTTCCGCGGTGGCCATCACGCTGCTCTGCGGGGCCGCGACCGCCGCCGTTGGGCCTATCGCGTTCATCGGGCTGACCGTGCCGCACATGGCGCGCGCGATGGTCGGGCCAGACCAGCGGTGGGTGCTACCGGTCAGCGCGCTGCTGGCGCCGGTGCTGCTGCTCGGCGCGGACGTAGTAGGACGGCTGATCATCGCGCCGCGGGAGATGGAGGTCGGGATCATCACCGCCTTCGTCGGCGCCCCGGTGTTCATCGCGCTGTGCAGGCGCAGGAAGCTGGCGCACCTGTGAGCGTCGTGTCCGGTCTCCCCGTCCGGGTCGGGGCGCTGTCCTTCCGCGCGCACCCGCGCGCGGTCATCGTCGTCGTCGCGCTCCTGCTCGTGGTCGTGGGTCTGGCGCTGCTCGGTCTGCTGACCGGTGACTTCGCGCTGAACCTGACCCAGCTGTGGAACACCCTGCAGGGCGCGGGCACCGGCGGCCAGAAGTACATCGTGTTCGACCTGCGCCTGCCCAGGGTCACCACCGCGGTACTGGTCGGCGCCGGGCTCGGGGTCAGCGGCGCGATCTTCCAGAGCCTGTCCCGCAACCCGTTGGGCAGCCCGGACATCATCGGGTTCTCCACCGGCTCGGCCACCGGCGCCATCCTCGTGCTGATCGTCTTCGGCGGCGGCATGACCCAGATCGCCCTCGGGTCCATCCTGGGCGGGGTCGTCGCGGCGATCGCCGTCTACGGCCTCGCTTACCGCACCGGCGTCCAGGGCTACCGGCTGATCCTGATCGGCATCGGTGTCACGGCGGTTCTTGGCTCCCTCAACACCTACATCCTCACCAGGGCCGGTTTGCGCCAGGCACAGGCGGCCCAGGTATGGCTCGTCGGCAGCCTCAACGGTCGCGGGTGGTCGGAAGTGCTGCCGATGGCCATAGCCATGGCGGTACTCCTACCGGCGGCGATAGTCCTAGGGCGCAGGCTCGGCATCCTGGAGATGGGCGACGAGACGGCGACCATGCTCGGTATCCGCACGGAGCCGACCCGACTCTCGCTCGTGGTGATCAGCGTCGCTCTTACCGCCGTCGCGACCGCTTGCGCCGGACCCATCGCCTTCGTCGCACTCGCCGCGCCACAGTTGGCACGACGCCTCGCGGGCTCATCCGGAGTCGCGTTGCTCCCAGCCGCGGCGATGGGCGCGACCCTGCTGTTGGGCGGGGATGTGTTGTCCCAGCGGGTCTTCGGCCAGAACGCCCTCCCCGTCGGCGTCGCAACCGCCGCCATCGGCGGCCTCTACCTCGCCTGGCTCCTGGCCACAGAATGGCGCTCCGGCCGCCGTTGACCGGGGCTGGTGGTCCGGAGTCCGATGTGGCGCCAGGTGCGATAGGCCGGGCCGCCGAGGCACCAGTGACTGATGGCGTTCGGCATGCCACCACAGCGCCGCTGGAATCGTCCAAGGTCAGCAACGCGCCGTGTGCGGATAAGAGGGCGTCTGCTCATAGTCAGCACCTACATCGAACGCGTGGCGCTCGGAGAGCCCGGGTGATCGGCGACGGCGCCCTGTGCTCGGTTCGCACCTCACCGACCTGGTCACCGCGATCGTCGATGACAGGTCGGTCCCGCACACGCAGTTCGCGCCCGCCGCGCGGTTCCGGACCCGGTCGCCGCAGGGGCGGGTCCTCCGTCAGGCGCGTGCGCTCGGCAGTGGCGCGTTGGCCACCGGTGTCCTGGTCGCGGTCCTCGCCGCGGTCCTGCGGATCTGGATCAAGTAGGGCCGGGACCGCGAAATGGTTCCGTACTCGTGAAAGCGGGCGGCTGGTCCGTCACATTGACACCCTGGTGGGTCGCAAGTAAGGATGACCTAACTTTGTTAGCGCGCACTGACTCGCGCGCGGCCACAGGGAGGACACCGGGGTGGATCTGCTGCGCAGCGGCCTGCGGGGGGAGCGGGCCGTGCTCGGAGCGGGCCTGGCCGCCACGGTGGTGCAACAGGCCGCGTTGCTCGCGTTGCCGTGGTGCGTCCAGCACGGGCTCGACGAGGGGATCACGCCGGGTGACTCCGGGCGGACGGTCTTCTGGTCGGTCACGACCTGTCTCGTCGCGGCGCTCATGCTGGTCGCGGCGGTGGCGGGCAAGTGGTGGTCGAACCTCGCGGCGAACCGGATCGCGCACGCGCTGCGCGGTGACCTGGCGGCCAGGGTCGGGGTGCTCGACCGGGCCGCTCTGGCGCCGTTCGGCCGCGGTGACCTCGCGATGCGGGTGACCAGGGACACCGAGATGATCAACGCCTGGGTGCAGGGGCTGACCAGGTGGTCGCGGGTCGTGGTGACGGTGCTGGTCGTGGTGCCCGCGGTGGCGCTGCTCGACCCGGTGCTGCTGACCGTGCTTCTCGTCGCGATGCCGCTGCTGGGCCTGCTCAACGCCCAGTTCCCCGGTCGGTACCGGGCCGCCAATGAGCGGCTCTCCGGTGCCCACGGCGACCGCGCCGACGCGGTGGAGGACTTGCTCTCGGCCAGTGCCGCGGTGCGTGGCCTCGGTGGCGAGCAGGTGCTGGTCCGCCGCCACGGCGAGGTCAGCGCGCACGTCACCCGGCACACCTTGGGTGTAGCCAGGATCTCCGCGTGGTGGGTCTCCGCGCCGCCCGCGTTGCTGCGGCTCGCGGTCGCGATCGGTCTGGCGGTCGGTGGCCTGGCCGCGATCGACGGCCGGATCACCGTGGGCTCGCTGGTGGCCTTCACCTCCTGGATGATCACCATGACGGTGGCGGTGACCGTCCTGGTCGACCTGCTGGTCAACCGCGGTCAGGCCAGGGTCGCCGCGGCCAGGGTCGCCGAGGTCCTGGCGGCCCAGCCCGCCGTTGCCGCCCCGCACGACCCGCGCCCGCTGCCCGACTCCGGGATGCTCTCGGCCGTCGGGGTGACCGCCGTGCGCGACGGCAGGACCGTGCTCGGCCCGGTGGACCTGCTGGCCGCGCCCGGTGAACTCGTCGTGGTGACCGGCCCGACCGGCTCCGGCAAGTCCGTGCTGGTGCGCCTGCTGTGCAGGCTCGACGACCCGGACCACGGAACCGTCCACTTCGGAGGGATCGACCTGCGGCTCGCCGACCCCGAGCAGGTGTGGCGGCGGATCGGTGTGGTGCCGCAGCGGCCGGTAGTGCTGTCCGGGACGTTGCGCGACAACATCACCCTCGACCGCGACATCGACGAGGACCTGGTTCGAGAGGCGTGCCGGGTGGCCGCGCTCGACGAGTTCATCCAAGACTTGCCCGACGGTTACGACACCGTGGTCGGTGAGCGCGGTGAGACTCTCTCCGGCGGACAGGTGCAACGGCTCGCGTTAGCCCGGGGGCTTCTGGACAAGCCACCGGTGCTGGTGCTCGATGACGTCACCTCCGCGGTCGACGCCGAGACCGAGCGGACCATCTTGCGCCGGTTGCGCGACTGGTCCCCGCAGACCGCCATCGTGTTCGTCTCGCACCGCCCCGCCGTGGTCGCCGCGGCCGACCGGCTGATCACGCTCGCCGCTGACCGGGAAGACATGGAGGTCGTCGGTGGCTGAGATCCGCACGCTCGACGAGGCGCCGTCGACGAAGGGTGTCCTGCGCCGGTTCTGGCCGCACCTGCGCGCGCACCGCTGGCGCATCGGTGCCGCGATGCTCACCACCGCCGCGGCGACCGCCGCCGTCGTCGGCATCGCGCCGGTCATCGGCTCCGGTGTCGACGCGGTGCTCGGCAGGGACTCCGGCGGGTTGTGGACCGCCGTGTTCGTCCTCATCGGACTGACCTTGGCCCGGCTCGTGCTGCTCGCCGCCGCGGAGCTGCAGCTGACCTCGGTGGGTGAGCGGGTGGTGCGCCACCTGCGCGAACTGGTCGTCGAGCGGCTGGCGGGCGCGCCGCTGCGGTTCATCGAGGCGCACCGCACCGGTGACCTGCTGCGCCGAAGCACCGGCGAGGTCGCCGAGCTGGCCCAGTTCGTCCGCTCCAGTCTGCCCGACCTGCTCGGCGCGGCGATCTCGCTGAGCATGACGGTCATCGTGCTGCTGGTGTACTCCTGGCTGCTCACGGTCATCCTGCTGGCGGTGTTCCTGCCCGCCGCGGTGCTGGTGCTGCGCTGGTTCGACCGCGACGCGGACGACGCTTTCGGCGACCAGGCCGCGGCCGAGGCCACCATGGCCGCCCAGTTCACCGAGTTCGTCGCCGCGGGGGAGACGCTGCGGCTCGGTGGTGGGGTGCGCGCCAGGCTGCGCCGCTTCGGCAAGTCCAACGACGAGGCGTTGCGCGCGGCCAACCGCACGGTCGCGGTGCAGAACCGGCTGGAGACCATGAGCCTGCTCGAAGGGCTCTCCACCGCCGTGCTGCTGCTGCTCGGCGTCTGGTTCGTGACCTCCGGCCAGATCAGCGTCGGCACCGTGGTGGTGTTCGTGCTGGCCACCAAGAACCTGTTCGAGGGCGTGCTCAACCTCTCCGAGCTGCTGGCGGAGCTGCAACTCGCCCGGGTCGGCCTGGCCCGGCTGCTCGACCTGCTTGACGCTACCGAGCGCCCGATCAAGCAAGCGACTGCGGCCGCTGCTCCCACGCGCGCGGATCTGTCTACATCGGACCTCGAATACGCTTACATCAACGGTTCCGAGGTGCTGCACGGCGTCTCGGTGTCCTTCGCCGAAGGCGACCGTGCCGGCCTGGTGGGCCAAACAGGCTCCGGTAAGACCACCCTGGCCAAGCTCCTGAGCGGCCTCTACGCCCCAGACCGTGGTCAGGTCACCTACGGCGGTGTCGACTTGGCCGACCTCGACGAGGCGGACCTGCGCGGCAAGCTCGTCCTGGTCCCGCAGCAGGTCCACTTGGTCGATGGCACTATCGCCGACAATCTCGCTCTAGCGCCTACCGCGCCGACCCGCGTGGACATGGTGTCCGCCGTGCACTCTCTCGGGCTCGACGACTGGGTGGCGTCGCTGCCCGAGGGGCTCGACACGGTCGTCGGTCGTCGTGGCGACCGGTTGTCGGCGGGGGAGCGGCAGATCATCGGCCTGGTCCGGGCCTCGCTGGTCGACCCGGCGGTGCTGATCCTCGACGAGGCCACCGCCGACATCGACCCGGAGACCTCCGCCCGGTTGGAGCGCGCGGTCGACCGCCTGCACACCGGTCGTACGCTCATCGTCATCGCGCACCGCGAGGCCACCATCGAGCGGCTACCGCGGGTTGTCACACTCGCCGGAGGGCGGGTTGTTCAGGAGGAGAGGGCAGGTTAGTGCCGCTTGTCGAGGTAAACGGCATCAGTTTGAGCTACCACGACAAGGGCACCGGCGACCCTGTCTTGATGCTGATGGGCACTGGCAGTTCCGGCCGTGTTTGGCACCTGCACCAGCAACCCGCTCTAGTCGCCGCCGGGTACCGCGTGATCACGGTGGACAACCGCGGCATCGCGCCGTCGTCAGAGTGCGCGGACGGCATCACCGTGGCGGACATGGCCGCTGACGTCGCCGCGCTCGCCGCGCACCTCGACCTCCCGCGCTTCGACCTGGTCGGCACGTCCCTCGGCGCGCGGATCGCCATCGAGGTCGCGGCCACCCGGCCCGACCTGGTCGGCGGGCTCGTGCTGATGGCGACCCGGTCTCGGCAGGAAGCGCTGCACGCCGCGTTCGACGCCGGTGAGCTGGAGCTTGCGAAAGCGGGAATTCGACTTCCGGCCCGCTTCCACGCAGCTTCTACAGCTTTGTGGAACCTTTCCCCGCGCACGCTGTTCGACGCCGGGAAAGCGCGGGAATGGCTTGACGTGCTCGAGTTCGGCACCCAGCCGCCGAGCGCGGGCGTGATCGCGCAGATGGCCATCGCCGACGACCCCGACCTGCTCGCGATCTGCGCCAGGATCGCCGCGTCCACGCTGGTCATCGCCTTCGCCGACGATGTGGTGACCCCGCCGCACCTGGGTCGCGAGGTCGCTGACGCCATCGCCGGAGCCCGGTTCGCGCGGGTCGCCGACGGCGGTCACTACGGTTATCTGGAACAGCCCGCGGCGGTCAACGCCCTGCTGCTGGAATTCCTCGCCGCGCGGTGATCACGCCGGTGTGACCGAACCCGCACGAGATCGGCTACCACTTCTCCACCTGACCGAATTAGGTTAGCCTAACCAACGGTTAATCCGGTCCCCCTGAGGAGTGCGCGCGATGTCGACCAACCCGTTCGACGACGAGAACGGCACCTTCCACGCCCTCGTCAACGACGAGGGCCAGTACTCGCTGTGGCCGACGTTCGTGGCGGTCCCGGCGGGCTGGCAGGTCGTGTTCGGCCCGGACACCCGGGCCGCCACGCTGGCCCACATCGAGGCCAACTGGACCGACATGCGCCCGCGCAGCCTGGCCGCCCGGATGGACGCCGACAAGGCAGGCGCCTGACCGTGGCCACGCCAGTCGCCCGCCGCGGTCCGGCGGGGCGCGACACGCTGCGCCCGTATCGGCTCACCGTGGCCAGGACCGAACGCGTCACCCCGCACACGTTGCGGGTGACGCTGACCGGTCCGGATCTGGCCCACTACACCGAGGTCGGGCCGGAGCCGCGGTGCAAGGTACTGCTACCGCCCACTCCGGACACAGATGTTGTTGTGCCGGACGGCGTCCCGTTCTGGGACGCGTTGGCGGACCTACCGGAGAGCGTGCGCCCAATCGTGCGGACTTACACCGTGCGAGCGGCCCGTCCCGCCGACCTTGAGATCGACATCGACTTCGTGCTGCACGGTGATACCGGCCCGGCCTCGCGCTGGGCGGGGTCCGCGCGTCCTGGCGACTCGGTTGGCCTCTATGGCTGTCTGAGCAGCTTTGCCCCGCCTACCGACACCACCGCGTACCTCTTGGTTGGCGACGAGACGTCGCTGCCCGCCATCGCGGGTATCGCAGCGTCGTTGCCCGCCGGAGTACCCGTGCGGGTCATCGTCGAGGTCGACTCGGTAGCAGAAGAGCAGCCGTTGGAGTCAGCGGCAGATCTCTCGGTCACCTGGCTGCACCGAGACGGTGCCGAGCCGGGCACCGGGACCGGGCTACTCGACGCGGTCCGCGCCGAGTCGATCGACCAGCGCGTGTTCGCGTGGGTGGCGGGGGAGTCCGCGGCCGTGCAGTCGATCCGGGCGCTGCTCGTGCTGGAGCGGGACCTGACCAAGCAGCGGGTGTACTTCAGCGGCTACTGGCGGCGCGGGCACGCCGAGGACGACTGAGCCGGGTTTTCCAGCTGTACCAGCGCGCCGGGGCCCGCGTCGTGGTCCCGGTGCGGGTGAACGCCGTGCCGGAGAGGGTGAGCGGAGATGTCTGTGCCAGTGGTTCCGGTGGGTCTCTCGCCCGCCCAGCAGGCGCTGTGGTTCGCCCAGCGGCTCGACGGCACCGGGGCCGGGTACACCACGGCCGAGGCCGTCGAGCTGCGCGGACCCCTCGTGGTCGAGGCGTTCCTGCGCGCGGCGACCACGGTCGGCGCCGAGGCCGAGGCGCTCGGCACGGTCTTCACCACCGATGGCGACGAGGTCTCGCAACTGCCCGGCGCGGTAGCGGTACCGGTGGCACTGGTGGACTTCAGCGACGTGGTCGACCCGATGGCGGCGGCGTCGCGCTGGATGGACGACGACCGCGCGCGTCCGGTCGACCTGTTGGCGGGCCCGGTCGCGGCGCAGGCACTGCTCGTGCTCGGGCCCGAGCACCACCTCTGGTACCTGCGGGCGCACCACATCGTGCTCGACGGGTACGGGTTCTCCCTGGTCGCGCGGCGGGTGTCGGATGTGTACCGCGCGTTGGCCGGTGACACCGAGGTCGGACCGTCGCCCTTCGCGCCGGTGTCGGCGTATGTGGCGGAGCAGGACGTCTACCGCGCGTCGGAGAAGTTCGCCGCGGACCGGGTGTGGTGGGCGGAGCGGGTCGCGGACCTGCCCGAAGTTGTGTCACCTTCGAACTCCACCGAGTCGGTCGTGGGCTTCCGGCGGGTGCGGGGGAGTGCTGACCTCCAACTGGAGCCGTTGCACGGACCTGCCTTGGTTTCCGCTGCCGTGGGGCTTGTGGTGCACCGGGCTACCGGGGCCGACGAGGTCGTGTTGGGGTTGCCGATGATGGGCAGGCTCGGCTCGGTGTCCGCGCGGATCCCGACGACGACGGTCAACGTCGTACCCCTACGGGTCGCGGTGACGCCGGGGACGTCGGTGGGCGACCTGCTCGCGGCGGTGCGGGCCGAGTTGCGCGCGGTCAGTCCACACCAGACCTACCGGGGCGAAGACGTCCGGCGGGACGCGCACCTGCTCGCGGCGGGGCGGCGGCTGGTCGGGCCGTGGGTGAACCTGAAGCCGTACCGGGCCGAGCTGGACTTCGGCGGGGTGGACGCTGCCGTGCACTACCTGTCGGCTGGCCCGGCAGAGGACTTGTCGTTCACGGTCTACAACGCGCAGGGGTCGCTGGAGATTGAGGTTGACGGTAACCCCGCTCGGTACAGCGATGCGGACCTCTCCGGCTACCTCGACGCGTTCGTGACCGTGCTGCGGGGCCTCGTTGATGCTGCCGCCGACCTCCCGACCGGGCGATTGGGGCTGCTGGACGAGCCTGTCTCGGTGGTCGGGCCACAGCCCGCTCGTCCGGCACTGAGTCTTGCTGAACTCGTTGTGGCGCAGGCTGAACGGACGCCGGACCGGGTTGCGGTACGGGACGGGGCGCGGGCGGTGACGTACCGCGAGTTGGTGGAACGCGTTGGTGCGATCGCTGCGACCTTGCGTGAGCGGGGGGCTGGTCCGGAGACGGTGGTGGCGGTAGCGCTGCCTCGGACCGTTGACCTTGTCGCGACGCTGCTGGCGGTGGCGTCCACCGGCGCGGCTTACTTGCCGCTCGACCTGGGGTTCCCGGCCGATCGGCTGGAGTACATGCTCGCCGACGCGGCGCCGGTGCTGGTTGTTGGCGCTGACGGCTTGCAGTTCGACGAGGTGAGGACCGGGATGGTCAGCCCTGTCTCGGTGCGTGCTGATCAGGCCGCGTACGTGCTGTACACCTCGGGCTCTACCGGGCGCCCGAAGGGCGTGGTGATCCCGTCCGGCGCGTTGGTCAACTTCCTGCTGGACATGGTCGACCGGTTCGCGCTCGGTGCCGACGACGTGTTGGTCGCCGTGACGACGGTCGGGTTCGACATCTCCGGGTTGGAGTTGTTCGTGCCGCTGCTGTCCGGTGCCACAGTCCGGTTGGTGGACGGCGACACGGCGCGCGATCCGGCCCTGCTGGCCGCTGTCATCGCCGATGGCGCCACCGTCATGCAGGCGACTCCTTCGCTGTGGCAGGCGCTTCTGGCCGCTTACCCGAACGCTGCCCATGGCCTGCGCGTGCTGGTGGGTGGGGAGGGATTGCCCGCAGATCTCGCGCTAGAGCTCGCGCGGTCTCGTGGTGTCACCAACCTGTACGGACCTACCGAGACCACCATCTGGTCGACCGCACATGACCTGAACGGCGAAGGCGTCTCCATCGGCCTGCCTATCGCCAACACAACCGTCTATGTGCTGGACGGCGCCCTTAAGACGGTCCCCGTTGGCGTTCCTGGCGAGCTCTACATCGCCGGTGACGGTCTCGCGCGGGGCTACCACGCTCGTCCGGGGTTGAGCGCCGAACGCTTCACAGCGGACCCCTACGGGCCCGCCGGGTCGCGCATGTACCGCACCGGCGACCTCGCGCGCCGTGGGCCTGACGGGCTGCTCCACGTGCTCGGCCGGGTCGACCACCAGGTCAAGGTGCGTGGCTTCCGGATCGAGCTAGGGGAGATCGAGACCGTCCTCGCGCGGCATCCCCATGTTGAGCGCGTCGTGGTTGTGGCGCACGGGGCGAGCCTGGCCGAGCAGAGGCTCGTCGCTTACGTCGTCCCGTCGGTTCCGGACGACCTGACTGACTGGGCACGGGCAGCGCTACCGGAGTACATGGTCCCGTCCGCGTTGATGGGGCTACCGGAGATTCCGCTGACCCCTAACGGCAAGGTCGACCGGCGCGCGTTGCCTGCACCGGACCTTGTTGGTGGCGGGCGTGCTCCGCGCAATCCCCGCGAACGAGCGCTGTGTGACCTTGTTGGCGAGGTACTCGGGGTCCGCGATGTCGGTATCGACGACGACTTCTTCGCGCTAGGCGGGACTTCGCTGCTGGCGACCCGGTTGAGCGTGCGGGCGCGGGTGGAGCTAGGTGTCGAGCTGTCCATCCGGTCGGTGTTCGACGCGCCTACCGTGGCCGGGCTGGTGGAGCACCTGACGACGGCAGCGGCGGTGGCGGGTCCTAGGGCTGTGGAACGGCCTGAGCGGGTGCCGTTGTCGTTCGCGCAGCGGCGACTGTGGTTCGTGCACGAGCTTGATGGGCCTGACCCGACCTACCACATCCCGCTGCTGCTGCGGTTCGACGACCAGGTCGATGTGGCCGCCTTGCGCGCTGCGGTCGCCGATGTCGCGGAACGGCACGAGGTGCTGCGCACGGTCGTCGCCACGGACGCGGACGGGATCGCATACCAGGTCATTGGCCACGTGTGGCCCACCGTCCTAGAAGGCGGCACGGTGGATGCAGCCGCGCGTGCCCCGTTCGACCTTCGCGCCGACTCGCCGCTCCGCGTTCACGTGCTCGGTAGTGCTGTCTTGCTGGTGCTGCACCACATCGCGGGTGACGAGTGGTCGCTAGGGCCACTGGTCGCGGACCTAGGCGTGGCGTACGAGGCCAGGTTGGCCGGTACAGCGCCGTCGTTCACACCACTGCCGTTGCAGTACGCGGACTTCGCGCTGTGGCAGCGGGGTCTGGAAGAAGACGGGCTGGACTTCTGGTCGACGACCCTGCGCGGTGCACCGGACGAGGTCGGTCTACGCCCCGATCACGCGCGACCGGCCCGCGCGTCGCACCGTGGCGGCACGGTCCCACTGGACATCCCGGCCGACCTGCACACCGCCGTGCGGGAGCTGGCCGTGCGGTCCGGCACGAGCGTGTTCATGGTCGTGCACGCCGCCCTCGCCGCGCTGCTGTCACGGCTGGGCGCGGGCACCGACATCGTGATCGGCACGCCCACCGCGGGCCGGGTCGACCCCGTGGTGGACCCGCTGATCGGCTTCTTCGTCAACACGGTCCCGCTGCGCACGGACATCTCCGGGGCGCCGTCGTTCGCCGAGCTGCTGGCGCGGGTGCGCGCCGCCGACCTCGCGGCGTTCGACAACCAGAACACGCCGTTCGAGCGCATGGTGGAGGCCCTGTCGCCGCGCCGGTCGGCCGGTCGGCACCCGTTGTTCCAGGTGCTGTTCGCCTACCACCCCGAGTTGCCGTCGGGGTTCGCGCGCTCGCTGGAACTGGTGCACACCGACACGGCCAAGTTCGACCTGACCGTCGACCTGTCGGAGCAGTCGGACGGCCTCCGGGGCTTCGTCGAGTACGCGCTCGACCTGTACTCGCCTACGACCGTCGAAGCGTTCGCTGCGAGGTTCGTGGCGTTCCTGCGTGCTGTGGTGGCCGCGCCTGAGGCGTCGGTGGAGTTGGTCGACGTGCTCTTGGCCCCAGAGCGCGCTGCGGTGACCTCGCTGTGGCAGGGCGCACGGGTCCCGGTGCGCGGCGAGTCGATCCCCGCGCTGTTCGCCGCGCAGGTCGCCGCACACCCCGAGGCCCCTGCGGTCATCGTCGACGGCGGAGCCTGCCTGAGTTACGCCGAACTCGACACCCGTGTCTGGGCTCTGGCAGCCGAACTACGCTCTCGCGGCATCGGCCCTGACTCCATTGTCGGTGTGCTCTTGGAGCGCTCAGCCGCTCTTATCGTCGCCCTGCTGGGAATCCAGCGCGCGGGAGCCGCCTATCTCCCTCTCGACCCTGACTACCCCTTGGCCCGCTTGACCTTCATGGTCGCTGACGCTGCCCCCACGGTGGTCATCGCGGGTGAAGGCAGCGCTCTAGTAGGCACTCCGCACTTGGTCCTCGACCCCGATGGCACCTATCACGGCGGAGAGGCAGGCTTGGGTATCGTCGAGCCTGCTGGCGACCGGGCCGCGTACGTGATCTACACGTCGGGTTCCACCGGGCGGCCCAAGGGCGTGGTGGTGCCGCAGTCCGGGATTGTGAACCGTCTGCTGTGGATGCAGGCCGAGTATGGGCTCACCCCGGGCGAGCGGGTACTGCAGAAGACCCCGGCGAGTTTCGATGTTTCGGTGTGGGAGTTCTTCTGGCCGTTGATCTCCGGTGCGACGCTGGTGTTCGCGAAGCCTGGCGGTCACCGAGATCCGGCGTACCTGGCCGAGGTGATCGAGCGCAACCAGGTCACCACGGTGCACTTCGTGCCGTCGATGCTGCGTGCCTTCGTCGCAGACCCGGCCGCCAAGCGCGTGTCCGCACTACGGCGAGTTCTGTGCTCGGGCGAGGCACTCCCGGAAGACCTGCGTGACGAGTTCCGCGTAGTCTCCACCGCTGAGCTGCACAACCTCTATGGGCCTACCGAGGCTTCGGTCGACGTTACCGCTATCCGTGTCGCCAACACGGGAACCGTCCCTATTGGACGGCCCGTGTGGAACACCGACACCTTCGTCCTGGACCGCGACCTGCGCCCGGTCCCCCCAGGCGTCCCCGGTGAGCTTTACCTGGCCGGTGTGCAACTCGCCTGGGGCTACCTCAACCGGCCAGGGTTGACGGCCGAGCGGTTCGTGGCGAACCCCTTCGCCGAAGGCAGGCTCTACCGCACCGGTGACGTCGCCAGGTGGAACGACGGCGCGGTGGAATACCTGGGTCGTGTGGATGACCAGGTCAAGCTGCGCGGGTTCCGCATCGAACTCGGCGAGGTCGAGGCCGCCATGACGTCCGTCGACGGTGTCATCCACGCGGTGGCGACCGTTCGGCAAGACAGGCTCATCGGCTACGTAGTCCCGCCCGAGGCCAGCGCGCGCGTCAAGGACGAGCTGGCCAAGACCCTGCCCGCTCATCTCGTGCCATCGGTCATCGTGGGTATTGACGCCATCCCGTTGAGCCCTAGCGGTAAGACTGATCGCAAGGCCCTTCCGGAGCCGCAGGCTCAAGCGAACACCGATCGCGCTCCGAAAACGGCTGTGGAGGAGTTCCTCTGCGCCGCTTATGCCGATCTGCTGGGGCTCGACGCGGTAGGCGTAGACGATGACTTCTTCGCGCTAGGCGGCCACTCGCTGCTCGCGACCCGTCTGGTCAACCGAGTCCGCACCGGCCTCGGCGCCGAACTTTCGGTACGCGACGTCTTCGAGGCGTCCACCGTCGCGGGCCTAGCCGCGCGCACGGACATCACCACCGCCCCACGCCCGGTCCCTGGCGAGCTTCCGCGCCCGGAACTGGTCCCGCTCTCGGCCGCACAGCAACGCCTCTGGTTCGCTTACCGCGTCGAAGGTCCCTCGCCGACCTACAACATCCCCTTCACCTCTCGCCTCACCGGCGACGTTGATGTCACCTCTCTCGTTGCGGCGCTGCACGACCTAGTCGCTAGGCACGAGAGCCTGCGCACGGTCCTCACCGACACCCACCAGGTCATCACCGACCGTAAGCCCACCCTCGATGTCGTCGAGACCACCGAGGAAGCACTACCTGCTCTCGTCACCGAGGCTGCCGAGCACGCGTTCGACCTCGCGACCGACATCCCGATCCGCGCGTGGCTGTTCACTACGCCCACCGCGTCGGTGCTGCTGGTCTTGGTCCACCACGTCGCCGCCGACGAATGGTCCGAGGCGACCCTGTGGGCTGAACTTGGCGCTGCCTACACCGCCCGCAAGACAGGACAAGAGCCCGACTTCGCGCCACTTCCCGTCCAGTACGCCGACTACGCCGTCTGGCAGCGGGCGCTCCTCGACACGGTCGCCGACACCCAACTCGCCTACTGGCGCCGGGCACTCGACGGTCTCCCCGAGGAGATCGCCCTCCCCACGGACCGCCACCGCCCCGCGGCCGCCGACCACCGTGGCGCGCGCGTGCGCGCCGTGGTCAGCGCCGACACCCACCGCGCGCTCACCGACCTCGCCGCCGGACAAGGCGCGTCGCTGTTCATGGTCGGCCACGCCGCCGTGGCGGCGCTGCTCACCGCGCTCGGCGCCGGGACCGACATCCCGCTCGGCGCCCCCGTCGCGGGCCGCGTGGACGACCGGCTCGACGGCCTCATCGGTTTCCTGGTCAACACCGTCGTCCTGCGCGTCGACACCGCAGGCGACCCGGGGTTCACCGACCTGCTCGCCCGCGCCCGCGCCGCCGACCTGGCCGCCTACGCGCACCAGGACGTGCCGTTCGACCGGGTCGTCGACGACCTCGCCCCAGCGCGCCTGCTGGGCCGCAACCCGCTGTTCCAGACCATGCTGGTGCACCGCGCCGCCCCCACCGCGAACCCCGGCCTGCCCGGCCACGGCGGCGTCGCGGAGCCGGTCGAGCTGACCACCGCCAAGGTCGACCTCACGATCACCCTGGCCGAACGCGCCGAGGGCGGCATCGACGTCTCCGTCGACTACGCCACCGCCCTGTTCGACCGCGACACCGCCGATGACCTGGCCTGGCGGCTCACCACACTGCTCGACGCGATCGCGACCGACCCGCGTACCCGCCTGTCCGCCATCGACATCCGCACGCCGCGCGAACTCGCCTGGCGCCAGTCGCCCCCGCTCCAGGACGGCCCGCGCACCCTGCCCGAACTCCTCGCCGCGCAGATCACCGCCCGCCCCGACGACATCGCGCTGGTCGCCGACCAGACCCTCACCTTCGGCGAGCTGGGCTCCCGCGTCCGCAAGCTCGCCCGGCACCTCGTCGAGCTCGGGATCGGCGCCGAGGACATCGTCGCCGTCGCCCTGCCGCGCGGCGTCGACCTGGTCATCGCCCTGTTCGCGGTCATCGAGGCAGGAGCGGCGCACCTCCCGCTCGACGCGGACTATCCGCGCGCCCGCCTCGACCACCTCATCGCCGACGCCAAGCCCACGCTGCTGATCACCGACACCCTCACCGCGGACCCGCCCACTCTGCCTATTCACCCCGCCCTGCCCACCCAGCCCACCCTGCGGCCGGACGACCCTGCGATCGACGCCCAGCCGGACACCCCGCTCGACGTCCTCCCGCACCCGGACTCGGCCGCGTATGTGATCTACACATCCGGCTCCACCGGTCTGCCCAAGGGCGTCGCCGTCGCGCACCGCCAGATCACCTCGCTGTTCCAGGCCAACCAGGCCGCTGTGTTCGGCCCGGTGTCCGGTGGGCGGCGGCTGCGGGTGTCGCACGGGTTCTCGTTCGCGTTCGACGCGTCCTGGCAGCAGCTGCTGTGGCTCCTGGACGGCCACGAGCTGCACCTGCTCACCCGGGACGAGTACGCCGACCCCGCCGCCTACCTCAAGGCCGTCACAGACCGCGCTGTCGACTTCGTCGAGGCCACCCCCAGCACCATTGGCATGCTCGTGGACCGGGGTCTGCTCGACACCGGCGTCAAGGGCATCGGCATGGGCGGGGAAGCGGTGCCCACCGCGCTCTGGGAGCGTCTGACCGGCATCGCCGCGTTCGACTTCTACGGCCCGACCGAGGCCACGGTCATGGTCACGATGGCTGCTATCGACGGCGACACGCCCAACATCGGTGGTCCCGTGGCTGGGTCGACCGCTTACGTACTCGACGAGTGGTTGCGGCCTGTCCCGACCGGTGTCACCGGCGAGCTTTATGTTGGTGGAGCGCAGGTCGCGCGCGGCTACCTCAACCGGCCCGCGCTCACCGCCGAGCGGTTCGTGGCCAACCCCTTCGGTGAAGGCAGGCTCTACCGCACAGGTGACCTGGTCCGTCGTGGACGTGACGGGTCTCTGCGGTTCGCCGGGCGCACCGACGACCAGGTCAAGATCCGTGGTTTCCGCGTAGAGCTGGGTGAAGTCGAGGCGGCACTATCTGCGCTTCCCGGCGTCCGCGCATCCGCTGTCGTGCTCCGCGATCGACGACTGGTCGGCTACGTCACCCCTGCCGCGGTCGACGTCACCGCCGCGCGTGCATCCCTGCAGAACGTCTTGCCCGAACAGGCCGTGCCCGGCGCACTCGTTGCGCTCGACGCGTTGCCGCTGACCGTCAACGGCAAGGTAGACCGCGCCGCCCTGCCTGAGCCGGACTTCACCGCCATCGTGTCGTCCCGCCAGCCCGACACGCCAGCCGAGCACGCTTTGGCCGAGGTCTTCGCGACCGTGTTGGGCCTACCGTCCGTCGGCATCGAGGACGACTTCTTCGCCATCGGCGGCGACAGCATCATGTCCATCCAGTTGGTCACCGCCGCACGCGCCGCCGGGGTTGGAATCGCTCCCCGAGACGTGTTCGAACTGCGCACGGTCAAGGCCCTCGCAGCGCATAGCTCTACCGTCTCGACAGGCATCGTCGGCTCGCCCACCGGCGACCTGCCCTTCACCCCTGTCATGCGAGACCTGGTCGAGCGCGGTGGCCCTATCCGCCGATTCGCTCAGACGACCGTCCTAGTCACACCCGAGGGTCTTACCGAGGACGTCCTTCGGCTGGCGCTACAGAGAGTCCTCGCGACCCACAGCGTTCTCGGCGCTCGCCTCACCGACACCGGCGTCACCATCAGCGACGCCCCCACCGTGTCGGACGTGCTGCGCGTCGGACCGTGGGACGTGACCGAGGCACTCGACGCGCTGGACCCCCGGGCGGGCGCGATGATCGCGTTCCGCTGGGACGGCACCGGCCGACTCCTCATCGCCGCGCACCACCTCGTGGTCGACGGCGTCTCGTGGCGTGTCCTGGCAGGCGACCTCGCCGCCGCGTGCGAGGGCGACCTGCCGCAGGAGTCGACCGCGTTCCGGCTGTGGGCGCGGGAACTGATGACCCGTCCCCGTACTGACGGCGACTTCTGGCGCCACCTGCTCGCCGAACCCGTCCAGCCGTGGGGGACCGCTCCACTGGACCCGTCGCGCGACACCGCGGCCTCGACCCGCACCGAACGCGTCGAACTCGACCCGGACACCACCGCCACCCTGCTCACGACGTTGCCCAGGCGCTTCGGCGCCGGCGTCCGGGAGGCCATCCTGACCGGGTTGGCGCAGGCGGCGGGCGGCCCGACGCGGGTCGACATCGAGGGGCACGGCCGAGAGGAACAGGCCGTCCCGGGCGCCGACTTGACCCGCGCGGTCGGGTGGTTCACCTCGCTGCACCCGCTGCGCCTCGATGGTGGACTCAAGCAGGTCAAGGAGCTGTCCCGCGCCGTGCCGGACAACGGAGTTGGCTACGGGCTCATCGGTGGCCCTACCTCCGAGGTGTTGGTCAATTACCTGGGTCGGTTCACCCTCGACGGTCGGCCCTGGTCACCAGCCCCCGACGCGAACGCGCTCGGTGGGGGTGTCGACCCGCAGATGCCGGTCAGCCACGCCATCGCGGTCAACGCTGCCGTGGAGGACCGAGCAGGTGGCGCTGTCCTCGTCGCGGAGTGGACCTACGCGCCTGGTGCGTGCGCGGACGTTGATGTCGTGGCACTCGCCTCGGACTGGGCTGCTGCGGTCAAGGCACTCGCTGTCGACGCCCAGTCGTCTGACGCTGTCGAGCACACCCCGTCCGACTTCCCACTGGTGGCGCTACCGCAGTCCGATGTGGACGCACTAGTTGCGGCCTACCCAACTTTGACGGACGTCTGGCCCCTGAGCCCGCTCCAGACCGGTCTGCTCTACCTCGCCGAGGTCGACGACATCTACACCGTCCAGTTGGTGCTCGACCTCGAAGGTAACGTCAATCCTGACCGTCTGCGTGCGGCAGTTGGAGCTGTCCTCGACAGGCACGCCAACCTGCGGACGTCTTTCCTGACAACGGACTCAGGCGTTCCCGTCCAGGTAGTCACACCGCTCACCACCGTCCCCTTCGCCACCGCCGACGACCTGGGTACCTTCCTGGAAGAGGACCGGGCGCGCGGGTTCGACATCGCGGCGGGCCCGTTGGTGCGATTCACTCTCGTCGGCTCCCGGCTCGTAGTGACCAACCACCACCTGGTGCTCGACGGCTGGTCCGGTCCGCTCCTGGTCCGCGACCTCATCGCGTTCTACTCCGGTACCGAACTCACCGAGCCCGGTGACTACCGCCGCTACCTGGCGTCCCTGGCCCAGCGCGACAGCGCGCCCTGGCAGACGGCCCTGGCCGGGCTCACCGAGCCCACGATCCTCGCCCCCGACGTGGCGGTCGCAGGCCAGCCGAACGAGGTCGTCGTCCCGGTCCGGCAAGACCTGGCCGAGATCGCCCGCGCCCACCGGGTCACCGCGAACACCGTCATCCAGGTCGCGTGGGGCCTGACCCTGGCCAGGCTGCTCGGCCGCGACGACATCGTGTTCGGCGCCACCGTGTCCGGTCGTTCCGGCGCCGTCGACGGCATCGCCGACATGGTCGGCCTGTTCATCAACACCGTGCCCGTCCGCGTCCGCGTCGACCCGGCGGAGACACCTGCCGCGCTGCTCGCCCGCGTCCAGGACGAGCAGGCCACGCTCATCGGCCACCACGACGTCGGCCTCGCCGAGATCCAGCGCAAGGCAGGCTTGGGCGAGCTGTTCGACACCCTGATGGTCGTCGAGAGCTACCCGATCGCCGAAGAGGCCCCCGACGCCGAGATCCGGGTTACCGGCGCCGTCGGCCACGACGCCACGCACTACCCGGTGGCCGTAGTGGCACACCCCGGGCAGGACCTGCGTTTGCGCTACCACGGCGAGATCGGTGAACTCGCCGAGCGGTTCGCGATCGTGCTCGACAACCTCGCCACCGCCGACAAGGTCGGGCAGATCGACGTTCTCACTGACGCCGAGCGCACCACGATCCTCGAAGCGTTCAACGACACCGCCGAGCCCGAGGTCACCCGCACTCTTACCGCCATGGTCACCGACAAGATGGCCGCCGCCCCAGACTCGATCGCCGTTGTCGACGGCGATCGCAGGCTCACCTACCGCGAACTGGACGACCTCACCGCGTCTCTAGCCGCGAAGCTGCGAGCCGAAGGTGTCGGCCCGGAGAAGACCGTTGGCATCGCCTTGCCGCGTTCCGCCGAGATGGTGGTCGCGCTCGTGGCCGTACTCCGCGCCGGTGGTGCGTTCGTCCCCGTCGACCCCGCTTGGCCCACCGACCGCCGTGAGCGGGTCTTGGCAGACTCCCGCGCGGTTGTCGCGATCACCGGTCCGGACGCGGTGGAGCTAACTGTGCCGACTGTGCCCGTCGACCTTGATGCGTGGCCGCACCCCGCCGCTTCCCCGGAGCCCGTTGCGGCTGACGGGCTCGGCCTGGCCTATGTGATCTTCACGTCCGGGTCCACCGGTGTCCCCAAGGGCGCCATGATCCGCCACGAGGCCATCTGCGCCCGCCTGCACTGGCAGTTGGGCCTGTTGGGCTTCGGCACCGACGACGCCACGCTGTTCAAGGCGCCGCTGGCGTTCGACATCTCCATCAACGAGATCTTCCTGCCGCTGGTCGCCGGTGGCCGGGTCGTGGTGGCCGCCGCCGGGGGCGAACGCGACCCGAACTACCTGCTCGACGTGATCGACACCGAGGGCGTCACCTTCGTCTACCTGCCCTCGTCGATGCTCGACGCGCTGCTGACCGTGGCCACCGAATCCGGCTCCCTCGCGGGCCTGCGGCACGTGTGGTGCGGTGGCGAGGTCCTCACCCCGGACCTGTTCGACCGGTTCCGCCGCAGGCTCGACACCACGATGTACCACGGCTACGGGCCTGCTGAGGCCACCATCGGTGTCTCGCACGTGGTGTACCGCGCTTCCGCCGAGCGGATCGCGACCTCGATCGGCAAGCCCAACCCGAACACGCGCCTCTACGTCCTCGACCCGCATCTACGTCCGGTTCCCGTGGGGCAGTCGGGTGAGCTGTACGCGGGCGGTTACCTACTCGGCCGCGGATACGTCAACGCACCCAGTCTGACCTCCAACAGGTTCATCGCGGACCCGTTCGGTCCCGCAGGTGAGCGCCTCTATCGCACGGGCGACCTCGCGCGGTGGAACGTCGATGGCTCGCTCGATTTCGTGGGTCGCGCGGACAACCAGGTCAAGATCCGAGGTATGCGCCTCGAACTCGAAGAGGTCGAGTCAGCCCTATCCACGCACCCGGCCGTCCGGCGTGCCGTGGTGACCGTGCGCAGGTCGTCCCTAGTCGCATACGTCGTTCCTGATGGCTCGGTCACCGTGACCGAGCTGGCCGACTGGGCGCGGTCTGTCCTGCCCGACTACATGGTCCCGTCCACCTTCGTGCTCATGGACGCGCTACCGACGACCGTCAACGGCAAGGTCGACCGGGCAGCCCTCCCGGAGCCCGAGCGCGTCACCACGGGCACCCGTGCACCCGCGACCGCTGTCGAAGCCGCGCTCGTCAGCTTGTTCGCGGACGTCCTCGGCTTGGACGAGGTCGGCGCGGACGATGACTTCTTCGCGCTCGGCGGCGACAGCATCATCTCGATGCAGCTCGTCGCACGCGCTAGGGCGACCGGGATCAGGTTCACGACCCGCCAGGTGTTCGAGACCCGCACGGTCGCCGCTCTAGCCGCGGTCGCCGAACTCGGCACGACAGCGCAAGCGCAGCCGGACAACGCCATCGGCGAGATCCCGCTGACCCCGGTCATGCGTGAGCTTCTTGGCAGAAGCGGTCCCATCAACCGTTTCCACCAGTCCAGGCTTCTTCTGGCTCCTGCCACGCTCACGTTCGACCGACTTGCCGCCGCCGTCAACGCCGTGGTCGACGTTCACCCGGTCCTGCGCACTCGCTTGGTGGATGACGCACTTGTCGTCGGTAGCGCGAACGCCGTCGTCGCCCATGTCGACGCCGCCGGGCACTACGGCCCGCAGTGGAACAAGACCCTGCTGGACGCGACCGAGCGGGCCATCAGCGAGCTGGATCCGGCCGCAGGCGTTGTGCTCCGCGTCGTCTGGTTCGACCGTGGCCAGGGTGAGCCGGGCCGAGTCCTGATCGTCGCGCACCACCTCGTCATCGACGGTGTCTCGTGGCGAATCCTCGTGCCCGCACTCGCTGGCGCCGTCAACGGTGAACGTCCGACCGCGACAAGCCTGTCCTTCCGAGGCTGGGCTACCGCACTCCACAAGCAGGATCGTGAAGCGGAACTGCCCGTGTGGCAGGAGATCGCCACTCCAGCGCACAGGCTGGCCTCGCGGCCGCTAGAAGGCGTCGTCGACACAGTCGGCACCGCCAAGACCCACACCGTCACGATCCCCAACGCGACGACCTTGCTCGGTCCCATCCCCGCCGCGTTCCACACCGGGCCCACCGAGGTGCTGCTCGCCGCGCTCGCCACCGCCGTCGGCCGGCCCATCGTGGTGGACCTTGAGGGCCACGGCCGCTCCGACGAGGTCACCGACACCATCGGCTGGTTCACCGAGATCCACCCGGTCCGCCTCACCCCCGGCGACACTCCCGCCGCGACGCTCAAGCTGGTCAAGGAGGCCGTCCGCGCCGTTCCCGGAGACGGGCTCGGCCACGGCCTGCTCCGCGACCACTTGCCCGCCGCGCCGCGCGACATCCTGGTCAACTACCTGGGCCGCATCGGCGCGGGCGAGACCGGCGACTGGTCGGCCGCGCCCGAGGCCGCCGCGCTCGCAGGCGGCGCCGACGCCGCCATGGCCGTCGGACACCCGGTCGCGCTCAACATCCTCGCCGAGGGCGACACGCTCACCGCGCACTTCGCGTGGGTCGCTGCTGTCCCCGACGAGACGGTGCACGACCTGGCTGCCCGGTGGGCCGCCGCGCTGGCCGACCTCGCCCGAGTCGACGGCGGCGGGCACTCGCCCTCGGACTGGCCGCTGGCCGCGCTCACCCAGGTCGAGGTCGACGAGATCGACGAGGGCCACGACCCGGCCGATGTCTGGTCGACCACGCCGCTGCAAGAGGGCCTGCTGTTCCTCACCGCGTTCGACGAGTCCGAAGTGGACGTCTACACCACCCAGCAGGTGCTGACCCTGCGCGGCGACGTGGACGGCAATCGTTTGCGCGCCGCCGCGCAGGCCGTTGTCGACCGGCACGACACGCTGCGGGCCGCGTTCCCGACGCTGTCAACGGGCCGGGTCGTCCAGGTGGTCGCTCGCCGGGTCGACGTGCCGTGGCGCGAGGTCGCCGCAGGTTCCGCGCAAGAGGCGGAGGTCTTGATCGCCGCGGACCGCGCTATCCGGTTCGACCTCGGGACGGCTCCGCTTATCCGATTCCTGCTCGTGCGGCTGCCCGGCGACGAGGCGCGACTGGTGCTCACCAACCACCACGCGATCCTCGACGGCTGGTCCACTCCGCTGCTGGCTCGCGAACTGTTCACCCGCTACGCCGGACAGGAACTCCCTACCGTCCGCTCTTACCGCGAGCACCTCACCGACCTCGCTTCGCGCGACCACGACGCCGCCAAGGCCGCGTGGCGTGACGCGCTCGCCGGTCTCGACGAACCGACCCTGGTCGCCCCGGACGCGCCGCGCACCGGCGTGCTGCCCGACCAGCTCGACCTGACCCTGCCCGCCGAGACGGTGACCGCGCTGACCTCGACGGTGCGCGGCATCGGGGTCACCCTCAACGCCGCCGTGCAGGCCGCGTGGGCGCTCGTGCTGGCCAACCACACCGGCCGCGACGACATCGTCTTCGGCGCGACCGTCTCCGGCCGCGACGGCGACCTCGACGGTGTCGGCTCGATGGTGGGCCTGTTCATCAACACCGTGCCGGTGCGGGTCCGGCTCGACCCGGCCGAGTCGTTGGCCGCCCTGTTGACCCGGCTGCACGGCGAACAGGCCGCGCTGCTCGACCACCAGCACCTCGGCCTCGCCGACATCCAGCGCGGCCGCGGGGACCTGTTCGACACGCTCACCGTGTTCGAGAGCTACCCGGTCGACTCCGACGCGTTGGAGCGGGCCGAGAACGCGGCCGGTTTCCGTGTCACGGAGGTCGAGGGACGCGACGCCACCCACTACCCACTGACGCTGTTGGTCCTACCGGGCACCCAGACCACGCTCACCTTGCGCTACCGCCCGGACGTCATCGACGAGCTCACCGCGCACGCCCTGCTCGGACGCGTCGAGCGTGCCCTGGAGACCATCGCCGACCAGGCGACCGCCCCGGTGAGCGCCATCTCGTTGCTCACCTTCGAAGAGAGCTACAACGCCCTCACCGCCTGGCAGGGCTCACCGGTCGCGGTTGACGCCACCACGTTGCCCGCCCTCTTCAAGGCGCGAGCCGTCGACAGCCCTGACACGACCGCTGTCGTGGTGGACGGCGGAGCGACTCTCACCTACGCCGAGTTGGACAAGAGGGTCGCCACGCTCGCGGGTGTCCTGGCCGCTAGAGGTGTTCAAGAGGGCTCGGTCGTCGGTGTGCGGCTGGAGCGGTCGGCGGCCCTGATCGTCTCGCTGCTCGCGGTGCAACGAGCGGGCGGTGCCTACCTGCCGCTCGACCCGGACTACCCGGCCGATCGACTCGCCATGATGATCGCCGACGCCGCCCCGACGGTGGTGATCGCCAGCGATCCGGATGACGGCGACCTCGTCGTTGACGCTGACGGCGCGCCAGGGGAGTGGGCGCTACCGCTCGCAGACGAGGTCACCAACCGCGACCGCGCCGCCTATGTCATCTACACCTCGGGATCGACCGGCCGCCCCAAGGGCGTCGTTGTGCCGCACTCCGGCATCGTGAACCGCCTGCTCTGGATGCAGGCCGAGTACGCGTTGACACCGGGCGAGCGGGTGCTGCAGAAGACCCCGGCGAGTTTCGATGTGTCGGTCTGGGAGTTCTTCTGGCCGCTGATCACCGGCGCGACGCTGGTGTTCGCGAAGCCTGGCGGTCACCGCGATCCCACCTACCTGGCTGAGGCGATCGAGCGGAACCGCGTCACCACGGTGCACTTCGTCCCGTCGATGCTGCGCGCCTTCGTGGCCGACCCCGCCGCGCGCGAGGTCACCACCCTGCGCAGGGTTCTGTGCTCGGGTGAGGCCCTCCCCGCTGACCTGCGCGACGAGTTCCGCCAGGTGTCCCAGGCTGAGCTGCACAACCTCTACGGGCCCACCGAGGCGTCGGTCGACGTCACGGCGATCCAGGTAGCCGACACGGGCGCAGTCCCGATTGGACGCCCGGTCTGGAACACGCAGACCTACGTCCTTGACTCGTTCCTGCGCCCAGTAGCACCGGGCAATCCAGGGGAGCTCTACCTCGCCGGTGACCAACTCGCGTGGGGCTACCTCAACCGCGCCGAGTTGACATCCGTCAGGTTCGTCGCGAACCCGTTCGGAACCGGAAGGCTCTACCGCACCGGTGACGTCGCCCGCTGGGCCGATGGTGTCCTGGAATACCTCGGCCGCGCGGACGACCAGGTCAAGCTGCGCGGGTTCCGCATCGAACTCGGCGAGGTCGAAGCCGCGATGGCCGCGCACGTCACCCACGCCGTTGCCGCTGTCATCGACGACAGGCTCATCGGCTACTTCGTGGGCGAGGTCGACACCGACGCACTACGCGCGGAACTCGGCAAGACGCTGCCCGACCACATGGTCCCGTCCGCTTTCGTCAGCCTTGAGCGTGTCCCGCTGACCCCTAGCGGTAAGACGGACAGGAAAGCCCTACCCAGGCCCGATTTCGCTGCCCTGGTCACTGACAGGGAAGCCGATACCGACATCGAGCGGACCCTCGTCGACCTGGTCGCGACCGTTCTCGGTCTCCCGGCCGTCGGTGTGGACGACGACTTCTTCGCGCTAGGTGGGGACAGCATCGTCTCCATCCAGCTCGTCGGCCGGGCCCGCGCGGCAGGGATCACGTTCTCCCCTCGCGACGTCTTCGAGCGGCGGACAGCGGCCGGGATCGCGTTGGTCGCCACTGTCGAGCGCCGCGAGTCCGAGGCGGAGGGCGAGGGCATCGGCCTCGTCCCGTTCACCCCGATCATGCGCGACACCCTCGCCCGCGGTGGACCGCTCAACCGGTTCTCGCAGGCCAGGTTGCTGCGCGCCCCGGCGGACCTCGACATCGACCGGCTCACCCGCGCGGTCGACGCCCTCCGGGCCAAGCACCACGTCCTGCGCGCCCGGCTCACCGACGACGGCCTGCTCGTCCCGGACATGGCGCCTGCCGATGTGGTGCGGCGGGTCGACGCCAGTGCCCGCACCGACGCCGAACTCGCGTCAGTGGCCGCTTCCGTCGCCGACGAGCTCGACCCGGCGGCAGGCGTGGTGCTGCGGGTGGTCTGGTTCGACCGTGGCGCCCGTGAGGGCAGGCTCCTGGTGGTCGCCCACCACTTCGTCGTCGACGGCGTCTCCTGGCGCGTCCTGGAGCCCGATCTGGTCACGGCGTACCGCGGCGAGGACCTCGACCCGGTCGGCACCTCGTTCCGACGCTGGTCCCTCGGGCTCGCCGAGGCCGACCGCAAGGCCGAACTCGACCACTGGGGTGCCCTGGCTGAGTGCACCGGTGAGCTGATCGCCACCCGCGAGATCGGCGCGGACGACACGGTCGCGACCGGTCGTGAACTCCGGTTGTCCCTATCGCCGGAGGAGACGCTGCCGCTGCTGACGACCTTGCCGGAGCTGTTCCACGGCACCGTCAACGACGTCCTGCTCGCCGGTTTCGCCATCGCCGCCGCCGCGACCAAGGGCAACGTCCCGCGCGTCGTCGATGTCGAAGGCCACGGCCGCGAAGAGCAGGCCGTGCCCGGCGCGGACCTTTCCCGAACCGTCGGCTGGTTCACCACCGTTTACCCTGTCCGGCTCGACCTGGCGGGTATCGACGCTACCGACGCGTTCGCCGGGGGAGCGGCGGTGGACGCCGCGGTGAAGCGGGTCAAGGAACACCTGAGGACCGTGCCGGACAACGGCATCGGCCACGGCCTGCTGGGTGACACCGGGATCGCCCGCCGCGAGGTCCTCGTCAACTACCTCGGCCGGTTCGGGTCCTCGACCGAGACCGGACCGTGGACCGCCGCCCCCGAGGCCGCCGCGCTCGGCGGCGGGGTCGACCCGGCCATGCCCATCACGCACGCCATCCAGGTCAACGCCGTCACGGTGGACACCCCGGACGGCCCCAAGCTGGCCGCCACGTGGGCGTGGGGCGGCGCTGTCGTCGAAGAGACCGCGGTACGCGAACTGGCCGAGGCATGGTTCGCGGCGCTTCGGGCGATCGCCCGGTCCGGCAGCGGTGGGCACACCCCGTCGGACCTCACCTTCAGTGACCTGTCGCAGGACGAACTCGATGAGTTCGAGTCGGAGTGGAACCAGTGAACACGCGCAAGTCCGGACTGGAAGACGTCCTGCCCCTCTCGCCCTTGCAGCAGGGCCTGCTCTTCCACAGCGAGTACGGGACCGAGGCCGAGGACCCCTACCTGGTCCAGTTCGTGCTCGACCTGGACGGGCCGCTCGACGCCGCCGTGCTCAGGGTGGCCGCGCAGGCACTCATCGACCGCCACGCCAACCTGCGAGCCTGTTTCCGTCGCCGTAAGAGTGGCGAGGTACTCGCCCCGGTCCCACGTGAGGTAGAGCTGCCCTGGCGTGAGCTGGAGCTGGACGAGTCCGACTGGGACGGTGTCCTGGCCGCCGACCGCGCCGAGCGGTTCGACCTCGCGCAGGCCCCACTGCTGCGGGTAGTCCTGGCCAAGCTCGGTGATGACCGGCACCGGTTGCTGCTGACCTATCACCACATCCTGCTCGACGGATGGTCGACTCCACTGCTGGCGCGGGAGCTGTTCCAGCTCTACACCGCCAAGGGCGACGCGTCGAAGCTACCGACCGTCCGTCCGTACAAGGACTACCTGGCCTGGTTGCGCGCGAAGGACGCCGACGCCGCCCGCGCTACCTGGAGTGAGGCGCTGCGCGGCGTCGAGGAACCCACCCTGGTCTCGCCTGGCGCCGACCCGTCAGGTTCAGCCGAGCAAACCCCCATCGCGCTACCGGACGGTCTCCTCGACGGCCTTACCGCGCTGGCCCGCACTGCCGGGGTCACCTTGAACACCGTCGTGCAGGCCGCGTGGGCCCTGCTGCTGGCTCGCACCCTGGGCCGTCAGGACGTCGTCTTCGGCGCCACCGTGTCTGGTCGCCCCGCCGACCTCGCGGGCGTCGAGTCGATGATCGGCCTGTTCATCAACACCGTGCCCGTGCGGGTGCGGCTCGACCCGGCCGAGACCGTGACCGCGCTGCTGGCCCGCGTCCAGGCCGAGCAGGCCAGGGTCATGGACCACCAGCACTTCGGGCTCGCCGACATCCAGCGGACCGTCGGCATCGGCGAGCTGTTCGACACGCTCACCGTGTTCGAGAGCTACTTCGTCGACACCGCCGCCCTGGACCAGGCCGAGGCCGCGACCGGGCTGCGGGTCCGCGCGGGGGAGACCCGCGACGCCACGCACTACCCAGCCACCCTGGTCGCGACCGGTGGCGCGCTGCTGCTCAAGTACCGGCCCGGCCTGGTCGACCCGGACGCGATGTCGGCCCGCCTGGTCCGGGTCTTGACCGCCCTCGTGGCTGCTCCTGACGCTGCCGTGGCGAAGGTCGACGGTCTCTCCGACGCCGAGCGCGACAACCTCTCTCGTGGCTGGAACCCGACCGGTGAGCCGGGCGAGGTCGCCACTATCCCGGCTCGGTTCGCCGAGCAGGTCACCCGTAGCCCGGAAGCTCTAGCGCTGATCGCGGGCTCTGAGCGACTCACCTACGCCGAGGTGGACGCCCGCTCAAACCGCCTAGCGCGTGTCCTGGTCGAGCGGGGTGCACGGCCGGGTGGGATTGTCGCGATCGGTCTGCCCCGGTCGGCTGATCTCGTGGTCGCGGTGCTCGCCGTGCTCAAGTCCGGCGCTGCCTACCTGCCGCTCGACCCGGGCTACCCGCGCGCGCGACTCGACCTGATGCTCGCCGACGCCAAGCCGACACTGCTCATCACGGACCTCACCGACTTCGAGGTGCCCACCGTCGCACCGACCGAGGGCGCCGACGGGCCGCTGGAGCCGGTAGCGCTAACGCCTGATCACCCGGCCTATGTCATCTACACCTCGGGCTCCACCGGAACCCCCAAGGGCGTCCTGGTACCCCACCGCAACGTCGACCGGCTTCTTACCGCCACCGACCACTGGTTCGGATTCGGCCCCGACGACGTGTGGACCCTGTTCCACTCCTACGCCTTCGACTTCTCCGTCTGGGAGCTGTGGGGCGCCTTGCTGCGCGGCGGCACTCTCGTCGTCGTCGACCACGCCACCAGCCGTTCCCCCGAGGCGTTCCTCGACCTCTTGGAGAGCGAACGCGTCACCGTCCTCAACCAGACCCCCTCGGCGTTCAACCAACTCGACGCCGCTGACGCCGCCCGGGGCGGGGTGGACCTCGCGCTGCGGTACGTCATCTTCGGCGGTGAGGCGCTAGAGCCCCGGAAGCTCGCAGGCTGGTACGAGCGTCACGCGGACGACGCCCCGCGCCTGGTCAACATGTACGGCATCACCGAGACCACCGTGCACGTCACCTACCTCCCGCTGACGCGCGCAGCGGCCACAGACGGCCTGCCGGACATCGGTATCCCCATCCCCGACCTCCGCGCCTACGTCCTCGACGACGGCTTCGGTCTCGCCGCACCGGACGTCGTCGGTGAGCTGTACGTCGCCGGTGCGGGTCTCGCAGACGGCTACCTCAACCGCCCCGGGCTGACGTCAACCCGGTTCGTTGCCAACCCGTTCGGACAGGGCCGCCTCTATCGCACCGGCGACCTTGCTCGTTGGCGCGCTGACGGCACCCTGGAGTACTTCGGACGCGCGGACGGACAGGTCAAGCTGCGCGGGTTCCGCATCGAACTCGGAGAGATCGAGTCAGTCCTCTCCGCACACCCCTCCGTCGCCGACGCCGTGGCGGTGGTCCGCGATGACCGCACCACCCGGCTCGTCGCCTACGTCGTGCCCGCGACGGCTGCGACGCTCGAAGGCATCGACCTGCGCGACTGGGCAGCGCGAGACCTACCTGAGCACATGGTGCCCGCCGCAGTCGTAGTGCTTGACCGCATTCCTCTTACCCCGAACGGCAAGGTGGACCGCAAGGCCCTCCCCGCGCCGGACTTCGCGGGTCTCACCACTTCTCGTCAGCCCGAGACCGATGCCGAGCGGGCCCTGGCGGCGGTGTTCGCCGAGGTGCTCGGTGTGCCGACGGTCGGCCTGGACGACGACTTCTTCGCCCTCGGCGGCGACAGCATCATCTCGATCCAGCTGGTCAGCCGCGCCCGCGCGGAGGGCCTCAGGTTCTCTCCCCGCGACGTCTTCGAGCGCCGCACCGTGGCCAGGATCGCCGAGGTCGCCGCCGCACCCGCGCCCGCCGTCGTCTCCACCGGCACCGGCCAGGTCCCCCTGACGCCGATCATGCGCGAGCTGCTCGGCCGGGGCGGCCCCATCACCCGGGTCTCCCAGGCGCGGCTGCTGGTCGCCCCGGACGGGCTGACCCCCGACGGGCTCACCTCGGCCATTCAGTCCGTTGTGGACACTCACGACATCTTGCGCGCCAGGCTCACCGGCGATGCGCTCGACGTGCGCCCGGCGGGGTCGGTGCGTGCCGACGCCGTCGTGCGGCGGGTCGAGGGCACTGACTTCGCGGCCGAGGCGGCCCGCGCGTACGCCGAGCTCGATCCGGCGGCGGGGGAGATGCTGCGGATTGTGTGGTTCGCGCCTGACCGGCTGCTCATCGTCGCGCACCACCTGGTCGTCGACGGCGTCTCGTGGCGGATCATCGTGCCCGACCTCGCCGACGCCGTCGCCGGAAAGCCGCTCGCGCCGATCGGCACCTCGTTCCGCGACTGGGCGACCGCGCTGTCCACTCAGGACCGCACCGCCGAGCTCGACCACTGGCGCGCGACCCTCGACGGCGTGACCGGGCGCCGGATCGACCCCGCGCGGGACACGGTGTCCACCGTGCGATCCGTCCGAGTCGCGGTGTCGAAGGAGACCACGTCCAGACTGCTCGGAGCCGTCCCGGCCGCCTACCACGCGGGCGTCGAGGACGTCCTGCTCGCCGCGTTGGCATTGGCCGTCGCGCGGACCCACGGCGTGTCGTGGCAGGTGGTCGACCGCGAGGGGCACGGCCGGGTCGAGGGCGCCGTCCCCGGCGCCGACCTGCACCGCACCGTCGGCTGGTTCACCTCGCTGCACCCCGTCCGCCTCGACCTGACCGGAGTCGACGTCGCCGACGCGTTCGCCGGTGGCGCCGCGGCCGGACTCGCGCTGAAACTGGTCAAGGAACAGCTGCGCTCAGTGCCGGGGGAGGGCCTCGGATTCGGATTGCTGCGCGACTCCCTGCCCGCGACCACCCCCGAGATCCTGTTCAACTACCTGGGCCGCTTCGGCACCACGGGAGCCGCCGGCCCCTGGTCGGGGGCGCCGGAGGCGGGCGCGCTCGGCGGCGACGCCAACGCTGATCTGCCGGTCGGGCACGCGCTCGACATCAACGCCGTCACCGCGGACGGGGAGCTGACCGCCACCTTCTCGTGGCCCGCCGCGCTGCTGGAGCAGGCCGAGGTCGACGAGCTGGCCGCCGCGTGGGTCAGCGCGCTCGACGCCATCGACCGGCACGCCGCGACCGGCGCGGGCGGGTTCACGCCGTCGGACTTCCCGCTGGTCGACCTCGAACAGTCCGATGTGGACTCGCTGGTCGCCGCGCACCCCGGCCTGGTCGACCTCTGGCAGCCGACCGCTCTGCAGCAGGGCATCGCCTTCCTGTCCCGCTTCGACGACGACGCCACCGACGTCTACACCGTGCAGTTCGCCTGCGAGCTGACCGGACCGCTCGACACCGCACGGCTTCGTGCCGCGGCGGAAGCGCTGATCGCCCGGCACGACACGCTGCGCGCCGCGCTCGACAGCACCGGCACCGGCGATCCCGTTCTCGTTGTCAGTGAACAGGTCGAGCTGCCGTGGCGCGAGGTCGACCTCGACGGGTGGGATCAACTCGTCGCCGACGACCAGCGCACCCGGTTCGATGTCGCCGCCGCACCGCTGGTTCGCTTCACCCTCGGGCGCGGCGGTCCTGAGCGGCACCGGCTGCTGTTCTCGTTCCACCACGTCCTGCTCGACGGCTGGTCGACGCCGTTGCTGGTGCGGGAGCTGTTCGAGCTGTACGCGGGCAACGCACTGCCCGCCGTCCGGCCGTACCGGGACTTCCTCGCCTGGCTGTCCACTCGGGACGTCGGGGTCCAGCCGTGGGCGCAAGCCCTCGCGGGCGTTGCCGAGCCGACCCTGGTCGCACCGGCGGGTGCCGCGAAGTCGGGTGCGTTGCCGCGCAAGGTCGAGCTGACGCTGCCGGAGGGGTTGCCGAAGGTCGCGCGGGAACGCGGAGTCACCCTCAACACACTCGTGCAGGCCGCCTGGGGACTGACGTTGGCGCGCGGTCTCGGCCGGGGTGACGTCGTCTTCGGCGCCACCGTGTCCGGCCGCCCCGCTGACCTGCCCGGCGTCGAGTCGATGATCGGCCTGTTCATCAACACGCTGCCGGTGCGGGTCCGGCTCGACCCGGCCGAGTCGGTGGCGTCGCTGCTGTCGCGCGTGCAGGCCGAGCAGGCCGCTTTGCTTGACCACCAACACGTCGGGCTCGCCGAGATCCAGCGTGCGGTCGGCGTCGGTGAACTGTTCGACACGCTGACGGTGTTCGAGAGCTTCCCGATCGACACCGCCGCGCTGGACCGGGCCGAGACCGCCGCCGGGTTCCAGGTGAGCGGCGTGACCGGTGCCGACGCGACGCACTACCCGATCACGTTGACCGTGGGGGCCGGTCTGTCCGCGTGGCTGGACGTGCGCGATGACCTGGTGTCGGACGATGTCGTGTCGGCTTGGGCGCGGCGGTTCGTCCGTGCGCTGGAGGCTTTCGCCGAGCCGGACACGGTGGTGCGGGACCTGGACCTGATGTCCGATGTGGAGCGCGAGTCGCTGCTCGCTGCCTCGCGCGGGCCGGTTGTGGAGGTCTCGGACTCGTCGGTGCTGGACACGTTGGCCCGGCAGGACCGTTCGGCGCGCGCGGTGGTCGGACCCGACGCCGTGCTCACCTACGGCGAACTGGCCGAACGGTCGGACCAGATCGCGGGGCTCCTTGTCTCCCAAGGGGTTCGTGCGGGCGATGTGGTGGCATTGGCGTTGCCGTCGTCCGCCGGGCTGGTCGCCGCGATCATCGGTGTGTGGAAGGCGGGCGCGGCGTACCTGGTGCTCGACCCGGAGTACCCGGCGGACCGGCTGGCGTACATGGTCGAGCAGGCGCGGCCCGCGGTGACGTTGACCATCGCCGCTGTCGGCATGCCCGGCGCGGTGGAGATCGACGCGGTGTCGGGCTACTCGTTCACCGGTGGCCCGGTGTCGGGCGCGGCGTACGTGATCTTCACGTCGGGGTCGACCGGGCGGCCGAAGGGCGTCGTCGTCGAGCACGCCGGACTGGTGAACCTGCTGGCGTCGCACCAGGCGGCGGTGATGCGGCCGGGTCCCGCGTTGCAGGCGGCCTCGTTCTCCTTCGACGCCTCGCTCGACCCGCTGCTGTGGCTGGTCGCCGGGCACGAGTTGCACATCGTCGCGGAGCCGGGCGTGGAGTACGTCCGGTCGAACGGCATCGCCTACGTCGACGCGGCGCCGTCCCTGCTGGGGCAGCTCGTGTCCGATGGCCTGCTGACCTCCGGTGTGTCGGTGGTCGGGACCGGCGGCGAGGCCGTGAGTGCCGTGCTGTGGCGGGAGTTGGCGTCCAGTTCCGTTGAGGCGTTCAACTTCTACGGTCCCACCGAGTGTACTGTGGACACTGTGGTGGCCCCGGTTGTCGGGTCGGATGTCGTGATCGGGCAGCCGGTGGCGAACTCGGTCGCGTACGTGCTGGACCCGGCGCTGGGGTTGGTCGCGCCCGGTGTGGTCGGTGAGCTGTACGTCGGCGGGCCCGGGGTGGCTCGCGGGTACCTCGGCCAGCCCGGGCTGACGGCGTCCCGGTTCGTGGCGAACCCGTTCGGTGCAGGCCGGTTGTACCGGACGGGTGACCTGGTGAGGTGGCACCCGTCCGGGTCGTTGGAGTTCCTGGGCCGTGCGGATGATCAGGTCAAGGTGCGCGGGTTCCGGGTCGAGCCGGGCGAGGTCGAGGCGGTGCTGTGCGAGCACCCGGGGGTGACCGCCGCCATCGCCACCGTGCGCGACGGCAGGCTCGTGGCGCACGTCATCGGGGCCACGGACCTGCGTGCGCACGCCGCGTCCCGATTGCCGGACCACATGGTGCCCTCGGCCTTCGTTGCGATCGACGAGATCCCGTTGCTGCCCAACGGCAAGGTGGACCGCGCGGCACTGCCCGATCCCGACTTCGCGTCGCTGGTCTCCACCCGCGCCGCGACGACCGACATCGAGGCCGTCCTCGTCGAGATCTTCGCCGCTGTCCTCGGCCTCCCCACTGTGGGCGTGGACGACGACTTCTTCGCGCTCGGCGGCGACAGCATCGTGTCCATCCAACTGGTGAGCCGCGCGCGGGGTGCCGGTCTGCGGTTCTCGCCCCGCGACGTCTTCGAGCAGCGCACCGTTGCGGCACTCGCCCTCGTCGCCGTCACCGACAAGCCCGCCGTCGCAACAGATGACGGCACCGGCTTCGTCCCCTTCACCCCCATCATGCGCACGGTCCTCGACCTCGGCGGCCCGCTCGACCGCTTCGCCCAGACCCAGGTCCTGCGCGCCCCCGCCGACCTGACCCGCCCGCGACTGGTCGCCGCCGTGCAGACCTTGATCGACACCCACGACATCCTCCGCGCCCGCCTGGCCCCCGAGGGTCTCCTCGTCCCACCCGCGCTCCCCGCCGAGGACCTGGTCCTGGAACTGGACGGACCCTTGGACGTGGACCGCGTCCTGGACACCCTCAACCCCGAGGCCACAGCCGTCCGCGTCGCCTGGTTCCCCACGGCGGAGGTCGTCGTCCTCGCGGCGCACCACCTGGTCGTGGACGGGGTTTCGTGGCGGATCCTGGTACCGGATCTGGTCGCCGCCTACGACGGGCAGGCGCTCCAGGCCGTGGGGACGTCGTTCCGGGGGTGGGCGCTGGGGCTGGTCGACGCCGCGCGCACCCGGGTCGACGAACTCGCGCACTGGACGTCCGTGGTGGCTGCCGACGAGGCCCCGCTGGGGGATCGGCTGCTGGCCGGGGACACCGTGTCCGGGCTGCGGCGGGTGGTCACGACCGTCGCCGCCGATGTGGCCGAGTCGCTGCTGGGGCCGGTGCCCGAGCTGTTCCACGCCGAGGTCGACGACGTGCTGCTGACCGGGTTCGCGCTCGGCGTGGCGCGGTGGTCGGCGCGCCACCAGGACCAGCGGCGGACGGCGATCACCGTCGACCTGGAGGCGCACGGCCGCGACGAGGAGGCTTTCCCCGGCGCGGACCTGCACCGCACGGTCGGGTGGTTCACCAGCGTCCACCCGGTCCGCATCGACCTGGCGGGCATCGACATCGCCGACGCCGTCGAGGGCGGTCCGGCCGCGGGCCGGGCGGTCAAGCAGGTCAAGGAGTGCCTGCGGTCGACCCCCGGCAGCGGCATCGGCTTCGGCCTGCTGCGCCACCTCAACCCCGACACCGAGCAGGCCCTCACCGGCAGGCGCCAGGTGCTGTTCAACTACCTGGGCCGCTTCGACACCGCCGCCCCGACCGGCCCCTGGTCCCCCCTACCCGGCATCGGCGGCGGCGCGGACGCCGACATGCCCGCCGAATACCCGCTCCAGGTGGACATCACCACCGTCGACGGCCCCGAGTTCCACATCGCCTGGACCTACCCCGACGGCGTCTTCACCGAACGCGCGGTCCGAGACCTCGCCACCTGCGTGTCCGGTGCCCTCCGCGCCATCACCGAACACGGCGCCGAGGAAGGCGCGGGCGGCCTCACCCCGTCCGACCTCCTGGTCACCGGCTTCGGCCAAGACCAGATCGACCGCTTCGAGGCCAAGTGGCGCGACCTATGACCACGACGCGAGCCCACCGCACCGAACCCCGAACGGAGGACCTCGTGCGCCACGCGGCCTCTAGCCCAGGAAAGCCCGAGCCGAGAGATGTCGTCGGTGTCCGGCTTGGTCCGGGACCGGTGACGAGCCGGGAAATGACCAGGAACACCTGCCTGTCCGGCGTCGGTTCGGCGCGTGTTGGTTGGTTCGAGGCGAATGGGAGGACCTCGTGAGCCGCGCGGGTCTGCAGGACATCTGGCCGCTTTCGCCGTTGCAGGAGGGGCTGTTGTTCCTCTCCGGCTACGACGAGTCCGAGGTGGACGTCTACACGGTCCAGACCGTGCTCGAGGTCGAGGGGCCGCTCGACGCCGGGTTGATGCGGGAGGCGGTGGGGGCGTTGTTGCGGAGGCACCCGAATCTGCGGGTCTGCTTCAGCACCGAGGACGCCGATCGGCCCGTGCAGTTGGTGCCCGCCAGGGTCGCGGTGCCGTGGGCCGAGATCGAGACCACCGAGGCCGAGTGGCCCGCCATCGTCGAACGCGACCGCGCGACGAGGTTCGACCTGGCCAGCCCGCCGCTCATCCGGTTCCTGCTGGCGAGGATCGGCCCCGACCGGCACCGGTTGCTGGTGACGAACCACCACATCCTGCTCGACGGCTGGTCCACCCCGCTGCTGCTCGGCGAGTTGTTCGAGATCTACGGCGCGCGCGGCGACACCGGTGGTCTGCGCCGGGTGCGGCCGTTCCGCGACTACCTCGTCTGGCTCTCCCGGCAGGACCGCGACCTGGGCGAGAAGACCTGGGCCGAGGCGCTCGACGGGGTCACCGAGCCCACGCTCGTCGGCCCGCCCGGCGCGGCGAACTCCGGCGCGCTGACCCGGCGCGTCCCCGTGGGGATCGCCCCCGACCTCGCGGCGCGGCTCGGCGAGGTGGCCCGCGCGCTCCGCGTCACCGTCAACACCCTCCTGCAAACCGCGTGGGGGCTCGTCCTCGCCCGTCACCTCGGTCGCGGCGACGTCGTGTTCGGTGCCACCGTGTCCGGGCGCCCCGCCGACCTGCCCGGCGCGGAGTCCATGATCGGCCTGTTCATCAACACCGTGCCGGTCCGCGTCCGGCTCGACCCCGCCGAGACCGCCGCCGAGTTGCTGGCCCGCGTGCAGGCCGAGCAGGCGCGGGTGATGGACCACCAGTACGTCGGCCTGTCCCGCGTCCAGCGGCACACCGGCCTGCCCGAGCTGTTCGACACGATCACCGTCTTCGAGAGCTACCCGGTCGACACCGAGGCGCTCGGCCGCGCGGAGAACGCCGCCGGGCTGCGCGTGGTCGGCGTCCAGGGCACCGACGACACCAACTACCCGCTCACGCTGACCGCCGAGGCATCCGGCGGGCTCGACGTGTGGATCGACCACCGCCCGGACGTCATCTCCGGCGCGGAGACCGTCAGGTTCGCGACCCGGCTCGTGGCCGCGCTGACCGCTTTCGTCACCGACTCGGCTACACCCGTTCGCGAACTCGACCTACTGACCGCCGAGGAACGCACGACGCTCGCCGCCCTATCGCGCGGTGTCACCATCGGCGTAGGCGGAACCTCGGTGCTGCAAGCGTTTGCCGCCTCGGTGTCCGCCGCCCCCGAGGCACCCGCGGTCGTTGACACAACCGACTCGTTGGCCTTCGCGGAACTCGACGCCCGTTCGGATCTACTGGCTGGGTGGCTGCAATCCCAGGGGGTCACCTCCGAAGCCGTAGTGGCGTCGATGCTCCCGCGCACCGCTGACGCTGTCATCGCGTTGCTGGCCATCTGGAAAGCGGGCGCGGTACACCTACCGGTCGACCCCGGGTACCCGGCAGAGCGCATCCGCTACATGCTGGAAGACGCCCGTCCCGCGTTAGTGCTGTCCTCCATAGAGGACCACATGTCGGCCGCGCTCACTCCAGTCCCGGTTACCGGCGCTGCCTACATGATCTACACGTCCGGCTCGACAGGTAAGCCCAAGGGCGTCGTTGTCGAGCACGCGGGTCTAGTCAATCTGCTCGCCGCGCACCGTGTGGTCATGCGCCCCGGCCCGGTCCTGCACGCCGCGTCGTTCTCCTTCGACGCCTCGCTCGACCCGCTGCTCTGGCTGTTCGCCGGGCACACCCTGCACATCGCCGACGGCGACCTGATGCGGGACACGCGCGTGCTGGTCGAGTACGTCCGTACCAGGGACATCACCTACCTCGATGCCGCACCGTCGTTGCTGACGCAACTCGTCGCGGATGGCCTGCTGGACTCCGGTGTGTCCGTCGTGGGCACCGGCGGTGAGGCAGTCGGCGCCGCGCTGTGGCGCGACCTGGCTACGAGCACCGTCGAGGCGTTCAACTTCTACGGTCCCACCGAGTCCACTGTGGATGCCGTGGTGGCGCCGATCGCGGGCACGGACGTCGTGATCGGGCGGCCCGTGGCGAACTCCGCCGCCTACGTCCTCGACCCGGCGTTGTCGCTGGTCGCGCCCGGTGTCGTGGGTGAGCTGTACGTCGGTGGCGCCGGTGTGGCGCGCGGCTACTGGGAGCAGCCGGGGCTGACGGCGTCCCGGTTCGTGGCGAACCCGTTCGGGGCTGGGCGGCTCTACCGGACGGGCGACCTCGTTCGGTGGAACCCGTCCGGGTCGTTGGAGTTCCTCGGCCGTGCGGATGACCAGGTCAAGGTGCGCGGGTTCCGCGTCGAGCTGGGCGAGGTCGAAGCCGTGCTCGCCGAGGTCGCCCCCCGCGTCACGGCTGTGGTCCGAGACTCTCGACTCGTCGCCTACGTCGTGGGCGTGTCCGCCGAGACAGTCCGCGAACACGCGAAGGCAGTACTGCCCGAGCACATGGTGCCGTCTGCGGTCGTAGTCGTGGACGAGTTCCCGCTGCTCCCCAGCGGCAAGATCAATCGGGCAGCGCTACCCGACCCGGACCTCAGCGGGCTCGTCACCGCAAGCCGGGAACCGCGCACTCCCACGGAATCCGTACTGCACGACCTGTTCGCGGGCGTCCTAGGTCTACCGGCCGTCGGTATGAACGACGACTTCTTCACCCTGGGTGGCGACAGCATCGTCTCCATCCAGCTCGTCAGTCGTGCCCGCGCGGCCGGGGTGACGCTGTCTCCGCGCGATGTGTTTGAGCAGCGCACGGTCGCCGCCCTAGCCGCAGTCGCTGACGCCAAGGGCGAGCCGGTAGTGGTCGAGGAGGAGGGGGCTGCGGTCGGCATCGTTCCGCTGACCCCGATCATGCACGACCTCTTGGCCAACGGCGGCCCCATCAACCGCTACGCCCAGGTGCAGGTGCTGGTCGCGCCCACGGACCTCACCGAGGCTCGTCTTACGACTACCGTCCAGAAGCTCCTCGACACTCACGTCATCCTCCGGGCCCGCCTGACGCAAGAGGGACTGGATATCCCCACCACCGCAGATGCCGCCGATGCGGTCGCGGTCGTCTCTGGCGTCCTCGACGTCGACGGCGTCTTGGACACTCTTGACCCTGCCGCGTCCCGAGTGCTCCGCGTCGCGTGGTTCCCGGATGCGGGCGCGGTCGTGGTCGCCGCTCACCACCTCGTGGTCGACGGTGTCTCGTGGCGGATCCTGCTACCGGACCTCGTCGAGGCTTACGAGGGCGCGGACCTGCAACCGATCGGCACGTCGTTCCGCCGCTGGGCGCAGGGCGTCGTAAAGGCTGCCGCGAGCGCCAGCGAACTCCCGCACTGGAACAAGACTCTTGCAGGTGACGACCCGCTGCTCGGCTCCCGCGCGCTTGACCCGGCCGCTGACACGCTGGCGACGGCCAAGACCGCACGCACCGAGATCGGCGCGCTGCCCACCGAGGTCGCGGCCCGGTTCACCGCCGAGATCGACGATGTCCTGCTCGCGGGCCTGTCCGTGGCCCTCGGCCGGTGGCGCGGCCTGACCTCCGTGCTGCTCGACCGCGAGGCCCACGGCCGCGACGAGGACCTGGTCCCCGGCGCCGACCTGCACCGGACCGTCGGCTGGTTCACCAGCCTCTACCCCGTACGCCTCGGCGGGATCGACCCGCGTGACGCCGCCACGACCCTCAAGCGGGTCAAGGAGAGCCTGCGCGCGACACCGGGAACCGGCACCGGCTTCGGCCTGCTCCGCCACCTCAACCCCGACACCGCCGACCAGCTCACCACCAAGCCGCAGCTGCTGGTCAACTACCTCGGCCGGTTCGAACCCACTACCACCGATGCCGCGCCGTGGTCCCCGGTCGAGGCGGGCATCGCCGGTGGCGCCGACAAGGACATGCCGCTCGACCACGCGCTCCAGATCGACATCGTCGCTATCGGGTCCACGCTCATCGTTGACTGGACCTGGCCCGATGGCGTGTTCACCGACGCCGAAGTCAACGCCATCAGCGACCACTGGTGCGACGCCCTCGCGGAACTTGCCAGCGCCACAGGTGGCCGCACGCCCTCGGACTTCCCTCTCGTCACGCTCGACCAAGCCGAGGTCGATGCGCTGCTCGTCGACAACGTGGTCGACATCTGGCCTCTCTCACCACTGCAAGCTGGCCTGCTCTTCCTCTCCGGCCTCGAAGGCGCCGACGTCTACACCGTGCAGACAGTCCTGCACCTAGACGGCACCGTTGACGCTGCCCGACTCCGTGCTGCCGCTGACGCACTGCTCGCCCGCCATGCGAACCTGCGAGTCTGCTTCCGCGAACGCGCCAACGGCGAACTCGTGCAACTCGTCCTCGACAACGTCCGCGCACCGTGGCAAGAGGTCACCGGCGACGAGTCCGTCATCGCCGCCGACCTCGACACCCGGTTCGACCCGGCGACCTCGCCGCTGATCCGGTTCCTGCTGCTGCACCTGCCCGACGGCGGCCACCGGCTGGTCATCACCAACCACCACGTGCTGCTCGACGGCTGGTCGACCCCGCTGCTCGGCCAGGAACTCTTCGAGCTCTACGGCGGTGTCGCGCTCAGCGCACCCCGCCCGTTCGACGACTACCTCACCTGGCTGGCCGCGCAGGACACCGACCAGGCGCGGACCGCTTGGGCGAAGGCGCTCGACGGCGCCGAGCCGACCCTGCTCGCCGGACCGAGCACCACGACCGTCCGCCCCGAGAAGGTCGACTTCGACCTCACCCGCGCGCTGGTCGCGCCCGAGCGCGCCCGCACCCTCACCGCGCGCCTCACCGAGGGCGCCAGGGCGCTCGGCGTCACCATGAACACCGCCATCCAGCTGGCCTGGGGCCTGGTCCTGGCCCGCCACCTCGGCCGTGAGGACGTGGTGTTCGGCGCCACCGTCTCCGGCCGCCCCGCTGACCTGCCCGGCGTCGAGTCGATGATCGGCCTGTTCATCAACACCGTGCCGGTTCGCGTGCGGCTCGACCCAGCCGAGACCGTGGCCGAAGCCGCGCGCCGCGTGCAGGCAGAGCAGTCCGCCCTTATCGAGCACCAACACCTAGGTCTGGCCGACATCGGTCGCGCTACCGGCCTGACCGAGCTGTTCGACACCCTTACCGTGTTCGAGAGCTACCCCGTCGACACAGACGCGCTAGGACGGGCCGAACAGGCCGCTGGGCTGCGTGTCACCGGCGTGTCCGGCACCGACGCGACCGACTACCCGTTGACGCTCACCGCCGAGGTGGGGGAGACGCTGGAGTTGTCTCTGGAGTACCGGCCGGACGTGTTCGACCGCGACACCGCGACCTGGCTGGCCGACAGCCTCGTCCGCGTGCTCGACACGATCGCCGACGACCCGAGGTACCCCGTTCGCGGCATCACCCTCGCCACCGTGCCGGACCTGGCCGCCCAGAAGGACGTGGGCACCGGGCCGCGAGTCACCGCAACGGAGTCCGTGCTCGCCGTGTTCGACCGCCAGGTCGCCACTACGCCGGACACCACGGCGGTTGTCGACGAGCGGCGAGAGCTGAGTTTCGCTGAACTCGACCTCTTGTCCCGTGCGGTCGCCGGGCACCTTGTCGACCGTGGCGTAAGGCCGGGGGATGTCGTCGGCCTGTCGATGGCATCGTCGGCCGATCTTGTCGCGGCCATCCTTGGCGTCTGGCGGGCCGGTGCGGCCTATCTAGTGCTGGACCCGACCTACCCGGCTGAACGCATCTCTTACATGCTCGCTGACGCCCAGCCCACCGTCGTCCTCGATGGCATCGACGTCACTGGCACCTACGACTCCGCTGCGCCTCTTGGCGCCGCCTATGTCCTCTACACCTCAGGCTCGACCGGTAGGCCCAAGGGTGTGGTCGTCGAACACGCCAACTTGGCGAACTTGCTTGCCTCGCACCGCGCGACCGTGATGCCGGAGCAACGCCAGCGGGTCATCAACGCGGCGTCATTCGCGTTCGACGCGTCCGTGGACGGTCTGCTGTGGATGGTGGCCGGACACGAGCTGCACATCGTCCGGCCGGATCCGACCGCACTAGTGGCGTATGTCCGTGAGCACGGCATCAACTACCTCGACGCCGCGCCGGTCCTGTTGGCCCTGCTGGTCGAAGAAGGTCTGTTGGACACTGACATCGCCTTCGTCGGTACTGGCGGCGAGGCGGTGAGCGAAACCCTGTGGGACCAGCTCGCGGCATCTGACGTCACCGCGTTCAACTTCTACGGCCCGACTGAGACGACAGTTGACGCTACCTTCGCCCGCATCCAGTCAGGGGCACCTGTCATCGGCAGCCCTGTCGGGAACACCGAGGTCTACGTCCTCAACCGCAGTCTTGGCCAGCCGCCGACTGGTGTGCCAGGCGAGCTGTACATCGGTGGCGCCGGTGTCACCCGCGGCTACCTGAACCAGCCCGGTCTTACCGCGTCCCGCTTCATCCCGGACTTCCTCTCCGGCGCCGGGCGGCTCTACCGCACGGGTGACCTGGTGCGGTGGAATCAGAGCGGTCAGCTTGAGTTCCTGGGGCGTGTCGACGACCAGATCAAGGTCCGCGGGTTCCGCATCGAGCCCGGCGAGGTCGAATCCGCGCTGACCGACGATCCGTCAGTGGCGCGCGCGACCGTCATCGCCCGGGACAACCAACTCCTGGCCTACGTCATCGCGGCGGCAGGGCAAACGCCGAGTCCGACTGGTCTGCGTAGTCAGCTCGCGGCTGTCCTGCCTGAGCACATGGTGCCTGCCGCAGTCGTAGTGCTCGACGAGTACCCGACCCTTCCCAGTGGCAAGGTCGACCGCAAGGCCCTTCCGTCGCCCGAGTATGCCGTTGGGCAAGGTCGCGCACGCACCCCGGCCGAGGAAATCGTCGCGTCCCTGTTCGCCGAGGTGCTGGACCTGCCCTCGGTGGGACCGGACGACGACTTCTTCACCATCGGCGGTCACTCGCTGCTGGCGACCAGGCTCGTCTCCCGCCTCCGCGCGACCGTGGGCACGGAACTGGCGATCCGCGACGTCTTCACCGCGCGCACCGTCGCCGGTATCGCTGCCCTCGTCGGTAGCACCGGCGATGCCCGCCCGGCACTAGCGGCCGTTGAAAGGCCGCAGCGGTTGCCGCTGTCGTTCGCGCAGCAGCGGCTCTGGTTCTTGTTCCGGATGGAAGGCCCTAGCTCCACCAACAACATCCCGTTCGTCGCGAGGCTCACCGGTGACGTTGACCCTGCCGCGCTTCAGCTCGCACTCAACGATCTTGTTGCTCGGCACGAGAGCCTGCGGACGGTGTTCCCTGACCACGGCGGGGTGCCGTATCAGTCGGTGTTGTCGGACGTAGAGGTTCCGTTCGAGGTCGTAGATGGTGGTGGCGTCCAAGAGGCCACCGAATACGCCTTCGACCTGTCCTGCGAGATCCCGGTTCGCGCGTGGCTGTTCCGTGAGTCCGCCGATGTGTCCGTGATCGTGTTGCTCGTCCACCACATCGCCGCCGACGAATGGTCCACGGCTCCGCTGCTTGGCGACTTGGGCGCCGCCTACGCCGCCCGCCGCGCCAACACCGCTCCTGAGTGGACAGCACTACCGGTGCAGTACGCGGACTACACCCTCTGGCAGCGAGACCTGCTCGGTTCCGAGGATGACGCGAACAGCCTCGTGTCGAAGCAGGTGGCCTACTGGCGGGACACCCTCGCGGGCGCGCCCGAGGAGATCGCGCTGCCGCTGGACCGACCGCGCCCGGCTGTCGCGTCCTACCGGGGCGACGACGTCCGGTTCGACCTACCGGCCCAGGTCGCGGCCGATCTGCGGGACCTCGCCCGCCGCGAGGGCGTGACCACGTTCATGGTCGTGCAGGCCGCCGTCGCCGCGCTGCTGGCGCGGCTCGGCGCGGGCACCGACATCCCGCTCGGCACGCCCATCGCGGGCCGCACCGACGAGAACCTGGACCGGCTGGTCGGGTTCTTCGTCAACACCCTCGTGCTGCGCACGGACGTCTCCGGCGACCCGACCTTCGCCGAACTCCTCCGCCGGGTCCGCGAGGTCGACCTGGCGGCGTACGCGCACCAGGACGTGCCGTTCGAGCGGCTGGTGGAGATCCTCAACCCGGCCCGGTCCATGGCCAGGCACCCGCTGTTCCACGTCATGGTCACCCACACCGGTCTCGACGCCGACGACCTCGGCCTGCCCGGCACCGAGACCGCCGCGCAGGACCTGGCCACGACCACGGCCAAGTTCGACCTGTCGGTCGGCTTCTCGGACACCCCGGCGGGCATTGAGGGAATCGCCGGGATGGCGGGCTCCATCGAGTACGCCACCGACCTGTTCGACCGGTCCACCGTCGCCGACATCGCCGACCGGCTGGTCCGACTGCTCACGGCCGTTGCCACTGACCCGGGGCAGTCAATCCGCACGGTCGACCTCTTGGCTGCCGACGAGCGTGACCTGGTGCTGCGCGGTTGGAACGACACCGCCGAGCCCGAGGTGACCCGCACGCTCCCGGAGTTGCTGACAGCTGCCTTCGCGTCCTTCCCGCACGAGATCGCTCTTGTTTCGGGCACGGCCAGGTTGACCTACCAGGAGTTGGACGTTCTTGTCGGGCAGCTTGCCACCGAGCTGAACCAGCGAGGTGTCGGACCCGAGCGCGTAGTGGCGATCGGTCTGCCACGCGGCGCGGAGATGGTCATCGCGTTGCTCGCGATCCTGCGCGCGGGGGGAGCGTTCGTCCCTCTAGACCCGACCTGGCCGGCTGCTCGTCGCGAGACCGTGTTGGCGGAGTCCGGCGCGGTGCTGACTGTGACCGGCCCCGGCGGTGTCGCCGAGTCCGACCTCTATGTCGACCTCACGAGTTGGTCATTCGGCGGGCATCCGGTCGCCCAGTCTGACCACACACACGGCGCTCAACTCGCCTACGTCATGTTCACCTCAGGCTCCACGGGTACGCCCAAGGGCGCGATGATCCGGCACGAGGCCATCAGCGCGCGGTTGGTCTGGCAGAGCGGGCTGCTCGGGTTCGGACAAGGCGACGCGTCGCTGTTCAAGGCGCCGCTCTCGTTCGACATCTCCGTCAACGAGATCCTCCTTCCCCTGGTCACCGGCGGTCGGTTGGTCATCGCCGAGCCGGGTGGGGAGCGCGACCCGCGTTATCTGCTCGACCTCATCGACAACGAGCGGGTCACCTTCGTCTACCTGCCCTCGTCCATGCTGGACGCGCTCTTGGAGTTGGCGGCGGGAACGGAGTCACTGCGCGGTCTGCGGCACGTGTGGTGCGGTGGGGAGGTCCTGACGCCGGACCTGTTCGACCGGTTCCGCGCCGCGCTCGACACCACGATGTACCACGGTTACGGCCCCGCGGAGACCACCATCGGCGTCTCCCACGTCGTCTACCGCGAGGGTTCCGACCGCATCGCGACCTCGATTGGTAGGCCCAACCCCAACACCCAGCTCTATGTACTCGACGATGCTCTTAACCCGGTGCAAGCCGGTATCGCGGGTGAGCTGTATGTCGGTGGTTATCTCCTCGGCCGCGGTTACGTGAACCGACCGGACCTGACCGCGTCCCGATTCGTCGCGGACCCGTTCGGCGCCCTGGGAACGCGCCTCTACCGCACCGGCGACCTGGCCCGTTGGGCAGGCGACGGGTCGCTGGACTTCGTCGGCCGTGCCGACAACCAGGTCAAGATCCGGGGTATGCGCCTGGAATTGGAAGAGGTCGAGTCCGCGCTCCTCGCCCACCCCGGCGTTCGATCCGCAGTCGTCACGGTTCCTACCGGTAGCGCCTACCTGGCCGCGTACGTCGTCGCCGACGGTGGCGCTGACCTGTCCGACTTGGCAGCGTGGGCGCGCAACACCTTGCCCGACTACATGGTGCCGTCGGCGTTCGTCGAACTGGAAGCGCTGCCGATCACCGCTAACGGCAAGGTTGACCGGAAGGCCCTACCTGACCCGGCAGTGGAAACGGGGGAGAAGCGCGCCGCGCGTTCCCCGCGCGAGGAGCTTGTTGCCGGGATCTTCGCCGACCTGCTCGGGCTGGACAACGTAGGCACCGACGACAACTTCTTCAACCTGGGCGGTCACTCGCTGCTGGCGACCAAGCTGGTCAGCCGAGTCCGCTCGGTGCTAGGAGTCGAGCCGACCATTCGGGATGTCTTCGAGGCACCCACGGTCGCGGGGCTTGTGTCTCGCCTTCCGCTATCCGGTGTTGCCCGGCCTACCTTGACGCGGTCGGACCGGCCGGAGCGGTTGCCGCTGTCATTCGCACAGCAGCGACTGTGGTTCCTGTTCCGGATGGAAGGGCCCAGCTCCACCTACAACATCCCGCTGATTACCCGCCTCACGGGCGACGTGGACGCTGCCGCGTTGCAGACCGCGCTCAATGACGTCGTTGCTCGGCACGAGAGTCTGCGGACGGTGTTCCCTGACCACGATGGGGTTCCGTACCAGTCGGTGTTGTCGGACGTAGAGGTTCCGTTCGAGGTCGTAGACGGCGGCGGCGTTCAAGAGGCCACGGAGTACACCTTCGACCTCACGCGGGAGATCCCGGTTCGCGCATGGCTGTTCCGCGAGGCGGGCGAGTCGGTGATCGTGCTGCTGGTGCACCACATCGCCGCCGACGAGTGGTCGACGCCGCCGCTTCTCGGAGACCTTGGTGTGGCTTACGCTGCCCGGCGCGTTGGGGCTGCCCCTGAGTGGGCAGTGCTTCCGGTGCAGTACGCGGACTACACGCTCTGGCAGCGAGACCTGCTCGGCTCTGAGGACGACCCAGACAGCGTTGTGTCGAACCAGGTCGCTTACTGGCAATCGGCGCTAGAGGGCATGCCCGAGGAGTTGGCGCTACCGGTCGACCGCCCGAGGCCGCCCATTGCGTCCTACCGGGGCGGGGAAGTCACCTTCGACCTCAGTGGTGACGCGTTGCGTGGCCTCCGCGCCGCCGCACGGGCCAACGGCGCCACCCTGTTCATGGCGACCCAGGCCGCCGTCGCCGCCCTGCTGTCGCGGCTCGGCGCGGGCACGGACATCCCCTTGGGCTCACCCATCGCGGGCCGCACCGACGAGGCGCTCGACGACCTTGTCGGCTTCTTCCTCAACACGCTGGTGCTGCGCACGGACGTCTCCGGCGACCCGACCTTCGCCGAGCTGCTCGCCCGAGTCCGGGAGACCGACCTGGCGGCCTACGCGCACCAGGACGTGCCGTTCGAGCGGCTGGTGGAGATCCTCAACCCGGCCCGGTCGATGGCCAGGCACCCGCTGTTCCAGACCATGGTCATCTTCCACGACGCCGACGACCGCGACCTCGGCCTGCCCGGTGTCACCGCTGCCGAGCCGGATAGCGCGAGTCTGGACATCGAGGTCACCACGGCCCGGTTCGACCTGACGTTCACCTTCACCGAGCTGGCCGACGGCATCACCGGCACCGTGGAGTACGCCGACGACCTGTTCGACCGGGCCACCGCCGCACGGCTCGCCGAACGCCTCGTTCGGTTCGTCGAAGCGGTCGCGGTCGCTCCGGCAGACCCGATCGGCACGGTCGACCTGCTCACTGGCGACGAACGCCGCTCGCTGCTCGACTTTCCGGCGGACCCCGTCGTCACCGACACGATCCCAGCCCGGTTCGCGGCCCAAGCCGCTGCCACACCGGATGCCATCGCCGTGGAAGCAGGCGACGGCTCTATCACCTACGGCGAGCTGCTGACACGAGCCGAAGCGTTGGCCGGTGAGCTTGTCCGGCGTGGGGCTGGTCCTGAGCGAATCGTCGCGTTGGCCTTACCGCGTTCCGTGGACATGGTTGTCGCGATGCTCGCGGTGCTGCGCTCCGGTGCCGCGTACCTGCCGCTCGACCCGGAGTTCCCGGCCGACCGGCTGGAGTACATGGTCGCGGACACCGATCCCGCGCTCTTGGTGACGACCGACGCTCTTAGGTCAGTCCTGCCGCCGATTGCCGAGACGGTCACCTTCGCCGACACGTGGCACGGCGCTGTTCCGGCCGAGCTGCCGCACGTCGACAGCCCGGCGTACGTGATCCACACCTCTGGCTCTACCGGACGCCCCAAGGGCGTTGTCGTCCCCCACGGCGCGGTCGCGAACTTCGCCGAGGCCATGGGCGAGCTGGTCGGGTTCGGCCCCGGTGATCGGTTGTTGGCGGTCACCACGCTGTCCTTCGACATCGCCGTGCTGGAGCTGCTGGTGCCGTTGACGCGCGGGGTGACCGTGCGGGTGGCCTCCCGCGAGGAGGTTCTCGACCCGAGGCTGCTCTCCGGGTCGGTCACCGACTACGTGCAGGCCACCCCGTCGCTGTGGCAGGCGGTCCTGGACACCGGCGTTGACCTCGGTGCCACGACGGTGCTGGTCGGCGGCGAAGCGTTGCCGTCGTCGCTGGCCGGTGCGCTCGCGGGCCGCGCTCGACGCGTCGTCAACCTCTATGGCCCGACCGAGACCACGGTCTGGTCGACGTCGGCGGAGGTCGTCGACGCGCGGGTCGTGATCGGGCACCCGATCCGCGCCACCCAGGCTTATGTCCTGGATTCGGCGCTAGGGCTGGTTCCTGACGGCGTAGTGGGCGAGTTGTACCTAGCCGGACACGGCGTGGTCCGCGGCTATCACCGTCGCCCCGACCTGACCGCGTCCAGGTTCGTTGCGAACCCGTACGGCGCCGGTCGGCTCTACCGCACAGGTGACCTCGTTCGCCGTACCGCCGCCGGGATCGAATACCTGGGTCGCGTCGACGACCAGGTCAAGGTCCGCGGTTTCCGCATCGAACTCGGTGAAGTGGAGTCAGTTCTCTCCACTGTGGACGAGGTGACCCGCGCGGTCGTGGTTGCCCGCGACTCACGACTCGTCGCCTACGTCACGCCCGCCTCGGTCGACCCGGCGGCGTTGAGGGTCGCCGCGTCGGTTCGCCTGCCGGAGTACATGGTTCCGTCCGCATACGTCACCTTGGACGCGTTCCCCCTGACCGCGAACGGCAAGGTGAACCGTCGCGCACTCCCTGCACCCGACTTCACGGCGCTCTCTATCGGCCGCGAACCGGCAACAGACCGCGAACGGCTGCTTTGTGACCTCTTCGCGGAGGTACTCGGACTCGACAGCGTTGGCGCCGACGACGACTTCTTCGTCCTAGGTGGCCATTCGCTGCTTCTAGTCCGCCTCAGCGCTGCGCTTGAGTCACACACCGGCGTAAGACTGCCGATCACCACTCTGTTCACCGCGCCCACTCCAGCCGCTCTTGCCGCTCACCTGGACGGGGGGACCGCCGCCAACGCGCTTGACCCGATGGTCGAACTCCGCGCTGGATCCGGTGTGCCGGTGTTCGTGGTGCACCCCGCGAGCGGGCTCGCGTGGCAGTTCGCGCCGCTCAAGGCATGGCTACCGGACGGCGTTCCCCTCCTCGGGTTGCAGTCGCCGCTGCTCACCGAACCGGCCACGACGTTCGACAGCCTTACCGAGGTGGCCGAGCGGTACGCCGCAGAGATCACCCGACGCCAACCGGAGGGCCCGTACCGGCTGGTGGGCTGGTCCTTCGGCGGCAACGTCGCCTACCTGGTCGCGGCCGCTCTTCGCGCGGGGGGCCACGAGGTGTCGCTGTTGGCGCTGCTCGACTCCCGCCATTTCGACCCCGTGCTCGACACCGTCCCCGCTGACCAGCAGGAAGCCCTGGAAGGTCTGCTGTCCGACTTGGACTACCCGCTGCCGGACGTGGTGACCATGGACTCCGCCGTTGCCGCGATCCACGCCCGCGGTGACGTCATGTCGGAGTTCGACACCGCCGCGGTAGAGGCCGTGGTCACCAGCTACCTGACCAGTCAGCGCTTACTCGCGACCGCCGAGTACCCGTCCTACGACGGCCCTCTGCTTCTAGTCGACGCGCTGGTACCCGAACCCGGTTTTGAAGCGGCGCACTACTCGGCCGCTGACGACTGGCGCGACCTGGCGCCGTCTCTCGACGTCGTCGAGTTCGCGTGCAGGCACGCGCAGGTGGTCTCGCCCAAGATGCTGCCCGCGTTGGGGGAGGTGCTCTCCCGGCTGCTGTAAACCGTTGGGGTACAACAGGTTGCCCATCGGGGTACGGTCCGGCCACGGGGCGGAGGCAGTCGGGCACTGTGTGCTAGTGTCGGATTTGCCCCTTTCTCTGACCTGGATCCAGGAGTCGCCAGATGTTCAAGCGGATGCTTTCGGCCTTCGGCGTTGGGGGGCCCTCGGTGGACACCGTGCTGGACTCGCCGCACGTCGGACCGGGCGGCACGCTCACCGGTCGGGTTCGCGTCAAGGGCGGCAGCGCGGACGTCGAGATCGGGCAGGCCGTGCTCGCGCTGCAGGGGCGCGTCGAGGTCGAGCACCACGGCGGTGAGGCGGCGGGCACCGGCGAGCTGCTGCGCTTCGTCGTCGCCGAGCGGCTGCGGGTCTCGGCCAACCAGGACCTGGACGTGCCGTTCCAGCTGCCGGTGCCGTGGGAGGCGCCGATCACCGCGGTCGGCGGCAGCCCGCTGCCCGGGATGAACCTGGGCCTGCGCACCGACCTGGTCATCGCGGGCGCCCCGGACAAGGGCGACCTCGACCCGGTCGTGATCCACCCGCTGCCCTCCCAGGACCGCGTGCTCGACGCGTTCGGCGCGCTCGGGTTCCGCTTCGCCAAGGCCGACCTCGAGGTCGGGCGGCTGCACGGCGTGCCGCAGCAACTGCCGGTGTACCAGGAGATCGAGTTCTACGCGCCGCCGCAGTTCTCGGGCCGGATCAGCCAGGTAGAGCTGACTTTCGTGGCTACGCCGCACGAGCTGCACATCATCCTGGAGGCCGACCGCCGCGGTGGCGTTTTCGGTGGCGGTGGGGATGCCTTCGGCCGGTTCGCGGTGCCGCACCAGGAGGCGGAGAACACCGACTGGGCGCCGGTCATCGGCCAGTGGCTGGAGCAGGTCTCCCAGCGCTCCGCTGGCAACGCGGCCTTCGGCGGCGGCCACCAGCAGCCCTACGGCCAGCCCGGGTACGGCCAGCAGGGCTATGGCCAGCCCGCCTACGGCCAGCCCGGTTACGGTCACCAGGGTTATGGCCACCAAGACCACCACGGCCACCGCCGCGGCCCCGGCATGGGCGCCGTGGTCGGCGGCGCCGCCGCAGGCATCGTCGGCGGCATGATCCTCGGCGACATGCTCGACGGCGGCCTCATCGACGGCGACGGCGGCGAGGACTTCGCAGGCGAGGAATGACCAGGAAAGCGGCCCACCGCCCCCTCGGCGGGCCGCTTTCCCTCACTCCAACACCACCCCGAACCCCCACCGCGACCCGCGCCTGCCTCAGCAGCGCCCACCAACGTCCACGATGGACAGACCGCCAGCGCAGCAACGCCACCCCGCCCACCCAGGCACTGCGAATCACCCACCCCAGGCGTTGGCCCCAACATGCCCCCGAACAACGTTGGCCATCCACGCGCCCCCAAACATCGTTGGCCCCCACGCGCTCCTCGGATCCGCTGGTGCCAGGCCGGCTCGATGGGGCGGACTTGTTTTGTGTGGGGGAGCAGTGCCCGTAGCGTCGTTCACGCGGCAGGGCCTGCTTTTGGGCCCCTGCTTTGTGGTTCTGCCACGGGTGCTGTCGGGGCCCCGCGCAAAATAAGTTCGCCGCATCGAGCTCTTCGCTTTCTCGCGCCCAGGCCAATGCCGCAGGCGAGGCGTTCACCGTCGACGCCGCAGGCGAGCACGAGAGCCGGACAACCCCCAGCTCATGATCAAACCGCGCAAAGCAGCCCCCGATACACAGCCTACCGGCAGGCACCGACAGTACAGGCACAGCGAGCGGGACCCTTGTGGACAACCAGCTCCCATACCGAGCACCCGGCAACCCGCTTATTGCCGCCAAGCGGCTGTGTAGCGCTCTTCCCGTGCCCGGTCCCGATCCGCCGTACGCGCCCTCCGGGCCTGTGCGGCCGCGCCGTGCGGGTAGCCGTACCTGGTCATGCGGTACTCGGTGCTTTCGATGGCGTAAGAGAGCATGAAGTACACGCCCACCACGAGGCCCAAACCGCCGCAGGCCAGGGCTAGGCCGGGGGAGGCGTCCAGGCCGAGCAGTAGGCCCAGGGTGATCACCGTGGTCAGGGGGACCATTCGCAGGAGGGTGCGGAGGGTGAACCACGCCAGCCAGGACGGTCGGGCGGCGTCGGCCAGCACCCAGTCGCGGTAGTGGGACGGCAGGCGGCCGCCGAGGAGGTACCAGCAGCGGTGGACGAGACCGGGCTTGGTCATGTGGCTTCTCCTGCCGCCTCGATGACGCGGGTGAGGGACTCGTGCAGCAGTCGCAGGTCGTCGACGCGCACGCCGAGGCGTTCGATGACCGCGGCCGGGATGGCCAGTGCCTGCTCGCGCAGGGCCTGGCCGGTCGGGGTGAGGCGGACGGCGAGTTGGCGTTCGTCGGTGACCGCGCGGTCGCGGCGCAGGTAGCCGATCGCCTCCAGGCGCTTGAGCAGCGGCGACAGCGTGCCGGGGTCGAGCGCGAGCATGCCGCTGAGCTCCTTGACCGACAGCGGGGTGCGGCCCCACAGCGCCAGCATCACCAGGTACTGCGGGTGCGTCAGCCCCATCGGCTCAAGGAGTGGCCGGTACAGGCCGATGACGCTGCGGGAGGCGATGGCCAGCGCGAAGCAGACCTGCCGCTCCAGGGCCAGGGGGTCGTCCTCATGGTTGCTTTGTGCGCTAATCATTAGGGCACCATGTTAACCGATCCGGGCCGTCACCGGTACTGAGAGCCCGCGCACGGCAAAAGAGCGGGGCGGTCCACAGTGGACCGCCCCGCTCCGACCCGCGGAAGATCAGATCTTGCCGAGCACCGACTCGATCTGGTCGAGCACGCGCAGCGCGTCGCCGTAGTCGAGGATGTTGAACTCGCCGTCGTACACCTTGCCCGCCTTGACCGCGGTGATGGAGGTGAACAGCGGGTTGGCCTTGAGCTTGTCGCCCGCGCCCGGCGCGGTGACCGGCGGGCCGAGGTCGTCGAAGAGCAGCACGGTGGCGCCGTTGAGCTGGTTGAGCTGCTCGATGGAGTACTGCGCGACGTTGCCGTCGGCGACCTTGGTGGTGGCCTCGTCGAAGGCGATGCCGAGGTCGGCCAGCGCGGTGGACGGGCCGCCGACCTTGTCGTAGAGGTACCAGCCGGACCCGTCGTAGGTGCCGAGCGTGGCCCACTTGCCCGCCGCGATCTTGTCCTTGTGCTTGTCCTTGATCTCGGTGACCCGGCCCTGGTACTTCTTCTCCAGCTCGTCGACCGCGCTCGCCTTGCCGATCGCCTCGGCGACCGCCTTGACCTGCGGCTTCCAGCCCGGCTGGTCACCGGCGGCCGGGATCAGCACGGTCGGGTAGCGGTCCTTGAGCTTCTCGTACTCCGGCTCCTGGTAGTCCGCCGCCAGGATCAGGTCCGGGTCGAGCTCGGCGATCTTGTCGAAGTTCAGCTCGCCGGTGTCGGTGCCGATGATCGTCAGCTGCGTGAACGGCTCGCCGTCCTTGGCCGCGGTCAGGTCGATCGCGCCTGCCAGGTTCGCCTTGAGGTCGAGCAGGATGTACGGGATCTGGAAGTCGATGGCGACGATCTTCTTCGGGTCGCCGGGAACCTCGACCGGCCCCTTGGGGGTCTGCACCGTGCGCTTGGCCGGAGCCGCCGCGGTGCTGGACTGCCCGCCCGCGCCGGGTGACTGCTCGGCTGATCCGCACGCGGCCAGTGCCAGCAGGACCGCCGAACCCAGGGCGATCAGGCGCGAGTGGGCTTTCGCTCTCATGTGGCTACTCCAAGTGAACTCTTGCCTCGCCCGAACGGGCGGCCATGACGCGGAGATTAGGTGAGGCTATCCTACGTTGACAACGCGTCTGCCGTCACAAGAGGGAGTCCGGCCACATGACCGCATACCGCGCGACGGTCCGCAGCACCGTCGCGATCACCCCGCTCATGCGGCGGGTGACCCTGGGCGGGGACGCGTTGCGCGACTACGAGGGCAGTGGACTGCCGGATGAGTCGTGCCGGATCGCCTTCCCCGGTGACCTCACCCGAAATTACACGATCCGGCGCAGGAAACCGACCAGTTCCGAGCTCGACATCGACTTCGTCCTGCACGACGGCGGGATCGCGTCCGACTGGGCCGCCACCGTCTCCCCGGGCGCGGAGATCACGATCAGCGGTGCCCCGGCGGGCAAGTACCACCCGGCAGCCGAGGTCCCGTGGCGACTGCTGGTCGGCGACGCGACCGCGCTGCCCGCGATCGGCCGTGCGGTGGAAGAACTCCCGGCAGGCGCGGTCGTGCACGTCGTGGCGATCGTGGACAACCCGGACGAGCGGCAGACCTTCGACACCAGCGGTGACGTGACCATCGAATGGGTGTACGCCCGTTCGAGCGAAGCGGGCGAAGCCTTGCGCCGCGCCGTCTGCGACCGCGAACTGCCCGAGGGTCCCGGGTACCTCTGGGTCGCGGGCGAGGCCGCCGCCACCCGCGACGTCCGCCGCCACCTGCGCCACACCCTCGGGCTGCCCGCCGACCGCTACGACACCATCGGCTACTGGCGCTTCGACGCCGAGCGGTGGGAACAGCGCTACCAGCAGGTTTCCGCCGTCATCGATCCCAAGCTGGCCGCGGCCGACGCGATCGCCGACGACGAGCAGTACTTCGACGCTGTGGACGACATCTACGCGGAGGTCGGACTGTGAACCGCTTGCACGCCGAGGAGCTGACCCTCGCCTACGACAACCGTGTAGTAGCAAGCGATCTGGGAGTCGCCATCCCGGACGATTCCTTCACGGTCATCGTCGGCCCTAACGCCTGCGGTAAGTCCACCCTCCTCAAGGCGTTCGCGCGGGTGCTGAAGCCGAGCAAGGGCGCGGTCTACTTGGACGGTGAGGTCATCGCCTCCTACCGCTCCAAGGAAGTCGCGCGCAGGCTGGGCCTTTTGCCGCAAACCTCGATCGCACCCAGTGGAATCACAGTCGGCGATTTGGTCGCACGCGGCCGTTATCCCCATCAGGGCCTCTTGCGCCAGTGGTCTGCGGACGACGAAGCGGTGGTGACGGAGGTGATGGAGCGCACGGGCGTCGCGGACCTCTCCGGCCGCATGGTCGACGAGCTCTCCGGTGGACAGCGGCAGCGGGTCTGGCTCGCCATGGTCCTCGCCCAACGCACGTCGCTGCTGCTGCTCGACGAGCCCACCACGTTCCTGGACATCGCCCACCAGGTCGAGGTGCTCGACCTGTGCGCGGAGCTGCACGAGCGCGACGGGTACACGCTGGTCGCGGTGCTGCACGACCTCAACCAGGCATGCCGCTACGCCACCCACATGATCGCGCTGAGCCCCGGTGGCGTCGTCGCCGCGCAGGGCCACCCGTCCGAGATCATCACCGCCGAGCTGGTCGGGGACGTGTTCGGCCTGCGCTGCCGCGTGGTCGACGACCCGGAGACCGGCACCCCGATGGTCGTGCCGCTGGCCAGGGCGCGCCAGTCGGTGTCCACCTAGGACCCGCTCGCGGGTTGTTCGGCGCGCGACGATGGCCACACCGGCTTGACCGACCCCTGCCGGAAAAAGGTAAGTTAGGCTAACCTAAATGACGCGGGTGATCACATCACCTGATGATCGTCCGCGTGGTCCGCGTCATCGCCGCCGCAAGGGGTCCGCCATGGCACACCGCGCCTCAGTCGTCCCGGCACCGTTACCCCGGGGGGCCTCCTGATGCCCAGCACCAGCACAGCCGACAGCGCCACCGCGTCGGGTGGTGATCAGGGGAAGGCCCCTGGTCGGTTCACCGGCAAGACCGCCCTGGTCACCGGGGCGGGCCAGGGCATCGGCGCCGCCGTCGTCGCCGCGCTGGCCGCCGAGGGCGCCGCCGTCGCCGCTGTCGACCTCGACCGGGTCCGGGTCGACGCCACCGCCACCGAGCACCGCGCGGCGGGCGCCCACGTCCGCGCCTACCCCGTCGACGTCTCCCACGGCGACGCCGTCGAGCGGGTCGTCGACCAGGTCGAGGGCGACCTGGGCCCGATCGACGTCCTGGTCAACGTCGCGGGCGTCCTGCGGGCGGGCGCGGTGGTCAAGTCGACCGACGAGGACTGGCTGAGCACCTTCGCGGTCAACTCCGACGGCGTGTTCTTCGCCTCCCGCGCGGTAGCCCGCCGGATGGTCCCCCGTTCGTCCGGCGTGATCATCACCGTCGGTTCCAACGCCGCTGGCGTGCCCAGGATGGAGATGGCCGCCTACGCAGCCTCCAAGGCCGCCGCCACCATGTTCACCCGCTGCCTCGGTCTGGAACTGGCCCAGCACGGCATCCGCTGCAACGTGGTCTCCCCCGGCTCGACCGATACCGCCATGCAGCGCGCGCTGTGGACCGGCGACGGCGCCCGCCGGGTGATCGAGGGCACCCCGGAGAGCTTCCGGGTCGGCATCCCGCTCGGCCGCATCGCCGACCCGGCCGACATCGCCGACGCCGTGCTGTTCCTGGCATCGGACCAGGCGCGGCACATCACCATGCAGAACCTCTACGTCGACGGCGGCGCGACCCTGGTCGGCTGAGGTGTCCACTCCGGACACCAGCGGAGTTGGCGATGAACGAGTGGACACCGATCAGAACGGAGCAGTCTGTGCCTGCCCTGGGAACCCTCCCCGTCGAGGCCCGACCCGAGGACCTGCCCGCCGCCTACCGGCCGGGCGCGTTCCTGTTCACCTCACCGGCGGGCGTGCTGCTGGCTGAAGGGGAGCGCGCCGTGCTCACCTCCCCGGTCGAGGCGGCAGGCGCGCTCGGTGCCGACGAGATCGTCGTCGGCGCGATCCCGTTCGACCCGGCCGCGCCCAGTCGGCTGGTGATCCCCGAGGTGGTGCGCCGCTCCGGTCCGCTGCCCGCCGCCGCGCGGCAGGCGCCCGGGGTGTCCGCCCACTGGCTGGCCCAGCACACCGACGCCGACGCCTACCGCACCGGGGTGCGGCGCGCGCTGGAGCTGATGGAGTCCGGCGCGCTGAGCAAGGTCGTGCTCGCCCGCAGGCTCGACCTGGTGGCCGCCGAACCGGTCGACGTGCTCGACCTGGTCCGCGCGCTGGCCGCCCGCGACCCGCGCGGGCACACCTTCGCCGCCGACCTCGGCGACCGCACCCTGCTGGGCACCAGCCCGGAGCTGCTGATCCGCCGCACGGGCAGCGTCGTCTCGTCCAACCCGCTGGCCGGGTCCCGCCCGCGCGCGGAGGACCCGGTGCTCGACGGCCGCAACGCCACCGCGCTGCTGTCCTCGGCCAAGGACCGCCGCGAACACGCCGTCGTGGTCACCGCCGTGGCCGACGCGCTCGCCCCGTACTGCAAGCAGCTGACCGTGCCCAGCGAGCCGGAGCTGCTGCCGACCAGGTCCATGTGGCACCTGTCCACGCAGGTCACCGGCGTGCTGGCCGATCCGGACACGCCTGTGCTCGAGCTGGCGACCGCCCTGCACCCGACGCCCGCGGTCTGCGGCACGCCCACGGCCGCCGCGCGCCGGGTGATCGGCGAGCTCGAACCGTTCGACCGCGGCTTCTACACCGGCGTGGTGGGCTGGTCGGACGCGCGCGGCGACGGCGAGTGGGTCGTCACCATCCGCTGCGGCGAGGTGCGCGGGGCGACCCTGCGGCTGTTCGCGGGCGCGGGCCTGGTGCTCGGGTCCGACCCGGAGGCCGAACTGGCCGAGACCGGCGCGAAGCTGCGGACCCTGCTCGGCGCGCTCGGCGTGGAGGAGTCGGCGTGAGCGACTGGGTGCCCTACCCGGAGGACCTCGCCGCCCGGTACCGCGAGCGCGGCTACTGGACGGGGGAGACCTTCGGTGCGTTCCTGGCCGATCGGGCCGCCAAGTTCGCCGACCAGGTCGCGGTTGTCGACGACCGGCAGCGGTGGACGTACCGGGAGCTCGACGAGCGGGCAACGCGGATGGCGCACGGGTTCATGGCGCGGGGGATCTCGCCCGGCGACCGGGTCGTGGTGCAGCTGCCGAACGTCGCCGAGTTCTTCTCCGTCGTCTTTGGACTGTTCCGCGCCGGCGCTGTTCCGGTGTTCGCGTTGCCGCCGCACCGGTTCAGTGAGATCTCGTACTTCTGCTCGCACACCGAGGCCGTGGCGTACGTCGTCGCGGACCGGTTCGGCGGGTTCGACTACCGGACGTTGGCCGAGCAGGTCGGTGTGCGGCAGGTGTTCGTGCTCGGCGATCCAGGCCGGCACACCGCACTCGCTGACGTGCCAGTCGATCCAGCTGGCGAACTGCCCACTGTGGACTCTGGAGCCTTGGCTTTCCTCCAGCTGTCCGGTGGTAGCACGGGCGTGCCGAAGCTGATCCCGCGCATCCACGACGATTACCTCTACAGCGTCAGGGAAAGCGCCGACATCTGCGGTCTCGGGCCGTCCTCGGTGTACCTGGTCGCGCTGCCGGTCGCGCACAACTTCCCGATGAGCTCGCCGGGTGTGCTCGGCGCGCTGCACGCCGGGTCGCGGATCGTGCTCGCGTCGGCGCCGAGCCCGGATGTCGCGTTCGGACTGATCCAGCGGGAACGGGTGACGATCACCGGGGTCGTGCCGCCGGTCGCCCTGCTGTGGCTGACCGCCGCGGCCACCCGACCCGAGGACCTGTCCAGCCTGGAGGTGCTGCAGGTCGGCGGGGCCAAGTTCGCCGAGGAGGCCGCGCGGCGGGTCGGGCCGGAGCTGGGGTGCGCGCTGCAGCAGGTGTTCGGCATGGCCGAGGGCTTGGTCAACTACACCCGCCTCGACGACCCGGACGACCTGGTGGCCATCTCCCAGGGGCGCCCGATCTCCCCGGACGACGAACTGCTCGTGGTCGACGAGGACGACCGGCCGGTCGAGCCGGGCGAGGTGGGGCACCTGCTCACCCGCGGGCCGTACACGATCCGCGGCTACTACCGGGCCGAGGACCACAACCGGGTCGCGTTCACCGACGGCTACTACCGCACCGGCGACCTCGTGCGGCTGCTGCCCTCCGGCCACCTGGTCGTCGAGGGCCGGGCCAAGGACCAGATCAACCGCGGTGGCGAGAAGGTCGCCGCAGAAGAGGTGGAGAACCACTTGATCGCGCACCCCGCGGTGCACGACGCGGCCCTCGTCGCGGTGCCCGACGCGTTCCTCGGCGAGCGGACCTGCGCGTTCGTCGTCGCCGCCGCCGAGATCACCGGCCCCCAACTGCGCGCCTTCCTGCGCGAGCGCGGCCTGGCCGCCTACAAGATCCCCGACCGGGTCGAGTTCGTCGACGAGTTCCCGCACACCGGCGTCGGCAAGACCAGCCGCCGCGACCTGCGGGCCCTGCTCGCCGCCAGGGAGGTCTGACCATGGGACTGCCCGCCATCGCGCCGTACCCGATGCCGACCGAGCCGGAACTGCCCAAGAACCGGGTCGAGTGGACGCCCGACCCGGACCGCGCCGTGCTGCTGGTGCACGACATGCAGAACCACTTCTTGCGCGCGTTCCCGTCGGGGGCGCAGCCGATGCTCGACCTGGTCGCGAACCTGCGGGAGCTGCGCGAGGTGTGCAGGCGGCTGGGGGTGCCGGTCGTGTTCTCGGCGCAGCCCGGTGGCCAGACCGCCCAGCAGCGCGGCCTGCAGCTGGACATGTGGGGCCGCGGCATCGGCACCGACCCGGCCGACGAGCAGATCATCGCCGACCTGCGCCCGGGCGGCAGCGACCAGCTGATGACCAAGTGGCGCTACAACGCCTTCCACCGCACCGAGCTGACCGCGCTCATGGGCGACCGCGACCAGCTCATCGTCACCGGGGTCTACGCCCACATCGGCTGCCTGATGACCGCGACCGACGCCTTCATGCGCGACATCCAGACCTTCCTGGTCGCCGACGCGGTCGCCGACTTCTCCGCCGAGGACCACGCCATGGCCCTGCGCTACGCCGCCACCCGCTGCGCCACCACGATGACGACGTCCCGACTCATCACCCACCTCACCCAGGGCAGGCCATGACCCCCGACGACATCCGCACCCAGGTAGCCGCCCTCCTCGAAGTCCCCCCCACCACCATCGCCGACGACGACAACCTCCTCGACCACGGCCTCGACTCCATCCGCGTCATGACCCTCCTCGAGTCCTGGCGCACCACCGGCACCGCCCTGTCCTTCGCCGACCTCGCCGAAACCCCCACCATCGCGGCCTGGTCCACCCTGGTCCGGTAGCTCTGGGTGATCACGTCACCCAGCGAACTCGATGGCCAATCCGCCGGGTATCCGCAGTCGAACAAAGGCCCGCCGGTGACCGTCCGCACCCTCGCTTCGACCAGGCCGAGCTGCGGCAAGTCGGACAGGTCGCCGGAGCAACGCCCGGACCGTGTCGTAGTGGATGGGGCGGGTGCTGAGGTGCGAGCCGATGTGGTCGACGCGCTGCATGGGTATGAGACGTACAAGGCTCTGCACGGTGCTGTGTTGCAGGTCGAGCTGACGGCGCAGCAGCGGGAATGGGTCGGGGCGCACTGGGCCGCGCACCGCTGACCGCCACTCGATCGGGTGGCCCGTCCGGTGGTGGCGGGCCGGGCGCGGCAATGTCCTGAGTGGACCAGTGGTGTGGCTCAGGAGGATCAGATGCGTGCGTTGGTGCTGGCGGTCGGGATGCTGGTGTTGAGCCCTGCGGTGGCGGCGGCCGAGGCGGCGGAGGGGGAGGTGTGGGTGCGGTCGGTGGCGACCGACCAGTGCCTCACCCGGCCGGAGGTGCCGGGGGTGGTGTTCGGCGACGCGTGCGCGCCGCTGGACCGGCAGGCGTGGCAGTTGACGGAGCACGAGGACCGGAGCGTGGCGATCACGGCCGCCGGGACGGACCTGTGCCTGGCGCACATCGACCTGGACGTCGTCACCAAGGCGTGCGACGAACTGGACGAGCCGCAAGCCTGGACCCTGCAGGAACAGGACGGCGGCTACTGGGTCAAGGCCGCCAAGGACGACGCGGGCGTGCCGTGGTGCCTGTGGCACGCGGACGAGGGCCAGTACGTGGGACTGCAACCGTGCGACGGGGCGGTCGCGGGGGAGCGCTGGCAACTCCCCGTGTTCGGCGGCTGACTTCTGCTTGGCCGGGGCGTCGACGCGGTCGGCGTCCCGGTTTCGGGCGCGCTTGGACAGAGGTCGCGGCCCAGGGTGTTGACGCGGTCGAGGTCCTGGATTCGGGTGCGCTGCTTGGGGAGGCTGCGCTGGGGGCGTTGATGTGCTTGGGGGCATGGGCTGCTGCGTCGGGAAGGGCTTGCGGCGCCGGGAAGGTTCACCAAGTCGCCCACCTGCTCCACGCGGCAGGCGTCCAAGACGCCGAGGGTGGCTGGGCCTGCGAAACCTGACTGACGGGGACCGGATTCTTCACCCGGTTCAGCGACAGAAGTTATCCACATCTGGATCTTGCAGGCCCCTGTTCCAAGATCGCCTGTCGGGGGGTACCGATAGACTGGCACTGGGACGCCCCCCGGAGAGGGTGGGGGCTGGGGCAGGACTGGCGTGCGCGCGCGAAGCGGGTGTTTCGAGTGGTTGTCTCTACTACTACGGCACCACAATGGACCCACTGACCCTGGGAGTCGGCCATCTCACCGTAGCCGTGCTCGACGAGCTGCCCCAGGACATCGCGACCACCAACGACGAAGGAAGAGTCCTCAAAGGAATCCCCTTCACCGAGCAGGCCATCGCCGAGCTCGAACCCAGGCTGTCCCTGGGAACCCTGCACCTCCTCCGGCGTGCCCACCGGGACCGCGAACGCCTGCCAGCCCCAGGTCCACAATAGACCTAGGGCTGGCAGGAGCTCATACGGCGGAGAAGTGCGACGCGTCCCCTGTGCGCACGGCGCTCGGGGTCCCGTCGATGCTGACCGGGACGTCCCCGGCCAGGGTGATGCGGTGCAGGCGGCGGGCCTGGTCGTCGTAGTCGGCGATGGCGTAGTGCTGGGTGGCGCGGTTGTCCCAGATGGCGACGTCGCCGTCCTGCCAGTGCCAGCGGACGGTGTTCTCCAGGCGGGTCACCCTGGCCTGCAGGAGCTGGAACAGCGTCTGCGACTCGACCGAGGTCACACCGATGAGCCGCTTGACGAAGTGGCCCAGCAGCAGCGAGCGCTCGCCGGTCTCCGGGTGCACGCGGACCACCGGGTGCTCGGTCTCGTACAGGTCCGACTGGAACTCCGAGCGGTACTGCTCGGTCTTGACGTCCACGCCACCGATGCGCAGCTCGTCGATGTTGGCCGCGTAGTCGTAAGCGTTGGTGTGCACGGCCCACAGACCGTCCACAAGCGTCTTCAGTGACAGCGGCAGCGACTCGTACGCGGCGACGGTGTTGGCCCACACCGTGTTCCCGCCGTACGGCGGCAGGTGCACCGCGCGCAGGATGCTCACCGACGGGATCCGGTCGACGAACGTCACGTCGGTGTGCCAGCTGTTGGCCTTGCCGTACTCCGAGTCGATCGGCAGCACGTTCGGGTTCTTCACCCCGCGCACGGTCGGGTGCGCCAGGGTCACCTCGCCGAGCAACGAGCCGAACGCCAGCTGCCCCTCGTCGTCGAGGTGGTCTTGCCCGCGGAAGAAGATGACCTTGTTGGCCAGCAGCGCGGCGCGGACCGCGGCGACCGACGCCTCGGACAGGTCACCGCCGAGCCGCACGCCGTCGACGCGCGCGCCGATGTTCGAACCGAGCTTGACGACCGACACCCCGGTCTGCACGGACTGGCTCACGGTAGGGGTTCCTTTCTGCTGCGGATGCCGCGACCGCGGCGAGAGGCGGGCTGCCCCGCACCCCGAACCTACGAACGGCACCGCCGCGCCAACAAGCTTCCGGAAAGCACTGAAATTAACCGGGCACCACCGGTTCCATATCCCGGACGCCGTTGACATCCCCTGTGGACAAACGGATTCTTCCCTGGTGCGCCGCTGTCGTTGACCACTTCCGCCTGCCCGCCACCGCCTGCCGGGCCGGTTCGTCTCCGCCTGAGTTCTTTACCCGCGCGAACAAAAGCGGGTCGCCCCCGCCTGCCCAGCCCACCCGCGACCCCACCTGCCCTACCCACCCGCCTGAGGGGGAACCCACCCGTGCCCGATTCCCCGCGCCGACCCAGCGTGCGCGCGGCCAACGCTGCCGCGGTGTTGGCCGTGATCCGCCGCGAGGGCCCGCTCTCCCGCGCCGCCATCGGCGAGCACACCGGGTTGAGCATGCCCACGGTCAGCAGGCAGGTCGGGGTGCTCATCGAGCTGGGCCTGCTGCGCGAGTTCCCCGAATTGGTGCCGGTCGGCGCGATCGGCCGCCCCAGGGTGCCCATCCACCTCGACGACACCACCTTCGCCGCCTGCGGGGTGCACATCGGCGTGAGCACCACCACCTACGGGCTGGCTGACCTGCGTGGCACCCTGCTCGACTCCGAGGAGATCCCTACGCCGCAGGGCAGCGCCGAGGACGCCCTCGCGCACATCGCGGGCAAGGTCCGCGCGTTCCTGCGCCGCCGGCCGCGCCGCCGGGTGGTCGGCATCGGCCTGGCCAGCGGTGGCCTGGTGGACACCGAGCGCGGGGTGCTCGACCACGACCGCCTCGGCTGGCACCGGGTGCCCGCCGCCGACCTGCTGCGCCGCGCCACCGGTTACCCCGTGCACCTGGACGGTCACGTCACCGCCATGGCCAACGCCGAGCTGCTCTTCGGCTGGGGGCCGCGGGTGTCGAGCCTGCTGTACTTCTACGCCCGCGAGGTCGTCGGCATCGCGCTGTCGGTCGACGGCGTGCTGCACCGCGGCCCCGGCGGGGGCGGCAGCATCGCCCACCTGCCCATCGGCGGCGACACCCGCTGCCCATGCGGGGCCACCGGCTGCCTGGAGGCCACCGTCGCCGACCGCACCGTCGCCGACCGGGCGGTGGCCGCCGGCGTCGTCCCCGAGCCGGACATCCGGCTCGTGCGCGCCACCGCCACCGCGGGCGACCCCACCGCCAACGCCCTGCTCGCCGACCGCGCCGCCGCACTCGGCCGGGCCGTCGGCCTGCTGCGCGACGCCCTCAACCCCGACCGCGTCGTCCTCGGCGGCCAGGCCATCACCGACCCGGCCGAGCGGCTGCCCGATCTGCTCAGGGCCTTCGCCACCACCACGACCCTGCCGGGCACCGACATCGTGTCGGTCACCAGGTTCGGCCCCACGCTCCAGGCCACCGCCGCCTGTACGGGCCTGCTGAACCGCCTGTTCGACCACCCGCTCGACCTGCTCGACCAGGCCCCCGCCGCCGACCGGTCCCCGGTCGGCGCCCCCTGACCCCGACCCCGGACCGCCAGAAAGGCCCCACCCCGATGAACGCTCCGTCCAGACGCCAGACGCTCAAGGCCATCGCGGCCGCCGCGCTGCTGCTCGCCGCGACCGCCTGCCAGTCGGCCGTGGACGCGCAGACCAGCACCGCAGGCACCTCCGCCGCCCCGAAGCCGGGTGGGGTGGCCGAGATCGGCGTCGCGCTCGACCTGGTGCCCGCCAACCTGTTCACCAACAGCAACGTCTCCATCACCACCGTCGTCGGGCTCGTCTACGACACCCTCGTCCGCTACGACAACAAGACCCTGGAGCCCAAGCCGCGGGTCGCCACCGAGTGGAAGCAGACCGACGGCGGCAAGACGGTCACCCTCAAGCTGCGCAAGGACGTCAAGTACCACACCGGCCGCACGCTCACCTCCGCCGACGTGAAGTTCGCGCTGGCCAACTACGCCGACGCCAAGTGGAACGGCCAACTGCTCTCCACCGCCAAGACCATCACCGCCGTGCAGACCCCGGCGGCCGACGAGGTCGTGCTGCGCCTGGAGCACCCGGTCAGCAACCTGTTCGACCTGCTCGACACCGTCCCGCTGGTCGACTCCGAGACCGCCGCCGACATCGCCACCGGCACGAAGTTCGTCGGCACCGGCGCGTTCAAGTTCGACTCGTGGCGCCCCAACACCGACCTCACCTTCAGCAAGAACCCCGACTACTGGGGCGGCGCGCCCTACCTCGACGGCGTGCACGTGCGGGTCATCCCCGACGCCCAGTCGCTGGCCGCCGCCGCGAAGTCCGGCCAGGTGCAACTCGCCCGCGCGGTCGGCTACCGCGACGCCGAGTCCCTCGCCGCCACCCCTGGCATCAACGTCACCTCGCTGGAGGGCGCCGAGCTGCAGGCGTACGTCGGCCTCAACGTCACCGCGCCGGGGCTCGAGGACCCGAAGGTCCGCCAGGCCATCGCCTACGCGCTGGACAAGGAGCGGATCATCAAGGAGGTCTTCCGGGACAAGGGCTACCCGACGTCGCTGCCGTGGCCGCGCACCAGCCCGGCCTACGACCAGGAGCTCGACGGCCGCTACAAGCGCGACCTCACCAAGGCCAAGGCGCTGATCGCCGAGTCGGGCAAGCAGCTGCCGGAGATCCCGCTGTCCTACGTCGGCAACGACGGCGTCTACACCGCGATCGCCCAGATCATCCAGAACAACCTCGCCGAGGTGGGCATCGAGGTCGCCCTCACCCCGGTCGACTCCACCCAGTTCGTCAAGCAGCTGATCGGCGCCCAGTTCCCCGGCCTGTGGACGACCAACCACTCGTGGGCGCAGTTCTCGCCCGCGACGCTGACGGTCAGCGCCTACCCGTTCAACGCCCGCCGCAACGCCTCCAAGTACAGCTCGCCCGCCTACACCGCCGCCGCGGAGAAGGCGTGGACACTGCAATCGGCGACCGGCCCCGAGGCCACCGCCGCCTACCAGGAGCTGTCCACCCAGCTGCTCGACGGCGCGTTCCTCGCCGAGATCGGCGTCGTGTTCGAGCTGGCGGCCACCCGCGACACCCTGCACGGGCTCGACTGGTCGCGCAGGCGGGAGCTGGACCTGTCCAAGGCGTTCCTGGCATGACCAGGTACCTGCTGCGCCGCGCGCCGTCGGCGCTGGTCGTGCTCTGGCTCGCCTCGGTGCTGATCTTCCTGGTCATCCGGGCGATCCCGGGTGACGCGGCCGCGGCGTTGGCAGGTCCGGACGCCTCCCCGGAGGCCGTCGCGGCCATCCGGCACGACCTCGGGCTCGACCTGCCGGTGCTCACCCAGTACCTGCGCTGGCTCGGCGGGCTGTTCAGCGGGGACCTCGGCCGCTCGTACCTGGTCGGTGGCGACATCGCCGACCTGGTGGCCGAGGGCTTCTCGAACACGCTGACCCTCACCCTGGCCGCGCTGGTGGTCGCGGTGCTGGTGGCGCTGCTGCTCGGCCCGATCTGGGCGGCGACGACCAACCGCTGGGTCGACCGGGCGCTCACCGGCTTCCACACCGCGGCGGTGGCGCTGCCCCCGTTCGTCACCGGCGTGGTGCTGATCATCGTGTTCGGGGTGTTCTTCCGGTTGCTGCCCACCGGCGGCGTCCCGCCCAAGGGCATGTTCGACCGGCTCGACATCACCGCCCAGTACCTGGTGCTGCCCGCGGTGTGCCTGGCGCTGCCGGTGGCGGGGGTGCTCACCGGGTTCCTCGCCGAGACGCTGCGCTCGGAACTGCGGCAGGACTACGTGACCACGGTCCGCGCGGCCGGGGTGCGGCGGCGCGAGGTCGTCGTGCGGCACGCCATGCGCGGCGCGCTGCCGGTGGCCATCACCACCCTCGGCCTGCAGACCGGCGCCCTGCTCGGCGGCGCCGTCCTGGTCGAGTCGATCTTCTCCTGGCCCGGGCTCGGCCTGCTGATCGAGCAGGGCATCACCCGCCGCGACTACCCGGTCGTGCAGGTGCTGCTGATGCTCTCGGTCACGGTGTTCGTGCTGGTCCAGCTGCTGACCGACGTCGTACACGCCTACCTGGACCCGCGGGTCCGGCTGGGAGCGCAGGCATGACCGCCACCCTGGAGACCCCCGAGCCGATCGAGGTGGCCGTCCCGAGCAGGCCGCGGACCTTCCTGCGCGGCAAGGGCCTGGTCGGGTTGGTGCTGGTCGGCCTGGTCATCGCCGCCGGGCTGCTCGGGCCGCTGCTGGTCTCGTGGGACCCGTACCAGCAGATCCCCGGCGCCAACCTGCTCGGCCCCACCGCCGGGCACCCGCTGGGCACCGACGACCTCAACCGCGACATCCTCGCCCGCCTGCTCACCGGCATCCGGGTGGACGTGCTGATCGCGTTCACCGCGGTGCCGATCGGCGCGCTGGTCGGCTGCGCGGTCGGGGCACTGGCCACGGTCAACAACGTGCTCGACGTCGCGGTGCAGCGGCTCTTCGACGTGCTGCTGGCCTTCCCGCAGCTGATCCTGGCCATCGGATTGGCCGCGGTGATCGGGCCGGGCACCACCTCGGTGGTCATCGTGATCGTCTGCGTCGAGATCCCGGTGTTCGGCCGGTTGCTGCGCGCGGCGGTGCTGCGGGTGCGGGAATCGCAGTTCGTCACCGCGTCCGAGGTGATCGGCGCGGGCAAGGCCCACGTCTTGCGTCACCACGTGTTGCCGAACTCGCTGGAACCGATCCTGGTCCAATTGGCACTGTCGCTCTCGGTCGCGGTGTTCATCGAGGGCGCCATGAGCGTGCTCGGCATCGGCGTGAGCCCACCGCACCCGTCCATCGGATCGGTGCTGACGACCTCCTTGCGCTACCTCGACCTCAACCCGCTCTTCGCCATCGGCCCCCTAGCGGTGACAGCCGTGCTCGTGCTGGGCTTCCAGCTGATCGCCCAAGCCGCGAACGCCGCACGCGGCGCCTGACCCGAAGGACCAGACCATGCCCCCATCTCTCCCTGACAACGCCCGCGGGTACGAGGGTTTCACCGGCCGCGTCGGCCGGGTCTTCGCCGAGTCGCGCCCGGGGTGGCCGGTCGAGCGGCGCGCCAAGGGGCCCAACGTCGTCGTCGTCCTCGTCGACGACCTCGGGTACGCCGACATCGGCCCGTTCGGCGGCGAGATCGCCACGCCCGCGTTGGACGCGCTCGCCGCCGGTGGCCTGCGGTTGACCAACTACCACACGACACCGCTGTGCTCGCCCTCGCGCGCGGCGCTGCTGACCGGGCTCAACCCGCACCGCGCCGGGTTCGCGTTCCCGGCCAACTCCGACCCCGGCTACCCGGCGTACTCGTTCCAGCTGCCCGACAACGCGCCGTCGCTGGCCGAGTCGCTGCGCGCCGCCGGGTACGCCACCTTCGCCGTCGGCAAGTGGCACCTGACCAGGGACGCGGCCAGCCACGACGCCGCGGACCGGTCGTCGTGGCCGCTGCAACGCGGGTTCGACCGGTACTTCGGCAGCCTGGAGGGCCTGACCAACCTGCACCACCCGCACCGGCTGGTCTGGGACAACAGCCCGTACGACGGCGACTTCCCCGAGGGCTACTACCTCACCGACGACCTCACCGACCGCGCCACCCGGATGATCGACACCCTGCGCGCGAACGACCCGGACAAGCCGTTCTTCCTCTACTTCGCCCACCACGCCATGCACGGACCGCTGGGCGCCAAGGACTCCGACCTCCAGCGCTACCGCGGCCGGTACGCCGAGGGCTGGGACGCGATCCGGGAGCAGCGCTTCGCCAAGCAGCTCGCCGAGGGGCTGTTCCCCGCCGACACCGCGCTGCCGCCGCGCAACAGCGAGCCCGGCAAGGACGTGCCGCCGTGGGACGAGCTGTCGGTGGCGCAGCAGGAGCTGTTCGCCCGGTACATGGAGGTCTACGCGGCGTCATTGGACAATGTGGACCAGAGCGTCGGCCGGATCGTGGAGACCCTGCGCAAGCACGGGGAGCTGGACAACACGATCATCGTCTTCACCTCCGACAACGGCGCCACGGCCGAGGGCGGGCCGGAGGGGACGCGCAGCTACTTCAGCCAGTTCGTGCACGTGCCCGGCGTGCCGTCCACTTGGGAGCGTGATGTCGCCCGCGAGCTGGACCTGCTTGGCGGACCGCAGACCACGATCCACTACCCGCGCGGGTGGGCGCAGGCGTCGAACACGCCGTTCCGGCTCTACAAGTTCGACACCTACGCAGGCGGGGTTCGTACGCCGTTCATCGTGCACTGGCCCGCTGGTCTGGACGCGGGTCTGCGGCACCAGTACGTGTACGTGACGGACGTGACGCCGACCCTGCTGGAGTTGGCCGGGGTGCCCAGGCTGGACGCCAGGCACGGGGTGGCGTCGGCCGACGAGGACGGGGTCAGCGCGGTCCCGGTGTTGCGCGACTCGGCCGCGGAGAGTCCACACACGAGCCAGTACACCGAGACCGGCGGCAACCGCGGGTACTACGCCGACGGGTGGAAGATCGTCACCCGGCACATCCCGGGCAAGCCGTACGACGACAGCGAGTGGGAGCTGTACCACGTCGCCACGGACCCCGCCGAGACGACGAACGTGGCCGCCGAGCACCCGGAGAAGCTGGCCGAACTGGCGGCGGCGTGGGAGAGCGCGGCCTGGAACAACGCCGTCTTCCCGCTCAACGACCACGGCCCGGCCAACGACCTCCGCCGTCCCGCTGACGACCGCCTGGAGCAGCCGGTCACGCTGTACCCGGGTACGCCGCTGCTGGAGCGGTACCGGTCGGCGCAGCTGGTGCAGTTCAGGGACTTCGTCGTCGAGGCCGGTGTGGACGGTGGTGGTCATGGTGTGCTGTTCGCGCACGGTGACCAGGGCGGCGGTTATGTCGTGTACGTCGAGGACGGCGCCGCGCACCTGAGCTACAACGCTTACGGCGTCGTGCACCGGTCCGGGGCCGTACCGCTGGGTTCGGGTGTGATTCGGTTGTCCGCCAGGGCGTTGCCGGACTTCCAGTGGTCGTTCGTGCTGGACACCGGCGCGGGGTCGGCCGAGGTCGGTCCGGTCGCCCAGCTGATCGGCCTCGCCCCGTTCACCGGCATCAGCGTCGGCGCCGACCGGGGCGGCCCGGTGGACTGGGACCTGCACCAGCGCGCCGGGACGTTCCCCTACAGCGGGACCCTGCGGCACGTCCGGTACGAGCCGGGCCCGCAGGCCGACTACGACCCCAAGCTCATCGCGCGTCTCTGGGCGGAGGCCGAACGTGTCTACGACTGATGTGTTGACTGTGGCGGGTCTCCGGGTCACCTTCGGCGCGGTGGAGGCGGTGCGCGGCATCGACTTCACCGTCGGCCAGGGTGAGATCCTGGCGCTGGTGGGGGAATCCGGCTCGGGCAAGTCGGTGACGGCGCGCGCGGTGCTGGGTTTGTTGCCGGGGACGGCTTCTGTCAGCGGGAGCGCGCGGCTCGGGGATCGGGAGTTGGTCGGCGCGGATGAGGAAAGTCTGCGGCAGGTGCGGGGCAGGCAGGTCGCGATGGTGTTCCAGGAGCCCGCGACCGCGCTGAACCCCGTGCACACCGTGGGGTGGCAGATCGCCGCCGTTCTGCGCGCGCACCAGCCGTTGTCCAAGGCTCAGGCCCTGAAGGAAGCCGTGCGGCTGCTGGACCTGGTCGGCATCCCCGATCCCGGCACGCGGGTCCGGCACTACCCGCACCAGCTCTCCGGCGGCCAGAAGCAACGCGTCGTCATCGCCCTGGCACTGGCCAACAACCCCCGGTTGATCATCGCCGACGAGCCGACCACCGCGCTCGACGTGACGGTCCAGGCGGAGATCCTCGACCTGCTCCGGGACCTGCGCGACCGGCTGGGCACCGCGATCCTGCTGATCACGCACAACATGGGTGTGGTGGCCGACCTCGCGGACCGGGTGGCGGTGATGCACCGGGGCACGCTCGTCGAACAGGCCCCGGTCGAGGACCTGTTCGCCCGACCGACGCGCGCCTACACCCAAGAACTCCTGGCCGCGGTCCCCCGGTTGGGGCAGAGGGCGCCGTCCGCAGTCCCGGCGGCCGACCCGGCGCTGGAGCTGAACCAGGTCGTGGTGCGGTACAAGGACTTCGTCGCCGTGGACGGCGTCGACCTGCGGGTCGGCCAGGGCGAGGTCGTCGGTCTGGTGGGGGAGTCGGGCTCGGGCAAGTCAACCATCGGCAAGGTCGCCGCAGGTCTACTGCCCCCATCCTCCGGCACAGTCACAGTCCTCGGCGGCGACCCCACCACTGCTCGCCGTCACATCGGCTTCGTTTTTCAAGACCCTGGTGGTTCTCTGAATCCCCGAATGTCCATTGAGGATTGTGTCGGCGAACCCCTGCGCGTCCACAAGGTCGCCCGCGGTGCGGACTACCGCGCCCGAGTGGCCGCGCTGCTGGAGTCTGTCCGACTTCCCGCTGCATTTGCTGGGCGTCGTCCTCGCGAACTTTCCGGGGGTCAACGCCAGCGTGTCGGTATCGCGCGGGCGTTGGCTCTGGGGCCGTCGCTCTTGATCGCCGACGAACCCACTAGTGCGCTGGATGTGTCTGTTCAGGCTACGGTGCTTGAGCTTCTCACGGACCTTCAGCGGGACTTGGAGTTCGCTTGCCTCTTCATCAGCCACGACTTGGCTGTGGTGGACAGCTTGGCGCATCGGGTTTCGGTGCTGCATCGGGGGAGGGTGGTTGAGGAGGGGCCGCATCATGAGGTTCTGCGGACTCCTGCTGCTGAGTACACGCGGAGGTTGGTGGCTGCTGTGCCGGTGCCGGATCCGGTGGAGCAGCGGGTGCGGCGGGAGGGGCAGGTCGCCTCGGTGGGGTGAGGGTGGGTTGTCCACAGGCTGTTGGCTCGCTTGGGGCGTTCTGTCGGTGCAGCTCGGTAAGCTGTGTATCGGGGGCTGCGTTGGGCGGTTGATCTTGAGCTGGGGCTGTTCCGGCTCTCGTGCTCGCCTGCGGCGTCGACGATCAACGCCTCGCCTTCGGCATTGGCCTGGGCGCGAGAAAGCAAGAGCTCGATGGGGCGAACTTGTTTTGCGCGGGGCCCCTACGACACCCGGGCAGAACCACAAAGCAGGGGCCCAAAAGCAGGCCCTGCCACGGTGAGCGACGCTACGGGCATCGTCCCCCCACACAAAACAAGTCCACCCCATCGAGCCGGCCTGGCACCAGCGGATCCGAGGAGCGGTTGTCGGCCAACGTTATTTAGGGGCGCGTGGTGGCCAACGTTGCTTGGGGGCGCGTGGTGGCCAACGTTGTCTAGGGGCGCGTGGTGGCCAACCTTGTTTGGGGGCGCGTGGTGGCCAACGTTGTGTGTGTGGAGGGGTGTGGTGGGGCCAACGTCTGAGGGGGGATTGCGGATGTTCCTCGCGGGCATCGTGAAGTTCGGGGTCTACGGAGTTCGGCGTGTGGCTCGTCCGCGCCCAGAAGTGAATCAGGCTGCCAGGCTGTAGTGCTGGCTCACCTGGGTGGAGGTCATGGCGAACGGGTAGAAGGAGATGAAGGCCAGGTAGTCCCAGAAGTGGGCGAGGTCCTGGTCGGAGCCGAAGCCGTTGGTGAAGCCGTTGGTGTTCTCGTAGCCGATGCGGAAGTACGCGGTCAGGGCGGACGGGTGGCCGCTGGAGTTGGAGGCGCGCAGGACGCCGTCCACGTAGAGGAAGAGGCCGGTCGAGGCGTTGTGGACGCCGACGACGTGGTGCCAGGCGCCGTCGTTGAGTGAGTACGAGGTCGTCAGTTCGTAGTTGGACGTGCCCTTGACCAGGAACGCCACCCGGCCCGTGCTGGTGATGGTCAGCAGGTTGGTCTTGTTCGTCGACGCGCCGGTCTGGGTGCTGCCGAAGCCGCAGATGACGCCCTGGCTGTTGACCGTGCGGAACCAGGCTTCCTGGCTGGTGCTGGTGCCGGGGGCGATGGCGATGGTGCCGGGGGTGGAGATCCAGTGCGTCTGGTCGACCCGCGCGTACCAGTCCACCGGCCGCGCGCACGGGTACGGGTTGGCGGCGTTGGAGTTGCGGCCGCCCTGGTAGGTGCCGTCGGCGCCGGTGGAGGACGCGTCGTAGGCGATGACGCCGCCCGCGCCCTCGTTGAGCGGGTAGTGCCGGGTGGCGCCGTCGGCGAGGGGCACCTGGGTGCAGTCGAGGACCGCCGAGCTGACCCGGTTGGTGGTGTTGACCACGCGCGCCAGGAACGCGCTGAGCGTCGAACTGGTGCCGAGCCAGGTGATCAGCACGAGCACCCCGGCCAGCGCGGCCAGCCTGCGCTTGGTCATCGCACCGTCCTCCTGCCCAGGTACACCGACACCGCGAAGGGGACGCAGCACAGCGCCAAGCACACTGTCCACCACAGAACGGACATGTGCGCGTCGACGGCGAACGGGACCTGCCCGTCGGAGTTGGCCGCCTTGCTCACCAACTCGGCGACCTGACCGGAGTGCAGGTCGGCGAACACCCCGTCCGGGTCCCGCACGCGCACCGGCAGCACCCCGGTGGCCACCACGGTCGCCGTGGTCAGGCCCGCCTCGCCGAGCGTGGTCAGCACCGCGGCGTTGACCAGCGGCCGCAGCGCCACGATGGCCGCGCACACCACCAGCGAGTAGCCGACCAGCCGGGTCGCCATCCGCCAGCGCGGCGTCGACCAGCGGGTCAGCAACCACACCAGCCCGGCGCCCGGCAGCAGGATCGGCAGCGCCTTGATCACGTACGCCACGCCCCACAGTCGGGCGACGACCGCGCCGACCAGGTGGTCGGCCGCCACCGGCCGCGGGTCCTCGGCGCCGTTGATGTCGCCCTTGGTGAACACCGCGCCGTCGGTGATCCGCACGACCCGGTGGGTGTGGGTGACCCCGCCCTCGACCGGGTCGAACGAGATGATGTCGCCGACCCGCACCTGGTCCAGCGCGATCGGGCGGGTGAGCACGAGCGTGCCGACCGGGGCCGCCTGCCCCATCGACGGCGAGTCGACCGACAGCCACCGCCCGCCGGTCGCCCGCCAGCCCAGCACCAGCACGAGACCGGCGATCAGCACCGCGCCCACCGCGGCCAACGCGCGGACCGCGGCACGCGACGGAGCGGCGCGGTGTCTGCCACCGCGCCGCTCTCGTCGCTGCCGCTCGTCGGTCATCGCATCAGGAGCTGAACGTCCAGGTCAGCTGCTGCGAGGCGGTGAGGCCCATGTAGCTGTTGCCCAGACCGGCGGGCAGGCTGACGACGAAGGTGTACGCCTGCGAGGCGGCGGGGGCGAGCGCGGTCAGCGACAGCGGCGTGGTGAACGCGGTCAGGGTGCCGTTGTACGAGGTCGGGCCGGTCGCGGTGGCGGCGGCGTAGATCTTCAGCGTCACCTGGGTGCAGAAGTCCGACGCCGGGGTGATGCCGCTGACCGAGCCGGACTGGCTGCACGTGGCCGGGGTCAGGGTGAAGGTCGCGGGGGTGATGCTGCCCTGGTTGGACAGGGTCACCGTCTTGGTCGCGGAGCCACCGGGCATCAGCGTGTTGCCGGTGTACTTGTTGATGGTCGCGCAGTTCACCGAGTTGGTCGACGAGCTGCTGCTGGTGCAGGTGTTGGTGCCGTCGGTCTCCTGCATGACCAGCGAGCCGGTGGACACGGTGTCGGTGGTGTTGGTGATCGCGGCGGTGAAGGCGGACAGCGTTCCGGTCAGCGACAGCGCCAACAGCACGGTGCCGATGAGACCACCCAGGATCACGATGAGGGCGGACCGGCGGTCACGTGCACGGGTGCCGCGCTTGCGTGGGGACGGCACGTACTCCGGGGACGTGGTCATGGCCAACCTCTTCTCGGTCCGGCGTGGGTGGTGCCGGTAGGGCGGGGACGCGGATCCTGCTCGTGTGCACCAAACAGTCCATCGCGGACTATGAGCTGGTTCTTAGGAGTGACACGAACGAGTGTGCCCAGCGTGACGGAGCGGGTGGTTTGCTCAGACGACTGTGGACAGTCCGATGCAGACGCTGCGTGTCATCGAGGGCTACCGCGGCCCCGCCTTCCGTCAGGCCGACGGCCGAGAAGACGGGCGAACTACACGCTGTGTGGCAAAAATGCCGACTTGAGTCGCTTTAGTAGCTAAAACGGGTGAACATGCTTGTGTGGATCACGGAATGCCGGATCGAGTGGTCCAAGCCACACGTTCCGGGCGCCTTTTCGTGACGTGGTGTCAGAAAACCAGCCGGATCCGAGCGTCTCGGTTGCCCCGGGGGAGCGCTTGGGGTGCGCAGGCTACCGTGCGATGGCCGGGAGCGGGTCCCCCGTCTCCAAGAGGGTCTTGAGGCTGGAGACGATCTCCGGCCACCCGTGGCTGACCCCCGCCACGAGCTCGCTGCCCGGCTCGAACCCGTCGTGGGTCACCGTCAGCCGCACCCGCCCCGCCAGCGGCTCGATGTCGAAGGTGACCTTGGACCGGCGCTGCGCGGCCAGCACCGCGATCTCGGCCGGGTCGAACCCGTGCGAGTCGCGCCACTCGTCGCTGAGCGTGTGCCAGGTGTAGGACAGCCGCCGCGGCGGGTCGGCGAGCAGCACGACCTGCTCGGGGTCGGTGATGGTGACCCCGTTCTCCTTCCAGGTCATCGGCGCCCCGGTGACCCACTCGCTGGTCAGCTCCACGCCCCAGTACCTGCTGGTGAACGCGGGCTCGGTGAGCGCCTGCCACAGCCGCTCCGGCGTCGTGTCGATGTAGGAGGTGTAGACGAACTCGGTCGGGCCCTCTGCGGTGCTCATCGGGTGCTCCAGTGCTCGTTTCAGGTCGGCGAGCGCGCGCACCCGCCCCCGGTCGTACTGCCTGATCCAGCGGTCGGCGATGGCGTTGACCGGCTCGGCGTTGAGGTGGTGCAGCTTCTCCCGGCCCCGCCACGCGGTGGTGACCAGGTTCGCCGCCTCGAGCACGGCCAGGTGCTTGCTCACCGCCTGCCTGCTCATCGCCAGGCCCGCGCACAGCTCGCGCAGGCTCAACCCGTCGTGCTCGTTGAGCCGGTCGAGCAGGTCGCGGCGACTGGGGTCGGCCAGCGCCCGGAAGACCTGGTCGCTGGGGTCCACGGCCGCTCCTGGAGACAGGCAACCTTGTGGTTGCCCGTCCAGCATAGGCAGCCGCGCGGTTGCCTGTAAAGCGGGTGGCCCAGTCCTGGCTCGGACTGGGCCACCTCGGCTCCGGGACTCAGCCGACCTTCACGACCACGTCGTCGACGTAGTACGTGCGGGTCGCGGGCCAGGTCGCCGCGATCCCGACAGCCACGTCGAGCTCCGACTGCGAGAGCGTGTTGACCGTCGTGGTGAAGGTGTACTTCGCCCACGTGTTCGCGGTGTGCGTGATGCTCTGGTACTGCCAGCCCGCGCTGGGCGAACCCGAGTCGCTGTGCGGGTTGGCGGTTCCCGCGTACGCCGCGGCGTTCCACGCGTTGGCGGAGCCGCCGGAGGACGAACGCACGTAGAAGCTGATCTCGACCGGGAGCGCCGACGACTGCTGCGGATTTGAGTAGTACCACTGGATCCACGGCTTGCCCGCGGAGTTGAACGAGCGGATCCGGAACCGGGCCGCGGTGGACCCGCTGCGCACCACAGTGCCGTTCTTGTCCACCCAGTAGCCGGATGTGCCGCCGTCGTCGTGCTGGACCACGTCGTCGAGGTTGTCGAAGTCGTAGGTGTACGTGACCGCCGTTGTCCTGGCCGGAGTCGCGGCGGCGTCCCCGGCGAACAGCGCGGCGCCCGCGGTGACGACAGCGGCCGCGATGGCGGTGAGCTTCCTGGACAGCATCGTTTCCCCCACTCAGCCGATGGTGACGGACACGTCGTCGAAGTGCAGGTAGTCCCTTGTGGTCTCGAAGTTCGCGTGCAACGCGATGGCCACGTACACCGTGTTGCCCGAGGCGACGGTGTTGACGGTGGCGGACTTCGTGTACTGGTGCCAGCCGCCGTAGTACTGCTCCGGCGTGATGTCCCAGGTGCCCAGGTTGTCCCAGGGCGGGTTCGACGCGGTGGCGCCGAGGTCGTGGTCGGTGCCCTTGATGGACGCCGTGGTCAGCCAGTAGCCGGAACCGGGGCCACCGGAGGCGGGCGACCAGCCCCAGTACGTCACCGTGACCGGCAGCGCGGTGCTCGCGGTGGTGGTGAACGCCTTCTCGATCCAGATGGTCCCGTTGTCCCAGGTGCCGTCGAGCTGGTAGTTCAGCGACTGGCTGCCGCCGTGCGCCCGCGCGGTGGTGTGGTCGATCCACCACCCCCTGGTGTTGCCACCGTCCTCCGGTGACCAGCCTTCCCAGTCGCCGCCTTCGAAACCGTAGGTGTAGGTCGTCGAGGTCACCCCGGCCGGTGCGGCCCGGGGTGCGTTCGGCGCGGCGAGCGCGGGCGCGGCGATGCCGATCCCGGCCGCGAGACCGATGCCGACCACGAGCGCGGCGAGCCTGCCTTTCGGAGACACAGCTGTCCTCCCGAGTGTGAGCTGCTGCTTGTCGTGCGCGATGCCGTTGTGCGCGATGTCGTCCCGCGCGAAAGCGACCGGCATTCAACGGTGAAATGCCGGTGGCGCGCGGGTTTCGGTAGGTTGATCTGCCCCAGAGCCCTTCCGAAACCCAAGCTAGCAGCACACTCCGACGCCGGTCAGCGCCGATTGGGTGCATCCCATTCAATGGTAAAGGGCGCGCGGACCCTTGTCGGTGCCCGCGCGCCCTTATTCCTCAATGGACTCTTTGTGGGTTGATTCCGCCGGTGAGAGACGGTGCCAGGTCGGGAACGATGCCGGGTGGGGACGAGGGGGTGGGTGGCGGGGGAGAGTGACTCAGGTTCTTACTGGGGCTCTGCTTGACTGGTCGGTGCCCCAACCGACCTGTTCGCCCCTGGTGCTCACCAGTACCCGGGCGAGCAGCGTCACAGCGACGAACACCGCGACGTCGACCACGTATGCCTGGCGGGTGCGCACCAGCGTGACCATCGTGGCCAACCCGGTGCCCGCCGCGCTGCTCTGCTGGATGTGCGCGTTGCCGCGGTGCACCCGCTGGCGCCTGCGGACCAGGCTGCGCAGGTCCCTCGGCGCGGCGACCGTGACCACCGCGCTCGGCACGACCGCCCGGTCCGGCACCGTGCTCGACACGTGCCCGTCGTCGCTGATCAGGTCCGGCGGCAGCGGGAACAACCGCTCGTGCGCGTCGCGGGTCAGCACGTAGACGCCCCGCCCGGAGGCCGCCCGGTGCACCGACGGCAGTCGCTGCCACACCGCGTAGTACCGGCGCACCGCCCACGACGCCCCGGTCAGGTCCAGCCGCGCCGCGGGCATCGCCGCCGCGACCCCCGGCTCCCTGGTGGCCGCGGCGAGTGCGTCCAGGTCAGCGCCCCGCAGTTCTATATCGGCATCCAGATACGCTCGCGGGAAATCGACACACAGCGCGTCGCCCGCATTCAACGCGGCCGCTTTTCCGGGTTCGGGGACCTCGACCACCAACGGCGCGCTGGGATGGGCGCGCGCGAGTTCGGCGGTCCGGTCGACACATCCGTTCGCGACCACGACGACGCGGTTCACCTCGATCGACTCGGCGAGTCTGTCGAGGCACGCGGTGATGCCGAACTCCTCGTTGTGCGCGGGCACAACGACATCCATGTCTTTCCCCCTCGGCCATCCCCCGATGATCACGACAACACCTACGGAGTCGCGGTGGACCGGTTGCCGTTACTGGATTCTCCGGTTGTCGACCGAGGTTGCCGATCCCGCCCGGGGGAAGGTGTTGGGCCGTTCGTGGGGAATAGTCACCCGACATTTCGGTCATCAAAGTACGAACTGGCCGGTGCTGTTCACCGAATGTGCAGGCAGTGGTCGTGACACTGCTCTAGCCGGGTCCTGGCGCGGGCGGACCGGTTACCCACGGTTGGCTCGACGTTCTCTTTGTTGCACACCGGAAGTCCCAGTGTGACATTGGCGACTGCGGCCGCCGACCGGTCTATTCCGGACAGTAGGAAACGGGCGAGGACACCGTACGGTCAGTCGTTTTCCTCGCGCGCGGACTGCCGCCTGCGGGCGAACAGCGCGACCCCGGCCGCGGCGAGCAGCCCGGCGGCGACGTACCAGCGGTTGCGGGTCACCCACGAGTCGGCGGCCGCGGCGACCACCCGCGCCGAGTGCGACGCGCAGACCAGCGGCGGCCCGTCCTGCACGGTGCGCGCGCAGGCGATGGTGGCGACCCTGGCCCGCTCGTCGCCGACCACGGTCATGGTCGAGCGGAACACCGCCTCGCCCCCGGCGGCGAGGTCGACCGACCACTCGACGGCGGCCGCGTCCGCGGTGCCGCTCGGCTCGGCGGCGTCGAAGCGCAGCCCGGACGGCACGCTCTGGGTGAGCGCGAGGCCGTCGACCGCCGCGGTGCCCAGGTTGCGCAGGACCACGGTGTAGGTGAGGCGCTCCCCGGTGATCGCCGCCGCGGTGTTGTCCACCGAGATGCTCAACCGCGGCTGCCCCTCGGCGGGGGCGGGGAGCGCGGCCAGCAGAACGGCGGACAGTACTGCGGTCGCGATCACGGCGGCTCCTCGGCTGGATTTCCCACGCGTGCCTGCGGCATTGCCGCGGCATTCCCACGCGGTGCGGACCCACCCTACGGATGACCGGGGAAATCGCCCTTTCCTGCCACCCGATCGTGTGGCGAACTGCCGGTGGGAATGCGCGCCTTGACGCTAACCCGTAGTGGGGTTATATATGGGGGTATGCCCAAGGTGAATGTGTACCTGCCGGACGACCTGGCCGATGCCGTCCGCGAGTCCGGCCTGCCGCTCTCGGCGATCTGCCAACGCGCGCTGGAACTGTCGGTCCGCCGGGTCGCCGCTATCCGGTCCGCCACCCTCGACGACCTCGACGCCCTCACCCAGTTCACCGACCGCGCCAAGACCGCCGTCCGCCTGGCCGTCGCCCGCGCCCGCGCCGACGGCGTCCCCGAGGTCGGCGCCGAACACCTGCTGCACGGCATCCTCGCCGAGGGCGCCAACCTCGCCCTCCACGTCCTCCGCCTCGCGGGCGCCGACCCGGCCGCCCTGACCCCCGCACTGTCCACAGGCGACACCCCAGCCGACCGCTTCGGCCCCACCGCCGCCACGGCCCTGGAACTGGCCGTCACCGAGTCCCTCACCCACGGCCACAACTACGTCGGCTGCGAACACCTGCTCCTGGGCATCCTCGCCGACCCCGCCACCGCCGCCGCCCAAACCCTCCACGACCACGGCATCGACCTGAAACCCACCCGCGCCACGGTCCTGGCCGCCCTCGCGGGCTACACCCACCTCCGCGCCACCACCCCAGACCCCACGGCAGCGTTAACGGCCGCCCTCCGCACCGAACTGGCCCCCATCCTCAGCCGCCTCACCCACCTCGAACACCACACCGGCCTAACCCCACCCTGACGCGTCGGATGGGGACCTTGCCGGCGTGACTGGGCAGCACGGCCGACCGCAGCCGAGCCCGGGCCAGGTGAGGGCGAGCCAGGGTTGACCCCAGCCGAGCCGGGGTCGACCGCAGTCGAGCCAGGGTTGGTCCGACACCCCTATCCATTTCCGCCGCGCTCCCTCGGCCCCTCCTAGCCCAAGCACTTGACCTTGCGCGCCGCCTCTATCCCCACCTGACCTCGTGCACCCCACGACGTCCCTAAGGCAGTCCCCACGCCCTACCACCGCCCCCGCCGCTTACCGCCACCCTTGCCCGACCTCTTGCACCCCACGACGCCCTCTTAGACAGTCCCCACTCCTCACCGCCGCCCCCGGCCGCTTGCCGCCACCCTCACCGCTTACCGCCGCTCCCGGCCGCACCCCGCCACCCCTACCGCTTGCCGCCACCCTCGCCCTCACCCGACCTCTCGCACCCCACGACGCCTCTAAGGCGGTCCCCGCTCCTCACCGCCGCCCTCGGCCGTTCCCGCCGCCACCCTCGCTGCTTACCGCCACCCTCGCTGCTTACCGCCCCCTCACCCTCACCCGACCTCTTGCACCCCACGACACCTCTTAGGCCGCCCCCACCGCTTACCGCCGCCCCACCCCTAGCAGGCTCCTCGCGCGCGCGGTCCCGACCCTGCCCAGCCCCCACCCACTCCGGGGGGCGTCCCTGTGCCAGTCTATCGGCACCCCCCGACAGAGGATCTTGAAACAGGCCGCCGAAGATCCACATGTGGATAACTTCTGTCCCTGAACCGGGTGAACTCCAGCGGCCCGAGGCGACACCGGTGGGCCGCACGACGGCGAAGAAGTAGCAGGTCGGCGGCATGGCAAGTGGACCAGGAAATAGTCGGCCAGGCACACGTCAGTGGCGCAGGAGGGCCAGCGGGACAAAGGCGCCCGGGTCAGCGGGAGAGTGGGGTGATGACCGTCAGGTCGAGGCCGGTGGCCCGGGCCAGGAATCCACCCGCGCGGGGTGGGCCGAGGGGGGCCGCCGACCAGGGGCCGCGGTCGCCCGAGGTCAGGAGGGACACCGTGGCCTGTTGGGCTCGGGCGGGGGTCAGCGCGGAGATGGCCGCGAGGGCGGCGGCCAGGTGGACGCCGTCGTAGCAGGCTTCGGCGTAGGCGTCGAGGACCGGGGCGGTGCCGCCGAAGAGGGCGAGGTGGCGTTCGGCGAGGGACATGCGGCGGTCGTCGCCCTGGCCCGCGAAGGAGCGCATCGCGGCGTACAGCTCGCCGGTGTCGTCGCCGCCCGCCGCCAGCAGGCCGTTCTCCTCGAGGGAACCGGAGAGCCGGACCACCCGCGAGGCGAGCCGCGAGCCCGCGAAGACCCGGTTGAACTGGGCCAGGTCGCGGCCCACGAGGCTGAGCAAGATCGCGTCCACCCGGACCCGCGCCAAACCGGTCACGATCGCCTCGGCGTCGATCCCGCTACCGGGGAACGGCACCAGCCGCTCCGCCACGACCTCCGCCCCCAGCGCGCGCACGATCCCGCCCGCGGCCCGGTGCACCGCCCGCGGCCAGATGTAGTCGCTGCCCACCAGCGCCCACCGCCGAGCGCCGCGCCGCGCGACCAACCACCGCACGGCGGGCGCCAGTTGCCGCGTCGGGCTGTCCCCGAGCAGCACGACCCCGGCGCGCCGGTGACCCCCCTCGTGCGGGGGAGTGAAGATGTACGGCACCCGCCCACCCAGCGCGACCTCCAGCGCCCGGTGCACGTCACTGGTGTGGAACCCGACGAACGCGTCGACCAACCCGGCCAGCGAGAGCGCGTCCGCCGCCACCACCTCCGGCGCCTGACCCGCGTCCACCAGCACCAACTGCACCTGGCGGCCGACGACGCCACCGGCGGTGTTCAGCTCGGTGGCCGCGAGCGCCGACGCCATCAACCCGGACGGCCCGGTCAACCCGAGGGCCCCGGACAGCGGCAGCAGCAGGCCCAGCCGCAGCGCCGACGGGTCCGGTCCGGTGAGCGCGACCTCCACCCGGTCCCGCACGACCGCGCGCACGACCGAGGTGGAGTCCATGACCGGACAGTATGCTCGCCGGGAGGTCTTACGGCGAAGGGCACGTCATGGCTGGTCAGCGCGGCACGCAGGTGCCCGACCTGGTCGATCTGCTGACCAGGGCGCAACGCGCGCTCGCCCGCGACCTGGGCGCCGTCCTGGAGGAGGAGTCGACCACCGTCGACCAGTGGCGGGTGCTGCGCGCCCTCGCCGCCGCCCCCGACGGCCGCTCCATGGGCGAACTCGCGGTCACCGTCGAGATCCCCCACCCCACCCTGACCCGCCTGGTGGACGCCCTCGTCGACTCCGCCTACCTCTACCGCACCCAGTCACCAGAAGACCGCCGCCGCGTCTCGGTCCACATCTCCGAACTCGGCCGCACCAAGCTCGACCGCCTCGAAGCCCTCGCCACCACCCACGAGAAGAGCCTGGTCGACCGCCTCAGCGAGGACACCGTCACAGCGCTGTCGGCGCTACTGCGGGACCTGCGCCTCTAGTCCAGGGCGACCCTTGGGTGATCCACAAGGGACAGTGCGCACGCTCAGATGTCGGTGCGCTGCAACGGGTCGTCGGTGGTGGCCGGGGCCAGTACGGGCGGCTCGAGCCGCTGCATGCCGACTGCGCCGAGCATCAGGACGAACGGCATGGCGAGCGCGATCCACATGGGAAGTTCCCCTCTGGTTTCCGGTCGGTCCGTTCTCCGCTTCAGATACCCCCACCCGCCGCCACCTACACCGAACGGGTGGCGATGTGGCCCCGCTCACCCGGATGGCCGCCCGCCGCGGCGAGCGCAACCCGACCCGGTCGAACTATTTTCAAATGGAAGTAATGGCTCTACGCTTCGCCCACCGCGGCCGGGTGGTCGGGGGGTGCTCGGGTTGGAGGAGCGGATGGGCGAGGACGGTGGGCTCGGCCGGTACGGCTACACCCAGGAGTTGCGGCGGACGTTGGGGTTCCGGGACCTGCTGGTCTACGGGCTGATCTTCATGGTGCCGATCGCGCCGTTCGGGATCTTCGGCAGCGTGTTCGCCGGGTCCGGGGGCATGATCGCGCTGGCGTACGCGATCGGCATGCTCGCCATGCTGTTCACCGCGAACTCCTACGCCCAGATGGCCAAGGCGTTCCCGATGGCGGGGTCGGTCTACACCTACGCCGGGCGCGGGATCGCCTCCCCGGTCGGGTTCCTGTCCGGCTGGATGATCCTGCTCGACTACGTGCTGGTGCCCAGCCTGCTGTACTTGATCGCGGGCATCGCGATGAACTCCCTGCTGCCCGCCATCCCGGTCTGGCTGTGGCTGGTCGCGTTCGTGGTGCTCAACACCGCGGTCAACTTCCTCGGCATCGAGATGACCGCCAAGGTCAACCGGGTCATGCTGGTCGCGCAACTGGCCATCCTGGCGATCTTCATCGTCATCGGGGTCGTCGCGCTGACCCAGGGCAAGGGCCGCGGCTTCAGCTTCGCGCCGTTGTTCGACGGCGGGAACTTCTCCTGGACGCTGGTGTTCGGCGCGGTCTCCATCGCGGTGCTCAGCTTCCTCGGCTTCGACGGCATCTCCACCCTCGCCGAGGAGAACCGCGACTCGGCCAGGGCGATCGGCCGGTCGATGATCGCCGCGCTGCTGGTCACCGGCGTGCTGTTCATCGTCCAGACCTGGGTCGCCGCGCTGCTCGTGCCCGACCCGGCCGGGCTGATCGCCAACGGTGACGCCGCGGGCACCTCGTTCTACGACGCGGCCAGGGTCGCCGGTGGTGGCTGGCTCGCCGTCCTGACCGCCGCCGCGACCGCCGTGTCCTGGGGTTTCGCGAACTCGCTGGTCGCCCAAGCCGCCACGTCCCGCCTGCTCTACGCGATGGCCCGCGACCGGCAACTGCCCAGGTTCCTGGCCAAGGTCCACCCGACCCGCAAGGTCCCGGTCAACGCGACCCTGCTGGTGGCAGGCGTCTCGCTGGCGCTGGGCCTCTACATGCAGACCCGCGACGACGGCATCACGCTGCTGAGCTCCCTGGTCAACTTCGGCGCCATGACCGCGTTCCTGGTGCTGCACGTGTCGGTCGTCGTGCACTACGTCGTCCGCTCCCGCAGCCGCGACTGGTGCAAGCACCTCATCGCCCCGGCCATCGGGTTCGCCATCCTGGCCTACGTCGTGATCAACGCCAAGGTCGCCGCGCAGGCGCTCGGGTTCGTCTGGCTCGGCATCGGCGCGGTGATCCTCGTCGGGCTGCTCGCCACCGGGCGACGACCGGCGCTCGCGGGCATCGAGGGGGACGACAAGTGAGGGTCGAACGCCTGGAATCCGAGCCCGCGTACTCCTTCGGGCCGAGGGAACCCGCGCTGACGGTCCCACCGGGGACAGTCGTCGAACTCTCCACTGAGGACTGTTTCGGCGGCGCGGTGCGCGGCGTGGACGACCTGCCAAGCCGGGTGTGCCAGTTCCCGTACCTCAACCCGGTCACCGGCCCGATCGCGGTCGAGGGCGCCGAGCCGGGCGACACCGTCGCGGTGCACTTCGTCGACATCCGGCCCCGCCGGGACTGGGCGGTGTCCACCACGTTCCCGCACTTCGGCGCGCTGACCGCCACCCACACCACCGCCATGCTGCACGACCCGCTGCCGGAACTGGTCTGGCGCTACGAGGTCGACGTCGACCGCTGGACCTGCCGCTTCCACGCCCGCGGCAGCGACTTCAGCATCGACCTACCCCTGGACCCCATGCACGGCACCGTCGGCGTCGCCCCCGCCGCGCACGAGGTGATCATGAGCATCACCCCGGGCGCGCACGGCGGCAACATGGACACCCCCGAGATGCGCGCGGGCACCACGGCGTACTTCGGCGTCAACGTCGACGGCGCGCTGATCTCCCTCGGCGACGGCCACTGCCGCCAGGGCGAGGGCGAGGTCTGCGGGACGGCCGTCGAAGCCGCGATGTCCACTGTGGTCGTCGTGGACCTGGTCAAGGGCGCGGCCTGCCCGTGGCCCAGGCTGGAGGACGACCGGTACCTGATGTCCACCGGCACCGCCCGCCCGCTGGAGGACGCGTTCCGGATCAGCCAGCACGACCTGGTCGGCTGGACCGGCCACCTGCTGGGGCTCGACACCCTCGACGCGTACCAGCTGGTCAGCCAGACCGGCCTCGCCCCAGCGGGCAACGTCGTCGACACGAACTACACGATGCTCGCCAAGATCGCCAAGGACGTCGTCGGCGTCCCAGCGTTCGACGGCGTGCACGACCGGCTACGCGCGACAGCGGCGAGATACCTCGCCGAACGCTAGTGGCCACCTGGCGGGCGGGTGTGCGCGGCGTCCCGCGCAGGGTGGCACCACGCACACCCGCCGACCAGGCGCGCGACAGACCGGCCACATCGGACAAACGCCTCAGTTCACAGCGAATCATCCACAGCAGACATGTCCACAGCGGACACGGCCGCGGGGAAGACGGCGGCCGTGGAGACGTTGGCCCGCAACCGGCCGAGCAGTCCCACCAGGACCGCGGTCTCCCCGGCGCTCAGCCCGTCGCCGAGCCGCCCCTCGAACCCGCTGACCACCTCGCGCAGCCGGGTGAACAGCTCTTCCCCGCGCTGGGTGAGCACCACCTCGTGCGTCCGCCGGTTGCCCGGTGCCCGCCGCCGGGTCAGCAGCCCGTCGTCCTCCATGGTGTTGAGGTGGTGGGTGAGCGTCGCGCACTGGATGCCCACGGCCGACGCCAGTTCCCGCTGGGTGCCGATGTCCCTGGTCTTCACCGTCAGCAGCACCTGCCACACCGGCACGCTGCCGCCCACGGCCGACATCGCCTCGTCCATGGCCCTGCCGACCACTTTCGCGGTCTGCGCCAGGAACAACCCCAGCGGCCCGTGGCCGACCTCGTGCATGGGCCGAGAATAGGACGCCCGCCGCGCCGCCGCCAGCGATCAGGGCTGGGTCAGCGGCAACCACACCTGGAAGCGGGTGTTGCCCGGCTCCGAGTCGACCCGGATGTCGCCGTGGTGCTTGGCGACCACGATCCGCCACGAGATGTCCAGGCCGAGCCCGGTGCCCTCGCCGACCGGCTTGGTGGTGAAGAACGGCTCGAAGACCCGCCCCACCACCTCGGGCGGGATCCCGGCGCCGGTGTCGACGACCTCGACCAGGAGTCGGCCGTCGTGGTGCGATGTCCGGATCGTCAGCGTTCCGGCGCCGCCCATCGCGGCCAGCGCGTTGTCGATGAGGTTCGTCCACACCTGGTTCAGCTCGCCTGCGTACCCGGGCAGCGGCGGCACCGACCGGTCGTATTCCTTGTGGACGGTGACCGCGCCGACCTTGCCGCCCAGCATGACCAGGGTGGCGTCGAGCAGGTCGTGCACGTCGACCACCTGGAACGGCGCCCGGTCGAGCTGGGAGTACTGCTTGGCCGCGCCGAGCAGGGTCGACATCCGGGTGGTGGCGTCCTCGATCTCGTCCATCAGCGCCTCGGTCCCAACCGTGTAGGCCAGCCAGCGCACCGCGGGCTCCGCCGCGCCCGCCGGGCAACCGCCGACGGCCTTGGCCAGCCACTGCACGTCCAGGCCACCGGCCACCAGCGTGGGCGCAAGGTCCCAGCCGCCGGAGATGCCCTGGGACTCCAGCCAGTCCGCCAGTTCGTCCTCGCGGTCGCTGGAGTCCATCGGGGACAGTCGCGGAGCCTTGGCGACGCGCTCCACGGCCTCCTCCTGGAGCCGGACCATGGCGGGCAGCGTCGCCGCGTCGAGCGCGCCGGAGGCGAGCAGCGACAGCTTGTGCCGCATGCCCGCGACCCGCTCCCGCAGGGCCGCGGTCGCCCGGACCGCGGCGGCGGCCGGGTTGTTCAGCTCGTGGGTCAGCCCCGCGGTCAGCGAACCCAGCGCCAGCAGCCGTTCCCGCTGGCCGACGATCGCCTGGGTGGCCTGCATGCCCCAGAACAGGCCCTCCAGCAGGTGGATGCCCATCGGGAACCACGACCGCACGGCCGGGCCGAACTCGGCGGCGGGCAGCTGCAGCATCCGGACGTCGGTGACCGCGACGACGGTCATCAGGTAGATCCGCCGCGAGGTCACGTCGTCCTGCAGGTATGCCTGCGTGGCGCCGAAGTACGAGCCGCGGTGGTCGGTGCGGGAGATCTCCGCGCGCTCACCGCCGATGGTCCGCAGCAACGACACCGTGCCCTCCAGCAGGACGTAGAAGCACGTGGCCTCCGCGCCCTCGCTCAGGATCTCGGTGCCCGCCAGGTCGGTCTCCACCACGCCGTGCTCGGCCAGCCACGCCAACTGCTCGTCGTCGAGGCTCTCGAACAGGAACAGGCCGCGGATCTCCTCGGGTGTCATGCCTTCTCCAGGTACCTGTGCACGAGCGAGACCGCCATCGCGCCCTCGCCGACCGCGGAGGCGACCCGCTTGACCGACTCCGCCCGCACGTCACCGGCGACGAACACCCCGGGCAGGCTGGTCTCCAGGTGGTACGGGTCGCGGTCGAGGTCCCAGCCGGGTGGTCGGGCGCCATCGGTCACCAGGTCCGGGCCCGCCAGCACGAACCCGTTGCGGTCACGGGAAACAGTACCCTCCAACCAGTCCGTGCGCGGCGCGGCGCCGATGAACGCGAACAGCCAGGACGCGTCAACGGTCGTCGACTCACCAGTCGTGCTGTCCCGCAGCGTCAGGCTCTCCAGGTGGTCACCGCCGGTGCCGCCGACGACCTCGGTGCAGGTCAACACCTCGATGCACGGCACGTCGGCGATCTGGTCGATCAGGTACCGCGACATCGACCGGTCCAGTGAGTCGCCGCGCACCACCAGCACCACGCGCTTGGCGTGCCTGGCGAAGTACATCGCCGCCTGGCCCGCAGAGTTCGCGCCGCCGACGATGTAGACGTCCTGACCCGCGCACCCCGGCCCCTCGGTGGTCGCCGCGCCGTAGAACACGCCCCGGCCGGACAGGTCGTCGAGGCCGGGCGCCGCCAGCATCCGGTACGACACGCCGGTCGCCAGGATCACCGTGTGCGCGGCCAGTTCCGTGCCGTCGTCGAAGCGCACGACCCGCGCCGCGCCGCGCGGTTCCAGCGCCACCACCTGGCGCGTGGTCAGCATCTCCACCTCGAACTTGGCCGCCTGCCTGCGCGCCCGCTCGGTCAGCTGCTCGCCCGACACCCCGTCCGGGAACCCGAGGTAGTTCTCGATCCGGCTGCTGGTGCCCGCCTGCCCGCCGGTGGCCATCCGCTCCACCAGCACCGTGCGCAGACCCTCGGACCCGCCGTAGACCGCCGCGCCGAGCCCGGCCGGGCCGCCGCCGACCACGATCAGGTCGTAGAAGTCGGTCGCGGGCACCGTGCTCAGGCCGACCGTGGCGGCCAGTTGCGCGTCGGTGGGCTCCACCAGCGCCGCGCCGTCCTCGGTGACCACCACCGGCAGCCGCGTCCCGTCCTGCCCGGCCGCCGCCAGCAGCCGCTCGCCCTCGGCGTCCTCACCGAGCGCGAGCCAGCGGAACGGCACCGAGTTGCGGGCCAGGAAGTCGCGCACCTCATAGGACCGGCTCGACCAGCGGTGCCCCACCACCCGCACCTGCCGCGCGGGCTGCCGCGCCGCCGCCGTCCACGCCGCCAACTGCTCGTCGAGCACCGGGTACAGCTTCTGCGCAGGCGGGTCCCACGGTTTGAGCAGGTAGTGGTCCAGGTCGACGACGTTGATCGCCCGGATCGCGGCGTCGGTGTCGGCGTAAGCGGTCAGCAGCACCCTGCGGGCCAACGGGAACACCGCCATGGCCTGCTCCAGGAACTCGATCCCGGACATTCCCGGCATCCGGTAGTCCGCGAGCAGCACCGCGACCTCCTCGCCGCGCAACTTGATCTCCCGCACCGCTTCCAGCGCCTGCTCGCCCGACTCGGCCCGCACGATCCGCAACGCCGCGCCGTACTGGGCGCGCAGGTCCCGCGCGATCGACCTGGACACCCCGGGGTCGTCGTCGACGGTGATGATCGAGGCCCGCGGTGCCCGCGCGGTCGCGTCAGCAGTGGTCATGCCCCCAGTCAAGCACCAGGCCGGAGGTGCGCGGAAGCCACGACCCGAACGCCCCTTCACATTGTGTGAATGGCGATATCCCGACCTCGGGCCACGAGGCGCGGCGGTTGACGCACCCTGAGCGACCGGTGAAGGATTCCCGGCTGTCGGGGAAAATCGGATCCGCACAGCGGCGGAAACGCGGGGATTCGGGTGCCGCGGGTAACGCGGGCGTTCCGGTCCGCGATTGTCGCTTGGGGAATCCGGGCGAGTTCTGGGGGGTGGCGTGAGCGACCGCCGCGAACGGGTGTTGTCGAATCCGAGGCTGCTGCGGGCGATCGGGCACGAGTTGCGCACCGCGCGCGAGGATCGCGGGTGGACGCGGGCGCAACTGGTCGCCCGGCTCGACCTGGAGGTCCACTCGCAGACGATCGCGACGTACGAACTGGGCATCCGCCAGTGCACGCTGGCCCGGTTCGTCTCGATCTGCGAGGCACTCGGCATCCCGGCGCCGGAGGTGCTGGCGACCGCGCTGCGGCAGGCCGAGGTCCAGCCGCACCTGCTGGTCTGCTCGGTGGACCTGCGCGCGCTCGCCGCCGACCGGGCGCCGGAACTGCAACCCGTGCGCCGCTGGGCGCACCACCGCCTGAACACCGACCCCGGCGACGACGGCGTCGTCCACTTGGAACCCAAGGCGGTCGCCGAACTGGCCGTCTTCTGCGGACTGACCCATGTGGACCTCTTCGAGCGCCTCACCGCCCTGGCCACCGAGGCGGCGGAACCCCGCTAGTGGTAGTCCCACCACGCGAGCGCGGGCTGGGCGTTGACGACGATCAGCGTGAACACGACGAACACCATCACGGCAAACTTCTTGCGCACAGGCGAATGACCCCTCGGAGATAGCGCTCAGCAGCAGCACCCAGCCACGCGACGCGCCAGACGAAGATCCTTACCCGCCATCTTGGTCCACCCGTTCGAGTGAAGTCAACTCCCCCAGGCAACAAAAAACCCTCCGTTGCCTCCCCCGACGCCCACCACCCACCCAAGATCAACTCCGCGGCCGGGGCCCACCCTCCCGGGGGCCGGGGGCCCATTCCTGAAAGTATCGAACCTGGTCGCTTGTCAATAGGGGGCAGGCCGAGGCTGTGGATGGCTTGAAGGGTTGTGGATGAAGGCGGAGCACAGGCACTCCGCGGCAGCGCCAAGGGCGTCGGTAGACCCTGGTTTGCCCCCACGGCATCCGGCTACCGCTCATGATCAACTCTGCGGCCGGGGCCCGCCCTCCCGGGGGCCGGGGCCCATTCCTGAACGTATCGGACCTGGTGGTTTGTCAATAGAGGTCTGGCCGAGGTTGTGGATGGTTGGAAGGGTTGTGGATGAAGGTGGAGCGCAGGCACTCCGCGGCAGCACCAAGGGCGTCGATGGACCCCGGGTTGCCCCCACGGCACCCCGTCACCCATCCAAGATCAACTCCGCGGCCGGGGCCCGCCCTCCCGGGGGCCGGGGGCCCATTCCTGAACGTATCGAAGCTGGTGGTTTGTCAATAGGGGGCCGGTAGAGGTTGTGGATGGTTCGAAGGGTTGTGGATAGAGGGAACTGCAGGAGCTCCGCGGCTGGCGTTGGTCACTGCCGGGCTATGCCGATGGCGTCCCGGGCTGTTGCCCCACCGCATGGACGTGCTGTTCAACGGTGCGCGACGGCCGGTTCGGGGAGCGGCGGCGTGGGCGATGTTGCGCTGAACGGGGAAGGTCAGGGGCGGGGGATCTTGGCCAGTACCGCTTGGTGGTGGGCCGCGTTGCCCATCAGGTCGTACAGGGCCGCCGAGTCTCGCCAGGCCGTGTGAGCCTGTGGGGTTCGGCCCTGCCCGACCAGGACGTCGCCGAGGAGGTCGAGTGCTCTGGCGTGGGTTGGCAGGTCGTGCACTCGGTCGGCCAGGTTGATCGCGCGTCTTGCCAGTGTCTCGGCCGCGGCGGGGGCGCCCCTGGCGTGTTCGACCTCGGTCAGGGCGACCAGCGTGGCGACGACGATCACCGAGTCCCTGGCTTCCTCGGCCGTGCGCAGCGCCGCCTCGCCGTACGCCGCGGCCTCCGGGAAGCGGCCGCGGGCGCGCCACACCGCGCAGATCCCGGCCAGCACACTCGCCCTTGCCGACTCGTCGCCGCCCGCCACCGCGAGTCGTTCCGCCTCGCGCAGCGCGGTCAGCGCGTGGCCGTGCCTGCCCGCGGCCAGCAGTGCGTCGCCCAGCGCGTGCAGCGTCCACCGCTTGCCTTGACCGTCGTGGCCGCGTTCGGCGAATCCGAGGCTCTCGTTGAGCAACCCGATGGCGCGAGCGGCGTCGCCGAGGTGCAGTGCGAGCCTGCCCAGGTGGAACCGGATCACGCCCTGGCCGCGCACGTTCCCGGTCGCGTCGGCGAACTCCCGTGCGCGCAGCAGGGCGCGTTCGGCGTCCGCGAACCGACCCAGCGTGAGGTAGGCGAGCCCGAGGTCCGCCAGCGAGGACGCCTCCGCCTCGGCGTTCCCGTCTCGCCGCGCGGATTCGACCGCGATCTCCCTGGCCAGCCCGCACTCCTCGTGGTGGCCGTTGCGTTGCAGGTACCGGCTGGCCGCGTGCGGCAACCGCCAGGCGTACCCGTGGTGGCCCGCGTGGGCGGCGAACACCATGGCGGCCATGAGGTTCACCTGCTCGGCCGCGAACCACTCACGTGCGGACTCCGCGTCGGCGAACCGGCTCGGCAGCACCAAGGGCTCGGGCGGCAGCGGCGGGCCGGTGGAGTGTCCGGGGTAGAGGATGTCGTGGGCGGCGATTGCGGATCCCAAGTAGTAAGCCAAGATCCGGCGTTCCACGGCGCGACGGTGGGCAGGTGGATCGTCGGAGTGTGCGATGCGGTGGGCGCACTCCCGGATGAGGTCGTGGAATCTGAACCGATCTCCGTTGCACTCCAACAGGTTTGCCTCGACCAAAGTGGACAGTGCACCGCTCGGATCGCCCCCGCCCCAGCAGGCCCGTGCCGCGGACGCGCTGAACTCGCTGCCGGGATGAGCGCCGAGCGCGCGGAAGAGGTCGCGCGCGGGCGGCGGGAGCGCGCGGTAGGACCACGTGAACAAGGTCTGCGGTGAGGTGTCGCCATCAGCGTCGATGCCCAGTTCCAGCAGCAGGCGCCGGGGCGGGACCGAGCCGCGCCGCAGCCGGTACTCGGCGACGTGCCCGCCGACCACGGCGATCACCAGCGGCAGGCCGCCGCACAGCCGGACCACCTCGGCGCGCAGCCCGGCGTCGTCGCGCCCGAGGCGGGTGCCGAGCAGGGTCGTCGACTCCGCGGGCGACAGCGGCCCGACCTGGACGCGCCGCGCGTCGAGCGCGGTCAGCGCGGTGCGGCTGGTCACCACCACCAGGCACTCGGCAAGCAACGGCACCAGGGGACGCACCTGCTCGGCGTCGCGGGCGTTGTCGAGCACGACGAGCGGGTGCCTGCTCGCCAGCACCCGGCGCAGCGCCGCGGCGCGGACCGGGGGAGTCGCGGAACTGTCCGGTTTCTCGCCGAGACCGGCCAGCAGTTCGTCGACGACCGCGGCGGGGGAAGCGGGTGGCTGCCCGGAATGGCCCGCCAGGTCGACGAACAGGCCGCCGTCGGGGAAGTGGGCGCGGACCCGGTGTCCCCAGTGGACGGCCAGCGCGGTCTTGCCGACACCGGGCATCCCCTCGAGCACGACGACTCCCCGCCCGGCCTGCACCGCCGCGTCGAGCGCCGCCAGTTCTGTTGTCCTGCCGACGAAGTCGGTCACGTCGCGGGGCAGCTGCCTCGGCTTGTGGTGCGGCGGTGCCGACGGGCCGCCCGCGACCAGTGACTCGTGGTGGCGCAGCAGGTGCTCGGCGGCCTGGTCATCGCCGTCGGCGCGCAGTGAACCGCGTACGGCCAGGCAGTACTCACCCGCTTCCTCGACCCGGCGCAGCGCGTGCAGGACCACCAGTCGCAGTGTGTGCAACGCGAGGCTGTCGCGGTGCTCGGGCAGCAGGACGTCCAACAGCGCCAACGCCTCGTCACCCCGACCGAGGTCCACCAGGGCGCGCAGGTGGGTGCTGTGCGCGGGGATCAGTTCCTCGCGCTCGAACCGGGCCCGCCAGGCCATCGCGTCCGGCGATCGCAAGTCCTCCAGCGGCTTTCCCCGGCTCAGCCGCAGCGCCCGGTCGGACAGCCGCGCGGCCCCCGCGTGGTCGCCCCGCACGGCGTGCTCCCGCGCGGTCGTGGCCAGTTCGCGGAACTGGAAGTAGTCGATGGCGGAGCGGTCGGTGTCGAGCCGGTAGGTACCTCGGTCGCCGCGCAGGCTCGCCGGCACCGGCAACTGCTTGAGCAGCCTGCGGATCCGGGTCGCGTAGACGTCGAGGGTCGCGGCGGTGTTGCTCGGCCTGCGCTGCTCGTCGCCCCACACCCAGCGCGCCAGGGCCGCGGCCGCGAGCGCCCCGCCGGGTGCCACCAGCAACGCGGCCAGCATCGCCCTCGGTTTGGCAGGCGCCCACCGCGCGTCCAACTCCCCGTCGAGCCGCAGCGCCGTCGAACCGAGCACCCCGAACGCCGCCTCCACCACCCCACCCCCGCCCTGGATTTCCCCGGATCCGGCGCCGCCCGCGCGCGGGTCGATTGTGCGTTGGTTCGGGAATCGAGTGTAGTGAGTGGCGAACCCGTTCCGCAGCGCCATTCTCGCCGTTGTCAGCCGCATGGTGCAGCGATTGTGCGGAAAGCGGACCGCGCTTCCAACATTCGGTCTACTCCGTTGGTTCCGCGCTGTCCGGCTTTTGGCACCCGCGTTCGGCGGGAAACGTGAAACACCGGATCGGGCGGGCCAACGCTGGGTTTGCCGACATCGCCCCGGGTTGGCAAGCGGTCGAACCGGTCATTCCGGCCGGTGTGACGGACAGGTCATTGCCGTGGGGCAACCGTTTTGCTTAGCATGGCTAAGTGACACGGACCGAGCGCGCGGCGGGGCCGCGCTACAAGTGGATCGCGCTGTCGAACACGACGCTGGGGATGCTGATCGCCACCATCAACTCCTCGATCGTGCTGATCGCGCTGCCGGACATCTTCGCCGGGATCGGCATCGACCCGCTCGACCCGGCCAACACCGGCTACCTGCTGTGGATGATCATGGGCTTCCTGGTGGTCACCGCCGTGCTGGTGGTCGGTTTCGGCCGCCTCGGCGACATGTTCGGCCGGGCCAGGATGTACACGCTGGGCTTCGCGGTGTTCACCGTCTCTTCGGTCCTGCTCGCCCTCACCTGGTTCACCGGGGACGCCGCCGCGCTCTGGCTCATCGGCTGGCGGGTCGTGCAGGGCGTCGGCGGCGCGTTCCTGATGGCCAACTCCTCGGCGATCCTCACCGACGCCTTCCCGGCGCACCAGCGCGGCATGGCCCTGGGCATCAACGGGGCGGCGGCGATCTCCGGCTCGTTCCTCGGCCTGGTCGTCGGCGGGGTGCTCGCGCCGGTGAACTGGAACCTGGTGTTCCTGGTGTCGGTCCCGTTCGGGCTGGTCGGCACCGTGTGGGCGTACCTGCGGCTGCACGACACGGGGGTGCGCGGGCACGCGCCGATGGACTGGTGGGGCAACCTCACCTTCGCCGTCGGCCTGGTCGCGGTCCTGGTCGGCATCACCTACGGCATCCAGCCCTACGGCCACTCGCAGACCGGCTGGGGCAGCCCGTTCGTGCTCTCGTGCCTGCTCGGCGGGGTCGCGGTGCTCGGGGTGTTCGTGCTGGTGGAGCGCCGGGTCGCCAGCCCGCTGTTCGACCTGTCGCTGTTCCGGTCGCGGTCGTTCGCCTGGGGCAACGTCGCCAACTTCGCGGCGTCGCTGGGGCGCGGCGGGCTGCAGTTCGTGCTGATCGTGTGGTTGCAGGGCATCTGGCTGCCGCAGCACGGGTACAGCTACGAGCAGACCCCGCTGTGGGCGGGCATCTACATGGTCCCGATGACCGTGGGCTTCCTGCTCTCGGCGCCCGCGTCCGGCATCTTGTCCGACCGCGTCGGCAGCAGGATGCTCGCGACGACCGGGATGCTGCTCACCGCGTTGTCGTTCGGGCTGCTGATAGCGCTACCGGTCGACTTCCCGTACCTGGCGTTCGCGGCCGTTCTCGTACTCAACGGCGTGGGGATGGGCATGTTCTCTTCGCCTAACCGCGCTGAGGTCATGAACAGCCTGCCCGCACACACCCGGGGCTCTGGCTCGGGGATGATGACGACCTTCCAGAACACCGCGATGGTCCTGTCCATCGGCTTCTTCTTCAGCCTGATCGTCGTCGGTTTCGCGGGCAGCCTGCCGGAGGCACTACGCACCGGCTTGCAGGCGCACGGCGTGTCCGCTGCCTCCGCCGACCAGGTCGCGTCGCTTCCCGCCGTGGCGGTGCTGTTCGCGGCCTTCCTCGGTTACAACCCGATCCGGCAGCTCCTAGGCGACCAGCTCACGAGCCTGCCGCCGGACCAGGCCGCGTACCTGACCGGCCGCGGGTTCTTCCCGAGCCTCATCTCCGGGCCGTTCTCCACCGGTCTCGCGATCGCCTTCGGTAGCGCTATCGCGTTGTGCCTGGTCGGGGCGGTCGCGTCGTGGTTGTGCGGGTCGGTGGCGCGCGCCGAGCCGGTCGGTGTCGGGCTGGCCGCGGCGGCGGGGGAGCGGGTCGGGTAGTCCACTGTGGAGCACCAAGGGAGTCCATCGTCGCGGGGGCCGATGGTGTGACGGTCGAGCGGTTGACAGGGGGTTGGTCAAGGTTCGACGCCTATCGGGTGATGTCGGCGGCCGCGTATACCGGGAGCGATATGTCCCGCTAATCACGGTTAGCGCATCCACTGATAGGAGGAGAACGTGGCCCGAACCCCGATCGTTGTGCTCGCCCTTGCCCTCGCGGCAGGCGGTGCGATGTTCGGCCCTGCGTGGGTCTCGTCCGAACCCCAGGCGACCGCGGCGCAAGCCCCCGCCGCACCCGCGTCCGGCGCGATGAAGGTCGGCGAGGAGACCGTCCTCGGCAGCACCGTCGCCTACGCGGGCACCGACCGGCAGGAGATCAAGCAGCCGGGAGCGAGCTACATCAAGGTCCACTTCGAATCGCTGCGACTGGCGGGCGGTGACTTCGTGACCGTCGCCGACCCGACCGGGCGCGAGGTCCACACCTACCACGGTGACCCCACCGCCGGTGCGGCGCGCGCGGGCGACAGCGACTTCACCCGACACGGCCGCAAGGGCTTCGCTGCGATGTCGATCGACGGTGACACCGCTGTCGTGACCCTGCACAAGTCCTCGGCGCGTACGGCGGAAGCGACTCGCGGCCTCGGCTTCAAGGTCGACCGCTACTGGCGCGGTTACTCACCTGAGGAAGTCAGGGCCAACAACGGAGCTCTGCCTGGCCAACAGCCTGCTCATCAGGTCGCGGTCGTCGGCCTGCGTGGCCCAGTGCAGGCCGCACGTGTACCAGAACTGGGCCGTCGGGTAGTCCGCGCCGTCGAACCGCGCCCACCCCGCTAGTTGCGCGAACCGGGCCGCCAGGCGGGGTAGGCCGGGAGCCGTTGACGCTGCCTGCCATTGCACGACCGTGCGCGTGTAGTGCTCCAGCGGTACCACTAGGTCTCGGCCGCCCAGTTGAGAGCCGACCGCGTGATACGCGCCTAAGAGGGCTTCCATCGCCTCTGGCGCTGTCGGGCTCGACGGTGTTGATGGCGCTACCGGCTCGGTTTGTCTAGGGCCCTCTTGACGTTCACGCTCGACCAACGGCCAGAGCGCGGCCAGCTCCCCGCCGGTGTCGAGCACGCGGTCCGCCCGGTCGGGCAGGTCCGGTGGGGGCCACCGGTCGCCGCTCTCGACCTTGCTCAGGTGGGAGTCCCCGTAGCCGAGCCGAGCACCGAGCTCGGTCTGGGACATCCCCCGCGCGCGCCGCCAGTGGCGCAACCGCCAGCCGAAATAGGCACGCAAAGACCCCGCGGGCTGCAGTCGCCGCGACATGCCCCGTCCTCCTCGCTCCGTACGCCCGCCCGAGGGTCCGACCAGCATGGTGGGTCCGCGTGGCGCCGGACAAGGCTCGTGGGCCGCGGCGGGGGCGATGCCAATTACCGGATTTGTCGGGAACCACCCCGGGCCCCGGGGCGTTGGGACGGCATGGGCTGGTTGTGGGCGATGAGCCTCCCGGGTGTCGTCGTGCTGCTGGTCGTCCTGGCCGCCCTCGAGCGGTTCGGCCTCTGGGCCCACGAACGGAGCTGGCTGCCCTGGCGCCGCTCCCGCACCGGCACCCCCATCTCCGCCGCCGGTTTCGACGAACTCGGCGCCGCCTTCTCCGGCGCCAAGCGCGACGAGGTCGAATACCGCAAAACCGAACTCATGCTCCGCGACGACTCCGACGACGGCGCCCCACCCCGAACCACCGTCGACCTCGACGGCTTCGGCGTCCGGGTGGTCTTACCCCCGAAGTCCTGACCCGACCTCAGCCCGCCGCGGGCTTCTCGAAGTGCTGGAAGTCGATGGGTGTCGTCCAGTAGCCGCCCCAGTCCCAGCCGCGCCGTTCGAAGGCGCGCACGGTGGCGTCACCTGCGTGGATCAGGCCCGGGTCGGTGCGGGTCCGATCGACGTAAGGGGCGCCGTTGGGCGGGTAGACGGCCCCGGAGCCGGAGATGTAAGGGTTGAGGACGGGGTTGATGTCGATCGCCCTGCCATAAGAGTGATTCGACCACTCCGTGCCGCCGGTGATGGGGCGGCAGTTGAACGCCGAGGTGTTGTTCGCGGCCATCGACTTGTCGTCATCGGCGTCGTACTTCTCCACCGTCACCATCCGCTCTATGGGGTACTTGGCGCGGTAAAGCTCACCGAACACCTTCGCCACCTCACCGGCGACCTCCTTGGCCACAACCAGTTCACCCAGGTGCACCCGCCCATCGAGCCCGACGACGGTAAGGGTGATCAGTCGCAACCCTTCCGGCCCCACCGGGCAACCCGGACGCCAACTCTTACCCAGCCGCTTCTCCGTCACCGGCCAGATCACCGCGACGTACGGCAGGCCCGCGGTAGGGCCAACTGCGGGAGTTGCAGCTGCCTGGCTGGTGCCACTGATAGTGCTGCCCACGAGTAGAAGTGCTGCCAGCAGAACGCGCATCGCTTCCCACCTCCGGCAACGAGTCTAGTGGGTCGCGCAATGTCCTTAGAGGACACAAGTGGGTCCGATGGCCTCTTGTCCCGCACCGAAGGTCCCGGTCACCGCGGGACCTCGGGTGGCTGTGCTGCGCTGCTCCCGTCCATAGCGTGGGTGTCGTAGTCCACCGTGAACAGGAGATGCCGACCATGAGCACCCCCCTTCCCGTGCTGGCCGTGGTCGACGGCTCCCAGTCCGCTCTTGCCGCGTTGCGGTGGGCCGCTGGGGAGGCCGCGCGCCGTGGGGTGGCGTTGAGAGTGGTCTCGGTCTATCCGTGGCCGCTGACCGGTTATCCCGAGGCGCTCGTCGTCCAGCACGACCTCCGTGACGGGTTGCGCGCGCAGGCGGTGGCGAACCTCGACGAGGCTGTTGCGGTCGCTGCTGAGATCGCGCCGGGGGTCGAGGTGCGGGTGAGTGCGCTGGAGGGGGACGTTGTCGGGTGTTTGCGGGTGGCGAGCGAGGACGCCGCCGTTCTGGTGTTGGGGTCGCGGGGGCTCGGTGGGTTTTCCGGACTGCTCCTGGGGTCGACCGCGGTCGCGTTAGTGGCGCACGGGCATTGCCCTACCGTCGTCGTGCGGGGTGAGGACAACGGGCCGCACGGGCGGATCCTGGTAGGGATCGACGGTGGGGATACCGATGACGCCGCGCTGGGGTTTGCCTACGAGCGCGCGGGCACCACGGGCGAGACGGTGGTCGTAGTGCACGCGTGGGGGAGTGGGATCGCGGACGCTGTCGGGTTCGCTGCTCTTGACTGGACGCTGGTGGCCGAGGCCGCCGATGCCCTGGTCGCTGAGCGGGTGGCGCCGTGGCGGGCCAAGTTCCCCGATGTCGAGGTCGAGGCGGTGGTGGTCCGGGATCGGCCCGCTCGCGCGCTGCTGGACCGGTCCGCCGAGGCCGACCTGGTCGTGGTCGGGTCGCGGGGGCGCGGTGGGTTCGCGGGACTGGTGCTCGGGTCGACGAGTCAGGTGCTGGTGCGGCACTCGGCCAGCCCGGTGGCCATTGTCCGTGTCTGACGGGTCTTAGTGGGTGATGCGGTGTGCCCGGCCGGGATGACCTGGCCGGGCACACTTGCGTCTACCAGTCGACGACGTCCGATAGGAGTCGGCGAGGTGTTCGGGGGACAGGAGTGCTGCCCGGGATAGGGAGGCCGACGCGGAGGATCAACTGGGGGGCCAGTTCGCCGCCTAGGATCTGGCGTTGAAGGAGGCCGCGAGTGTGGCGTACCTCGATCGGTTGGCTTACCGGGCAAGACACAAGTCGTAGCGAGGTAGCGGTAAGAGTCACCGCTGACGTTGCCTCGCCGGTCTGGAGCCAGGACAGCCGGTCGTCACAAGGGGTTCCCAGCACCAGAAGCGTTCCAGCGCCACCGTTGGGCGAGGTCTGAGCCAGCCGGGGGACGGTGAAGCGTCGCGTGATGAGGTCGCCGAAACGCGTCTCGGTAGGACTGTTCGCGGCTGGAACACCGTCAGGAGAGGCGAATCTGCCGGTCCACAGCGCCAACTCGCTCAGGTAGGCGCTATCCGCCAGTTGTGTCGCATTGGCTTCCGCGACGTAAGCCGCAAGATCCGACGGCCGCAATGCCTTCACTCTGACGCTGCCCGCCGCCTCCGCCAACTGCGCAAGGTAGGGCTCACTGACTTCCTCGGGCGCATACGCTCGACGGTCACTACGACGCTGAGTGATCGCCGCGGCAAGGACAAGGTCAGCCTGGCCAGGCACAGTCGGCACTACCTCGACCGCCGCCAGGTGCTCAGGGGTACCGGGGCTGGGCAGCCGGTGAACCCGCGCGGACCACCCGAACCCGGCCAGCGCCACGACCAGGTGGTGCAACGCCGCGCCGCAGCTGATGACCAGGTCACGGCCATCGGGGTCGGTGGCGGGCAACCGGCGCTCGGGGTCGGCGAACAGGTGGATCGACGAGCGCCCGACCCGCCACCGCCACGGCTGCGTGTTGTGCACCGACGGCGCGCAGCACGCCAGCCGCACCGCCGTCAGCACGGTGTCCCGGTCCGGGAAGCCCGTCCGCCCCGCCGTCATCGCGTCCCGCCCGCTGTCATCGCGCCCCGTCCTCACCGTCGGCAGGACTCCAGCCTTCGGCACGGCGGGGTACCCGCCCCAGAGCGGGAGGTCCCGACCCAGGAGGGACCTACGGGTGCTGCGATTCAGTGGATCGGCAGGTCAGAGCGGGTTTCCGTTCCACTTCCACGCGGTGAGCCTCGGCCGTCCCGGCAGCTCGATCCGCCCGGTGCACCACTGCAGCGCCCGCCACCCGCCCACCTCGTGCGGCGCGTACCGGAACAGCCGCGCCAGCACCCGGTCGCACAGGTCGTCCGGCGGGTCCCAGGCCAGCCCGAGGCCCTCGGCGATGTCGGAGCCGTGCACGATCGTCTCCACGACCCCCATCCCGGCGAACCCCTCGGCGTCCGACTCGCCGTAGGTGTGGTGCGCCAACGCGGTCGGGTTCGCGGTCGTGGTGATCGAGGACAAGATGGTCCCGCACGCCTCTAGGACCTGCATCAACCCATCGGTGCCCGCGGCTCGTTCGGCGAAGATGATGTTGGCAGGGCCACCCTCGCGCCTCGGCGCCCAGTCGAAGGCGACCGCGGTGGTCGGGGGAACGCGCGTGGCCAGTTGACCCGCGTAGTAGAAGAGGCAGTCGGCGATGTGCTCGACGGTCTCCCAGCATGTCCACTCCAAGGACCCGGCCTGGTTGTCCCACTGCTCAACGGGCACCTTGCCGAAGACCGAGATAGCGAACCGGACAGCGTCATCGACGTCGGTGGGCGTAAGAGGCCCCGGGTGTGTGTTAGGCATCGACGCAGACTAACCACGGTCACGCGCTGGAGTCGTCCGATTTTGACGGGCCGGCAACTGGGATCGTGAATCAGCGCGATCCGGACAACCCGGGTGGCGCCGCGTTCCGTCCAGAGGGCATGCGCACACGACTGCTGACACCGACGCTGGTCGCCCTGCTCGCCCTCGCGGGATGCGCCCAGGGCGGGACGACCCCGGCCGGCCAGGCGCCCCCGCCAGCCGACGGGCCCACCCCCGCGGGCAAGACGTTCACCGCGAACTCCGCGATGGACAAGGGCACCCCGCACGCGCTGGTCCCCGGTTCCACCGTGAGTCTCTCCTTCGAGGACAACCGGCTGACCGCGACCGCGGGCTGTAACTCCATCGGGGGAACGGTGTCCTTCTCCGGTGGCACACTGCAACCGGGCGAGCTGAGCATCACCGAGATGGCCTGCGACGCCCCGCTGCACGACCAGGACAAGTGGCTGGCCGCCTTCCTGCAGGCCAAGCCCACCTGGCGCCTCGACGGCGACAAGCTGACCCTCAGGTCGGCGGAGACGGAGCTGGCGTTGGCAGTACCCAAGAAGGCCGACCTCGCAGGCCCCAAGTGGACCGTCGAGTCCCTCCTGGCCGCGGAGACCGCCACCTCCACCCCCAACACCTCGACGGCGTCGCTCACCTTCACCGCCACCACGGTCGCCATCGAGACCGGCTGCAACTCGGGCACCGCCAACTACACGGTCCAGGGCAAGACCCTCAGGTTCGACCCCCCACTCCTGACCAAGATGGCCTGCGCCGACGGCTCCTCCGAGGTCGAGAACGCCATCATCGCCGCCCTCGGCCAAGCCACCACCTACACCATCGAAGCCCAATCCCTCACCCTCACCAACGGCGACAAGGGCCTGGTCCTGCGCGCTTCCAGCTAGGCCAAGACCCGCTCGGCAAACGCGCACCAGACGACTCGTGTCCGGTGCGCGTTTGCCGTCGTCCGGCCGGTTCCCGCGGCACTGCTGGCGCCGTACGGTCGAGGTGGAACTGATCATCGGGTGACAGGAGTGGGCGCGATGGCACAGCGGTGGGAAGCGGATCGCGAGGCGGGGTTCGGCAGGCGGTTGGGCAAGTCGGCGGCGGAGCTCGGGCTGTCGGACAACAACCCGTCCTGCCCGGATGTCTGGGAGTTGGACAACGGTGACGTGGTGGTCATCGGCCGGGACCTGACCGAGCACTACACGGCGCGGTTGCCCGACGGCGTCAGCGTCGGGTCCGACGAGCGGTTGGTCGTCATCCCGCGGGCCACCATCCTGGCCGCGAAGGACGACCTGGTCTGACCTCGGTGTGGGCCACCGGGTCGCGCAGGCCCGGTGGCCCGTCAGGGCTAAGTGGACGGTGGGTGAGGTCACAGGCGTTGGGGGTGGGTCGGCGGGAGTTGGTGGTCGATTCCCGGTGTTGGCACCGAGGGGTGCGGGCGCTGGGAATGGAGACCGATGACGGCCACGGTGGTGCGGGCGCGGCCGGTGGGGGCGGTGTGGTTGCCGTTGTTGGCGGCGCCGGTGGCCATGGCGAACAACTCGCCGGGGTTGGTGTTGGGGGTCATGGGGGAGGACCTGGGGACCTCGGGCGCGACGACGGCTTGGGTGGTGACGGCGTTCGGGTTGGGGCTGGCGGTGGGGACGCCGTTGGCGGGGCACCTGATCCGGGGGCGGGGGGCGCGGGTGGCGCTGCTGGTCAGCGCGGCTTTCGTGCTGGTGGGGACGATCTTGCTGGTGGCCGCGCCGTCGTTCGGGGTGGTGGTGGCGGGGCGGGCGGTGCAGGCGTTCGGGGGCAGCGGGATGATGGTCGTCGCCATCAACGCGGCTGGGACGGCCGGGCGCGCGGGGTTGGTGACGGCCGGGGCGGGGGTCGGGGGCGCGCTCGGGCCGATCGTCGGGCTGGTGGTGACCTCGGCGACGTCGTGGCACGTGGCGTTGGGGCTGGGCGCGGTCACGTTGCTGACGGTCCCGGCGCTGGCGTCGAGGTTGCCGGACGCTGCGCCGGGGGCCACGAGGTTCGACGTGACCGGGGCAGGGTTGTTCATCGCTCTCGTGTTGGCTCTAGTGCTAAGCACGAGGTTCTCCGCCGCGGCCGTGGTCGCCGTCGCAGCTGTCGTGCCCCTTGTGCTGTGGGTCCGGGCCCGCCCGGAGGGTTTCGTCCCCATCGCCTTGGTGCGCTCTAGGCCCTATCTGCTGGCATGTGGACTCATCCTCGTGCTGGCCACCGGCTACTTCTTCCTGCTCTACCGCGTCCCCGCGGTGCTGCGCGCGGCGGGCTGGGACTCCGGCCACATCGGACTCGCCCAGCTGGTGCTCCTGCTCGCCGGGTCGTTCCTGTCGTTGGTCTTCGCGGCCAACTCGGACCGCTTCGGGCGGCACCGCGTCGTCGTGGGCATGGTCGTGCTGGCCGCCGCCGCGCAGGTGCTGGGGCTCCTGGTCGGTGCCGACCCGCTGCTGCCCGTGCTCGGCCTCGGCGTCGCCGTGCTGGCCATGGTGTCCGCGCAGGCGGTCCTGATGATCACCGGTACCGAGCGGCTGAGCGAGGCCCACCGCCCGGTCGCGGTGGGCCTCTACTCGCTGTTCTTCCAGCTCGGCGGCGCTTTCGGGCCGATGTTCGCCGCGCTGCTCAGCTAGCCTGGATCGGGATCGGGCTCATCACCGACCGCAGCAGCAGCGCCTCGGCCAGCGTCATGTGCTCCAGTTCGGACTGGCTGACGCTCTCGTCGGCGCCGTGCGCGTGGCTGCTCGGCTCCTCGCAGCCCCACAGCACCACGTCCGCCTCCGGGTTCGCCGCCCGCAGCGCGTTGACCAGCGGGATCGACCCGCCCTGCCCGGCCCTGGCCACCGACGAGGCGTGGTACGCCTCCATCAGCGCCCGCTCGATCTGCTGCTGGTGCTCCCCGGCCGAGGCGATGAACCCGGCGCCGGACGCGATCTGCTTCACCACCGGCTTCAGGCCCCACGGCGCCGCCGCCATGATGTGCGCCGCCATCGCCGCGTACGCCTCGTCCGGGTCCTGGTTGGGCGCCAGCCGCAGGCTCACCCTGGCCCTCGCCTTCGCGCACAGCACGTTCGCCGCCCCGCTGACCAGCGGCAACCCGTTCAACCCGGTCACCGTCACCGACGGCTTGCCGTAGAGCAGCTTGGCGATGGTCCCGCTGCCGATCAGGCTCGTCATGGGCAGCACCCCGGCGTCGCGCCGGTAGTCGGCCTCGGGCACCGTCGGCCAGGCGTGCTCGTACTGGGTGAGGCCCTCGATCGCCACGTCACCGGTCTTGCGGTCCTGCAGCGTGGCGAGGATCTGCACCAGCGCCATGAACGCGTCCGGCACCGGGCCGCCGTACGTGCCGCTGTGGACCTTCCCGGCCATCGTCTCGACCGTCACGTCCGCGGCGACGATGCCGCGCAGGGTCTCGGTCAACGTCGGCGCCCCGCGCTCGATGTTCCCGGCGTCGGCGACGATCACCAGGTCCGCCTTGAACCGCGGGTCGTCAGGGTTATCGGCGAGGTAGGACTCCAGCACGCTGGTGCCGCTCTCCTCCTCGCCCTCGATGACGAGCTTGATGTTGAGCGGCAGCGCACCCCGGTCGCCATAGAGGGCCTTGATCGCGCCTAGGTGCATCATCACGCCGGACTTGTTGTCAGCGGCACCCCGTCCATAGAGGCGCATGTCGTGGTTCTCGTCCATCCGCTCCGTTGGCTCGAACGGCTTGGTCGTCCACTTGGACTCATCGGCAGGCTGCACGTCGTAGTGCGCGTACAGCAGCACAGTGGTGACACCGGCGTGCGCGACCTCGTCGGCCAACACCATGGGCGCCGACTTCCGCGTGCCGTGCGTGATCGTCTCCACGGTGGCCGTGCTCAGGCCCGCCGCGCGGAACATCTCCGCGATCGCCTCTGCGGTGACCGCCAGCGGCGGGTCGGGGGTGGTCGCCACCGAGCGGTGCCGCACCAGGTCGCCCAGCGCGTGCCACAGCTCGGGCACCAGCCGGTGCACCCGGTCCCTGACCTGCTGCTCGGGCAGCACCATCGTCATCGGGGACTCGTGGCGCATGGGGGGCTCCTCTCGCCGAGGTGGCGTCGGCGGGCCCTGGCGACCCGCACCCCTCACCACAGCACGCGCGGCGGATACCCGAAACCGCTGTGACCTGATCAGGCGACCCGCCGGGCGCGACCGGCCTCTCACTCGAACGAGTGGCCTGATTTGGTCAGTTGACCACCGGGGGCGTCGATGAGTTGTGGCGTTGAAGCTGGACCCAACGCGGGTTGGCCAGGGTCGGCGCGGTCGTCGCGCCCGTCCGACGGCGCCCGCGGCAGGACTCGACGAAGGGCGCCTAGGACCATGACCCAGACCACCACCGCAGAACCCGCCGTCGCGGGCCGAGGCGGCCTGCGCGGGGTGTTCGCCAACCGCTCGCTCAGCGCCAAGATCCTCTCCGTGGTCGTGTTCTCCACGTTGGTCACCATCGCCGTCGGCCTGGTCGGCGTGTTCGCGCTGAACTCCGCCGCGGACGCGACCAAGCGCATCGACAACAACGTCGCCGCGCTCAACGACCTCAACACGCTGAACGCGGCGGGCTCCGGCGGCACCCTCTACATGCTGCTGGCCACCGCCGTCGGGAACCCGGCCGAGGCGCAGAAGATCCTCGCCGAGGCCAACGCCAAGATCGACGTGTCGTTCGCGGCCTACAAGAGCTACCAGGCGCGCGGCACCTTCGACCAGGGCCTCATCGACGAGTGGAACGCCGCGAGCGCCGCGTTCGGCAAGGTCCTCGGCGAGAAGGTCATGCCCGCCGCGATGAGCGGTGACGCCAAGACCGGCGTCGACGCCTTCAACACCGACGCGCTGCCGCTGCTGGTCAAGTTCAACGAGGTCTCCGCCCGCATGCTGGAGTCCGAGCGCAAGCGCACCCTGACCGAGATCGAGTCGGTCAGCGCCGAGCGCGACCGCAGCATCACCCTGGCCGTCGTGCTGCTCAGCGTCGGCCTGGTCATCTCCTTCGGCGTCGGCGTGCTGATCACCCGCTCGATCACCAAGCCGATGCGCGGCCTGTCCGCCGCCCTCGAGGCCGTCGCCGACGGTGACCTCACCCAGCGCGTCGAGGTCAGCTCCAAGGACGAGGTCGGCCGGATGGCCGCCGCGCTCAACAAGGCCACCGACGGCACCCGCGCCATCGTCGGCACCATCTCCCGCGGTGTCGGCTCGCTGAAGGCGTCCACCCAGCAGATGGCCGAGATGTCGAGCCAGGTGACCGCCTCCGCCGAGGAGACCTCCGCCCAGGCCGGTGTCGTCACCGCCGCCGCGGACCAGGTCGCCCTCAACGTGCAGACGGTCGCCACCGGTGCGGACGAGATGTCGGCGTCCATCAGGGAGATCGCGCAGTCGGCCAACGAGGCCGCTGGTGTCGCCGGTCAGGCTGTGTCGGTGGCCGCCGCCACCAACAGCACGGTCGCGAAGCTGGGCGAGTCGTCGATGGAGATCGGCAACGTCGTCAAGGTCATCACCTCGATCGCGGAGCAGACCAACCTGCTGGCCCTCAACGCCACCATCGAGGCGGCCCGCGCAGGCGACGCCGGTAAGGGCTTCGCCGTGGTCGCCAACGAGGTCAAGGACCTGGCTCAGGAGACCGCAAAGGCGACCGAGGACATCTCGCGCCGGGTCGAGATGATCCAGGCCGACACCGCCAACGCGGTCAACGCCATCGACGAGATCTCCGAGATCATCGGTCGGATCAACGACTTCCAGCTGACCATCGCCTCGGCGGTGGAGGAGCAGACCGCGACCACCACGGAGATGAACCGCAACGTCGGCGAGGCGTCCGCCGGTGTCTCCGAGATCGCCGCCAACATCGGTGGCGTCGCGGAGAGCGCGGGCAACACCACCGGGACCGTCACCAAGACCACCGAGGTCCTCGACGACCTGTCCCGCCTGTCGGCCGAACTGCAGAGCCAGGTCAGCCGCTTCCACCTCTGAACTGGGCGCGCCCTCCCAGCCTGAGCGGCCGGACCCCCACCCGGGGGTCCGGCCACTTGGCTTTTCCCGGCCCGACATCACCGCGTCCCCCGAGAGCGCAGCACCACCACCCCACACGCCAACCCCAACACGACCTCCGTCACCAACGCCCCCACCAACCCACCCGGCGGCACCCCATCCACCGCGACACCAACCACACGCCCCACACCAAACGCCAAATAGAACCCCGCACCCACCATGGCCGAGACCCTGGTCAACGCGGGCCGGAGCGCACCGGCGAGGATCCCCGCGCCCGCCGCCACGATCCCGGCGCCGACCGCCCGGGCCTCGCTGAGGGAGCCGGGGTCGGTGACGGCGGGCAGGCCGCTGAGTTCGTGGAACCCCACTGGCGCGAGCAGTTGCGCGGCACCGACCACCAGCGCGGCGAGGCCCGCGACGGTCAGGGTGATCCGGGCTATCACGGGCGGTCGCCGAACGCGGCCGCGCAAAACTGGGTGAAGTCGCGGGGTTCACGGCCGAGGGCCTCGCGGACGCCGTGGGTGACCGAGGCGTTGCGGCCGTCGAAGACCTCCGCGCACAGGGCGGTGATGATCTCGGCGTACTCCGGGCCTGCCGCATCGACCACGGCGGCGTGGAACTGCTCCAGGGTCACCGGCAGGTACTGGACCTGCTGGCCGGACGCGGCGCTGATCTGCGCGGCGACCTCGGTGAAGGTCAGCAGCCGGGGGCCGGTGACCTCGTAGACCTTGCCCGCGTGCCCGTCCTCGGTGAGCGCGGCGACCACGACGTCGGCGATGTCGTCGATGTCGATCAGCGGCTCGGGAACGTCCCCCGCGGGGAGCGCGAACACGCCTTCGAGCACCGAGGGGGCCAGGGCGCCCTCGCTGAAGTTCTGCGCGAACCAACTGGCCCGCACGATCGTCGTGTCCAGTGTGGACGCACGGACGATCTCCTCGCACACCCCCGCGTTGTGCTCGCCGCGCCCGGACAGCAGCACCAGCCGCTCGACGCCCTCGGCCGTCGCGAGCTCGACGAACCGCTCGATCGCGGCGGGGGCGCTCTTGGCGGCGAGGTCGGGGGCGTAGGTGAGGTAGACGGTCCGGGCGCCCACGAGCGCGGGCCGCCAGGTGTCGGGCTCGGCCCAGTCGAACCGGGGGGTGGTGCCGCGGGCGACCCCGGTGGCGGTGACGCCGCGGTCTCGCAGGCCGCGCAGGACGCGCAGGCCGGTCTTGCCGGTGGAACCGATGACGAGAGTGGACATTCCGGGGTGCTCCTCGCACTTGAAGGTACGTCCAGTCTCTGGGCGGCCGGCTGGACGTTCAATGACTTCAAGTCCGACGTTCTGTGCCGATCGTCCACGAAAGCTGGACGTCCGGCACAGGCGCCCGGCATCCTGGACCCATGCAGAGCCCCACCCGCGCCATCCCCGGCAACACCGACCTGCTCGGCGAGGCGCTGCACCTGCTGCGGCTGACCGGCACGCTCTACTGCCGCGCGGAACTGACCGCGCCGTGGGGCGTGGACGTGCCGGAGCTCAATGAGTACATGATCCTGCAGGTCGTGACCGCGGGTGAGGCGTGGCTGCAGGTCGAGGGCGGCGAGCAGGTGCGCTTGCCGCGGGGCAGCCTGACGCTGCTGCCGCACGGGTCGGCGCACCGGCTGCGCAGCGCGCCGGACGCCGGGGTGGAGCCGCTGTTCGACCTGGCCGTGACCAAGGTCAGCGACCGCTTCGAGACGATGACCCACGGCGGCGGGGGTGAGCCGAGCCAGGTCACCTACGCGGTCATGTGCTTCGACCACGTCGCCGCGCACCGGCTGCGCGCCCAGATGCCGCCGGTGCTGCACCTGCGCTCCCTCGACGACGACTGGGTGCACAGCACGCTCAACCTGATCACCCGCGAGGCCGCCGCGCCCCGACCCGGCGGCGAGACGGTGCTGACCAGGCTCGCCGACGTCCTGGTGATCCAGTCCATCCGGGCCTGGCTCGACACCGCCTCAGAGGCCAGGCGCGGCTGGCTGGCGGCCCTGCGCGACGAGCACATCGGGCGCGCGCTGCTGGCCGTGCACCGGGCCCCCGAGCAGGCGTGGACGGTGGGTTCCCTCGCGACGTCGGTCGGGATGTCGCGCTCGGCGTTCTCGGCCCGGTTCACCGAACTCGTCGGCGAACCGGTGATGCGCTACCTGGCCTCCTGGCGCCTCGGCCTGGCCCGCCTGCACCTGGGCGAGTCGGACGAACCCCTGCACGCCGTCGCCCGCCGCTTCGGCTACGCCTCGGAAGCCGCCTTCTGCCGGGCCTTCAAACGCGAGTTCGGCACCGCCCCCGGCGCCGCCCGCCACCACGCCCGCCAGGCCCTGCCAGTACCCCAGGCAGCGTGTCTGTAAGACCCTCGACACAGCCCGGCCAGTCTCGCGAGTCCGCTTCAGCCCCGCGAGCGCGTGCCCGACGCGATCCACAGGTGCGGACAGGGCTGAGCAGGGAAGCGTCACCGTAAGGGGGCGTTGGTGACGGAGGTCGTGTTGGGGTTGGCGTGTGGGGTGGTGGTGCTGCGCTCTCGGGGGACGCGGTGATGGGGGTCAGTGCAGTGGGTTGTCCACATAGGACCGGTGGGCGGCCGCGGCGATGGGGCGGGGGGTGAGGCCGAGTTTGGTGTAGAGGGTGATGGCGGGGTCGTTCCAGGAGTCGACCATGAGGGCGGCGTGGCCGGTTGTGGTGACCAGGGTGTCGATGACCAGTGCGCAGACGGCGGTGGCGTGGCCCTGGCCGCGGGCGGTGGGGGCGGTGACGACGCCCGCGAGGAAGCCGACCTCGGGGGCGGACCAGGCGTCGGCGGCGGCCGCGACGAGGGTGCCGTGGTCGTCGCGGACCCCGGCCCAGCGGCGGATGCCGGTGCCGCCGGGGCGGGCGTAGGAGCCGGGGTACTCGGTGTCGATCAACGCCCGCACCTCCGGCACCGCCCGGTCGTCCAGCCAGCGCGCGCCGCCGCGGATCCCGGTGGGGCCGCTGGTGTCCATCCACCAGAACCGGTCGAGCAGGGCGTACTCGGGGAACTCGGCCACCACCGCCGTGACCACCTCCGCGTCCCCCAGCGGCCGGAACTCGGGCCCCACCACCCCGAGCGCGTGCCGCACCAACCCCAGCACCCGGCCGCCCTCCCCGCGCACCGCCAACCGGTGCCGCCGGAACAGGTCCGGGCAGGCCACCACCACCGCGTCCCCATCCCGCCACGCCCGCACCCCGGCCCGCATCCCCTGGGCGCTCCACAGCAGCAACGGGTCGGCGGGCAGTTCGGCGACGGCGGTCAGCGGCGTTGGGGGCACACGTCCATCATGCAGGCCGCTAGTCCGAGTACCTGGCGACCGGGATCGGTAGCCGGTCGGGGACGGTGGCGAACCACCTGTCGTACGCCGCGGCGAGGCTGCCGTCCGCGCGCATCTCGTCCAGGACACCGTTCACGAACCGGACAAGGTCGGAGTCTCTGTCGCTCATCGCGATGCCCGTCTCGCTGGTTCCGGGGGAGCGGTAGGGGAGTAGGACCGTGGTGGGGTCCTGGAGCCGGAATCCCTCCAGGACGAGGATGTCGCTGTAGATCGCGTCGACCACGCCGCGTTGCAGCAGCATCAGGCAGTCGCTGGTATCGGCGACGGACACCGGGATGACGGGGGGCTTGCCCGCGCCGCTCTGCTGGTCGCGGATCTCGATCATCTCACTGCTGTCGGTGGTCCCCGTGCCGGAGCAGACCTTGCGCCCACCGAGGCCGCCGGGGGACAGCGCTCCCTGGTCACCCCTGCGCACCAGCAGGCCCGCGTTGGTGCTCAGGTAGGGCGCCGAGAACAGCAGCCCATAAGAGGAAGCGCGTGTGCAGGAGATCTTGACGTTGGAGATGACCAGGTCGACGGTCGGGATCTCGTCGAGTTCGGGTCGATGTTCACGAGCGGCGTCGTTCTGGGTTGTGTTGAGGGAGTACAGCCTGCCGCCGGTGGGCATGTCCACCAAGCGCAGGCGGGGATCATCGGACCGGATCGGTTCACCGAACAACTCGCTTGCTATCCGACGCGCGATGTCGACCTCGAAACCGCTGAGTTCGCCGGTGCCGAGGCTGCGGCTGCTGAACAGGCTCGCGGTCTGGCTGACACCCACCACAAGTCGCTCATTCCCGTGGCGGATCCGGTTCAGCGCGAGTTTCGACCCTGCGGCCAGCCAAGCCGGATTCAGGCTGAGATCAGGGGTAGGGCAATCGGGCGCCGGAGGAAATGTCGTGGCGGGATCGATATAGCCCTCAGGTAGGACTACCGGCCTCTCGCGAGGCGGCCGAGGTGTCGGCACGACGGCACCGCAGCCGCTCAGCGTCAGCACGGCGACAAGAACCACCAGGAAACCCCGCATCAGTACTGCTCCCGGATCGGCGGCCACATGCCCCAGCCCAGCGACAGCACCGCGCCGAACACGCACACCAGGAACACGGTGTCGACCCCTGCCAGCGCTCGTGCGGCCGCGGCCGTGTTGGTGGTGGCCCGGGTGGTGTGCCAGGTGATGGCCTCGGTGAGCACCTCGTCGAGCCGCTGGGGGTGCTCGGTGCGGAGGATGAGCGTGGCCCGGTCCTGGTAGGTAGACGGCGGGTTCCTCGGCTCAAGCAGGTGGACCACCGAGGCCCGCCACGCCCGCACCGCGGTGGCCGCGTTGTCCAGGCGTTCGCCGTCGCCGCCACCCGCCTTGGCCGAGGCGATCCGGTCCTCGATCTTGATCAGCCCGTCGCGGAGGTTCGCGATGTCGCCGACCTTGGGGAACACGAGGATCCGCACCTCGTCGCCGTCGGCGGACCTGCCGAGGTTGCGTGCCTCGGTCAGCGGGCCGACCACGCCCTCGAACTCGTTGACGCTGTCCTCGGCATGCCCAGCGGCAAGGCCAACAGCGACGCCTAACGTGACCAGTGCGGTGAGCACCAACGCGGTCGACAACGCCAATCCGCCATTGACCCTCTGTCGCGTAGTGCGAGCCAGGTAGCGCTGCGCGGCAACGAGCAAGCCGAGCAAGACAGCGCCAACCGCGAACACATCCCACGGCGGCTCACCCGCGGACGACTGCGCGTCGTACAACGCCGCCATCTCCCTCCCGTGCAACCGACCAGCCAAAGGCAGCAAGGTCACACGCGCGAGGTAAGAAGCCTGCGCCAGGTAGGTAGTGCCGACTGGTTGGTCAGTCGCGGCATTGACCCATCCCGTCTCGACCAGCCGGGAGTACTCGGGCAACAAGTCCGTCAGGTCGCGCACAAGGTCGTCCGACGCGCCCTCTGGCGCCAGGGATGTGGCCACCCGCAACGCGTCCGTCGCGTCGAACAAGTCCTTGCGGAAGCGTTCCCGCTCGGCCATGACACCGTCCGGCCCGACCACCACGGCGTTGAGCGAGGTCGCGTCCGCGTCCGCCAAGGCCCGGTAGACGTCCGACGCGGCGCCGGTGAGGGCGATTCGGCGGCCGACCGCGTCGTCGAGCAAGCCCGTCCGGTCGCGCACTGCGGACTGGCCCATGAGGCCCAGCGCCACCGCCACGGCCGTGAGCACGGTCGCGCCCACGACGATGGCGGCCACGGCGATCAGGCGTCGTTCGAAACGCCCGGTCCAGCTCGTCAGGACTGGCACGCGGCTCCCCACCGGCAGTCGATCAAGGCCATCAGGCTACGGATCCACGTACCTCGACGCCGGGATGGGTTCGCGATTGGGGACGGACCCGAACCACTTGGCGTTCAGGGCGGCGAGGCTGCCGTCGGCGCGCATCCGGTCCAGGACGCCGTTGACGAAGCGGATCAGGTCCTGGTCCTCGTCGCTGATGGCGATGCCCACCTCGCCCGCGCTGGGAGAGCGGTAGTCCAGCAGGACCGCGGTCGGGTCCTGCTGGCGGAAGCCCTCCAGGATGAGGATGTCGGTGTAGATGGCGTCGACCAGGCCGCGTTGCAGGAGCATCAGGCACTCGCTGGTGTCGGACACCGCGACCGGGATGACCGCGGGCTTGCCCTCGGCGCGCTGCCGGTCGCGGATCTCGATCATCTGGTCGCTGTTGGTCGTTTGGGCGCCGGAGCACACCTCGCGGCCGCCCAGGTCGTCGGGGGAGCGGACGCCCTCGTCGCCGCGGCGGACCATGAGGCCGGTGTTGGCGGTCAGGTAGGGCGCGGAGTAGCGCAGCCCGTAGGTCTCCACCCGCTCGCAGGTGATGCTGACATCGGCGATGACCAGGTCGACGACAGGGACCTCCCGCAGCTCGGGTCGCCGTTCGCGAACCGCCCTGTTCTTGGCCGTGTCGAGAGCGAACAGGCGACTACCGGTGGGCATGGTCACCAGCCGCAGGCGTGGATCGCTAGTACTTAGAGGCTCGCCGAACAGCTCTTGCGCTATCCGCCGCACGATGTCGACCTCGAACCCGGTGTGTTCGCCGGTGGCCAGGTCGCGGCGGCTGAACAGCGGCGCGGTCTGGCTCAGCCCCACCATCAGCCGCTTGTCCTCGTTGCGGATCCGGTTCACCGTCGGTGTCTGCGCGCGCGTCAGCCCTGCCGGGTTGAGGCTGCGCCCGGGGTCAGGGCACGGGGCTACCGGCGGCGAGTGCACGGCAGGGGACATGTAGCCGTTAGGGAGAACGTCCGGCGCCGACCTTGGCTCCTGCGCGACCGGTTCCGGAGCGCTGCACCCGGTCATGACCAGCACCGCGGCGAGCGCCGCCAGCACAACGCGCATCAGTAGTACTCCCTGATCCTCGGCCACATGCCCCACCCCAGCGATACCAGGGCCAGCGCGACGCACACCGCGAACACCAGGTCCGTGTCGGCCAGCGACCCCTTGGCCGCCGCCGTGCTCGCGGCGGCGTCGGCGGTGTGCCAGGCGATGGCGTCGGTGAGCGCCTCGTCGAACCGCTGGGCGTGCGCGGCCTGGGCGGTGCCGATGACCAGGCCGGACATCTCCGGGTAGGTCAGCGGCGGGTTCTGGTTCCCGAGCAGCGGCGCCACCGCGGTGCGCCACGACACCAGCGCCGTGGCCGCCTTGTCGACGCGCTGCCGGTCGCCGCCACTCGTCCTGGCCGCGGTGATCTCGCCGTCGAGCGCGTCCAGGCCGTCGCGCAGCCTGCCCACGTCACCGACCTTCGGGAACACCAGGATCCGCACCTCGTCCCCGTCCGCGATCCTGGCCAGGTTGCGCGCCTTGGCCAGCGGTGCGATGACACCGTTGAACTCGTCAACGCTGTCCGCTGCATGCCCGGCGGCAAGGTTGACGCTGACACCTAGCGCGATCAGCGCCGTGAGCACCAACGCGGTCGATAGCAACAAGCCCCGGTTGAGCTGACGACGCGTCCGCCGAGCCAGGTAGATCTGCGCCAACACCAGCAGGACAAGGAGAACGGCACCAACCGCGTACACCTCCCACGGATGCCGCCCGGCCGCGAGCTGCGCGTTCGACAACGCGGTCGCTTGCTCGCGGTGCAGCTCTTGCGCTTCCCCCAACAGAACGTCACGGGCGAGCGATGACGCTTGACCCAGGTAAGACGTCCCCACCGGCTGGTTGAGCGCGCTGTTGCCCCAACCCGCCTCGACCAGCCGGGAGTACTCGGGGAGGTGGTCCAGCAGCTTGCGGACCCGCCGCGCCGAACTCTCCTCCGGCGCCAGCGAGGCGGTCGCCCGCAACGCGTCCGTGGCGTCGAACAGGTCCTCCCGGTACCGCTCGCGCTCGTCACCGACCCGGTACGCCTCGACCACCACGGCGTTGAGCGAGGTCGCGTCCGCGTCCGCCAGCGCCCGGTACACGTCCAGCGCCGCCGCCGTCGACGCACCCCGCCGCGCCACCGCGTCGTCCAGCAGCGCCCCGCGTTCCCGGACGGCGGCCTCACCCAAGACCCCGAGCAGCACGGCGACACCCGCCAGCACCGCGCTCGCGGCAACCAACCGCCGCTCGGTCCGCTCGAACCACCGGAGGGCGCCCGCCCGAGCAGCGGCCCAGCCCCTCCGGTTGCCGACGCCCGCGGCCGATCGCGCCCTGCCGATCACCACTGGTCGTCGCTCACCGCCCCGCCCGCGTTACGGCGAGCCGGAGCGGTGCACGTCAGCGGATCGGGTCGGGTGCCACCGCGCCGGGGATCGCCGCCAGGAGATCCTTGGTGTACTGGGCGTTCGGGGTGGTCAGCACCGTGTCCGCGGGGCCGTGTTCCACCACCGAACCGTCGCGCATCACCGCGATGTGGTCGGCGATCTCGCGCACCACGGCCAGGTCGTGGGTGATGAACAAGTACGTGAGCCCCAACTCCTCTTGCAAACGCACGAGCAGGCGCAAGATCTGGGCCTGCACCGACACGTCCAGCGCCGACACCGGTTCGTCGCACACCAGCAGGTCCGGGTGCAGCGCGAGCGCCCGGGCGATCGCCGCCCGTTGCCGTTGACCGCCGGACAGTTCCGCGGGCTTGCGCGCCAGCATCGAGGACGGGAGTGCCACCTGGTCGAGCAGTTCCGCCGCCCTGGTGCGCCGCTCGGCGGGAGAGCCGACCCCGAAGGCGCGCAACGGCTCGGTGACGACCTCCTCGATGCTGAACCGCGGGTTCAGTGAGGCGTAAGGGTTCTGGTAGACGAGCTGGAAGCGGCGGCGCAGCAGTCGGAGTTCCTCGCGGCCGAGGGTGGTGATGTCGTTGCCGTCGAAGGTCACCGTGCCGTCGGTGGGGGTTTCCAGGCCCACCACCATCCGCGCCGTGGTCGTCTTGCCGGAGCCCGATTCCCCCACCAGCGCCAGGGTCCGGCCGCGGGTGAGGGTGAACGACACGTCGTCGACCACCCTGGTGCGCCCGTCGAACGACTTCGAGACCCCGTTGACCGCCAGCAGCACGTCCGGTCCCGCGTCGAGCCTGGCCCGCAACGGTTCCCGCGACAGGCTCGGTGCCGCGGCCAACAGCTCACGGGTGTAGGCGTGCGCGGGCACGGTGAGGATCTCCCTGGTCGAGCCCGTCTCCACGACCTCGCCCTGCGACATCACCACGACCCTGGCCGCGCGGTCCGCCGCGATGCCCAGGTCGTGCGTGATCAGCAGCACCGCCGTGCCCGACTCCGCCGCCAACCCCTCCAGGTGGTCCAGGATCTCGCGCTGCACCGTGACGTCCAGCGCGCTGGTCGGCTCGTCGGCGATGATCAGCCGCGGCCTGCCTGCCAGCGCGATCGCGATCAGCACCCGCTGCCGCAGACCGCCGGACAACTCGTGCGGGTACTGCCGCGCCCGCCGCTCCGGCTCCGGGATGCCCGCCGTGCGCAGCAACCGGATCGCCTCGGCCGCCGCCGCCCGCCGCGGCGCCAACCGGTGCACCAGCAGCACCTCGGCGACCTGCTCGCCGACCCGCCGCACCGGGTCGAGCGACACCGTCGGGTCCTGCGGCACCAACGCGATGTCGGACCCGCGCACCTGCTGCCACTGCTTGTCCGTCAGCCCGGTCAGGTCCCGCCCGGCGAAGGTGATCGACCCCGACTCGACCCGCCCGCCGCGCGGCAACAGCCCGATCGCGGCGTGCGCGGTGGTGCTCTTGCCCGACCCGGACTCGCCGACGACGGCCACGATCTCGCCCGGCGCCACCGTCAGGTCGGCCCCGCGCACGGCGGGCACCACCCCCGAGCGGGTGTGGTAGGACACCACCAGGTCGCGGATCTCCAGCAGCGCGCTCACCCCAGCCTCCGTTCACCGTCGAGCGCCCGGGACACCCGGTTCGTGGCCAGCACCACGGCCGCGACCGTCAACCCCGGGAACGTCGTCATCCACCACGCGGTGGCCAGGAACCCGCGCCCACCGGCCACCAGCGACCCCCACTCCGGCGTCGGCGGCGTCGCGCCGTAGCCGAGGAAGCTCAACGCGGACACCTCCAGCACCGCGGTGCCGAAGGTCAGCGTCGCCAGCACCAGCACCGGCCCGAGCGAGTTGGGCAGGATGTGCCTGGCCAGCACCCCGCTCCAGCGCACCCCGGCCGCCCGCGCGGCCTCCACGAACACACCCGTGCGCACCCGCAGCACCTCGGCGCGCATCAGCCGGGCGAACGTCGCCAGGTTCGCGACACCCACGGCGATCGCGACGTTGGTGGTACCGAAACCCAGCGCGGTCACCAGGGCCAGCGACAGCAGGATCGACGGCACCGACTGCAACACGTCGACCACCCGCATCACCAGCGAGTCGACCCAACCGCCCCGGCTGCCCGCCAGCAACCCCAACGCGGCGCCCGCGATCAGCGACACCAGCACGGACAGGACCGTTGCCCGCAAGGACAAAGCGGCGCCGTGCGCGACCCGGGCGAACACGTCGCGCCCGGTCTCGTCGGTGCCGAACAGGTGTGCCGCCGAGGGGCCCCGCAACCGCTCGGCGGGCACACCGGCGATCGGGTCCTGCGAGGTGAACAACTCCGGCGCCACCGCGCACAGCAACACGAACACGATCACCGCGACCGACAGCACCAACCCGGGGCGCCGCAGGTAGAAGCCCAACTCCTGCCGGAGCGCTCTCGGGGGAGCGAGACTAGGCACTGGACACCGCCTTCGCCGTGACCCGACCGGCGAGCCGGGGGTCGAGCACCGGGTAGAGCAGGTCGACGGCGAGGTTCAACACCACGAAGAACAGCGCGGCCAACACGATCACCGCCTGCACCACGGGGATGTCCTGCGCGCTGACCGCCGAGGCGGTGACCCGCCCGATGCCGTCGCGGGAGAACACCGACTCGGTGATCACCGACCCGGCCAGCAGGTTCCCCGCGATGACCCCGACGAGGGTCAGCGCGGGCAGCGCGGCGTTGCGCAGCACGTGTCCGAAGTGGACCCGTGCCCGGCTCGCGCCCTTGGCCAGCACCACTTCCACGTACGGTTCGTCGAGCTGGGTGCGCAGGCTCTTGGCCAGCACCTGACCGATGATCGCCCCCGTCGGCAGCGCCAGCGTCACCGCGGGCAGCACCAGCGCGGAGAACCCGTCCGAGCCCAGCGCGGGCACCCAGCCCAGGGTGAACGAGAAGACCTGGATCAGCACCAGCCCCACCCAGAACGACGGCAACGAGTTGCCCAACGGCGGCAACGACGCCAGGAACTGGCTGAGCAACCGCGACCGCGTGTACGTGCCCAGGATCGCGATCGCGCCGCCGAACACGACCGCGAACAGCAGACCCAGCCCGGTGATCGACAGCGTGGAGGGCAACGCGTTGAGCACCAGCGTCGCCGCGTCCTCGCCGGTCGCGATGGACCGCCCGAAGTCGCCCCGCGCCGCGGCGACCAGGCGCTTGCCGTACTGCACCACCAGCGGGTCGTCCAACCCGAGGGCGGCGCGCTCGCCGGCGACGTCGGCCGCGGTCACCGTCGAGCCGCCGTCACCCCCGCCGAGCTTGGCGAGGACCGCGTCGCCCGGCAGCAGGTAGAGGATCACGAAGGACAGCGTGAACGCCGCCCACAGCACGACCACCGCCTGCGCCAGGCGGCGCGGTATCCCGTTCGTCATCCGGCGAGCCAGGCGTCGAACAGCCGCATCCGCGACGACGCCTCGAACGCCACGTCGTGCGTCTTGGGGCCGAGACCCCACACCTGGGTCAGCTCGAACACCGGCACCGCGTACGCCTGCTCGATGATCACCCGCTGCGCCTCCTCGACCGCGGGCTTGCGGGTGGCCTCGTCCACTGTGGCCGCCTGCTTGTCCAGTGCGGCGTCGAGCGGGTTGCCCGCGGCGAGCTTGCTGCGGTTGCCCGCCTTGGTGGAGTACAGCTGCCGCAGGATGTCCGCGTCGGCGCGGGTCGTGTTGTACCAGATGTAGTCGTAGTCACCGGCCAGCGTGAGCTGCTGGGTCTCGGCGGTCGTGCGCTGCTCGATCCGCAGGTCGAACCCGATCTTGCGCAGCTGCTGCTGCACCAGCTCGAGCACGCTCTGGTTCTGGTTGAACACCAGCGAGAACACGATCCTCGCACTCAGCCGCGTGCCGTCCTTGACCCGGATGCCGTCGGGACCGGGCGCCCAGCCCTGCTCGTCGAGCAGCTCCTTGGCGCCGTCGGGGTCGTAGGCCAGCTCCTTGGACAGGTCCAGGTGCAGCGGGGTCGCCGAGCCGAGGATGCTGGACGCGGGCTTGTAGTTCTTCGTCAGCACCGTGTCGGTGACCTCCCGGCGGTTGACGCCCTTGAGGACGGCCTGGCGCACCTTGACGTCGGTCAGCACGCCGCGGGTGGTGTTGGCGTGCAGGTTGAACACGATGCCCGGGTTGGCCCGCACCGGCTCGGTGAACCCGTTGCCCGCGAACTGCGGCTCGTCGACCGGCTGCACGTCGGTGATCGCGTCGAGCTGCCCGGAGGCGAGGCTGCCGGTGCGCACACCCGGCTCCGGCACGACCCGGAACTCCACCCTGTCCAGGTACGCCTCACCGGTGTGCTTCCACAGCGGCGAACCCCACGCGTAGCCCTTGCGCTTGGTGATGACGATCTGCTGGTTGGACTTGAAGCTCTCGAACACGAACGGCCCCGACCCGAGGAGGCCGTCGCCCTGGCAGCGCTGCTCCGGCGACTTCCGGTACGCCGACGGCGCCAGCACGCCGAGCGACATCGTGGAACTGGCCTGGAGGAACTGCGCGCTCGGGGCGGAGAAGTCGAGGCGGACGGTGCTCGGGTCGACGACCGTCGCGCCCTTGTAGGCGGCCAGGTACCCGTTGCCCAGCTGCGCCTTCGGGCCGATCGCCTTGATGCCGTCGAAGCTGCCCTTCACCGCCGCGGCGTCGACCGGGGTGCCGTCGGAGAAGGTGGCGCCCTTGCGCAGGGTGAAGGTGAAGCTGGTGGAGTCGGCGTTGACCTCCCACTTCTCCGCCAGCCACGGCGTGATCTTGCCGTTGGTCGGGTCCTGGTCGGTCAGCGAGTCCACCAACTGGCGGCCCACGTTGAGCGCGGCGTTCGTGCCGACCTGCTGCGGGTCCAGGCAGTCCGGGTTGGACGAGATGCCCAGCCGCAGCGTGCCACCCGGCTTCGGCGGCCCCGCGTCACCGCCCCCGCCGCCACCACCGGCGGCGTTGGTCGTGCCGCAGGCGGCGGCCAGTCCGAGAACCAGGACGAGTCCGGTGGCGGATAAGAGACGTACGGGGTTCCCGAACACGAGTGTGCCTCCAGCGGGGGAAAAGCGGATCAGCACAGCCACGCTAACCGCGATCCCAGGCCCGGTCCCACCCACTGAATGGCACTCCCATATCGCGGGCGGCGATGCGACGACCTTGACCGCGCGCTCACCGGCGTGCTCGGGAAAACCCTTGCCGCGGCCCGGATCCGCGTCGTACCAGCTCGTGGTACCGGTGATTCCACCATGTGATCGGCAGTGCCGCTACCTGCGGGTGACCGAGTCCCACGCCGCCATCGCCGCGTCCACCACGGCCGTCAGCTCGGCGGCGGAGGCGTCGTCGCGCGACCGCACCGACATTCCATAAAGGACTGAAAGGTAGAAGTCGGCGACCGCTTCCGGCGCCGCGGTGATCTCCCCGGCCGCCCGCGCCTCGGTCAACCTGGCCACCAGGGTCGCCCGGTCCCGCGCCCGCAGGTCGGCCAGCAGCGCGCGCACCGGGTCGTTGTCGGCACTGGTGTTGGTCGCCGCGAGCACCACCATGCAGCCGGGTGGGGTGTCGGGGTCGGCGTAGGCGGCCGCCCGCGCGCGCAGCAGCCGCTCGACGGCCTGGCAGCCCGTTGGCTGGGCGCGGAGGTCGAACTGGCTGTCCGGGCCGTCGTAGAGCTCGACCGACTCCCGGAACAGCAGTTCCTTGCCGCCGAAGGCGGTGTAGAGGCTGCGCGTGCCGATGCCCATGGCCGCGGTCAGGTCGGCGATCGACACGGCCTCGTAGCCGCGCTCCCAGAACAGCCGCATCGCCGTGCGCAGCGCCGCGGCCCGGTCGAACCCGCGCGGTCGCCCCGGTCCCGGCATCGCCGCCTCCTCACCCGCTCGCGGTTGACAACGCCGATGCTACTGCGGCAGGGTAATTGTGCAACGTTCGATGCAGAATTACGGCCACGGGGGAGCACGACGATGGGTGAGCACGGGCAGTTGGCGGGCGCGGTCGCGCTGGTGACCGGCGGCAGCAGGGGGATCGGCGCGGCGATCGCGCGGCACCTCGGCCGGGCCGGGGCCGATGTCGCGATCACGTACAACACCGCCGCCGACCTGGCGACCGACGTGGTCGCCGAGCTGACCGCGCTGGGGGTGCGCTCGGTCGCCGTGCGGGCGCCCGCGACCGAGCGCGGCGCGGTGGACGCCGCCGTGCGCGTGGCGGCCGCCGAGCTGGGCGGACTGGACGTGCTGGTCAACAACGCGGGCATCGCCCGCTACGGCCCGGTCGCCGACACCGGTGACGAGGACGTCGACGACATCATCGATGTCAACATCCGCGCCGTGTTCACCGGCACGCGCGCCGCGCTCGGGGTGATGCGCGACGGCGGCCGGGTGATCACCATCGGCAGCAACCTCGCCGACCGGGTGTCCAGCCCCGGCCTGGCGCTCTACACGATGAGCAAGTCCGCGCTGGTCGGCTTCACCAGGGGCCTCGCCCGAGACCTCGGCCCCCGGCGCATCACCGCGAACCTGGTGCAGCCCGGGTCGACCGACACCGACATGAACCCGGCGGACGGCCCCGGCGCCGCGGCCCAGCTCGGCACCAGCGCGCTCGGGCACTACGGGACCGCCGACGACGTGGCCGCGACCGTGGTCCACCTGGCCGGTCCCGGTGGCGCGCACATCACCGGGACCGTGCTGACCGTCGACGGCGGTCAGAACACCTGACCAGCGGCGTTCCGCGCCGTGAGCGCCACGGCCACGCGGCGTTCACCTGGGGTGCATAGCTTTCTGCCCGGATCGGGGACACGGGAGAAGGAGGGGCTATGCGCAGAACAGTGGCGTACGGGGCGATCGGTGCCACCGTGCTCGCCGCGGGTGTGCTCGCGGGCGTGCCGAGCTCGGCGACGCCGGAGCACGGCCGCGGGTTCGGCCAGGCGGCGCTCACCGCGTTCGCCGCACTTCCGGCGGAGACCTTCGTCTCGGCCAGCGACCCGTCGGGCGCGGCGCTGGGCACCACCCCGGTCAACGGGATCGTGCCGCCGTTCGCCGACCAGCCGGTGCAGGGCTTCAGCGGGATCGTGCGCAACGGCGACGGCACCTTCGAGGTGTTGTCGGACAACGGGTACGGCAACAAGGCCAACAGCGGCGACTTCGTGCTGCGGATCCACCGGATCGCCCCCGACCTCCGCCAGGGCGCGGTGGACGTGCTCGGCGGGGTCAACCTGACCGACCCGAACCGCAAGGTGCCGTTCCCGCTGACCCGGCCAGACCGGGTGCTCACCGGCTCCGACTTCGACGTCGAGTCGATCGTGCGCGCCGCCGACGGGACGTACTGGATCGGCGACGAGTTCGGCCCGTACCTGCTGCACTTCGACCGTGCGGGGCGGCTGCTGACCGCGCCGGTGCCGCTGCCCGGCGTGTTCGCCCCCGAGAACCCCGCCGGGACGCCCAACCTGGGCGGCAGCAAGGGCTACGAGGGCCTGGCGATCTCCCCGGACCGGCGCACCCTCTACGGGCTGCTGGAGGGCACCGTCGCCGGTGACGCCGCGGGCACGTTGCGGCTCAACGAGTTCGACCTCGCCTCCGGCGCCTACACCGGCAAGCGGTGGGTCTACCAGCTCGACCAGCCCAACCACGCCATCGGCGACCTCACCGCGGTCGACCGGGACCGGTTCCTGGTCATCGAGCGCGACGGCGGCCAGGGCGTCGACGCCAAGGTCAAGAAGATCTACCTGCTGGACAAGCGCGACCGCGACCACGACGGCAAGCTCGACAAGGTCCTGGTCGCCGACCTGCTGAACCTGGCCAACCCCCGGCACGTCGGCGGCTTCGCCGACCCGTTCACCTTCCCGTTCCAGACCATCGAGGACGTCGTCATCCTCGACGACCGCACGCTGGCCGTGCTCAACGACAACAACTTCCCGTTCTCCTCCGGGCGCACCCCCGGCAAGCCGGACAACAACGAGTTCATCACCGTGCGGCTCACCGACCGCCTGAACGCCGACCCGCGGGTCTTGCGCTGACCCGACCGCACGAAGCGCACGGCCCCCGGCCAGGTACTACCGGGGGCCGTGCGCCTCGGCCTAGGGCTGCTGGGCCTGGACGACCCGGTAGCCCAAAGCGGTGAACATGCCGGTCAGCATGGCGAGCGTGTTCTTCTCCGCGCGCTGCGTCAGACCTGACTTCTGCGCGGCCTCGCTGATGCGCTGCTCCGCGGCGACGTAGAACTCCCGTTGGTCCTGAGGAGCGCTCACCAGCGCACTGAGTTGGTCGAACAGGCCGCGATCCTGGCGGTAGAGGTAGCTGCGTTCGTTGTCCAGGTTCGGCTTGCTGAGCTGCGCCTTCGGTAGCCGCAACTGCACCGTCTTGGCCTGCTGGTCGACGGTAAGAGCGTTGTCGGCCAGACCGCGGAAGTCGACGAACGCGTCGACGCTGCCCGCCGCGACAAACAGCGTGCGTTCACCCGCGATCTCGGCCGGGACGTACTTGACGTCCTTCTCGATGTCGACCACGACCTGGTAGTCACCGGCGGCCGCGTGGTACTCGCTGAGGTCGCGCACGGCCTGCAGCACGGCGGGTTGGCTGCGGTCCACGGTGTCGGTGCCGGGCTTGAACCAGCCCGCCGCCCCGATGCCCACCGCGCCCGCCGCCACGACCAGCACGATCACGGCAACGCTGCCGATCCACTTCTTGCGCACCTGCCATCACCCCACTCGGTATCACCCACCAAGTGCCACCTGGGGCCGCCGCTGAACCAGCAGCGACGATATTACTCCGATCGGGTGATTTGGCGGCGGCGGTATTTCCCTGATGCCACTCGGGACTCGCGGCTGCCGGGAAATCCGCGGCGTGCGGGTGTGTGCGGGCAGTGATCGGTTACGGCGGGCAACGCCCGTTCGGGGGTTTTGCGGCGATGTTCGCCACGCGGGCGACCAAGTCCGGTCCTCGGTCCAGCGGGTGGCGTTTGCCCAGTTCAGGGGGTTGTGAATTGCTGGGAATGGGTGATTTCCGCGGTCTTCTCGGCAATTCCCGGATGTCGTTGACCCCCGGTGTGCGACCGTGCCACCATGGGTTTCGGGGGGTGTCCGCACGATCGCGCGCACATCCGTTTCACCGCGGTTCCGGCACGGGTCTTCAACTGGGGGATTGATGACTAGTGGGATGTTGTCGCGCCGACTCGGCGGGTTACCCGCCGCGGGCGAGCGGGCCGAGGACGTGGTCCGGGCCGCCCGCCACCACGTCGCCGTCGTCTGGCGCGACGGGGTGCTCCCGCTGACCCCGCGCGCCACCGTCGCGCTGCTGGCCGAGGTCGCCTGCCGCGGGGTGGTGGTCCAGGTCCTGTGCGCCAGGGACAACACCTACGCCGCCGCCGAACTGGCCGACGCGGCGCGGCGCGGCATCGAGGTCCAGTACGTGCCGAGGGGGACGCCGGACGCGATCATCGTCGATCACCGGGTCGCGGTCTTCCCGCCCGGCCTGACCGACGACACCCCCGCCGCGGTGCTGCGCCACAGCGGCGTCGTCTCCGCCGCGCGCGAACTGTTCACCGCGGGCTGGCAGGCCGCCATCGCCGCGAGCCGGGTCCCGCTGGCCTGCGTCCAACTCCACCGCGACATCCTGACCCTGCTCGGCCGGGGCCACACCGACGACACCGCCGCCCGCAAACTGGGCGTCTCGGTGCGCACCTACCGCAGGCACGTGGCCACCATCATGCGCACCCTCGGCGCCGACTCCCGCTTCCAGGCGGGCGTCCTGGCCCGTGAACGCGGCCTCGTGTAAGGGCTTGCCACCCGGGCATGTGGACCCCCTTGGGTGTCCACAGTGTCTACATCGGACCGGTCAGCCGCGGGGCTGGTAGTGGCCCGCGTGCTTGCGCTGGGTGATCCCGAGCCGGTTCCAGGTGTTGATCAGGGTCGCCGCCATCACCACCTTGGCCAGCGTCGCCTCGTCGAACACCCTGGCCGCCTCGGCGTAGACGTCGTCGGGCACGTGGCTGCCGATGACATCGGTGATCGCCTCGGTCAACGCGAGCGCGGCCCGTTCCTGCTCGGTGTAGAGCCCGGTCTCCCGCCACGCACCCAGCAACAACAACCGCTGCGTCGTCTCCCCGGCGGCCAACGCGTCGAGGGAGTGCATGTCCAGGCAGAACGCGCACCCGTTGACCTGCGACCCGCGCGTGAAGACCAGCTGGATGATCGTCGGATCCAGCCCGGACTCCACGACGGCCATGTGCAGCCCCAGCAGCGCGCGATACCCCTCCGGCCACGCCGCCGCCAGGTCGACCCGTCCCTCGCTCATGGCCGGAACCTACCGGACCCCAACCCCCGAAACCTGCCCGCCACCCGGGTGGCATTGACCCCGATCAGGTGGTCAACACCGGCCTGCTCCAACACACCGCGCCAGTGGGAGTCGAACGATCCTCACCGCTGCGAGCGTGGCAGCGAAGAACCATCGCGCCGGTGGCGGACCTCCACGGCCCCAGGCGAACCGATGTCGATCCACCAGGCACCTGTTCGCGCGAAGCTGGTGATCCACACCCCGACCTCCCGTGAAACGGGCAGCCATCCACCGGGCTCGATGTCGATCAGGCGCGGCGGCGGACGCGGTTGTCGTCGAGCCGACTCGCTGTGCGGCTCGATCCCGGCCCGCCTGCCCGGCGCGATGTCGCCGACCAGCCGCCGCGACGGTCGGCGGTGTCGAGCCGCCCCGCGTTCGCCTGCCCGCCACCCGGGTGGCAGCGACCCCGATCAGGTGGTGAGCAAGGTGCGCACGGCGAACACCGTGAACACCACCGCCACCACGCCGTCGGTCACCCGGAGTGCGAGCGGCGTGTGCAGCAGTGCCGACAGCCTGCGCACCAAGGTGATCCACACCAAGAGCCACAGCATGACCAGCCCCAGGTAGACCACGGCAAGCGGCGTCAACCCGGCGATCGGGTCCGACCCGGCGGGGATGAACTGCGGTAGGAAGGCCATCAGGAACAAGCCCACCTTCGGGTTCGTCCCCGTGCACAAGAACCCCTGCAAGTACGCGCGTCCAGCGGGAGGCGACGCGACGACCCCGCCCGGAGCCGCTGGCGACAACGCCGAGCGCAGTGCCAATGCCGCCATCACCAGCAGGACCACCGCCCCCGCCACGCAGAAACCCCGGTACAGCCCGGGTCTGGTGGCCAGCAGGGCGGCGAGGCCGAGGGAGCCCACCACCAGGTGGGCCGCCCCCGCGGTGACCATGCCGAGTGCGGCGGCCACCGCGGGGTGGGGCCGGCGGTGGGTGAGCAGGAGCCGGGTCAGCAGGGCCAGGTCGGGGCCGGGGGTCATGATCACCAGCAGCGAGCTGACCACGAACGTCGTGCTGACCACGGCCCCGCTCAGCCGATCGGGGCAGGCTGGTCGTCGGTGATCACCAGCGAGCGCTCGAGGTCGCGGATCACCCGGTAGTCGGCGTCGACCTGGGCGGCGTCGGGGTGCGAGAGGATCGCGAAGCCGAACTCCAGGCTGTCCACCAGGTTCCTGGTCGCCTGCACCGGGCCGCCCTCGGTCAGGTTCTGGGTGGAGAAGTGGTGGCTGGCCAGGTCCCGCACCTTCGCCAGCGCCGACACCCCGTGCACCACGCCGGAGGCGGGCGCGATGTGGAACACGCAGGTCTGGTGCCGCACCAGGTGGTAGTCCGCCGACACCGGTTCACCGGCCAGGCTGCGGACCGTGCGGTCGATCTGGCTGTCGCCGGTGGCCACCCGGTTGAACCTGGGCTGCCCGCCGCCGTGCGGGCGGGCGCCGAGCTCGATCAGCAGCGGGCCGTCCGCGGTGTGCATGATCTCCACGTGCGCCGCGCCGTAGCGGACGCCGACCGCGTCGAGCACCGCCCTGGCGTAGGCCAGCAGCACCGGGATCGCCGGGTCGGTCTCCGGCAGCCAGCGCATCGTGTCGTACACCGCCATGTACGGCCCGTTGTCCACCTTGTGGTAGCGGCACACGTCGACCAGCGCGTGCACCCCGTCCTGGCTGAACGTGTCGATGACGTACTCGGTGCCGGTGACGTACTGCTGCACCAGCAACCGGTCGTCCACCTCGCCGAACTGGTTGACCCGCCCCAGGTTCGCCGCGAACACCCCGGCCCACCCGACCCCGCCGGTCACCTTCACCACGCCGTCGGTCGACGCGCTCTTCGGCGGCTTGATCACCAGGTCCGCCCCGACCAGCCCGGAGCGGACCAGCCACTCGCGCACCTCGTCGACGTCGGCGGTGCAGATCTGCGGGATCGTCGGCAGACCGGCGGCGGCGACCGCGGCGGCCATCGCCCACTTGTCCCGGCGCGCGTCGGCCAGCCCGGGCACGTTCGACCGCGCGGGCGCCACCAGCGGCGCCAGCCGTTCGGCCAGCTCCACCCCGGACTCGCACCCGGCCAGCACGCACCGCGGGTCCAGCGCGCGCAGCCGGTCCGCCACCTCGGTGAGGTCGCCGCGGTAGACGATCGGGTCGGTGTAGTCGGCTGGTTGGTACGAGGACGCGTACGCCTCCGGCGGCTGCTCGGAGCTGAGCACCGCGACGACCTCGATCCCGCGCTCGGCCAGCGCGGCGGCGAACAGGGCGCCCGAGGAGTACGGGTCGACGATGACCGCCGGTCCAGTCGGCTCAGACACCGGCGGCCTCCGCGTCGGCGACGGTGCTGTCTGTGATGGTGATGTCCTCGCCCCCGGCCAGGGTCACCACGGCGGCGCAGAACCGGCGGACCATGTCGGCGGCGGGCTCGCTGACCCCCCTGGCGCGGACCGGCGCGTGCACCATCCCCGCCTCCAGGACGTACCGGACGGGCGTGTCGTTCTGCCCCAGCAGGTCCACGTACTTCTCGGCGTCGACCCGCAACGAGTCCTTCTCGCAGCCGACCACGTAGGCGGGCGGCAGGCCGTGGAACCTCCCGCCGAGCAACGGCGAGACGTACTGGTCGGCGGCCTGGTCCACCTCGGGGCAGTAGCAGGCCACGAAGTACTCCATCTCCCCGCCGGACAGCAGCGGCGCGTCCTCGCCGCCGTGCCGCCAGCGGGTGAAGTCCAGCACCGGGCTGATCAGCGCCTGCCCGCGCAGCACGGGGCCGCCGCGGTCGCGGGCCAGCATGGACAGCACCACGGCCATGTTCGCCCCGGAGCTCTCACCGGCCACCACGGCCGCCGAGGTGTCGATGGACAGCCCGAACGCCGCCGGGTCGGCCAGCACCGCGCTGACCCCGGCGTAGCAGTCCTCCACCGGGCCGGGCGCCGGGTTCTCCGGGGCCATCCCGAAGTCGATGGCGATGGTCACCAGGCCGGTGCGGTCGGCGATCTCGGCGACCAGGCTGTGGTGGCTGTGCAGCGAGCCGATGACGAACCCGCCGCCGCGCACGTAGAACACGACCCCCGGACCGGAGGCCGTGGCGGGCTCGTAGACGCGCAACCGGACACTGCGACCCTCGTGCTCGGCGGTGACATCGCGCCAGGTCACGGAGTCGGGGACGGGGATCGGCAGTGCCTCGGTCAGCGAGTCGTAGAGCTCGCGCTGCCGCTCGACCGGGTAGGTGTAGTAGTCCGGGGGCAGCGCGGCGTTCACCGTGTCCACGAACTCCTTGATGCCCACTGCGTACGACATGTCCGCGCCTCTCGTGCTGTACCTGGGGTGGAACGGGTGCCTCGGTGGAGCGGGTAATGCCTGGTGGGCCGGGTCGGCCCGGTGCTCCCACGGTGGAGAACACCGGACCGCCCCGCGGTGTTGCAGTCAGCCCGCGCGGCGCGCGCCGCACAGGTCGGGGGACAGCGGGCGGTGGCTGGTGCCGACCTCGGTGTCGGCGGCCACCGGGAACACGGCGGTGACCCGGTTGCCGCTGCGGACGGCGGGGATCCCCTTGCGCAGCAGCCTGGTCATCGACGTCGGTTGGTCGTGCCACGGGCACAGCAGCCGGTTGCCGCTCGCGTCGATGGTGGCCAGGTGCAGCGGGCCACCCCGGTGCGAACACCGCGCGGCCGTGATGAAGGCGCCCCGGCCGGTGCGCGCGTACACGTAGGGCACGCCGCCGACCTCGGCGCAGTTGCCCACCCCTGAGGCGGCGAAGGTCAGGACAAGCATGCGCGGTAGTCACCCACCGAGTGGATCTCGTACACGCACTCGTCGGACTCGATGATCGCGCCGTGCAGCCGGTTGCGCCAGATCACCGTGCCCTGGCCAGCCTCCAGGATCTGGTGCGAGTCGTAGCCGCTGACGAACCTCATCGTGCCGGAGACGATGTGGCACAGCTCGTCGCCGTCGTGCTGGTGGGTGTTGGACAGCTCGCCGTGCGGCTCCACGATGTGCGCGACCGGCGCGGTCACCTCGCCCGCCTCGACCTTGCCCCACACCGGCTCGTGCAGCTCCTTGTTGCGCGGGCCCGCGTCCATCCAGGCGACCTGCGCGGCGAAGTCCTCGTCGGCGATCCGGTTGACCACCTGGAACTCCTCGAAGCCGCGCACGATCTCCGGGATCACCGACTCGCCGCAGTAGTCCACGATGGGCAGGATCAGCTTCTCCAGCGCCATCCGGCCGTGGTGGGTGTCGATGTGCACGTGCTCGGTGAAGTACCGGACGTCGGCCTCGCCGTCGAACACCTCGGTCAGCAGGTCGGCGGCCCGCTGGCACCACGGCACCAGCGTCGTCTCGGTGTAGTACAGCGCGCCGAGGTAGCGGAAGAAGTGCTCGTGGTTCTTGCCGAGGTAGTGGAAGTAGTTGCTCAGCATCAGGCTGCTGGTCAGGTAGTACTGCCAGTAGCGGTGCACGTCCGTGCCGAGGCCGACCGAGGTCAGGGTGTCCTCGAACAGGGTGCTGTGCTTGGTCTCGTGCACGCCGTAGCCGTACTCGTCGATGATCACCTTGAACCACTCCGACTGCACCGGGCCGTAGTAGCCCAGCACGTTGCGGATCATCGGCGACGCCTCGGACAGGAAGTCCGGCGCGAACTGGATCAGCCAGTTGCGGGCGGCCCGCTTGGGGTCGCTGGACTCGCGGATCGCCTGCTCGCTCGCCGACGCGGTCTGCGGCTCGTCGGCCAGCTTGCCCAGGTACGCGGCCAGGCTCTCCTTCGTCCACGCACCGCTGACCTCGACCTCGTCGTCCAGGAAGCCGAACACGTGCCGCTCCAACGACGGGCGGATCATCTCGCCGCGGGCCCGGTTGGTGGCGCTGTAGTACTTGCGGAAGTCCGCGTAGGACTCCTCGGTGAACCCCTTCTTGGGCAGGAACACCAGGTCCGTCTCGTAGATCGCGGCCAGCAGCCGGTTCGCCGCCAGCGCCGAGTACTCCAGGACCTGGTCGACGCCGAGCGGCTCGCCGAAGTCCAGGTGCTTGATGATCTGCGGCCGCAACTGCCTGCGGTACGGGTTGTCGGAATTCTCCCATTCCTCGTTGTCGAGGTAGATGGAGTTGCTCGCGTAGTCCAGGGTCAACTCGGTCAGCTGCTCGGCGGATAACTCGAAAGGGGTGTGGTTCGGGACGAAGTTCACTTATATTCCTTCCACCGCGCTCGCGAAGTCGAGTTGTCGGGCGGAAAGCCTGCCGCCCGTCCAGGAGAAAGCGATCCGGACCCGCTCACCGGCGGCGTGCTGGCGGGGTTCGGCGAAGGGCACGAACGCCTGCATCCAGTGCGAGGCGAGGTTGTCCGGGGCGTTGCGCAGCGCGATGCCGCCGCCGAGGCGCAGGTCGAACCACACCGCCAGGCCGTGCGCGGTGCCCGCGTCGGCGACGTCGAAGCCCACCTCGACCGACTCGTCGAGCAGCGCGTCCGCGGCGAAGTCGAACCGGGCGATCTCGGTCTCGGCGGAGATCAGCCGGTGCGGCCAGGTGGGCAGCCGGACCGGGAAGTGGCCCCGGGTGGACAGGGCGTTGAGCAGCCGCACGTCGAGCCCCGCGGCGGACTGCACGCGGTTGAGGCCGTCGACGGCCTGGCTGTCGAGCAGCGCGCCGTGGAGCACGGCGGAGTCCGGGAGCAGCACCCCGCCCGGCTCGAGGAGGTGCTCGCGCGCGTGCCGCACGGTCGGCAGCACGCCCTCGCCGACCAGGCCGCAGTCGACGATCTCGGACACGATCACGTCCGCCCGGCGCGGCAGGTCGACCCCGACGACCAGGTCGGTGGACAGCTTGGGCACCACGGTGATCACCTCGGCCAGGCCGTGCGCGGCGATGATCTGCTCGGCGACCGCGGCGAGCACCGGGTTCTGCTCGCAGGTGGTGACCGAGCCCGCGCCCGCCTTGACCGCCATCATCGCCAGCAGTCCGGTGCCGGAGCCGATGTCGAGCACGTGCGCGCCGGGCGGCACGACCCGCTCCAGCGCGACGGCGAACGCGTCGTTGCGCTCCAGGTCGTTGAGCATCGCGAAGTGCCAGCGCGGCACCGACCGGATCGCCGCGCCGAGCAGCGCCTCGGTGACCTCGGTGCTCGCGGGGGTCCCCGGCAGCAGGGTGCGCGCCGTGGTCACCGACTCGGTGGCCTGGTCGAGCGCCACCCGGACCGCCGCGGCGGCCAGCACCCGGCTCACGTCCTGTTCGGCCGCCGGACGGTCCTGTACCGCGTTCGCGGGTTTCTCGAGGGTTGTGCCGACACCTTCTTCTGGTAATCGGCTGACTGGAGGCGAATTCATCAGACATCCCCGCCATTAATTGATTGACTACCCGAGATCCAGAGCAGGTCGGGGGTAGTGAAACAGGTTTGCCTGGGGGCGTCAACGACGTCCGAGTCGAGCAATTGTATTGAATTCATCGATAGGGGTCGGGGGTATTGCGCCGTTCGAGTGGCAGGGGTGTCGCCCACACGGCGGAGCCCGCCGGGCGGTCGTGTCGCCCGGATCGACCATCCGGCGCACCTGCCTGCGACCGGGGGCCGCCCCGGCACGGGCGGGCCCGTGCCGCGTAGGTGGATCGGGTGAATGTGGCCTGGTGTGCTGCTGGCTGGGGTGGCCCTGGTGTGGGTAGGCTGCGTGTCGCACCCCCATTCGAGCGAGGCGCCTTCCCCATGAGCAGTTCGCGTTACGGCCAACTGGCGATGCCTGGCCTGTCCGAGGAACCCGACCACACGCCGGTGCGCACGACGCCCGCGCCGGTGGGCACGGAGGTGGTCACCGCGGCGGAGTTGGACTGGGCCGCGGTCGGGTCCGAGCTCGACCGCAACGGGTTCGCGTTGACGCCACCGTTGCTCACACCGCGGGAGTGCGCCGAGGTGCGCGCGATGTTCGACGAGCCGAAGCGCTTCCGCAGCACCGTTGTCATGGCGCGGCACCAGTTCGGCGAGGGTGTGTACCGGTACTTCGACCACCCGCTTGCCGATCCGGTCACCCGGCTGCGCGGCGAGTTCTACCCGCCGCTGGCCGACATCGCCAACACCTGGGCGCGCAGGCTCGGCACCGAGGAGTTCCCGCCGGATCTCGTTGGCCTGCACGAGATGTGTGCGCGGGCCGGACAGCACCGTCCGACCCCGCTGCTGCTGCGGTACGAGGCGGGCGGCTACAACTGCCTGCACCAGGACCTCTACGGCGACGTGGTGTTCCCGTTGCAGCTGGCCGTCATGCTGAGCCAGCCGGACGAGGACTTCACCGGCGGCGAGAACGTGTTCGTCGAGCAGCGGCCGCGCGCGCAGTCACGGCCGCTGGTCGCCAGGCCGTGCATCGGCCAGGGCATGATCTTCACCGTGCGGGACCGCCCGGTGCCCTCGGTGACCAGGGGCTGGCGGCGGGTCGTGCTCCGGCACGGGGTCAGCGAGATCCACAGTGGACTGCGCTACACCCTGGGCATCATCTTCCACGACGCCACCTGACGCTCAGAACAACCGCAGGTCGTCACTGTCCGGTGTGGACTCCAGGTCGAGCAGGCCGCGCTTGACCTGGAGCCCGCCCGCGTACCCGGTCAGCGCGCCGGAGGAGCCGACCACCCGGTGGCAGGGGACGAACACCAGCACCGGGTTGCCCGCCAGCGCCTTGCCGACCGCGCGCGACGCGGCGACGGGCAGGTCGAGTTCGCGCGCCAACCAGCCGTAGCTGACGGTCTTGCCGTAGGGGACGCGCTCGGTGAGCGCGGCCAGGACGCGGTTGTCGAACTCGGAGACGCCCAGGCGCACGGGGGTGGCGAACTCCCTGGTCCCGCCCGCCAGGTAGGTCGTGACCTCGGCGATCGCCCGGTCGGCCAGCTCTGCCTCGTCCTCCCGCGTACCGCCGAAGCGCTGGGCCAGGTGGTCGGCGGGCATGAACTGACACCCGACGACAGCGCCGTCCTTGGCCGCGACGGACAACTCACCGAACTCGGTCACGGTCGACCGGACGGTCACACTCATCGGGATCACCACCGGGTTTGTCGTGTGCAACGGGACCCTCAAGATCGAACCGCACCGAGCAGCCCCCGAGACACAGCCTACCGGGCGACGGTTGCGCCCTAGGCGGTCGTACTTCGGCCTGTGGACAGGGTCCGGGCTTGTGGACAGGTCGCCTGCGGCGCCAAGTCGGCACCGGGCGGCCCTGGTGGGCCACTGCTCGCGGACACCCCGCACCGAGCGAGAACGCTGTTCGCGCGCCACCGCTATCCGTGACCCCGCACAGGGTTGTCCACAGGGCGGCACGCAGACCTCCCAGTGCCGCGCCGCCCCTCGGTAGGCTGTATCTCGGGGGCTGCTCAGCACGTTCGATCTTGGTCCACGCCCCGGAAGTGGGGCGGTGGTGGGTCCGGGGGAGTGGGCCCACCACCGCTGGGGGAAGGGCCTCAGGCCGGGTCGCGGGCCTCGCCCGAGGTGGTCGAGGCCGCGTGGGCCTCGTCCAGTGGCAGGGTGTCCGCGCCGGGGGTGGGCTCGGGCTTGGTGTCCTCTTCGGACGGTGGCTGGCGCATGCCTGCCAGGGCGGCGATGACGGCGACGACGGTGATGATCGACGAGCCCCACCACACGCCCGCGGGCCAGACGGTCCACAGGGCCACGCCGAGCGCGGGGCCGACGGCGTAGCCGATCTGCATCGGGAACGCGGCGGCGGCGATGTAGCGGCCGCGCAGCCCAGGAGGTGCCACCTGGCCGGGGTAGGCCGACGCGGTCGGGGTGCCGATGATCTCGCCGAGGGTCCAGACCAGGGTCGCGACCACGAACATCGCGATGGCCGGTCCCGCTATGTAGAGGTTCATCCCCACACCGACCAGGCCGACCCCGAGCGCGACCGCGAGCTTGGCAGGCAGCCGCTGCACGAACTTGGTGAACGGCAACTCCAGCGCGATCACCACGACGGCGTTGAGCGACAGCAGCGCCGCGTACACCCCGGGCGTGTGCCCGTCGGCGGTGATCTGCAGCGGCAGCACGGCGATGTGCTGGATGTAGACGACCGCGTTGAGGAACAGCGCCAGCATGAACAGCGTGAACCCGCGGTCCGACAGCACGGCCAGGTACGACTTGCGCTGCGTCGCCTCGGCGGAGTCCTTCGCGGCGGCGACCGCGTGCGGCAGCCGGAGCGCGAACAGGGCGAACACCACCGAGGTGATGGCGTCGACGTAGAACATCAGGTCGTAGGAGTACGCGATCAGCAGCGCGCCGAGCAGCGGGCCCGCCGTGGTGCCCAGGTTGAACGCCAACCGGTACACCGCGAACACCATGACGTGCTGCTTCTCCGGCGTCAGCTCCACCAGCATCGCCGACGACGCGGGCCGGTACGCCTGCGCGAGCAACCCGGTGGCGGCCGCGACCACGAGCACCAGCCACAGCGCGGACAGGTGCACCAACACCGCGGTCAGCGCACCGGCGCCCGCCATGGACACCACAATCGTCCACCGGTAGCCGAACCGGTCGGAGATAGTGCCACCGAGCAGGACGCCGACGACCGAGCCGATGCCGTAGGCGCCGAGCGCGATACCCGCGGCGGGCTCGCTGAAACCCTTCTGGGTCAGGTAGAGCACGAGGTAGATCTGCAGGAAGTTGCCCAGCCGGTTGACCAGCATGCCGACCAGCAGCAGCCACACCGGCCGGGAGATCTGCCGGAGCGTCTGCACCACCGAGGGGTGGTCGTTCTGGTTCACGCGGTCACCTCGACCGGCGTCCCGGTCAGCTCCACGAGCGTCGTCGGGTCCTTGAGCGCCGCGGTGACCTCGTCGACGGTGTCGGCCACGGCGATGATCCGGCCGTAGCGGGCGATGTAGCCGCGCGGCGGGAGCTTGAGGGTGGCGCCGGGGTCGGCCATCGCGATCGCCTCGTGGATGTGCGGGCCGAGGTTGTCCTCGTGCACGGTGACCTGGTCGACCCGGGTGTCGCGCTCGGGGTAGAGGAACGCGACGGCGGCGACCCGGCGGTGCTTGGGCGTGGTGTCCGGGACCACGCCCGCGGCGACGTCGGCGGCGGCGAGCGCGATGTCGACACCGGTGGCCAGGTAACCGAGGTAGGGGATCGAGTCGCCGCCGAGGCGGGCGTTGACCTCCAGCAGGCGGGGACCGCGCGAGCCGAGGCGGAACTCGGTGTGCGTCACCCCGGTGTGGAACCCGAGCGCCTTGTGCGCGCGCTCCAGGGCCTCCAGCAGTTCAGGGTCGGCCAGCAGCGGGTCGCCCGCGTCGACGACGTGCCCGGTCTCCTCGAAGAACGGGTCGAACCCGACCTGCTTGCGCGCCAACGCCAACGGCACGAACCGCCCGTCGTGGAACACCGCGTCCACGCTGATCTCCGGCCCGTCGACGTACTCCTCGACCAGCACCGACATGTCGAACACCGGCACACCCGGGTAGGTGATCGCGGTGGCCGCGGCGTACGCGTCCGCCACCTCGCTGGGGTCCCTGGCGAGCTTGACCCCCATGCTCCCGGCCAACCCGCGCGGCTTGACCACGACCGGGTACCCGACCTGCTCGGCCGCGGCCAACGCCCCGTCCAGGTCGTACACCCCGACCGACACCGGCTGCGGCACCCCGGCCTCCGCCAACGCCACCCGCGTCGCGTTCTTGTCCCGACAGGCCGCGATGGCCCCCGGCGAGTTCCCCGGCAACCCCAACGCCGCGCTCACCGACGCCGCGGGCCACACCAAGCCCTCGTCGTAGCAGAAAACCCCAGCCACCTCGTGCTCAGCCGCGACCGCACGGGCAGCGGCGATCAATGCCTCGTGGTCGGTGTTGTCCACCACCGTGTTCCCCACGACGTACGGCTCTTCCCAGCTGACCCCCGCCGGCTGCAACAACCACAACCGATACCGCGGCGCCACCGCCCTGAGAATGAACTCCCGCCCCCGCCGCGCACTGCTCCCGACGAGCAACAACAACGGTCTCTGCCCGACCTCGAGGTCCGCAACCATCCCGGGCCACTCCTCACCCACCACTAGACCCAACAGCTCTCACCCCGTGAGAACACCACCCCTCACCCACCCGTTGCACCCCTGCACCCCCTGTCACCACCCCGACGTCCGGTGAACCTCCGGCGGACCACCTGAGCCCGGCGCCGCCACCGAGATGGCTGGGCCGGAAGGGCAGGGAGGGATGGTCGCCCGGCTCTACCGTGGGGTGTACGGGAGTGGCTACGGTGCTGGGTGGGAGGTGAGGCGGGTGCGGCACTGCCAGGGTGGGCACGAGCGGGCTGTGGTCGAGCGGGGCCCGACCCGGCAGGTGCCGGTGCGCGGGTTGCGCGGGGCCGGGAACGCCGCGGTGGCTGGGCTGTTGGGGCAGGTCCGGGTGCAGCGGCAGACGGCGCCCGTGACGGCTGGTGGGCCTGCGATCAGGGCGGGGAACGGGACGACCGCCGAGTTGGTGGCGGAGCGGGCGCGGTTGCTGCGGGAGCGGGACGCGCACGCGAAGGACATGGCGCAGTTCGCGGCGTACCAGCGGGGGATCGAGCGGCTGGACCTGCTGCTGGCCGAGCGGGGGAACTCGGGGTTGGCGGACGCGGCGGTCGAGATGGTGTTCGACGGGGCGACGTTGACGTTGGGGACCCAGTCGTGGGTCGCGGTGTCCGGGCATCCCGACGCGGCGGGGGCGTTCGACTACTCGCCCGCCAGGCAACGGCTGGAGGGCGTGGGGCCCATCCCCGCGGGTGTGTACTGGGTGGACCCGTCGCAAATGGTGGATCTCAGCAGCCGGTGGTTCTACGCATCCCGCTATGAGGGGCCGTGGGGGACGCACCGGATCACGGTGCACCCGTTCGATACCACGCACACGTTCGGTCGCGGTGGGTTCTTCATCCACGGCGGGTCGACCCCGGGCAGCGCCGGTTGCGTAGACCTGACGTCCAGTGCGAGTGCGTTCGCGAGGGCGCTCAGCACTGTCCCGCTCAACACCAAGGTGAAGCTAACCGTCCGCTATCCCTAGACAGTCAGAGCTACCGGGTCGGACTCGCGGGCGCGCGCGAGCTGGGTGACGCCAAGAGCGGCGACAACCCCGCACAAGACCGCCAGGGTCAGCTCGACCGGTGACGCGCCCAGGTCCTCGTCCAAGAACAGGATGCCGATCAAGGTGGCGCTCAGCGGGTTCACCAGGTTGGTCACGGCAAGCGGTGCGCCGAGTCCGTTGCGGTAAGAACGCTGGGTCAGCACGGTCGCGGCGATGGCGAAGGTGCCGATGGCGAGGATGGTGAAGATCGTCGCGGGCCACAACAGGAAGCTCAGTCCGGTTGCGCCGAAGTTGACGACCGCCGTCTGGCACAGGGCCGAGCACACCGCGAACGCCAGACCGCCCGCCGCCGCCTCCCACACCGTTGACGCGCCCTGGCGGCGACCGCGCAGCCCGAGCACGGTCACGACAGCCGCGGCCACGGCCAGCAGCAGGGCCAGCTCACCGGAGCTCAACGCCTCCGAGCGGCCCGAGGTGGCGATGATCATCGTGAGCCCGGCGAGGCCGACCACCGTGCAGGCCATCCCGCTCAGCTCCAGCCCGGTGACCCGCCGCTTGGCCGCGACCGCCGCGAACGGCACCGCGATGACCAGCGTCAGCACCCCGAGCGGCTGGATCAGCGACAGCGGGCCGAACCCGAGCGACACCACGTGCAGCGCCGCGCCGCCCACGTTCAGCAGTTGCGCGACCCACCACACCGGAACCCTGGTCAGCTCGCGCACCGACAGGTGCCCCAGCCGAGCCTGGATCAGCGCGGCGGCGGCGTAGATGATCGACACCGCCACGCACAGCAGAATGGTGATCGCCAGGTCACTCACCGCTCGATTCCCCCTCGGTTCCCAAACCGAGCGGGCACAACCCGGCGTCGGCGCGCGCACCCGCCAGAATAGTCCGCGGGCGGCCCGACCTGAGCCGTTTCGGCCGAAGTCACACGTCGGTGACCGGCCTCACAGCGCTGCGGTGTCGAGCGCCCGGCCCGGGTTCCGACACCAGGTCACGACCACCAGGAGGACACCATGAGCACGGTTTTCTGCGATATCACCGCCTCACTCGACGGGTTCACGGCAGGCCCGAACCAGCGCATGGACGCCCCGTTCGGTGACGGCGCGACCGGCACGCTGACCCGGTGGATGCTCGAGGCCGCCGAGGAGAACGCCGTCGAGCGCGCCCGGATCGTCCAGGCGGGCGCGTTCATCATGGGCCGCAACATGTTCGACCCCGCCCGCGGCGACTGGGATCTCGAGTGGACCGGCTGGTGGGGCGCGGAACCGCCGTACCACGCGCCGGTGTTCGTGCTCACCCACCACGAGCGCGCCGACCTGGAGCTCGAAGGTGGCACCACGTTCCACTTCGTCACCGGCGGCATCACCGAGGCGCTCGAGCGCGCCAGGGCCGCCGCGGGTGACCGCCCGGTCGCCATCGCGGGCGGCGCGGCCACCGTCAACCAGTACCTCGCGGCTGGGCTGATCGACGAACTGCGGCTGCACGTCGTCCCGTTCGTCCTCGGCCGGGGCGAACGCCTGTTCACCGACGTCGGCCAGTTCGGCCTCACCCCGGTCGAGGTACGCCACACCGCCCTCGCCACCCACATCAGGTACACGATCGGCTCCTGAGCGTCACCGCAGCACCGGGTCGCCCCAGGCCAGCTCCGGCGGCTTGCCCGACAGCCCGCCCGCGCCGCCACCGAACGGGGTGGCGGCGGGCGCGGGCCGGTACATCGCCAGCCGCAGCCGCCTGGCCTCGGCCAGGTCGAGCCGGACGCGCACCGGCCTGCCCCAGCTGAGGGTCTCCACCAGCCGCAGGCGGCCGTCCAACGCCACCTCGATCCGGCCGGTCTGGAACCGCTCGGCCGCGTCGTCGAGGATCCCCGCGGTGGCGATCAGCTCCTGGTAGGTGCCGAAGCCGAGGTCGAACTCGACGAAGCTGTGCTCGACCGGGGTGGCCGCGGGCCGCAGCAGCAGGCTGTGCTCGTACGGGACGCCCTCGATGCGGGCCGTGCCGGTGGCGAAGTCGTCGCTGCTGTCGAGCCAGCGCTCCTGGTGGGCGAGCAGCAGCCGCGGGCGCTCGCTCGCCGCGCTTTCCAACCCGCCCCGCCACGGCGCGCGCTCCGGGGCGGTGTGCGCGGACTCGCCGGTGATGGCGGAGATCAAGTACGCGACCTCCCGCTCGGTGAACTCGGCGATCTCGTAGCGGGTCGTGGAGTACGGGGTGAGGAACATCGGGATGTCCTCGACGGACCCACCGGGCAGCACGACCGGCAGCACGCGCTCGGTGCCCGCCGCCAGGTTCCTCGTCAGGTGGTCGCGCAGGATCGCCGCCTCGAACTGCGCGCCCCGCCCCTCGTCCGGCGGCGCCAGCCCCTCGGCCCGCCGCTTGTACGCGGGGGAGGCGATCACCAGGACGAAGTCCGCGTCCCGCAGGTTCGCCACCGCCCACAGCGACCAGTCCCGCCGCGGCCCGTCCGCCCACTGGTCGAGGTGGACCTCCAGGCCGATCCGCCCCTGCAGGTACTCGGCGAACTCGCGCACCACCCGCTTGTGCGCGACCGTGTCATGTGAATAGGTCACGAAAACCCGCGGCGCGGAAGATTTCGACATCGACACTCCCCTGTGACTTTCCCCCGGCCCATTACGCCTTTCCAGCGACATGCATTCTCGGTGACCGCGCGGTCCCGGTCGAGATCTGTCACCCACTTGTCGTCTTCCTGTCGGTAAATCGGCGGTGTCCATGTTCTGTCTCATTTCTGTCAGCTTTTCGCCCCTGTCTGGACCGCGCCGGGCGCCTTTAAGATCGACCAGCCCGCAGGCGATCCGCGAAGGAGCGATGTGTACGAGCACGACGTGTACATCAGCTACGACCGGGAGAGCGAGACGGTGAGCCCGTGGGTGCGCCACCACTTCCACCCCCGGCTGCGGGAACTGCTCGACGACAACCTGGTCGACAAAGTGCGCGTGTTCTTCGACCAGGACGTCGGCGGCGGGACGAAGTTCCCGGAAGCGCTCCACCACGCGCTGCAGCGCACCAAGGTCCTCGTCGCGGTGTGCTCCCCGAAGTACTTCTACAACGAGTGGTGCCTGGCCGAGTGGCACTCCATGGCCGGTCGCGAGGAGCACATGGGCCTGCACGGCACCGGGTTGATCTTCCCGGTGATCTACAGCGACTCCTACAGCTTCCCGGACTCGGTGCTGCGGCGGAACCCGGTCGACCTGCGGGACTGGAACGAGCCGCGGGCGCACTACCAGGACAGCCCGGCCTACTTCGACTTCCGCAAGCAGGTGGGCAGGCTCGCCGAGGACATGGTCCACGGCTTGCTCGAACCGCCGCCGTGGCAACCGGACTGGCCCCTCCTGCGCCCGGTGCCGGGTGTCCTGCCGACGATGCGATTGCCCGGGCGGGGCGCGTGGCCGGTCAGGTGATCACCTTCTACTCCTTCAAGGGCGGGGTCGGGCGCAGCTTCGCCCTGTCCAACATCGCCGTCCTGTTGGCGCGGTGGGGTTTCCGGGTGCTGTGCGTCGACTGGGACCTGGAAGCGCCCGGCCTGCACCACTACTTCGCCGACAAGATCCCCGTACCCCCCGAGGCGGGCGTGGTCGACCTCGTCGACGACTTCAAGGCCGGTCTGCTCGTCGACCGCGCCATCCGGCTCGACGACACCCTCGACCTCATCCCGGCAGGCGGGGTCGGCGACGACTACTTCGGCCGGATGCAGGTCATCGACTGGGAACGGCTCTACGACCAGGGTTTCGGCGAGTACCTGGAGCAGTGCCGGGCGCGGTGGACCGAGCGGTACGACTTCGTCCTTGTCGACAGCAGGACCGGGGTCTCGGACACCGGCGGGATCTGCACCTCGCACCTGCCGGACCGGTTGGTGCTCGTGGTCAACGCGAACCTGCAGAGCATCCAGGGCGCGGTGCGGGTCGCCAGGAAGGCCGACGCCGAGCGGGACGCGATGCCGCTGGACCGACCCCGGCTCGCCGTCGTCCCGGTGCTGTCCAGGTTCGACACCCGCGACGAGTACGCCGAGGCCGAGGCGTGGCGCGACACCTGCCTGCGGGAGACCGCCGGGCTGTTCGCCAACTGGCTCGACGCCAGGGTCCCGACGAAGGTGATGGCGTCGCACCTGGTCATCCCCTACGTCTCGTACTGGGCGCTCGGCGAGCGGTTGGCCGTGGAGCGGGAGACCACCCCGTCCGCCGACCAGATCAGCTACGCGCTGGAGACCGTCGCCGCGGTGCTGGCCCACGACCTCGACCGCACGGCGTTGCTGGCCGACAACCGGGACTCCTTCGTCGCCGCCATCCGCGACCGCAACCGCGCGTACGACCACACGGTGCGCGTGAGTTCTCCTTGGCAGGCAAGGGACCTGGCCGACGAGGTGGTCATCGCGCTCACCGAACTGGGGCTCTCGGCCGAACGGGCGCTCTCCGGCGACCGGGCGATGCTGGACCGGGCGAGCGATGCCGCCGAGCACCTGTGCCTGCTCGTCGACGGCGGGCCGACGCGGTGGCAGGCCGCCGAGGCCGAGCTGTTCCTGCGCCACACGATCGGCCAGGACCGGCGGGTGTTCCTCGTGCTCACGGCCGGGACGAACGCCGCCGACCTGCCCGGCTACCTGGCTAACCTGCGCCACCTGCTGCTCGGCTCGACGCGCGGCGCCGTCGAGGTCGCGCAGGACCTGCACGACCAGCTGCACAGGGTGTTCCCCTTGGTGGACAACGAGGTTGACCCGATCGGAGTGCTGGCGCGGGCGAGCAAGGCCACCATGCGGCTGGGACTGTGGCAGGTGGTCAGGGACCTCGTGCAGGACCTGAACGCGGCCGCGGGCGACGGCGACGACGTGCGGGTGCGCGAGCTCACCGCCGACCTCGACGTGTTGAGCAGGACCAGGTCGCACGGCTACCGGGTCCCGGTGCCCACCGACACCCGGGCCGCGATCGACTACACCACACGCGTACTGCGGAGCAGGTTCACGAGCACGGACTAGGACGAGAGGGGTTCCCATGGCAGACCGGTTGGGGCACAACCAGACCGCGGTGATGCTCACCATGATGGTGTTGGGGCGGGCGGCCACGAACACCGACCTGAAGGCGTACGGGCTCACCCTCGACGGTGTCGACCGCCGAGGGCTCAACGACCGCGACCTGGTCGAGACCGACACCCAGCGCAGGCCCTACGTGCACGCGCTCACCAAGGCGGGCCTGGACTGGTGCCGCGAGGAGTTCGCCGCAGGTGTGCCGCCGCGGCCCGCGCCGCGCAGCACGTTCGGCCCGGCGCTGTACGTGGTCCTGGCCGGGCTCGACCAGTACCTGCGGCGGCAGAAGCTGGCCGTCACCGACGTCTTCGGCGTCGAGGTCGACCTGACCCCGGACGAGGTCGAGGGCCGGATCCGCGCCGCCTACGCGACACTGGCCGACCCCGGCGAGTGGGCGGGCCTGGCCGAGCTGCGGTCGCTGCTGGTCGGGGTCGACCGCTCCGCCGTCGACGAGGTGCTCAAGGACCTGAGCAGGCGCCGCGCGATCGACCTCGCCCCGGAGTCCAACCGCAAGACCCTCACCGACACCGACCGCGCCGCCGCCGTCAAGGTCGGCGGCGAGGACAACCACCTGATCTCCATCGAGGCGCCGTGACCGTCGAGGAGGACGCGGCCCTGGCCACCCTGCGCTTCGACTGGGCCGACACCCCCGACCACGTCTGGGTCGACTCCCCGTTCCACGTGGACGGTCTGCACCCGGATGTGGCGGTGGCGGTCCACACCAGTGCCCGGGACGCGGTGGCCAGCGAGGGGCCGAGCCCGCTCGGCCTCGTGCTCAAGGGCGTCAAGGGCGTCGGCAAGACCCATCTGCTCGGCATGGTGCGCCGCCAGTTCCACGCGGTCGGCGGGTACTTCTTCCTGGACAACATCTCCACCGGTGACGCCTTCTGGGAGACCGCGGTCCAAGCCCTCCGGTTCGGGCTTGGCCAGGTCGACGAGTCCGGGGAAACGCAGCTGACGACCTTCCTGCGGCGGGTCTGCCAGCGCGGCGTCGTGCCGGAGGACACCACCAAGGTGGTTCTCGCCGGGCGCGGGTTGACCAAGGAGCACCTCGACGTGTTCGTCGCAGGCGTGCGGTTGCTCGACCGGACTGTCGGGCGGGAGTGCTCGGACGCCGCGCGAGTGCTCGTCCTGTACGCCACGGAATCCGACGAGACCAACGACATCGCCGAGGACTACCTGGAACTGCTCGACCACGAGGACCGGCTCCGGTGGGGTGTCCGGCGGCTGCCCAGGTCGCCGATGGACCTGGTGCGCGACATCACCTGGCTGTTGGCGTTGACCGGCCCGATCGCCATCTGCGTCGACCAGCTCGACACCCTGGTCGCCAGGTCCGAGCGGGCGACCAGGCCCGGCACCGCGGACGGTCTGCTGCTGGCCCAGGTCAGCGACGGGCTGATGCGGCTGCGGGAGATCACCCGCCGGACCGCGACGGTCCTGGCCTGCCTGCCCAACACCTGGCAGCAGATCAAGTCCAAGGCGGCGGACACCGTGCCGGACCGGTTCCGCGAGCAACGCACCCTCGGTCGGATCCCCGATGGCGCAACCGGTCGTGCCTTGGTGGAGAAGCGACTCGGGGTCGCGTACGCCGACATGGGTTTCACTCCACCGCATCCCACCTGGCCGGTCGCGCCATCGGCGTTCGAACAGGGCTGGGACGATCTCACCCCGCGTGAACTGCTCAAGCGCATCGGTGCCCACATCGACACCTGCCTGCGCACCAACGAGATCCGCGAGCTGACCTCCTTCACCGGTGAAGAACCGCCGCCCGCCGCGCTGGTGGCGGAGCCGCTCCGCGACAACGGGTTGGACGAGTTGTTCGAACGGACCAGGGCCGAGGCCGATCTCGAGGCCCTGTACGACCAAACCGGTGGCGACAGTCTCATGCCGAGACTGCTCTCGGCCGCCTTGCGCTCCTGGATCATCGAAGGGGGCAACGACGACATAGCCTGGAAGTCGCCCGACGCGAGTGGTGACCTGCACGCCTGGATCACCTGCACGCTGGACGAACAGGCCGACATGGAGGTCCACTGGGCGTTCCGGGCGATCAGCCACATCCAGCCCAACGCGGTGCTCAGCCGATTCCGCAAGGCGCGCAAGGCCGTGGTCGGGCTCAGCCAGGGCGCGGACCGCAAGCTGGTCATCATCCGCAACGGTGAGTGGTCCAACGGTGTGAAGACCCGGGCGGAGATCGAGGCGTTCGAAGCCGCAGGCGGCATCCGGATGCGGTTGTCCCAGGAAGACGCCCGAACCTTCTGGGCGCTCGACCGGTTGCGGACCGACAACGTGCCGGGCCTGCACCGTTGGCTCGTCGACCGCAGACCGGCGACCCGGTCGGAGTTCCTCGGTGCGCTGCTGTCCGAGTACCGGCAGCCTGGCGGGGACACGCACCCACCGCCGGATCGGGAGGGTGTCGGGCTGGGTGTGACCGGTGCTGGGGAGTCGTTGCGGATCGAGTTGGCGGCGTTGCGCAAGCACGCGGTCGTGTTCGCGGGGTCCGGATCCGGCAAGACCGTCCTACTGAGACGGATCGTCGAGGAGTGTGCGCTGCAAGGGGTCTCGGCGATCGTGCTGGACCCGAACAACGACCTGGCGCGGTTGGGCGACGCGTGGCCGGAACCGCCGCAGGCGTGGGGGGCGGACGACGCGGCGTTGGCGGCGCGGTACCTCGCCGACACGGAGGTCGTGGTGTGGACGCCGGGGCGGGCGAACGGGCGGCCGTTGTCGTTCCAGCCGCTGCCGGACTTCGCCGGGGTGCTCGACGACGAGGACGAGTTCACCGCGGCGGTCGAGGTGGCGGTGGCCAGTCTCGCCCCGCTGGTCCGGCTGACGGGGACGACGGTGCGGGCCAACAAGGGGCTGGCGGTGCTGCGCGAGGCGGTCATCCACCACGCGCGGTCCGGTTCGCGCAGCCTGCCGGGGTTGATCGTCGTGCTGGAAGACCTGCCCGATGGTGTCAGCACGCTCAACGGCGGCAAGAAGATCGCGGCGGAGCTGGCAGAGGCCCTCAAGGCGGCGATGGTGAACGACCCACTGTTCGCGGGTGCCGGCGTGGGCGTCGACCCCGGCGAACTCCTCACGCCCCGCGGCGGCAAGCGCGCCAGGGTGTCGGTGATCAGCTTCATCGGGCTGCCTGCCGACGGCCAGCGGCAGAACTTCGTCAACCAGCTCCAGATGGAGCTGTTCGCCTGGGCCAAGCGCAACCCCGCCGGTGACCGCCCACTCGGGGCACTGTTCGTGATGGACGAGGCGCAAACCCTTGCGGCGTCCGGGACGCTGACCGCGAGCACCCGCGGCACCATCGTGCTGGCCTCGCAGGCCCGCAAGTACGGACTGGGGCTGCTGTTCGCCACCCAGGCCCCGAAGGGGCTGCACAACCAGATCGTCGGCAACGCGACCACCCAGTTCTTCGGCAGGCTCAACAGTCCCGCCCAGATCGCCGCCGCCAACGACATGGCCAGGGCCAAGGGCAGCCGGGTCGCCGACATTTCCCGGTTGGAACGTGCCCAGTTCTACGTCTCCAGCGAGGCGTTCGGGTTCCAGCAGGTGACCACCCCGCTGTGCCTGTCCCACCACCCGGCGAGCCCGCTGAGCCCGGAGGAAGTCATCGAACGGGCCCGGTCAACCGAGTTCGAGGGAGGTGATCCCGAACAGACCGGATAGCTCGATGTCCGGCGCGGGACCGGTGTACATGCGGGCGGCCTCGAAAGTCGGCTTGAACCCGGCATCCTCCACCAACCGCACCGCCGCCGGGTTCGCGTCCGGGACGTCGATGACGACCGGATCGCCCGCGGACAGGGCGGCGAGCAGTGCGGTGGCCGTGCGGGGCGAGTCGGCGTAGAGGGGGCCGATCCGGTCGGGACCTTGCGCGGCGCGGCGGACGGCCAGGCCGATGATGGTGTTGTCGAGCACGGCGGCCAGGGCGGTGTGGTCCGGCAGTGACAGCCAGTTCGACAGGAACGCGTCGCGAGGCTCGGGGAAGAACCCGCGGTCATACGCGGCGATCTCCTCGAACGGCACCGCCCTGGCGTCGACCAAATCGACTGTGCTGTCTACAGAGGACAGCACGCCCTCGTACCGGATGTTGTTCCACGCACGAGCGAAGCCGGACTTCCGGTAGTTCGCCTGCTGGTCCACCACCCCGTCGAGCCCCACCAACCGCCCAGCCAGCCTGCTCATCCCCGCGCGCCACAGCTGGATCCCATACCCCTGCCCGCGCACCTCCGGCTGGGCGATGTAGAACCCGACAAACCCGAACCCAGCCCCGTAGCGGACCGCCGACACACAGGCCACCGGCTCCCCGTCGAGCCTGCCCACCAGGAACCCACCCGGATCCGCCACTCCGAACGCCACCGGATCCGACAGCCCGGGATTCCACCCCTCCCGCAGCGCCCACTCGCCCATCAACCGCACGTCCCCGACACTCGCGGCCGCGATCTCGAACCCCACCCGCACCTCCTTTTCCGCCGCCACCCTGGCACAGCCGCCGACCCCGATCCCGCCGCGCGCCCCGAGTCCACCCGGAGGTGTCACACCGGGACCGCCGCGATCAGGCGGCGTCGGTGGGTGGCTGGTCGACCGCGGGGAGGGAGAACAGGATCCTGGTGCCGCCGGTGTGTTCGGTGTCGACCCGGATGGTGCCGCCGTGGAATTCGATGATCTTGCGGCACATGGCCAGGCCGATGCCGGTGCCGGGGTAGGTGTCCTTGGCGTGCAGGCGTTGGAAGATGACGAAGACGCGGTCGGCGAACTGGGGTTCGATGCCGATTCCGTTGTCGGTGACCGAGAAGGTCCAGGTGGTGTCGTCGCGGTCGGCGGTGATGGTGACGGTCGGGGGTGCCGAGCCGCGGAACTTGATGCCGTTGCCGATGAGGTTCTGGAAGACCGAGGTCAGCAGCGGGGCCTCGCCGTGCACGGTGGGCAGGGGGTCGATGGTGACGGTGGCCCCGGCGGCGGTGATGGCCTCGGTGAGGTTGCGGGTGGCCTGTTCGGCCAGCGCGGTGGCGTCGTGGTCGGCGTGCTTGCCGGTGTGGCGGCCGACGCGGCTGAACGACAGCAGGTCGTTGATCAGCACCTGCATCCGGCGCGCGCCGTCGACCGCGAACCCGATGTACTGGCCCGCCTTCTCGTCGAGCTGGTCGCCGTAGCGCCGTTCCAGCAGCTGGCAGAAGCTCGCGACCTTGCGCAGCGGCTCCTGCAGGTCGTGCGAGGCGACGTAGGCGAACTGCTCCAGTTCCGCGTTCGAGCGGGCCAGGTCCCGCCCCGCCGCCTGCGCCCGGTCCAGTTCGGCGACGATCCGGACGCGCATCGTCTCCACGTCGTGCCCGAGCGAGGCGATCTCCCGCGGCCCCCGCACGGTCACCGGGTGCGCGAAGTCGCCGTCGGCCACCTGCCGGACCTCGTCGGCGAGCCTGCTCAGCGGCCGCACCACCGAGATCGTCATCATCCCGACCCCGACCAGCACGACCAGCAGCAGCCCGCCCAGGGTGATCACGCAGGTGGTGGCCAGCCGGGAGGCCGCGTTGTTGAGCGCGGCCCGCGCCGCGCCGCGGTCGGTCTCCAGCCGCGACTGCAACGTGCTCAGCGCCGAGCGGACCGCGTCGAACTCCTGCTTGCCCGCCTCGACCGTCGGCGGCGGCGCCCCCGCCTTGGTCGCGGCGATCACCGGCTCGGCGTACACCCCGCGCCACGTCTCGACCGCCCGGTCCACCGACCCCAGCTCGGCGGCCAGCCACGGCAGCTCGGACTGGGCCGCCGCCACGACCGCCCTGGCCCTGGCCGCGTCGTCGACACCGGTGGAGTACGGGGTGAGGAACTCCTCGAGCCCGCTGAGCGTGTACCCGCGGACCCCGGTCTCCTGGTTGATCAGCGCCGTGCCCAGCTGCTGGGTGCTGACCACCGCGGGTCCGATGGCGTCCAGCAGCCGGGTCCGCGACCGGTCGAGGTCCGCGATCGCCCAGCCGACGCCGATCATCGACCCCAGCAGCACCAGCACCAGCAGCACCGAGGACGCCACCCACCACCGGCGCAGCGACCAGCGCGCGGACGGACGGACTACCTGGTCTTGGCTCATCGCACGCGGCTTTCGCTGGGTGGGCGCCCAGGTGCCGCCGACAGCGGGCGGCCGCCTGCCATCGACACCCCGACCGTCCCCACGAGGTGGTGGCGGCTGTTCGCTCAACCGTCCGTGTCGGCCGCAGATCCTAGACAGCGCGGGACCCCGGCCGTCGAGCAGGCCGGGGTCCCGGGTGGTCTCAGAGGCCCAGTTGCTGGCGGACGTGCGCGCGCAGGACCATCGGCATCTCGGCCAACCAGACGTGGCGGCTCAGGACCAGCAGGTCGTACCGGTTCTCCGCGGTCAGCATCGAGCCCGCCCAGTTGCCGCGCTCGGAGTTCCAGAACTTGGTCTCGGTCACCGCCAGTTCCCTGAGGTTGGCGTCGGTCGGCGGCTTGGCCAGCACGTGCGCCACGTCCTTCTCGTAGTGGTCGCCGATGCTGCCCGAGGCGGTCTCCCCGATCCCCCACTTCAGCGCCTTCACCGGCGGCAACGCGACCGTGGCGACGCTGATCGGGTGCTGCGCCGAGACCCGCTCCAGCACCTCGATCGCCTTCTGGCGCTGCAAGGGCGAGTACGGCTGCTGCCCGGGGGTGGCCTGCGCGGGCTGGACGGTGCCATCGCCGCCGCCGAACACGCGCGCGTGGGCGTCGTCGATCTCCTGGTAGTCGGCGACCACCGCGCGCAGCCCGTCCTGCACGTCCGAGTACGCCTTGGCGGTCTTGGTGATCGCCTCGCGCACGTCGGCACTGGCCAGCGCGATCGCGGCGGCGAAGAACGAGCCGATCGCCCCGTAGGCGTTCCCGCTCACGGTGGCCTGCGCGATCTTCAGCGCCCCGTTCACCTCGTTCGAGATCGTCGCCACGGTGCCCGCGTGCGCCCGCACCTCGCCCAGGTTGATGTCGAACCCGCTCATCCCCACCCCTGTCGTCGCCCTGTGCCCCGATTCTGGCCCACCGCCCGCCCGCGGTCCGACGAACCCGGAAAACGTGTGCGGACGCGATCGGTGCTGACATCAGGGCGATCGTCCTGTACAACTGCACAGGGCGATCGCCCTACGAGGGAGGACGGATGACACGAGGTGACGAGGTCAGGCGCCGACTGCTGGCCGCGGCGGTGGCGCTGGTCCCCGAGCGGGGCTGGACGGCGGTGAGCACCCGGGTCCTCGCCGACCGCGCCGGGGTCACCCCGAGCGTCGTGCACTACCACTTCGCCTCCGTGCGGGCGTTGCTCGCGGAAGCGGTCGTGGCCGCCATGCGCGCCGTCGCCGCCGAGTTGGACGACGTGCTGGCCACGGCCGAGTCCCCGGTCGCGGCCGTCGAGGCGATGGTGGCGTCGGTGGACCGGCACACCGGCACCGATCCGACCTCGCTGCTGTTCGTCGAGGCGTACCTCGCGGCGACGCGGGACGAGGCCCTGCGCCGGGACATCGCCGAGATCGTCACCGGACTGCGGCAGCGCCTCGGCGCCTGGCTGGCCGAGCACGGCGTCGACGCGCCGCAGGACACGGCCGCCGCGGTGCTCGCGGTGCTCGACGGACTGCTGCTGCACCGGGGCCTCGGCGCGAGCACGTCCGCCGCCGTGGTGCGAAGGCTGGTGGCGTGATGCGGGTCGTGGTCTGCGGCGCGGGCATCGCGGGGCTGGCGCTCGCGAACCGGTTGGCGGCCAACGGGATCGGGGTCGTGCTACTCGAACGTGCGCCCGACCCCCGACCCCAGGGCTACTTGATCGACTTCTTCGGCCCCGGCTACGACGCCGTTGGTCCCATGCCGAGCGCGGGGAGTCCGCGCCTTGGCAGCGGGTGTCCTACTGGTGCGCCAACGGCCACGAGTCGCGGCCGTCCTTCGCGCTGGAGGCCGAGAAGCCGGAATCCTGGGACTGCCCGCGCTGTGGCCTTCCAGCGGGCCTGGACGAGCAGGCGCCACCGAAGGCGCCTCGCAACGAGCCGTACAAGACCCATCTCGCCTACGTGAAGGAGCGCCGCTCCGACGCTGATGGTGAGGCGATTCTTGCGGAGGCGCTGGCGAAGCTGCGCGCGAGGCGCGAGGGCTGAGCTTGACGCCCTTCGGGGCGAGACGGTGTGGTGGGTAGTGCCGATGGCCCCGTGTCCTGGTGGATGCGGGGCTGTTTGCTGTGGTGGGGCTGCTCGGGCTGCCCACAGAGACCCCTCCCAGGCGTTGGTCCCAACATGCCCCTCTGCAACGTTGGTCCCCACCCGGCCCTCTCAGACGTTGGCCCCCACGCGCCCCTCCCAGGCGTTGGTCCCACCACGCCCCCCAACAACGTTGGCCCGCAACCGCACCTCTCAGACGTTGGCCCGCAACCGCTCCTCGGATCCGCTGGTGCCAGGCCGGCTCGATGGGGCGGACTTGTTTTGTGTGGGGGGACGGCACCCGTAGCGTCGCTCACCGTGGCAGGGCCTGCTTTTAGGCCCCTGCTTTGTGGTTCTGCCCGGGTGTCGTAGGGGCCCCGCGCAAAACAAGTTCGCCCCATCGAGCTCGTCGCTTTCTCGCGCCCCCACCGCAATGCCGAAGGCGAGCCGTCCACCCGTCGACGCCGCAGGCGAGACCGAGAGCCGCTCTCATCGCGCGCCTGGCGGGGGCGTGAAAGCGGCCGGGCCGGCCGAGCGCGGGGGTGTGCGCTCGACCGGCCCGGAGGGACGACGGTGGGTCAGCTCGTGGTGACCGACACCGTGTCGACGAGGAAGTCTGTCTGCAGGTTGCTGTCCTCGGTGCCGTAGAACCGCAACGTGATCGTCTTCCCCTTGTAGGCGGAGAGGTCGACCGTCTGCAACGCGTAGCCGCTGTTGGCGTTGGCGTTGCTGTAGGTCTTGAGGTTGGTCGTGGTGGAGCCGCTGATGGCCTGCACCCGCAGGACGTCGTAGGCGGTGGTGCCCGACTCCGCCGTGGCGATCCGCAGGTAGAACTTCAGCGTCGCCGAACCAGCCGTGGCCGGGATGGTGATGTTCTGGCTCACGGTGTCGGTGTTGACCTGACCGTTGCCGCCGAGCCACGCGTAGTAGCTACCCGCCTGGGCCGCGTAGTAGGTCCAGTTGCCGACCGAGCCGCCGGTGACGGTCCAGCCGGTGGTGCCGCTCTCGAAGCCGCCGTTGGTGACGAGGTTGGTGCCCGGGTTCGGGTTGGTCGTCGTCGTGGGCGGGGTCGTCGTGGTCGGCGGGGTGGTGGTGGTCGTGGGCGGGGTGGTGGTCGTGGTCGGCGGCCTGGTGGTCGTCGTGCCACTGCTGCGGTAGTCGATGGTGTGGGTGTAGATGAGGTTCATCGTGGCCGTCGAGGTGCTCAGGCCCTTGGTCGGCCGGTCGGTGACCACGTACTCCCGGAAGCTGCTGGAGGTGTTGCCCACCATCAGGTCGAAGGTCCCACCGGGTCCACTGTCGACGTTGCGCCAGAGGTCGATCAGCGCGCCCGCGACGCGCAGCTCCACGGTGTCGCCGTCGTTGGGGTTGGTGCGGCCCGCGGCCTGGCTCGAGTTGAACCAGTTGGTCTGCATCAGGTCGAGCCAGCTGCCGTCGGACCAGTAGTAGCGGCCGTCACCCATCACGTAGCCCGCGATGGCGTTGGCGAAGCCCTCGGTCCACGCGCAGTTGGCGCCGGTGCGCAGGTGCAGGTAGTGCGGCGACGGGCAGTCGCTGGTGGCCCACCAGCCGCCGTAGAGCATGTCCATCAGCGCGTGACCGGACTCGTGCAGCACGGTGTGCGCGGAGTCGGGGTCGGCGTCCATGAGCGCGATGTAGCGGTTGGCGACGGCGACACCGTTCTGGAAGTAGGTGCCGTCGGTGCTGCCCGGCTGCCAGTGGATGGTGATCTTGCGGCAGTTGCTGCTCTCCCTGGTGGTCCAGCAGGCGCTGGTCCCGTGGATCGCCCACAGCTTGTTCACCGTGTCGAAGGCGTGCCAGGCGCGCATGTAGGTCGAGGTCGGCGTGGTGGTGCCGAACGCGGCGTCGGAGCCGCTGGCGACGTTGGTCTTGGCCGCGGTGGTCACCGAGTAGGTGGTCGTGCCCGCGTTGTTGGTGACCCGCCACAGGTTCGAGTCAGCCTGGAACTCCACCCACACCTGGTACATGGTGGTGACCGGCGTGGTGAAGCAGACCGAGTAGGTGCCGGTGCTGCTGGTGTACCCGGTGGCGTAGTACGCGCTGGTGGCCGAGGAGGTGGTCTTGCCTGCCACCTGGACCTTGATGGTGCGGCCCGGCTGCCACGTGCCCGCCGGGTTGCTGTAGTTGAACGTGCCGGTCGCGCAGATCTGGCCGGGCACGGCGGCGGGGACCAGGCTCGCGCTCGGCGCGACCAGGGTGCGGCCCTGGGTCGTCGCCGCCGCGATGCCCGGCTTGGAGGCGCCCTTGGCGTCGGCGACGGTCAGCGTGGCCGACCCGTGCGCGGAGCGCTCCGGTGCCGGGCTGTCCACACTGGACACGTCGGCCTGGATGTTGACCGGACCGGCGGCCACGGCGGTGACCCCGAAGGTGACCGTGCGACCGTTGGGGGACAGGGCGAACTGCTGGTCGGCGACCTGGTCGAGGCCGACGGTGCGCGCGGTGGACAGTCCACTCGAGCGCGGGTCGAGCCTGAGGGTGTCCGGCAGCGTGACCGCGAGCCGGGCCTTGGCGACGTCGACCTGGGAGCCGACCTTGACCGTCACGGTCGCCGACTCGCCGACCGCGGGCAGCCGGTCGAGGGACACGTCGGCGGAGACGCAGCTGTCGGGCTTCTCGGAGTGCTCGCCTGCCGTGGACAGCGAGCAGGCCGGGCCGGGCTTGGCCGCCGCGGTGTCGGCGGCACCCGCCGAACCGGATACAGCGAATACGGTTCCGGCCACGACAGCGGCCGAAACGGCGACGGAAACGGACAGGGGGATTGTCCCGATTTTGCGGTGCATACGGGGTGCCTTTCGGACGACTGAAACTGTCGTCACTTCGCAGGGTGACGCCCGATAGAATGACCGCAGTCACGGTAAGGAAGCAATCTCGGCGGTCTAACAAGTCCGGTGGCCGGTAAATCTGTGAAATCGACGCGGGGGCTCCCGCTCCTCGACAGTTAAACTGTGAAGAACCCGTTCACCAGGTCCAGCGGGTGCCGATGATGCCGGGGGAGACGTTGAACCCCACCTGGCAGCTCGCCCCGGACGGGCCGACGGTCAGCGCCTCGGCGACCTGCTCCGGCCCGTGCAGCGAGGTGCGCCGGAACCCGTGGCAGCGGCTGGGCAGCGCGCCCTCGAACTGCACCTGCTGGCTGTACTCGGCGACCGGGGTGAGGAACTGCCGGTAGTAGAACTCCACCCGCGGGCCCGGTTCCGAGGCCATCTCGTACTCGACGACGGCGTGGTCGCCCGCGCGCAGCGGCTTGTCGAGCAGCAGCTCGGCGACCACCAGGCCGGTCGCGTCGTCCCGGCGCACCTCGCCGCGGCGGCAGAACCGCACGGTGGTCAGCGCGGGCGGGTAGTCGGGGGTGTCGGCCTGGTACTTGACCAGGCACCGGGTCACCCGTCCGCGCTCGCCCCTGAGCACTAAGCGTGACCGGACACCGCGCTCGTCGCCGTCCACCCCGACGGTGAACACGTCGTGCGCGGAGACCATCGTGTAGTCGCCCTCGTCCGGGTCGTCGAACTCCGCCATCAGCGGCAGCTCGGTCTCCCGGCGCAGCCACCTGCCACGCGGCCTCGGCGGCCCGAGCAGCGTCAACAGCGAGGTCGCGGGCAGCCCGAGCAGCGCCTCCAGCGCCCGCACGGCGCGCAGCGACTCCTCGCGCTCCGGGCGCCTGCGGTCGCGCCGCCAGTAGCTCAGGGTGGCGACGCTGACGTCGATGCCCTTCTCCGCGAGGTGGTAGCGGACGCGGTCGAGCGTGAGCCCGCGCGCGGTGATGGCCGCGTCCAGCGCTTGGCCGAACGTGCCGGTGCGCGGCACCCGGCTCAGGTCCCGACCGAACTCCGGTGACCGGATCGATCGCGCCATCGACTGCCTCCTCGAGTCGCGCGGCGGGCAGGCGACGAGCAGGGGGCGTCGCGGTGCCGGTCGCGCGGGCTACCACTATCTGTCGCCGCGCCCGCCATGTCCAGCACCCGCTACCCACGATTACCACGGTTGTTTCGCCGGTGACCGGGCCCGATAGTCCACTTGGCCGCCTGCGGATGTTCCCCGCAGGCGGTCCGGTCACGCCGGCCCCGACCGTTCGATTCCCTGCGACAGAAGGACATCGTCGTGAGAGAGCGCAAGTTCCTGCTCGCCGCCGCGCTGGCACTGGCCGTGGCAGCGGTGCCCGTCGTGGCGTACGCCGCGCAACCAGCCGCGGAACAACCCGCCGCTGAACACCCGGCCACCGCGGCCACCCCCACCGACCAGCTCGTGCTCGGCGGCGGTGGGGGCCAGGTCGTCAACGGCCAGCGCACCACCGTGCGGGAGAACCCGTTCGTCATCGCCGGGATGCGGGCCGGTGGCGGCGGACCCCAGGGCCAGTCCTGCACCGCGTCCGTCGTCGGCAAGCGCAAGATCATCACCGCCGCGCACTGCATGATCGACGCCACCGGCGCCAAGCACTACCTCTACGGCGACGACGACCTGAACACCACCGGTGACGAGAGCTTCCGCACCAAGGTGGTCTCGTTCAAGGCCCACCCGAGCTACTCCGGGACCGGCGGCTGGCAGACCGGCTACGACGTCGCGGTCGTCACCACCGAGGACGACCTCCCGGTGCCGGAGGGCCAGTGGGCCAAGGTCGCCGGGTCCGGTGACTCCGCGCTCACCCAGCCCGGCAAGAACGGCACCGCCATCGGCTACGGGCGCACCTCGGCCAACGGCGGCTCCGGTGTCCTCTACAAGACGACGATGCCGGTCAACGACGCGTCGGGCTGCCAGGTGTTCAACACCAGGGTCAACCCGGACCTGATGGTCTGCGTCGGCTACGACGACGGCCGCACCGCCACCTGCACCGGCGACAGCGGCGGACCGTTCACCGTGGACGGTGTCATCGTCGGCGTCGTGTCCTGGGGTTCCAGCGGCTGCGACCGCTACAGCATCATGGCGCGGCTGACCAACGCGATGGGCGACTGGGCGAGGTCCGAGATCGGTGGCGGCACACCCCCTGGCGACGGCAAGTTCACCGTCGCGGTCACCCCGTCCTCCGGCAAGGCGGACCCGGGCAAGTACATCTCGGCCACGGTGGCGACCACGGCCGGTGACCAGCCGGAGCGGTTGGAGCTGTCGGCGACCGGCCAGCCCGCCGGGGTGTCGGTGAAGTTCCAGCCCGCGGCGGTGAACTCCGGCGAGTCGGCCAAGGTCACCTTCGATGTCGCGGCGAGCACGGCCAAGGGCAGCTACCCGATCACGGTGAGTGCCAAGGGAAGCACGGGCAGCAAGACAGCGACCTACACGCTGACCGTGGGTGACGGCGGGTCGACCGACGGCCCGAGGCCGACCGCCGCGCCGTCCTCGGCCACGGTCGCCAGGGGCGGCAGCGTCAAGGCCGCGGTCACGGTGGCGGGCGGGACCGGCGCGAGCAGGCTCAGCGCCACCGGCCTGACCTTCGCCCCGATGTTCTTCCCGTTCAGCGTCACCCCGGGCGGGACCAGCCAGATGTCGCTGTTCGCGCCGTTCCAGCCCGGCACCTACAAGATCGTCATCACCGCGACCGACACGGCGGGCAAGACCGGTCAGACCGAGTTCGTGCTCACCGTGACCTGAGCCCCGGCAGGGTAACGGGAGGAAATGGCGGTGCGGTCGGGTGACCCCTGGCCGCACCGCCCATTCCGCACCCCACTTCCGTGGTGGAGAACAACCGTGGAAACAGTAGGTACTCGGTGATTGAGTACGTACCGGGGAAATGGGATTCGATGGCGGCTGGGAATGAGTACCGGAGCCCATTCGGTCTCGGTATGCTTCGGCGCATGGGCTACCTGGCCGGCCGGGGACCGGAATGTGGTCCGGCCGCCGCCAGGCGGGTGTGGGTGCGCCCGGGGACCGCGGCACCGGTGGCCAGGGACCGGGAACTGGCCGCGGTGACCGAGGCGGCGAAGTGGCCGCCGTCGCTGGTGCTGGTCGAGGGCATCGCCGGGGTCGGCAAGAGCGCGCTGGTCGCCGAACTGGCCCGCCGCCAGGGCGTCGAGCACTGGGTGGCCACCCGCCGCTGCGACCCGTCGCGCGACCGCGCGCCGTTCGGCGTGCTGGTCGACCTGCTGAGCACCTACCCGCGCGCGTTCGGTCCGCTGGGGCCCGCCGCGGGTGCCGTGCGGGCGCACCTGCCGGAGTTGACCGACCGGCTCCCGCCGTCCCCGGCCCGGCCGTCCGGCGGTGTCGTCGCCGCCGGGTTCCGCGAGGTGATCGGCGCGCTGGGGCGGGTGACGCTGGTCGTGGAGGACGCGCAGTGGGTCGACCGGTGGAGCCTGCGGGTGCTGCGCGCGGTCGTCGACCACCCGCCAGCGGGGCTGACCCTGGTGCTCACCTACCGGCCGGAGCAGGTCGGACCCGGCGGCCCGCTCGGCGCCCGGCCCGGCCGGATGACCAGGACCAGGGTCGTGGTGGAGCCGCTGGGCCGCGACGGGGTCGGCCGGGTCGCCGCGCAGGTCGTCGGCCCGGTGTCGGACGCGGTCGCCGCGGCGTTGTGGCGGCGGACCGGCGGACTGCCGTTCGCGGTGGCCGAACTCGTCGGCGCGGTGCGCGATCCCGGTGCGTTGCGGCACGCCGACGAAGCCGCGGCGGAACGCGTGCTCGGCCGGGTGCCCGTGCCGTGGTCGGTGCGCGACGAGATGGCCGACCAGCTGCGGGGTCTGTGGGGCGCGGCGGCGTCACTGGTGCACGCGGCGGCCGTGGTGGCCGCTCCCGCGTCCCCGGCGGTGCTGGGCGAGGTGGCCGGAGTGGACGGTGTCGAGGTCGCCCGGCTCGTGCGGCGCGCCGTGCTGGTCGAGACCGACGCGGGCATCGCGTTCCGCTACCCGTTGGCGCGACAGGCTGTGTACGAGTCGTTACCCGGCGGTGAGCGGCGGCGACTGCACGAACGCGCGCTCGCGGTGCTGGGGGAGCGGTGGCCCGCGCGGCGGTTGGCCACGCACGCGCGCGGAGCGGGTGCGCTGAGTGAGTGGCTGCGCCACGGCGTGCGCGCGGCGGAAGAGGCGATGGCGGCGGGACGCGACGACATCGCGGTTGGATGGCTGACCGAGCTGGTCGCCGAGCCCGCCCTGCCAGCCGACGACCTCGCCCGGCTGGTCACCGTCCTGTGCGGACACGGCCTGCGCGGCGCCCGGCACCGCGAGCTGATCCCGGTGCTGGAGCGGCTGTTCACCGACCAGCGGCTCTCCGAGCGGGTCAGGGCCGAGGTCGCGATCGGACTCGGGCTGCTGCTCATGCGCGCGCCGGGCGACCTGCCCAGGGCCGACCTCAAGATCAGGACCGCGGTGCGCACCACCGGGGTCGCCGGGACCTGGAGCCTGCGCGGGGTCGCCATCTTCGGCATGCCCTACCTCGGCAACCGGTCGGTGGAGGAGTGCAGGCGCTGGCAGGGCCTGGTGTTCGACCGGATCGACGCGATGCCGCCCGGCCCGCAGCGCACCACCCTGCTGGCCAGCACCTTGCAGTCGCGGCTGACCCTGGGCGACGCGGGCATCGCCGACCTGGAGGACCTGCTGCCGTCCCGGGTCGACCCGGACGACTCCGAACACCTGCGGCAGTTGGGGCGCGCGCGGTGCAACCTCGCGGACGTGTGCGCCTGGCTCGGCCACTACGACCACGCCAGGGCGTTGCTCGCCGACGGGCTGCGCGGGGTCGAGTCCGCGCCGTACGTGCGCAGCACCGGCCTGGGCACCGAGGCCCGGCTCGACTGGTTGGCGGGACGCTGGTCCGGTTTGGACGATCGTGCTGAGGCGATCGTGGCGGCCAACCCGGGCGCCCTGCCGGTGACCGGCGAGGTGCGCCTGGTCCAGGGGTGGCTCGCTCTCGCCGCCGGCGACACCGCGCGGGCCGAGGCGTGCCTGCGGGACACGGGGTTGGCCGACCCGGAGTCCGCCGTGACACCGGTCGTCCTCGCCGCCATCGCCGCACTGTCCAGTGTGGCCCTGGACCGGGGCGATGTCCGGACCGCCTGCACCCACATCGACTCCGGTGCCGAGATCCTGCGCCGCCAACGGGTCTGGGCCTGGTCGGGCGACCTGGTTCCGGCCGCGGTGCCGGCCTACGCCGCAGCCGACCGGCTCGACGACGCCCGCAGGTTGGTGGACCAGACCGCCGCGGGCATCGCGACCCTCGACGGCCCCTACCTGAGTGTTTCCCTGGCCGCCGCCTACGCCCACCTCGCCGCCGCCACCAACCCACCGGAGGTCGTGGCCCCGCTCTACACCGCCGCGGCCGCCCAACACCAGGAACTGGGCCTGCCCTACCTCGCCGCGACCCTCACCGAACGCGCCGCCCTCCTCGGTGCCCCGCACTCGTTCCTGGAACTGGCCAAGACCTACGAGGGGATCGGCGCCGTCATCGCCGCCGCCCGCTGCCGCCACCACGCCCGCCGCGCGGGCACCCCCATGCCCTCCACCCGGGGCCGCCGCGGCTACGGCCGCGCCCTTTCCCCGCGCGAGGCCGAGATCGCCCGCCTCCTCGCCGACGGCCGCACCAACCGCGAGATCGCCGAGACCCTCTTCCTGTCCCGCCGCACGGTCGAGGACCACGTCGCCAACATCCTCCGCAAGCACGGCGCCCTGTCCCGTGCCGCGTACGTCTCACGCCATGGGAGTTGACCCCCGCGCGTTCCCAGATGGCCTGCTTCCTCAACTGCCCTGAAGTCGGGCGTTCACAGTTAAAGCGGACAGCTCATCACTGTTATGCGCGGGTGCCGGACGGCGGATTGACGGCGGGGGGTGGGGTGGGGCTGGCTGGTGGTCCCTGCAAGAAGTGAAGGAGCGCCCATGCGGCCCCTGCCCCGTGCCGTGCTGGTTGCCGCGCTCGTCGTCGCTGGTGGTGTCCCCCTGGTCACCAGTGCGGCGAGCGCGCGAGAGAGCACCGCGGCCATGCTCGAGGAACGCGTCTACGTCGAGACGACCGTGGACACCGACGGCAACGGACGGCTCGACCGAGTCGCCATCGACATCTCGCGACCGTCCGGGAGCACCCGGGTGCCGGTCGTGTTCGAGCACAGCCCGTACGTCAAGGGGCTGAACACCTCCGCCAACTACAACCCCAATGTGGACCGGCTCCCGCAGGAGGGCGTCACCGCCGGGTCCGCCGCCGCGTTCGCCGAATCGCTGCGGCCCGCGCCCGACCTGCCCGACTGGTACGACGACTACTTCGTGCCGCGCGGGTACGCCGTGGTCATGGGGCACAGCATCGGCACCGGTGACTCCGACGGCTGCCCGACCACCGGCGACCGCAACGAGACCCTGGGCGCCACGGCCGTCATCGACTGGCTCAACGGCCGCACCAAGGGCTACAACACCTCCGGCACCGAGGTGAAGGCGACCTGGAGCACCGGCAACGTCGGCATGATCGGCATCTCCTACAACGGCACCCTGCCCAACGCCGCCGCCGCGTCCGGGGTCCCCGGGCTCAAGGCGATCGTGCCGATCGCGGCGATCTCGCGGTGGTACGACTACTACCGGGCCAACGGGCTGGTCGTCGCCCCCGGCGGGTACCAGGGCGAGGACGCCGACGTGCTCGCCAAAGCCGTGGTGGGCAACGCCTCCCGGTGTTCCGGGCAGATCGCGAACATCACCCGCGACCAGGACCGGGTCACCGGCGACTTCACGAACTTCTGGCAGCAGCGCGACTACCTGCGCGACGCCAACAAGGTCACCGCGGGCGTGTTCGTCATGCACGGCCAGGCCGACTGGAACGTCAAGGGGTCGCAGTACGCCCAGTGGTGGGACGCGCTGAAGGCCAACAACGTCCCGCGCAAGATCTGGCTGCACCGGGGCGGGCACGGCGCACCGTCGCGTTCGGACTACCAGGCCGCGGTGCTCAAGTGGTTCGACTACCACCTCAAGGGCATCGACAACGGCGTCATGAACGAGCCCAAGGCCGACGTGCAGTTCACCGACGGGACCTGGCAGCAGTACGCCGACTGGCCGGACCCGGCCGCGCGCAACGCCGTGTTCCGCCTCGGCGCCACCTCCGCGACCGCGCCGGGCACGCTGTCGCTGACCGGCGCGGGCGGCGACGTCAAGCAGGCGTTCGTCGACAATGGACGGACCAGCACGGCCACCACCCTCGTCGCGAGCCCGGACAGCGCGAACGGCAGCAGGCTCGTCTACCGCGGTGACGCCCTCGCCACGCAGGCCAAGCTCTCCGGCGTGCCGAAGGTGACCCTGCGCGCGTCGGTCGAGAACCGCAAGGCCGCCAACCTCACCGCGCTGCTCGTCGACTACGGCGGCTCGTCACCGGTGATCGTCACCCGCGGCTGGATCGACCCGCAGAACCGCGACGGCCTCAGCACCAGCCAGCCGATCACCCAGGGCCAGGAGTACGACCTGTCGTTCTCCCTGCAACCCAAGGACTACGTGTTCGCCGCGGGCCACCGCATCGGCCTCGTCGTGATCTCCACCGACTACGACTACACGCTGCGCCCCACCGCCGGTACCCAGCTCAAGCTGGCGCCGGGCCAGAGCACGCTGACCGTCCCGCTGACCGGGATCTCCCAGCCGGGCAACGACTTCTCCGTCGCGGTGTCGCCGGGCACGGGCACCGTGGCGCCGGGCGGGTCGACCACCGCGACCGTCGCCACCGCGACCACCAGCGGCAGCGCGCAATCGCTTGCCCTGTCGGCGACCGGGCTCCCCGCCGGTGCGACGGCGACCTTCGCCCCGACCTCGGTGACCTCCGGCGCGTCGTCCACGCTGACGATCGCGACCTCGTCGACCACCCCGCCCGGCACGTATCCGGTGACCATCCAGGCGCAGGGCGCCACGAGCAAGACCGCGGCGTACTCACTGGTGGTCAGCGGGCCCAGTGGCGGTTGCAAGGCGAGCACCACGACACCGGTGGCCATCCGGGACAACTCCACTGTGGAGAGTCCGGTCACCGTCTCCGGCTGCGCGGCGACGCCATCGGCGACCAGCAAGGTCGACGTCGACATCCAGCACACCTACCAGGGCGACCTGGTCGTCTCGCTGATCGCGCCGGACGGCAGCGCGTACGTGCTGCACAACCGGACCGGTGGCTCCGCCGACGACATCGTGCGCTCGTACACGGTGAACCTCGCCGGTGAGGCACCGAACGGCACCTGGAAGCTCCAGGTCCGCGACGCCGCGACCAACGACACCGGCACGGTGCGGGGTTGGGGCATCACCCTCGGGTGAGCCCGGGGCGGCGCCGGGTCGCCCCGGCGCCGCCCGAAGGCGCACGAACGAGGGGTTTCCCTTTCCCAGTAATGGATTCCGGGTTCCACTGGCAACGAGACGTCCTTGTCGGGAGAACCGGACACTGGGTACCGTCCGGACACCGCGGGTGGCGCGGCATCGCCACCGGTGGACCCCACCCCGCTTCCCGCGCGCCCCCGTCGCTGACCCGGCGGGGTGTCGCGCACCCGTCCTTCTCCGAGGAGGAGAGCAAGTGAAGTCACCAAGAGCGGCCCTCACCGCCGTCGTGTCGGCGGTGCTGGCGCTGGGCGTCACCGCGGGGATCGCGAACTCCGCGCCCGCGCCCGCCCAGCAGGCCCCCGCGCTCGTGTCGGCAGCGCCGGAGATCCCGGTCGAGAACGTCATGGCGCACCTCAACCAGCTGCAGACCATCGCCACCAACAACGGCGGCAACCGCGCGCACGGCAGGCCCGGGTTCCGCGCGTCGGCCGACTACGTCAAGGGCAAGCTCGACGCCGCCGGGTACACCACGACCCTGCAACCGTTCACCCACAACGGCGCCACCGGCTGGAACGTCATCGCCGAGTGGCCCCACGGCGACGCCACCAAGGTCGTCATGGCGGGCGCGCACCTCGACAGCGTGACCGCCGGGCCCGGCATCAACGACAACGGATCGGGTACCGCGGCGGTGCTCGAGGTCGCGCTCGCCGTGTCGCGGGACAACCTGCGCCCGGAGAAGCGGCTGCGCTTCGGCTGGTGGGGTGCCGAGGAGTTGGGCCTGATCGGCTCGAAGTACTACGCGGACAACCTGCCTGCCGCCGAGCGCGCCAAGATCACCGCGTACCTCAACTTCGACATGGTCGGCCAGAAGGACGTCACCACCTGGGGCGTCTACAACCACAACGCCACCATCGCCAACCACTTCAAGGAGTACTTCCAGGCCAAGGGCATCGCCACCACGCCCATCAGCTGGAACGGCAGCTCCGACCACTCCTCGTTCGCCAAGTACAACATCACCGTCGGCGGCATCGGCTCCGGCACAGACCCGTGCTACCACGCCGCCTGCGACACGATCAGCAACGTCGGCTCGCGCACCATGGGCCACAGCACCAACGCGATCGCGCACACCGTGTGGAAGCTCGCGGGCGTGTCCGACACCCCGGCCAACGACTTCGCGGTGTCGCTGTCGCCGACCGCCGGTGAGGCCATGCCGGGCAACACCCTGACCGTCGCCGTGGCCACCAGGACGATCGCGGGCCAGGCCCAGTCGGTCTCGCTGTCGGCCAGCGGCCTGCCTGCCAACGCCACCGCGACCTTCAGCCCGCAGACGGTGACCTCCGGCCAATCGTCCACATTGACCATCGCCGTGGCGACCTCGTCCCCGGTCGGGTCGTACTCCGTGGTCGTGTCCGGAGCCGCCCCCGGCGGCACCCGCACCGCCACCTACACCCTCAACGTCCGCAACGACGCCCCCACCGGCTGCCGCTACACCAACGGCACCGACGTCGCCATCCCGGACAACACCACCGTCGAAAGCAAGATCACCCTCACCGGCTGCAACACCAGCCCCTCGGCCAACAGCAAGGTCGACGTCAACATCCAGCACACCTACCAGGGCGACCTCGTGGTCACCCTCCTAGCCCCCGACGGCACCCCCTACACCCTCCACAACCGCACCGGCGGCAGCGCGGACAACATCGTCAAGTCCTACGTCCTCGACCTGCGCACCGAATCCGCCCAAGGCACCTGGACCCTCCGCGTCCGCGACGCCGCGACCAACGACGTCGGCAAGATCGACAGCTGGACCCTGGACCTGCAGAACCCGGTCCGCTAGCCCAGCCTGTCCGCAGGGGTGACCACCCGGTCGCCCCTGCGGACAGTCACGGCAGGTCGGAGACCCGGATGTCGCGGCGGGACACTACCTTCAGCTTTCGCAGCACCCGTGAAGTGTGCTGCTCCACCGTCCGCGGCGACAAGAACAGGATCTCCGCGATCTGGTTGTTGGTGTGCCCAGCGGCAAGTAGCCGGGCCACCTCCCGCTCCCGAGGCGACAACGTGTTCCCGTACCCCCGCCGCCCCTGCCGGGACGGTGTGACGATCCCCAGTGTCCGCAGCAAGTGGCGGCACCGGGCCGCGTCATGGGTGGCGCCCAAGTCCTCGTAGCGCTCGGCGCAGCGGCTGAACGCCTCGCTGGCGGTGGGGTCGCCCTTGGCCAGGCGTTGGGCCTCGGCGCGTTCCCAGGCCGTGGCGGCCAGGTACGGGGCGGAGAGGTCGTCGTAGGCGCGGGCCGCGGCGGTGTGGTGGTCCTCGGCCGGGTTGCCGAGGTACTCGGCGATGGCGCCGCGGCAGGTGTGCAGGGCAGCGGCGGCGAGTGGAGCCACGACGCCGGTGATGCCCTGGGCCAGGGAGCGCATGGTGTCCTGGGCGTCGTGGACTCGGCCTGCGGCGAGGTATGCGTCCACAGCGGCCGGGGCGAACTCGCCCGCCCACGCCCAGACTTCCTTGCGCCGCAACAGGGCCATGCCCGCGTCGGCCTCGACCACGGCCAGCACCGTGTCGTCGTTGCGTAAGGCCAGCCGCACCAATCCCGCGCTACCGCCCAGCGCGACCGGCGTGATCGCGTTCTGCGGCGTGCGAACCCCCGTGTCGGCCAGGTATCCCGCCGCGGCCGCCCACTCGCCCCTGGCCAGGGCGAGCAGCCCCAGCACCAGGTTCAACTCCGTGGCGACCGCCATCAACTCGCGGTACTCGACCAGCAGCGACTCGGCCCGCGCGGCCAGCCCGTCCCAGGCGCCGGTGAACCAGTCCAGCCGGATCGCGGTGCTGCGGGCGGTGCTCAGCACGTACAGCGCCCCGCTCTCCTCCGCCGCGCGGGTGCCGAAGCGCAGGAAGTCGCGGGCGGTGTCGAAGCGGCCGATGGTGGTCAGCGAGTCGGCGAGGTTGCTGTGCGCCCGCGCGACCTGCCGCTGCTCGCCCAGGGTCTTGGCGAGGGTGGGCACCGTCGCGAGCCGGTCGTGCATGTCGTGGTCGCCGATCGCCACCAGGGAGCCGATGACGTTGGCCATCAGGAAGATCCGCAGCTCCGGGTCGTGGCACTCGTCGATGAACGCGTCCGCCTTGCGCATCCACGGTGCGACGAGGGACAGCGGGGTGTCGCCGGTGAACGGCTGGGCCAGCGCGCTCATGCACTTGGCCGCCAGTTCCGGCCGACCGGCCAGCTCGTCGGCGGCCAGTTCGAGCTGCGCGCGCCCCTCGGCGAGCGCGTCGCTCTGCCGTGACAGCAGCAGACCCAGCTGCATGCGGACCTCGCCGCGGGCCGACGACGACAGCCGCGGGTCCACCAGCAGGCGCTTGAGCAGCACCGCCGACCCCCGGGTGTAGAGGCCGAGCAGCGACGCCTCGCCCAGCTTCACGCCGAGCCGGTCGACGTCGGCACCGGTGAGGTTCGGTTCGGCCAGCAACCGTTGCAGCAGCGGCGTCGCGGTGGTCGCGTCGGACACGGCCAGCGCCTGGTCGGCCGCCGCCTCGCCGTAGGCGAGCCAGTCGACCCGCCGGTTGGCCAACCTGCTGTGCTCGGCGAGCTGCACCAGGGGCAGCGGGTCGAGCGCGGAGAGCAGCCGCACCGCGCGCTGGTGCAGTTCACGGCGTTCCATCGCGCTCACCGTGCTGTAGACCGCTTGGCGGGCGAGGGTGTGCCGGAACGCGCAGGTGCCGTCGCCGGGGTCGTGCAGGATCGAGCAGGCCAGGGCCTCGTCGACGGCGGCGCCGAGCCGTTCCCCCGAGAGCCGCGCGACCTCACCGAGCAGCTCCACCGCGGCCGGGATGGTGAACACGGCCGCGGCGCGCACGAGCCTGCCCGCCTCCGCGGACAGCGCGGCCAGCCGCTCGGCGACCGACTCGCGCAGCAGGACCGGGACCTCGCCCTGCTCGGACAGCCTGCGCGGGACCGTGCCGTCGCCGCTCTCGGCGATCATCTTGTCGCTCATGGCGCGCAGCACCTCCTCGACCACGAACGGCAGCCCGGCGGTGTGCTCGTGCAGTTCGGTGGCGAAAGCGGCGCTCACGGAGTCCGTGCGCAGTATCGCGGCGGCCAACATCCGGACCTGCGCCACCCCGAGGGGTTGCAGCTGGACGAGCTCCGCGGTGACGCCCGCGCCCGGTCGGTACGCGGTGCCCAGCGGCATGCCGCCCGCGACGTCCTCGCGCCGGTAGGTCACCACGACCGCCAGCTCCGGGGGCGGGTCGGCCATCAGGAACCGCAGCAGCTGCAGGGTCCCGTCGTCGGCCCAGTGCAGGTCCTCGATCACCAGCAGCACCGGTCCGAGCGCGGCGAGCACCTCGCGGATGGCGCGGAAGAGCAGGTGCCGGTCGAACTCCGGGTCCGCGCCGCCGGTGGCCGGGGCGGGCAGCACGTCGGCCAGTTCCGGCACCGCCGTGCGCAGCGCCGAGGTGACCGGGTTCAGTTCGCCGCACTGCGCCAACCGCCCCCTGGCGCGGCGCAGCGCCTCCAGCACCGCGCCGAGCACGAACGGCTCGCGCAGCTGCTGGCAGTAGCCGATCAGCACGGTGGGCGCGTCGCCACCGAGGGTGTCGAGGAGTTCGCGGACCAGTCTGCTCTTGCCGACCCCCGCCTCGCCCTCCACCTGCACGAGCGCGGGCTTGCGCCGCACCAGCAGTTGGAGCAGGCCCAGTTCGTGCTCGCGGCCGATCAGGGCGCAGTGCTGTTCGTGGCTCGGCATGTGGCTCTCCCTGCGGCCGCGGGGCGGGAGGCGCCGTTGCCCCCCGCCCCGCGGTTCGGTTCAGTGATCAGTCCACATCAGACGCCCGCGATGGACTGGATCCAGGAGCGGTAGCGGGTGATGTTGGTGTAGGTGGTGTAGTCCGAGCGGTTGCTGGTGGAGGCGACGCCGATCTGGCGGCCGTTGCCCCACATCGGGCCACCGGAGTCGCCACCGGCGGTGAGGCCGTTGTACCAGTAGGCGCCGATCCCGACGCCGCCGACGTAGTCGCGCCCGTTGACGGTGTCGACCCGGACGGTGGCCTGCTTGAGGTAGCGGGACTGGCAGTTGATCTCGGCCTGGTTGGTGCAGGTCGCGCCCCAACCCATGACCGTGACGTACTGGTTGACCGCGACGTCGGAGGTGGTGCCCAGCGGGGAGTACGGGCCTGCGACGGCGCGGTCGAGCCGGACGATGGCCAGGTCGGCCGCGGAGTGCGTGGTGGTCTGCACGCCGTTGGCGACCGTGCCGCCGGAGTTCTGGTCGAGGCTGCCGATCCGGAAGGACAGGGTGCCGCTGACGCAGTGCCGGGCGGTGAGAATGTAGCGGGATGCGATCAGGGTGGCCGTGCAGCTCTGCTGACCGTTGGAGAACAGCCGGGCAGCCCAGGTGGCGCTGCCGTTGTAGTAGCTGCCGCCGATGATCTGGACGGTGGCGCCCGGGTCGACCGGTGGTGCGGGCTTGGCCGAGGCCGCCGGAGCGACCGCGGCCACAGCGGCGGCAGTGGCGACAAGTGCGAGAACGGACTTGATGAGCTTCATGGGCCATCGCTTTCTCCGCGCCGGGACAGGGAGCGCGGATAGTCCAGTGACCCGGTGGGACTCCGGGTCACGCAGGGGGGACACGACGCAATGGTGCGGGCGATGGCGGAGCGTGATCAATCCGTACCCGGTACTTATAAATTGTAGAACCCGTACGTAGTTTGACAGTTTTGAACAACAACACCCTATTCACCGCCGGTACCCCTCAACCGAGTGCGCGCCGCGGTCGCGGGAATTCGGGTCGGCGGCCGGTGGCGCGATCGTTCAAGACGCCGCGGGCACCACGGACCTACGCTGGCCGGAGTGGACAGCGGGAGGTCGGGTGGACGAGTACGCCAGCGCGCGACTGGTGGCCGCGGTGCGCCGCGGCCTCGCCGAGGCGGGGATCGACACGACCGCGCCCCAGGCCGCGGGCGCCCTGCTCCCCCTCGACGCCAAACGGGGGTACCTCGCCGAGGTCGCCGCCGCGCACGGGTTGCTGCCGCTGGCGCGAGCGGGGAGCGTACTGCGCGAACTGGCCGCCGATCCAGCGGTCTCGGCGCTGTCGCTGGCCACCACGCCCGCCGAGTTGCTCGACCGGTGGCGCCGGTTGGAGCGCTTCACGCACTCGCGGCACCGGGTCGAGGTGCGGGGCGGCACCGGTGGTCAAATCACTGTAGAACACGTGGGGCCGGTGGGAATCCCGCCGGAACCCGCGGAGGACGCGGTCGTGCTCGGGGTGCTGGTGGCGTTGCTCGGGGTGATCGGCGTGCGCGGGCTGACCGTCGCGGTCGGACCGTCGGCGATCGTCGTGTTCACCGGTGGTGACTTCGTCGCGCCGCCGCCGGTGGCCGGGTCCGGGTGGTGGCGTTTCGAGTGGACGGGCACGACTCCGCGGTCGCCGGTCCCGGTGCCCGAACGGTCCGATGTGGTCACCCGGGTGCACGGCCTGCTGGCGTCCGACCTGGGCAGGCGGTGGTCGCTGGCCGAGGTCGCCGCGGCTGTCGGGACGTCCGGGCGGAGCCTGCAACGGGCGCTGCGGGCGGCGGGCGGGTTCCAGGACCTGCTCGGCGCGGCCAGGACCGAGGCGGCTGCCGCGCTCCTGCTCGCGGGCACCCACCCGCTCAGCACCATCGGGTTCGCCTGCGGTTACGCCGATCAACCGCATTTCACCCGCGAGTTCACCAGGCGGACCGCGATGTCCCCGGCCGCTTATCGGCACTCCTTCAGCTGATCACTCTCCGAGTTGGGCGAAAACAATGGAACTCACTGGAAGAACCGTTCTGGTCACCGGCGGCGCGCGGGGCGTCGGCCGGGAACTCACGAGGCAACTGGTCGACCTGGGGGCCACGGTCGTCGCGGTCGGTCGGGACCGGGCGCGGCTGGAGGCGTTGGCGGCCGAGCACGGCTCGCGCGTGCACCCGCACGTCGTCGACCTGGCGGACCCGGTGGCCACCGCGGCGTTCGCGGACCGGCTCGTCGCGCTGCACCCGGACCTGTCGGTGCTGATCAACAACGCGGGTGTCCAGGCGCACAGCGACTTCCTGGCCGACGACCCGGTGGCGACCCGAGCGGCGGCGCGGGCCGAGATCGCGGTCAACCTCGACGCGGTCGTCACCCTCTGCGCGGCGCTGCTCCCGCACCTGCGCGCCCAGGAGTCGGCGGCGGTCGTCAACGTCACCACGGGTCTCGCGCTCGCCCCGAAGGCATCGGCGCCGGTCTACTGCGCGACCAAGGCCGCGGTCCGCACCTTCACCAGGGCGCTGGACTACCAGTGCCGCCGGGGCGCGCCGCACGTGCGGGTGCTCGACGCGGTGTTCCCGCTGGTCGACACCGACATGACGCGGGGGAGGGGCAAGTTCCGCAAGATCAGCCCGGCGCGGGCGGCCACCGAGGTGCTCGACGGGGTGCGCCGCGACCGGGCCAGGGTGTACGTCGGGGCGACGGCGCTGCTGGCCGCGATCATGCGGGTCGCGCCGGGGCTCGGGTACCGGATGATGCGCGAGGGCTGAGTGGACTGCGGACTTTCGCCGATGAGTGGACCGCCCACCCACGGGCCGGGGCGAGCAGCATGGGGGTGACGGGTGGGCCGATGGGGTGAGGTGGTGTGGTGGACGGGCACACGGCGTGGCTGGCCGCGCTGAGCGGGACCCCCCGATGACCGCCGTCCGCGCCGCCGGGCGCGCCGACCTGCCCACCATCCTCGAACTGATCGTCGAGCACGCCGAGTACGAACGCGCCCCCGCCCCTGGCCCCGGCCTGGCCCAACGCCTCGACGCCCTGCTCTTCGGCCCCGCCGCCCGCCTGCACTGCCTACTCGCCGAACAGGCCGACGAGGTCATCGGCTACGCCACCTGCTCCCCCGAGATCTCAACCTGGGACGGCTGGGAGTACCTGCACATGGACTGCCTCTACCTGCGCCCCCAGGCCCGCGGCCACGGCATCGGCCAACTCCTCATGGACGCCGTCCTGCACCGCGCCCGCACCCTGGGCATGGTCCAGGTCCAATGGCAAACCCCCACCTGGAACGAAGGCGCCATCCGCTTCTACCGCCGCTTGGGCGCCACCGCCGCCGACAAGATCCGCTTCACCCAGGCGCTGTAAGAGCGCTGGTCGACATGTGCGTCCCGCCCGCCCCGGCCGGTACTGCCACTGCCGTCGGAGCGGGCGGGTCAGCGGTCGCGGTAGGCCCGGACCGGTCCTACCGCGCTACTTCAGGTGCCGTGCGAAGAACCGGTTCCCGTCGTCACCCTCGAACGCGGGAACCCCAGTGTGGCCGCCCAGGTTGGCGTGCAACGTCTTCTCGGTGGAGCCGAGGGCGTCGAACAGGTCCAGGGCCATCTGCCGGTCGTTGCCCTCGTCGTCCCACTGGAGCAGGACCAGCAGCGGGATGGTGACCTGTCGGGCCTCGTCGAAGATGGCTCGCGGCACGAAGCTCCCGGCGAACAGCAGTGCGGCCGAGACGCGCGGTTCGACCACCGCGAGCCGGACGCCGATGGAGATCACCCCGCCCGCGTACCCGACCGGGCCGTCGATCTCGGGCAGGGGCAGGAGGGCGTCCAGCGCGGCCTGCCACTCCGGGACCGCGGCGTCGACCAGGGGGAGGACGAGCCGGTCGACGATGTCGTCGGTGACCGGTTCGCCTGCCGCCAGGGCGCCGCGCAGGTCGGCGCGGGCCTGGTCGGCGGTGGCGGAGCGGGGCCGGTCACCGCTGCCGGGGAGTTCGATGGTGGCCGAGGCGAAGCCCGCCGCGGCGGCCTGGCGGGCCCTGCCGGAGAGCCGCGGGTACATCGCGGGCAGTCCGCCTGGGTGGCCGAGCAGGAGCAGCGGGGCCGGGGTGGACGCGAGGGTCCACAGGATCCCGGGGATGTCGCCGAGGGTGAACGAGCGTTCGAGGACGCCGTCGTCGTGGCGTTGTTCGGCGGTGAAGCGCATGGTCGTGCCTTTCGGGAGTGTCAACGGCGCTCCCGGACGACCTACCGCCCGACCATGACCCCAGAGGAGAGCACCCATGTCGATACGTTCACGGGTACCACCTCCTCAGGTCTCTCGCACGGCCGCGCGGAAAGTACCAGCACCCGCTGCCCGCCCGCCACCGGTTTTCACGCCTGCTGTTGGAACCGGTCCAGCTCCCGCCGCTCGCGCTTCGTCGGCCGACCCGTGCCCCGGTCCCGGCGCGCGACCGGGACCAGTGCCTCCGGCGGCGGCTTGGGCGTGCGGTCGATCAGGCAGGTCGCCGCGACCGCCGCGCTCACCCGCTTGCGGATCGTCACGGTGACCTCGACGACCCGGGTGGTCGCCGCGATCCGGATCCGGACCTCGTCGCCCGGCACCACGATGGTCGACGCCTTCGCGGGCCTGCCGTTGATCCGCACGTGTCCGCCCCGGCACGCGTCCGCGGCGTCCGGGCGGGTCTTCATCAACCGGACCGCCCACAACCAGCAGTCCACTCGGACCGACTCCACCCCGCCATCATGCCCGGCCACCCCGCCCCCGCGACAGCGGGTCAGTCCCGGAGGCTGATCGCGGTCATCGGGTTGGTCCGCAGCGCCACGCGGGTGGGGATGGCCGTGGTCACCAGGGCCAGGAGGACGGCGGCGCCGACGACGGCCAGGTAGACGGTCACCGGCCCGGCTGGGATCGGGTCGCCTGCCAGGCCGATCCCCAGCAGGACGAGCGGGACCGCCGGGATGAGCGTGCCGATGACCGCCGCGATGCCGCTGGTCAGCCCCGCCTCCAGCCATATCATCTGCCGGACCTGGCGCCGGGTGGTGCCGACCATGCGCAGGACGGCGAACTCGCGGGCCCGCTGAGCCGTGGTCATGACCAGGGTGTTCCCGACCGCGATGACGATGTAGCCGAGGATGACGGCGAACGCGACGAGGTTGACCCAGAACGCCTGGGGCGGGTCGGCGGTCGTGACCGTGTCGCCCACGGTGACGGTGGGGCTGAGGGCGCGCAAGGCAGCGGAGACCGCCCCCGCGTCCGCCGAGGGCGCCAACCGCACCAGCACCGAGCTGTCCACGGCGTCCGTCGTGTGGGCGCGGGCGAGCTCGGCGGGCAGGACGAAGTCGCCGAACGCCAGGTGGTGCGTGTACGTGGCGACCAGGCGCGGCGTCGCCTGCTGACCGTCGCCGAAGTAGAGCGGGACGGGGTCGCCGATGCGCTTGTCCATCCAGTCGGCCTGGTTCTCGCTCAGGGCGACAGTGTCCCCGGTCAACGCGGCGAGGTCACCGGTGACCGTCCCCAGGTCCAACGCCCCGCGCACCTGGTCGCCGTCGACACCGAGCGCCGCACCCTGCTCCAGTTCCACCTTCTCGCCCATCGTGGTCGTGGTGAACACCCGCGTGCGCACCACCGACGTCGCCGCCGCCACACCGGGGACCCTCCTCGCCTCGTCGGCCACCCGCGGCGACAGGCCCTGACCCGCGATGGCGTAGTCGGCGATGGTGGCCGCCTCGGTCTGCTGCCGCACCGCGTCGGTGTGGGTCGTCTGGCTGAAGAACTGCGCGACCGCGAAGCCGACCGCCAGCATGATCGGGGTGATGGCCGCCGCGAGCCTGCGGGTGTTGGCCAGGCTGTTGGCCGCCGCCAGGTAGCCGCCGACCCGCGACAGCCTGCCCAGCGGGGCCGCGACCAGCCGGATCGCCGCGCCGACCACCAGCGGGCCGAGCAGGCCGACCCCGATCACGATCACCAGCGCCGACAACGCGCTGATCCCGGCCACGACCGGGCTGTCCAGGAACAGCGGGATGGTCGCCGCCCCCACCCCCGCCGCGGTCACCAGCACCCCCGCCACCGTGCGCGCCCGACCGAGGCCCTGAGGCTCGATCGCGGCCTCACCGAGTGCCTCGACAGGGGAGATCCGGGACGGCTTGCGCCCCGCCACATACGCCGCGAGCCTCGCCGCACCGACCCCTAGCGCTACCGCCGCGACGACCGGTATCGGTCCTAGAGCCAGTTCGAAGTCCGCAGGCACGATCCCGATCACGGCAAACGCGTCCCGCAACCAGCCCGCGACCAGCAGACCGCCGATCCCGCCCAGCACCGCCGCCACCCCGGCCACCACCAGCGTCTCGCCGCCGATCAGCGCGCGGACCTGCCTCGGGGTCGCCGCGACGGCCCGCAGCAACGCGAACTCCCGCCGCCGCTGCGTCACCGACAACGCCAACGTGCTGCTCACCACGAACACCATGACCAGCAGCGCGACCCCGCCGAACGACCCCGCGATGGCGGTCAGCAACGCCCGCGCCTGCCCGACGTCGCTGAACTCCACGGCGCCGCGCTCGGCCCCCGTCGTCACCTCGAAGCCGGCACCCAGCGCCTGCTCGACCCGCTCGGCCACGCCATCGCCGAGCCCGCCATCGCCCAGCACCCCGACGGCGTGGACCCGTCCCGGCCTGCCGAACAGCGCGGTGGCCTGCTCCTCGCTGAAGTACACGGCCGCCTGCCTGGTCACCCCGGGCGCCGACGCCACCCCGACCACCCGGTACTCCCGACTGCTCGCGGGCGTCTCGACCCGCACCAGCGCGCCGACGGCCACACCCCGGGCCAACCCGGCGTCCAGCACGACCTCGTCCGGCCCATCCGGCACCTCGCCCGCGGTGAGGGTGAACGGCGCCAACACCGCCGCCGCCCAGTTGTGCCCCCGCGACGGCACCGGCCCGCGATCGGTGATCACGCTCGCCGGGAAGTCCACTTCGGCTACTGCGGCGCGCACCCCCTCGATCGCGGCGATCCGACCAACCACCCCCGCGTCGATGGTCGGCTGCTCCGCCACAGGCAGCCCACCGAGAACATCAACCCCCTCCGGCCGCACGGTCTGCTCACCACCGACCACCACATCCGCACCCGCATACCGCTGCGGCGGCACCCCCGCCCGCAACCCCGACTCGATCAACACCCCGCACGCGGCCACCACCGCCGTTCCACACAGGACGGCCAAGAACGCCCCGACGAACCCGCTCAACCGGGTCCGCATCGTCTGCCAGGCCAGTCCCACCATCGTCGCCACGCCCCTCACCCCAGATGTTTCTGATCAGGGCAAAGTCTGGTCGGCAGGCGGGCGGCGCACGATCCTGTGCGCGGGTGGAGTGGTGGTAGTGCAGGCACTACCACCACTACTCCACTTCGACTAGGTGCAGACGCCGGCCCTGAACGTGCCCTCTACAACGGTGGCCCCCACCCGGTCCTCACGATCGTTGGCCCACGCCCGCCCGCCACAGCCACTTGTCCCAACGTGCCCCTCCTAGACGTTGGCCGACAGCCGCTCCTCGGATCCGCTGGTGCCAAGCCGGCTCGATGGGGCGGACTTGTTTTGTGTGGGGGGACAGCAGCCGTAGCGTCGTTCACGCGGCAGGGCCTGCTTTTCGGCCCCTGCTTTGCGGTTCTGCCACGGGTGTTGTAGGGGCCCCGCGCAAAACAAGTTCGCCCCATCGAGCTCTTCGCTTTCTCGCGCCCCACCGCAATGCCGCAGGCGAGCCGTCTCCCACCCGCAATGCCGAAGGCGAGCCGTGGCTAGTCCCACCCAGTCCCGTGGACGGCGTGCGGTTCGATGGCGGCCAGTTCGGCCTCGGTCAACGGTGCGGCCTGGGCGGCCAAGACATTCTGCTCCAGTTGGCCCACCGAACTCGCACCGATGATCACAGAGGCGACCCGGCTGTCGCGGAGGACCCAGGACAAGGCCAGCTGGGCAAGGGTCTGCCCGCGCTCGGCGGCGATGTCGCGGAGGGCGCGGGCGCGTTCCAAGTAGACCGGTGTGATGTTGTCCGCGCTGAGGAAGATGCTGTTGGCCGCGCGGGCGTCCGCAGGAACGGTGCCGTCGAGGTAGCGGTCGGTGAGCAGGCCCTGGGCCAAGGGGGAGAAGGCGACGCAGCCGGTGCCGGAGTCGGTGAGGGTGTCGAGGAGGCCGTCCTCGGCTCCGCGCTCGAACATCGAGTACTCCTGCTGGTGCACCAGCAGCGGCACGCCGTGCTCGGCGAGGGCGGCCGCGGCGGCGCGGGTCTGCTCCGGGTCGTAGTTCGAGATGCCCGCGTACAACGCCTTGCCCTGCTTGACGGCGCTCGCCAGCGCTCCCATGGTCTCGCTGATCGGCGTGTCGGGATCCGGGCGGTGCGAGTAGAAGACGTCGACGTGGTCGGTGTTCAGCCTGCGCAGGCTACGGTCCAAAGAGGACAAAAGATACTTGCGCGACCCGAGGTTCCCGTACGGCCCCGGCCATGCCTCGTAGCCCGCCTTCGTGGAGATGACCAGCTCGTCGCGGTAGGGGCGCAGGCTGGTGTCCAGCACGCGCCCGAACGTGGTCTCCGCGGAGCCGAACTCGGGGCGACCGTAGTTGTTGGCCAGGTCGAAGTGCGTGACGCCGAGGTCGAACGCGCGGTGCAGGATCGCGCGCTGGGTGTCGAAGGAACCGCCGACACCGAAGTTGTGCCACAGGCCGAGCGAGACGGCGGGCAGCAGCAGTCCACTGTGGCCGCACCGCCGGTATGCCATCGAGTCGTACCTGTCGTTCGCGGCACGGAACACCACGTGGATCTCCTCCCGCCCGCGCCGCGGTGACGCGGACAACCCCCGGCCCCACGCCGACCACCGGACGGCGGGGCCAGGACCAGGCGCGCGGAGCATAACGACGCCCCGGCTCGACCGCCCCCGATTTTCCGACCACTGACGGTAACGACTCCGGCACCGGAGTCGATCAGGCACACATGCCCCGCGACTCGCGCAGACGCCTGCGTGCGGCGGCCGCCACCGTGGCCGCGGTGGTGGCCGTCCGACTCAAACTCGAAGGCAGGGTCGACGGCAACCCGGACCAGGCAGCGAGGACTCTGGCCGATGGCTTCACCAAGCTTCCCGGCAGTAAGAGGCTGGTCCGCGAGCTGGCCGCCCTCTACTACGGCGACCGCACCCGCACCCTCACCACCTTGCTCACCAACCACCTAGTCCTCCCCGTCCCAGTCGACGACATAGCCACCTACCTGTCCGACACCGCCTACCCCGCCGACACCTCGCACGACCCCTGGTACGCCCGCCGCTGGAACACCAGGCAGGCCCGCCGCTGGCTCACTTACCTCGCCGAACACCTCCACCGCGAGCAGAAGCGGTCGGTGTCCGCCGCCCAGTTGGCGCACCGGTCGGACGCGGCGGCCTTCGTCGCCCCCGTCCTGGGATTCCTCGCAGGCGGCGCGCTCGTGCTGGCCCTACCGGGGACCTTCGACTGGGGACGCACGTTCCGGACCTCCGGACTGCTGGCGGACCTGGTCCCGTACCTGCCGCTCCAGGCCGTGTTCCTGCTGGTGGTGGGTGCCGTGTCGGGGTGGCTGGCACTCGGCCGCGCGGCTCCGGAGCAGGCAGCGGCCACGCCGGGGCGCCAACGGGTCCGGCCGATCGGTTTCTGGCGCGGCATGGGGCTCGCCTGCACCGTGGGCGCGATCTTCGTGCTGACGTCGGTGGTGACCGCCGTGCTCGCGCCCGTGACCGACTTCGGCACCACCGTCGGCCTGTTCGGGTTGTTCGGCGTGGTCGCCGCGATGGCGTTCACCGTCGGGCTCGACGCGGATGTGGCCGCGCTTCCTCGTCGTCCGAACGGGTTTGGCGCTGATCAGACGGCTGCCGTGGCGATCGGTGCGGTTCCTCGCCGACGCCCGTGAGCGCGGACTGCTCAGGGGGACAGGCGGCCACTACCAGTTCGGGCACGTGCGCCTCCAGGAACGCCTGATCGCCACCGCGATCGACCGCCCGGAAGGCCGTGCACGGAAAACGACTCGGTTCGCTTTCGCGGGCGTGGGCACGATTCTGCTGATCGCGGCGGGAGGTGTCGTTGTCGCGGCCGAACCCGACGACTGCTCGCCGACCCGGTGGCCCACGGTCGACGCCCGGATGGCCCGTCCGTCCCTTGAGGACAAGAGCGGCTGCTTCGCCGTCCTCGCCGCCGACGAGTGGGAGCTCCTCAAGCCGGTCGACCCGGTGCTGCTCGACCGGCTCAGATCTCCGGGAACCGGGAAGGTCGCGAGCCGCGAGATCGAGTTCTTCGTCGTCGGTCAGGTGGACCACTGGGAACCGTGGTTGCTCGGCGAGGCCCTGCGCGGCATCGACGCGGCCCGAAAAGACCAATTCCAGCCGCGACTGGTCTACGCGAACACCGAGGCCAACGACAACTTCGACGCGCTGCGGCTGACCTCCCTCTATCTTGAGTCCATGGCGTCGTTCCCGCCGAGGCGCTATGCCGCACTGCACCTCGACCTCGACCGGTCGCGGTTCGACCTGGCCAGGCCCGTGGTTGGGCACGGCCAAGAACGGCCCACGCGCGGACCTTCGCGGAGTGGCCGACCCGTTCCCGCTGCTGCGCGACATCGCGCGCTGCGGCCCGGCCCGGGTGCTCGTCGACCCTGCGGTAGCAAGGGAACCGGCCCGGCTGAAGGCCGAGCTGCCGAACCTGACCTTCTTCTACCTGGAGGACAGATCGGCATCGATCGCGGCCGAGTGCGACGCGGCGCTCGACACGGCGGTGAGCGTGCAGGCGTGCACGGCGACCCTGGCCGTGGTGGAGGAGTTCAGGGTCTCGCTGGTGCAGGTCCGCTAACGGCGCCTGCGTAAGCGTTTGCGCACCAGCGGTTCGCGCAGGACGACCCTTCAAGTGCTGGGTTTGGTGATGCCTTCCAGCAGTTCGTCCAAACCGGACTTGATGCGTTCGGCGCTCATCCCGCGCAGGCGCTGGTAGGTGATCGTGCTGGCCGCCAGCGGGGCCAGCAGGGCGTCGGCGAGGTAGTGCGCGTCGCAGCCGGGGCGGGCCTGGTTGAGCAGGGTGACCAGGTGCGTGTGGTGCACGGCGTAGGCGCCGCCGGTGAAGCGGGCGTGGGTGGAGTTCATCTCGGCCACCACCAGCAGGTCCGGCTGGGCCTCCACCCGGTCGTGCAGCGCGTGCAGGAACGCCTTGATCCGCTCGACCGGCTCGGCGCCGGGGCCGAGCGGGGGAGGGCCGCTCAGGAACGCCGTCTGCAACTCGCGTTCCCGCTCGTCGAGCAGCGCGTACGCCAGACCCGCGCGGTCGCCGAAGCGGCGGTACACCGTGCCGATGCCGACCCCGGCGCGCTGGGCGACCTCCTCCATCGACAGGCCGTCCACGCCCGCCGTGGCCACGATGTGCGCCGCGGCGTCCAGGATCTTCCTGCGGTTGCGCGCCGCGTCGGCCCGCTCGGTCGGGGGCAAGCCGACCACAGGCAGCCCGACCAGGCCGTTCACCGGCAGCTCAACAGGCTCGCTCGCCACCTCGGATCCCTCCTGCACTCGCCGACGACAGCGTTAGACACCGCAGGTTACGCGGCCGGGGCCGGACCCGTGCACCGTCGGGTCGAGATTAACGGAACTTCCTCCACTTACTGTTGCGGATCGACCGCGCCGCGTATAGCCTCGGATTAAGAGGAGGCGGTTCCGCTTACCGGATCCCAGCCCAGTCCCGCGCAGGCAGCACCGCGCGGCCCCCGATCGCCAAGGAGTCACCACCGTGCCCAACATCGGAATCGTCGGCAGTGGCATAGCAGGACTGCACCTCGGTCTTTACCTGCGCAAGCACGACATCCCGGTCACCATCTACAGCGACAAGACCGCCGCGCAGCTCGCCGAGGGGCGGCTGCTCAACACCGTCGCCCACCACCGCACCACCCTCGACCGCGAGGCCGAGCTCGGTGTCGACCACTGGGACCTGCAGGAGTACGGCTACTTCTGCAACCACCACTACATCGGCGGCCCCGCCCCGATGTACTTCCGCGGCGACTTCCCGACCCCGTCGCGCGCCCTGGACTACCGCGTCTACCTGCCGCGCCTCGCCGAGGACTTCGAGGAGCGCGGCGGCACCCTCGCGGTGCGCCCGGTGACGCCGAACAACATCGTCGAGCTCTCCGAGCAGCACGACGTCATGGTGATCTCCACCGGCCGGGCCGGGCTCGGCGCGATGTTCGGCCGCCGCGCGGACAAGTCGCCCTACGACTCCCCGCAGCGCAACCTCGCCGTCGGGCTCTACCACGGGGTCACCTACAACGACCCCAAGGGCCTGTCGCTGAGCGTGTCCCCGGGGCACGGGGAGCTGCTGGAGATCCCGATGTACTCGCACGAGGGCCACGTCACCGGCCTGCTGTTCGAGGCCATCCCGGGCGCCAGCGACCTCAACGAGCTGCGCGACACCCGCTACGACGAGGACCCGTCGGCGTTCGAGAAACTGGTGCTCGCCAAGCTGCAGCAGCACTTCCCCGGCGTGTTCGAGCGCGTCGACCCGAACCTGTTCGGCGTCACCCGGCCGCAGGACGTGCTGCAGGGCGGCGTGACGCCGGTCGTGCGGGAGGACTACACCCGGCTGCCCAACGGGAAGTACGCCATCGCCCTCGGCGACGCGCACATGACCGTCGACCCGATGATCGGCCAGGGCGCCAACACGGCATCGTTCTCGGCGTTCACCGTCGGCGCCGCGATCGTCGAGGACCTGGGCTTCGACGAGCGGCTCTGCCTGCGCATCGCCAATCGCCGCGCCGGTCACCTGATGTCGGCCGCCGACTGGGCGAACTTCATGGTCCGCCGCGAGCCCGCGCCGCACCTGCTGGAGCTGTTCGCGCGGATGAACGAAGACGACCGCGTCTGCCGCGACGTGGTGGACAACTTCAACTTCCCCGAGCGGCAGTGGGACATCATGTCCACCCCCGAGCGCACCCGCGCCTACCTGGCCTCCTTCGCGGCCTAGGCGTCGGCGATGACAGCGCGAACGCCGCAGCGCGACCAGGACCGGGCCCGCTTCGACTCGACCACGTTCCGCCGGGCCATGGGTCGGTTCACCACCGGGATCACCGTGATCACCACCGAGTGGGAGGGCGAGGTGCACGGCATGACCGCCAACGGTTTCCTGTCCGTCTCGCTCGACCCACCGCTCGTGCTGGTGTCGCTGGACCGCAAGACCAGGATGCGGCCACTGCTCGCCCAGTCCGGCCGCTACGGCGTCAGCATCCTGGCCGACCACCAGGAAGTCCACTCCCGACACTTCGCGGGCCGCCCCGTCGCCGCCCTGGAACCCGAGTTCGAGACGGTCGCCGGGGTCCCGCTGCTGGTCGGCTCCCTGGCCCGCATCGCCTGCCGCGTCGTCGACGTGCACGAGGCGGGCGACCACATCCTGCACATCGGCGAGGTGGAACACCTGGACTACCAGGACGGCGACCCCCTGGTCTTCTACACGGGCGGCTACCGGGTGTTGCACACGACGATCACCGAGGACTTCTTCAGCTACTGAACGTCGACGACGTCGTCAGTCGCTGAGCAATCCCCGCGCTCCCACCGGTCCCCGCCGGAGACATTCCCGCTCGAGAAAGGACCCTTGGTGAACACCTCGTCCGTGGCAGGCACACCGGCACTCCGGGAGGCCGCGTTCGACCTCGACAGCCGGTTGCGCGGTGACGTGCTGTTGCCCGACACCCCTGGGTACGCCGAGGCGATCGCCGCGCACAACCAGACCGCGCCGCACCGGGTCGCGGTCGCCGTCGTGGCCGCTGACGCGGGCGACGTGCGGGACGCGGTGGCGTTCGCCGCGGCGCACGCGCTGCCGGTTGCCGTGCAGGCCACCGGGCACGGCCCGTCCACCACCGCGGACGACGGGCTGCTGATCGTCACCCGCGGTCTCGACGGCGTCACCATCGACGCCGCCGCTCGGACCGCGCGGGTCGAGGCGGGGGCGCGGTGGGGCAAGGTCGTCGCCGCGGCGGCCAAGGAGGGCTTGGCGCCGCCGAACGGGTCGTCCCCGCTCGTCGGCGCCATCGGCTACGCCATCGGCGGTGGCGTCGGCCCGTTGGGCAGGGCCAACGGGTACGCCGCGGACCACGTGCGCTCGTTCGACGTGGTCACCGCCGATGGCGTGGCGCTCACCGCGTCCGCGACGTCCGAACCGGACCTGTTCTGGGCGCTGCGCGGCGGCAAGGGCAACTTCGGCGTGATCACGGCCATGGAGATCGGCCTGTTCCCGGTCACCCGCCTCTACGGCGGCGGCCTGTTCTTCGAGGGCGACAACGCCGCCGAGATCCTGCGGACCTACCGCGACTGGACCACGACCACCCCGGAGGAGCTGGCGTCGTCCATCGCCTTCATCCGCTTCCCGGACCTGGACGTGTTCCCGGAACCGTTGCGCGGCAAGTACATCGCGCACATCCGGGTGTTCTACTTCGGCTCGGCCGAGGACGGCGAGCGGCTGGTCACCCCACTGCGCGCCATCGGCACCCGCCTGATCGACACCCTGGCGGACCTGCCCTACACCGAGATCGGCACCATCAACAACGACCCCACCGAACCCGGCCCGTACTACGAGCGCTCGACCCTGCTGCGCTCCCTCGACGACGCCGCGCTCGACACGCTGATCGACCTGATCGGCCCGGACGCCAACAGCCCCCTGCTGGCCGTGGAAGTCCGCCAACTCGGCGGCGCCTTCACCCGCGAACCAGCCACCCCCAACGCCATCAGCTTCCGCGACGCCGCCTTCAGCCTCTTCCTCGCCAGCGTCCCCACCCCGGACAAGGTAACGGAAGCGGTCGACTACCAGACCACCGTCCTGTCCACAATGTCCCCTTGGACCACCGGCGGCCCCTACCTCTGCTTCATCGGCAGCCACGAGACCGACGAGGCCACGGTCCGCGCCGCCTACGAACCAGCGGTGTACCAACGCCTCCGCGAGGTCAAGCGCCAGTACGACCCCACAAACCTCTTCCGGGTCAACCACAACATCCCTCCCGCCTAGAGGGGATGTTCACATGAAGGCCCGTGGGCCCGGCGGGGAGCGACCCCCACCCGGCCCACGGGCCTTTCCGCACCCACACCAGCAGCCCGCCAACGTCCTACTGCCGGCAACCTCACCCCTCCCGCCGCTCTGGCACCCCCACTCACCCTCACCGTCTTTGCCTTCACCACACGTCCGCCGCTGCCACAGCCCACCCGGGCCTTACCGTGCTCGGTAGCCCTCACCGCCCCCCGGTTGCCCTATCGCTAGCCGCTTACCCCCACCGCGCCCTGGCATCCCCACCGCGTCTCGGCACCTCTACCGCCCGCCGCTACCCCCACCGCAACCGGCTTCGCGCGCGCACGCCAGTCCTGCCCCAGCCCCCACCCTCTCCGGGGGGCGTCCCAGGTCCCAGCCTACCGGCACCCCCCGACAGAAGATCTTGAAACAGGCCGCCGAAGATCCACATGTGGACAACTTCTGTCCCTGAACCGGGTGAACACCCAGGCGGTCCGTAGTGGGAAAGGCCAGGCCAGAGAAGTGGACCGGGTGACGGCAGCAGCAGAGCGGGCGAGTCGTTCGAAAAGGGTGAGGCCGTGAGCCCGACAAGCGGGCCCACGGCCGTCTCACACCCTCGCGCGGACCAACCCCAGTCTGGACACGACCTCCCGGGTCGCCTTCGAGCGGTTCAGGGTGTAGAAGTGCAGGCTGGGCACGGACTCGGCCAGCAGGTCGGCGCACAGCTCCGTTGCCAGGTCGATTCCCGCTTTGCGGAACGAGGGCGCGTCGTGCTCCCAGCGCAGGAGTCGGGACACCACCCGGGTGGGCGCGGGCACACCGGCGAGTTCCACCGCCTTGGTGAACGTCCGGATCGTCGTCAGCGGCATCACCCCCGGCACCAGCAACGCGTCGCACCCGCGCGCCGCCACCCGATCGCGCAACCGCAGGAAGTCGTCGGCGTCGAAGAAGAGTTGGGCGATGGCGTAGTCCGCCCCCGCGCGCAGCTTCCGTACCAAGTGCTCGGTGTCGGTTGCCAGATCCGTAGAGCGAGGGTGGCCGTAAGGAGAAGCTGCCACCCCAACACAAAAGTCGCCCAATTCACGAACCAGTCGGACCAGTTCCTCCGCATAGGACAGTCCTAGCGGGTGTGGAACCCACTCACCATTGACATCCCCGGGAGGATCTCCGCGGATGGCGAGGATGTTGCGCACCCCCACCGAGGCGTACCACCCGATGACGTTGCGCAGCTCGGCGATGGAGTGGTCGACCGCGGTCAGGTGCGCCACGGGGAGCAGGGTGGTCTCGGTGGCCACCCTGCCCGTGGTGCGGATCGTGCGGTCCCGCCGCGAGCCGCCCGCGCCGTAGGTCACCGACACGTAGGCCGGGTCGAGTGGCTCCAGTTCGCGGATCGTGCGCCACAGCAACCGTTCCTCGTCGTCGTTGCGGGGCGGGAAGAACTCCACCGAGAACACCGGGTCGGCGCCGCGCAACCGCTCCAGCACCGTGGTCATGGCCTCAAGCCCCGACGACCTGGCGCAGCGCGTCGACCCGGTCCGTGCGCTCCCACGGCAGGTCGATGTCAGTCCGTCCGAAGTGGCCGTACGCCGCGGTCTGCGCGTAGATCGGGCGCAGCAGGTCCAGGTCGCGGATGATCGCCGCGGGCCGCAGGTCGAACACCTCGCGGATGGCCTGCTGGATCTTCAGCGGATCCAGCGTCTCGGTGCCGAAGGTCTCCAGGAACAACCCGACCGGCGCTGCTTTGCCGATGGCGTAAGCAACCTGTACCTCAGCCCGCGAAGCCAACCCCGCTGCCACCACGTTCTTGGCCACCCAGCGCAACGCGTACGCCGCCGAGCGGTCCACTTTGGACGGGTCCTTGCCGGAGAACGCGCCGCCACCGTGCCGGGCCATGCCGCCGTAGGTGTCGACGATGATCTTGCGGCCGGTCAGCCCGGCGTCACCCATCGGGCCGCCGATGACGAACCGGCCGGTCGGGTTCACCAGCAGCCGGGTGTCCGAGGCGTCCAACCCGAGCGCGGCCACCTCCGGCGCCACGACCTGCTCGCGGATGTCCTTGGCCAGCATCCGTTCCAGGTCCACCCCGTCGGCGTGCTGGCTGGAGACCACCACGGTGTCCAGCCGCACCGGCTGGTCGCCCGCGTACTCCACGGTCACCTGGGTCTTGCCGTCCGGGCGCAGGTACGGCAGCGTCCCGTCCTTGCGCACCGCGGTCAGCCGCCGGGAAAGCCGGTGCGCCAGCGCGATCGGCAGCGGCATCAGCTCGGGGGTGTCGGTGCTGGCGTAGCCGAACATCAGGCCCTGGTCGCCCGCGCCCTGCCGGTCGATCTCGTCGTCCGCGGACTCCACTCTGGACTCGTAGGCGGTGTCGACGCCCTGGGCGATGTCCGGCGACTGCGCGCCGATCGCCACGTTCACCCCGCACGAGTTCCCGTCGAACCCCTTGGCCGAGGAGTCGTAGCCGACGTCGAGCACCACCTCGCGCACGATGGCCGGGATGTCGGCGTACGCCTGCGTCGTCACCTCCCCGACCACGTGCACCTGCCCGGTGGTCACCAGGGTCTCCACCGCCACCCGCGACCTCGGGTCCACGCGCAGCAGCGCGTCGAGCACCGAGTCGCTGATCGCGTCGCAGAGCTTGTCCGGGTGGCCCTCGGTCACCGACTCGCTGGAAAACAGCCTCGACGACATGTCGCTCCCTTGGAAGTTCGTGTGCCCGCCCCTAGCGCTTGTGCGCGATGACGACCCCGTTGGCGCCCACCGCGTCGAAGGCGATGACCTCCGGGTCGGCGAACCCGGCGTCGGTCAGCCAGGTCGCGTACTCGGCGACGGTGTAGTTGCGGCCCTCGGTCTCGATCAGCTTGTTCAGGCTCATCATCGCCGCGGGCAGCGGCCCGGTCTTCTCGTCGTTGACGAGCAGTTCGCACAGCACGACCGACCCGCCCGGCTCCAGCGCCTCGAACGACTTGCGCAGCAGCACCCGGTTGCGGGTCTCGTCCCAGTCGTGCATCACCATGGAGAACAGGTGCAGGTCGTGCCCGCCGGGGAAGGCCGGGTCGGTGAAGAAGTCCCCGTCGATCGTGCCGACGCGCTCGGCCGCCCCGGCCGCCTTGATGTTGTGCGCGGCGATCTCGGCGACGAAGGCGAGCTCGTAGACGTTCGCGCGCAGCTGCGGGTAGACCCGGGTCAGCTCGATGTCGAACGCCGCCGAACCGCCACCCACGTCGAGCAATGCCTTGTAGCGGCTCAGGTCGACGTGCTCACCGAGGGTCCGCGCGGTCTGGGTGGACATGGCGTGCATCGCCTCCCAGAAGACCTCCAGCATGCGGGGGTCGGCGCTCTCGAACAGCGACCGCTCCTTGTCCGGGTCCCAAGTGGTCGGACGGTTGGTGCGCACCGCGGTGGTCAGCTTGTCCCAGCCCGCGTAGAGCCGCTGGTCGAACATGGTGATCAGGCCGCCGAGGTGCGATGCCTTGCCCGGCACCAGGAACTCCTCGCTCAGCGCGCTGTTGCGGTAGCGGCCGTCGCGCTTCTCGAGCAGGTCCAGCGCCGCGCAGCCGGTCAGCAGGATCTCCGCAGGGCGCTCCTGGGTACCGAGTTCCTCGGCGAGTTCGGCCGCGGTGACGCCCTCGGTGCCCGACAGCAGGGTGAACAGGCCGAGCTCATAGGCCGAGGCGAGGGTCTTGAACTGCCAGAAGCTGGTGGCCAGCGCCATCAGCGGCAACGGCGAGGGGGAGTCGGTCGTGGCCATCGGTGGTCCTTTCCTTCGCGGGGTGGGTCAGGCGGGAACGGCCACGATCACGCTGGTCGGCGACGACGTCGCCCTGATCTCGGTGATCCGCAGGTCCGCCGCCTCGAACAGCGGCACCAGCTCGGCCTCGGTGCGGATGTGCCCGGTCAGCAGCGCCAGCATCACGATGTCCTCGAACTTGCCGAAGTGCGGCGCGTCCCCCGGCGGCGGGACCTCGTCGATGACGATCAGCGTGCCGTCGGCGGGCAGCACCCGGCGGATGTTGCTCAGCAGCGCCACGGAGTCCTTGTCGTCCCAGTCGTGCAGCGTCCAGGACACGACGTAGAGGTCGCCGCCCTCGGGCACCCACTCCAGGAAGTCACCGCCGACGCACCGCGCCCGGTCGGCGACACCGGCCTCGCGCAGCACCTCCTCGGCGGCGGGGACGACGCGCGGCAGGTCGTAGAGCACCGCGGTCATCTCGGGGTACCGCGTGAGGATCGACGCGACCAGGTGCCCCTTGCCGCCGCCGACGTCGACCAGCCGCCGGACCCCGCTGAGGTCGTAGCTGTCGAGCGTGGCGCCGTTGACCAGCTGCGACATGTTCCCCATGGCGGCGTTGAACACCGACGCCAGCTCGCCGTGGGAGGTGAGGTACTCCCACCAGCTGGTGCCGTGCACGTGGTTGAACGCGGGCTGCCCGGTGCGGACGCTGTGCAGCAACGCCCCGAACGCCTGCTGCCGCGGCGCCAGACCGACGTAGCGGGCCAAGTCGCGCATGGATGCCTCGGTGTCGCCGCGTAGGGTGGCCGCGAGGGGGGTGAGGCCGAAGACGTGGTCCTCGACCTCGGTGAACACCTCGACACTGGCCAACGCCCGCAGCGCCCGGTAGAGGCTGCGCGGGTGGCTCTCGGTCAGCTTCGCCAACTCGTCGACGTGCTTGGGCTCACCCTCCCGCAAGTGGTCCGCCACCCCGAGCTCGGCGACGACGACCAACAGGTGACTGGTCAACGAGCCGTAGAGCATCTCGTACATCCGCACGGCAGGCGGCACGTCCTGGGACATCACATCTCCATCAGGTCAGGGATCGCTACTGCCCAAGTCGACACGGCACACGGGCACGCACCCGCCCCACCGGTCCCACAGCCACCCGACACACGCCGCGCCCCAGGCACCTGCCCAGCCATCCTCCCGCCGCCCCACCCGCCCACACATCACGCGATCACGCGACCCACCACGCGCGACTCGACCTTGCCGGGTTGGTGCCACTGCCCGCTCACCGGCACGCCACTACCCGCTTGATGCGCCTATCGAGCCAGCCACCCCTGCTGCCTGCTGCCTGCTGCCTCGGTGAGGCGCCTCGGCGCGGTGCGAGTGCATGGGCGGCGAGGCAGTGGTGTGGCGGGCAGGGGCTTGGCGCGCTGAGGAGATAGCGGCTGTCGATGGGCGTGGTGTGGAGTTCTCCGCCAGCCCCGTCCCTGCTACGCCGCCCAAGAGCCCGCGCCATCCGCCGATACCGCCTTCACGCACCCCACCCCGCTACCCACCACCCATGGGCGTTCCTGCGATCTGCTGAGTGCCACCACAACTCGTCGGCGCCCACCGAGCCGAGACACCTCTACCGCCCGCCCACGCCCGCCTGTCGGCTGCTTCCCGCACCGCGCCCAGACGGCCCCACCGCCCACCGTTACCCCTACCGCTTGCCGCTACCCCACTCGGTGGCCGCTATCCCACAGCCAGCCGCCACCCCCGCCGTCTGTCGCTTACCCCCACCGCGCCCCGACACCTCTACCGCCCGCTCTAACCCCCACCACAACCGCTTCGCGCGCGCACGCCAGTCCTGCCCCAGCCCCCACCCTCTCCGGGGGGCGTCCCAGGTCCCAGCCTACCGGTACCCCCCGACAAACGATCTCCACACAGCGCCTCGAAGATCCACATGTGGATAACTTCTGTCCCTGAACCAGGTGAATGTCGCCACCCGACCGTGAAAGAAGTCGCAGGTCAGCAGCGGTTACGCGGCAACAGCAGCACCAGCCAAGACGAAGTCGTCCAGCGGAAGATCAACGAATGGCCGCCAGCAACCCGGAACGTCCTCAGTAGACACTCAAGTGGTGACCTCGTCCCGATCACGAACCACCACCTTGCGCGTCAGTTCGACCCGGCTGTTCACGCCGAGTTTGCTGAAGCTGTGGCGGAGGTGGCTGTCCACTGTGTGCGGTGAGAGGAACAGCCTGCTGGCCACCTCCCGGTTCGTCAGGCCCTCCGCCACCAGACGCACCACGCGCAGTTCTGACTGGGTCAGGCTCGCCCACCCACCAGACCGCCCCGCAGGGGTCTCGCGGCGGAACTTGCGTTTCACGCCCATGCGGCGCAGGCACTTCTTCGCTCGGGCTGCTTCCCGGGTGGCGCCGCAGTCGATCCACACGCCCAGGGCTTCTTCCATCAGGTCGACCGCGTCCCCGCCGCGTCCGGCCAGGTCTTCGGCGAGTGCTGTGTCCGCCATGGCCGCCGCGCGGGCGAGGGGGCGCGGGCTCGACCGGTACGTCCGCACAGCGGCGCGCAACAACCCGAGGTCGCCCCGCAACAAGCCCTCCGCGTGCATGGCGGCCGCGACGAGCGAGGGCACGTCGCTGTTGAGTGATGCCAGCAGTTGCGCTGCCGCGACCGCGGTCGATGCCTGCTCGTCGAGCCCCGTGCCCATGGCGATGCGCACCACCTGCGCGGCCATCCCCGTGTCGTGCGTGAACAGGTACAACCGGTCCGGCACCGCCGCGAACACCCCGGCCAGACATCCGAGCGCCTCGGCCTGACTACCCGCCGCGTCGTGCAGCAACGCTGCGGTCCAGACCACTTCCTCGGACGCGACACCGGCCGCGATCAGCGCCTCGGCCCGGTCGAGGTGGGTGCGGGCCAGGTCCATGTCGTCGCGCAGCAGGGCGATGCGGGCCAGCAGGGCCAGCAGCGGCACGGTCCTGGCGGGTGTGCCGACCGCGATCCCCGCCTCCGCCTGCGTCTGGGCCTCGCTGAGCCGACCCCAGGCGAGCATCAGTTCCGCGCGGTGGAAGTGCCACAGCGGCTGCGACCACGCCGTGCCCAGTTGGTCGGCCTCGCGCTGGCCCATGGTGAACGCCGCGTCCGCGTCGGCGAAGCGGTCGACCGCCGTCAGCGTGCGGCCCAGCCACAGCTGCGGGTGCTGGTGGCGCACGACCCCGCCGATGCTGTCGGCCAACCCCACCGCGGTCTCCCCGTGGGTGACGGCCTCCGCGAGCTTGCCCTGGATCCGCGTCGCGACCCCGCGTGCGGCGTTCCCGCACACCCAGGCGGTGTTGACGCCGATCGTCTCCCCGAGCGCGGCCGCGTCCCGGCCGGTCGTGGCCGCCTCCTCGACGCTGGGCGCGTCCAGCAGCGCGTACGCCCGGATCGCCATCAGCTGCGCCCGCACCGGACCGGCCAACCCGGTGCGCGCCAACGCCCGCGCGGTGTAGTCGACCACCGGCGCGGTGTGCCCGGCGACGTACATCGCCTCCGACAGGCCCAGCAGCAGCGTCGCCTCGTCGTCCACGCTCAGCCCGGCGTGCAACGACTTCTCGCCCAGTTCCCTGGCGTGCGCGAACCGACCGGCCGACGCCAGCAGCCGCACCGCGTGCGCCACCAGCCGGGGCCGCGGCTCGTCGTGCTCGCCCATCAGGTCCAGCATCCGCAGGATCAGGTCGGCCGCGGTGTGCGGCGCGGTCGGCGCCAGTTGCCGGACCGCGTTGCCCAGCACGCCAAGGGCTTGCGCGTCACCGCACCGGCCGCTGCGGACCAGGTGCTCGGCGACCTCGACGCTGGAGCGGCCCTCGCCGTGCACGACCTTGGCCGCCTCCCGGTGCAGCGCCAACCGGACCGGGCCGGGCAGCGCGGCGTAGAGCGCCTCGCGCACCAGGTCCTGCCGCAGCGCCAACTCGGTGCCGTCGGTGACCAGGACGTCGTCGTCGACCAGTTCGTTGATCAGCGGCATGATGTCGACCGCGGCCTGGCCCAGCAGCCCGGCGACCTCGTGCACGGTGAACGGCCTGCCGAACACCGACCCGGCGTCGAGCAGCCAGCGGGTCCGCTCCGAGAGCCCGCCGAGGCGGCGCTCGACGGTGTTGAGGAACCCGGCGGGCACCTCGTCGCTCTCGACGGTGGCCACCCCGTCGGCGACCCGCGCGGTACCGGTCCGGTGCAGGGCGGCGAGCAGTTCCCTGAGCAGGAACGGGTTCCCGCCGGTGCGCTCGACCATCGCCAGCACCCGCGGGTCGGGCACGCCGCCGAGCACCTGCGCGCACAGCCCGGTGACGGCGTCGGCGTCGAGCGGGCCGAGGGTGAGCCGGGGGGCGCCCTCGCCGATCAGCCAGTCGATGGTGTCCTGGGTGAAGCCGCGGCTGGGGGAGGGGCGGCGGGCCAGGAGCCAGAGCACCGGGGCGTCGGCGAGGGCCGGGATGAGGCCGCGCAGGATGTGCGCGGTCAACTCGTCCGCCCAGTGGGCGTCGTCGAGCACCACGAGCAGCGGGCGGGCCGCGGCGCACCGGCTGATCCGCTCGCCGAGCTTGTCGGCCAGCCGCACCGGGTTGGCCGCGGGGTCGGCGGTGTCGGACTCGTCGAGCACGTGGATGCCGTTGGCGCGCAACAGGGTGCGCAGGGTGCGCAGCGGGGCGGCCCGGTCCAGGTGGGCGGCGCGGCCGAACGCCGTGCCCAGCCGTCCGGACACCGCGTCGGCCACGGCACCGACCAGGCGGCTCTTGCCGGTACCGGCCTGGCCCTCGACCACGTAGCAGCCGCCGGTACCGCTCACGACCCCCAGCGCTGCCTCGGTCAGCTCGGCCAGCGCCGAGTCCCGGCCGACCAGCGGAATTTGGACCATCTCCAGCACACCCCTCCCCGTGACGGATTCCTCGGATGTCCACGCAGCATCTTTCTGGACCGCCGCCGGGACACCGACCACCATTAGGGTGAAAGGGCAACAAACTACCGGTCTGTCTAGTTGATCTTGTACGAGATGTACCCACCTTTCCCGCTCGACAACTACTCGACGGCGGGGGTGGAAATGAAAGAGTGGGACCCGCTGGGCGCACCGGCCCCACTCTTTGTCATCCTGCCATGGATAGTGCTCGGGGGCCGTTCAGCGCAGTGCGCCGACCCGGGTCAGCGCTCAGCCTCGGCCCGCGACGAACTGCGCCGCCTTCTCCGCGACCCGCCTGCCCTGGAAGTTCGCCGCCGCCAACTCTTCCTTGGTGGGGTTCTTGTCCACGTGGATGCTGCTGGCGCCGTAGGGGTTGCCGCCAGCGGCCGAGACCACGTCGTCGGCGTAGCCGGGGGTCACGATGATCGCGCCCCAGTGCATGAACACGTTGTACAGGCTGATGATCGTCGACTCCTGGCCGCCGTGCACCTCGTCGGAGCTGGTGAACCCGCTGACCACCTTGTCGACCAGCTTGCGCTCGAACCAGAGCCCGCCGGTGGTGTCGATGAACTGCTTGAGCTGCGCGGCGACGTTGCCGTAGCGGGTCGGCGAGCCGAACAGGTACGCGTCGGCCCACAGCAGGTCATCCAGCGTCGCCTCCGGCACGTCCTCGGTCGCCTTGGCGTGCTCGGCCCAGTCCGGGCTACCGGCGACGACCGAGGCGGGGGCCAGTTCGGCGACCTTGCGCAGTCGGACCTCGGCGCCCGCGTCGATCGCGCCCTCCTCGATCGCCTTCGCCAACTGGTGCACGTGCCCGGTCGAGCTGTAGTAGATGACCGCGACCTTGACGCCCATTGTTGCTTCCTTCGTCTGTTGTTGTTTACCGATGTGAGCGGCGCGCCATTGCACCGCGCGTCGTCGCGTCCGTTATCCGCGAATGTCGTCCGCGGCCGTTGCATTCACTGGCCATTGAGGACTGGAAACGCGCTATAGAACTCTGCTACCCGGTCAGCCGAGTGCCCGGCGGAGCAGGTCCTCGTACACTGCCGGTTCGTCCTGGTCGATCACCGGGAATCCGATTCCCCACTCGCCCTCCCAGTGCAGGCGCACCCCGGGGTTGTGGTGGGCGGACCCGTCGGGCAGGAACAGCGTCGGGCTGCCCTGCACGGTGTCCCCGGCGCACAGCGGCACCTGGCGCTCGATCTCCGCCCGCGCCCACCCCTCGACCAGCCCGGCCTTGACCGACTCGACGTCCACCCCGGCCTCGCCCGCGATCTGCAGCACCACGTGTCGCATGGAGATGTTGCGGCTCTGCCCGAACAGCGCCAACCGCAGCGCCCGGTCCAACCGCTCGCTGGCCTCGAGGCCCTGCTTCTTGGCGACCTCGACGGCCTCCATCGCCAGCACGGTGGTCACCGGGTACTCGTGCGTCGGCCCCTGCCACACCTGCCACCCGGCCTCCGGCGCCAACCCACCGGCGACCGGGATCTCCGCGTCCAGGATCAACTTCGGCGTCGCCATGTCGTTGATCAGCTCCAGCGGGAACGCCCTGACGTCGAAGCGCACCCGCTCGGTGAGCCCGAGCCGCTCGCGGGTGGTGTGCAGCCGGTACGCCGCGATGTGCGCCCACGGGCACCCGATGTCGGCGTAGAAGACGATCGTCCCTGGTGCGACGTCGATGACCTGGGTGTCCACGCTGGTACTCCTCGCTGAGTTCCCCTGGAGCCCCGGGTTCGCCTAAGCGGAACTGGCTCCACATGCTGCTGTCAGGTTAACCGGAACCAGCTCCGGTGCGCAACAACCGGAGCCAATTCCGATTCTGTGCCGGTCTGGGGGTGGTGGCGAAACGGGGAAGACCTCCGGCCCGGGGTGGGCAGGAGGTCTTCCGTGCGTGCCGTGGTGCCTCTATCGGGTGAGTTCCTCCGCCGGTGCGACTCCTCGGGTGGTGAACGCCCAGGTCGCGTTATCCACAACGCCGCGGTTGTCCACAACTTCGGCCGACCCTCTGGCCCCGCAACCGTGGTCCGATAGACTGGCTTCGGGGACGCCCCCCGGAGAGGGTGGGGGCTGGGGTTGGCGGGGAGGGTCTCCGGAAGCGCTGGTGTCGATCTTGGGGCGGAGGGGGGCGCCGGCTGGAACCGGGGATTGCGCTGCGATTGACGGGCGAGGTCGTCGCAGCCGGGGTGGGGGTCAGGAGCCTGCCGGGGCGTAGATGGGGGTGGGGGCGCTGGTGGGGAGCCAGGCCAGGGGGATGTGGGTGGTGGTGTAGAGGCGGGGGGTGAGGCAGGCGCGGGCTATGGCGTCGGCGTCGCCGAGGATCACGGAGTCGACGCCGGGGCGGATGCCTGCGGCGGTTACCCAGTGGACGGCCTCGGTGGGGATGCCGAAGGCGTAGCGGTGGGGGTGGGCGGTGCCGGTGGCGTCCAGGACCCGGTAGGGGCGGCGGGTCACGGCGAGGCCGCCGGTCTCGTAGGTGTCGATGCGGTACGGCGCGCAGCCGCCGGTGGTGCGCAGGTGGGTGATGAGGGTGTCGTCGGTGTGCCGGATGTCGACCTCCGGCAGCCGGGCCTCGATGAGCGTGTCGACGACCTCGGCCGACCCGGGCACCCCGTCCGCCCGCAGCAGGAACCCGTCCGGCCGGGGCTCGACCGCCATGCCGGGGCCGAGCACGCGCAGCACCCCGGCCCGCACCAGCGCGATCATCTCCTCGATCCGGCTGGTCGGCGGCCCGATCGACAGGTACGCGTTGAGCGGGGTGTACCAGCGCTGCAGCTCCGTCCGGTACGACTCGCCGGGGATGCCGCTGTGGTCGACCACCAGCCGGATCTCGTTGCGCAGGTCCCGCAGCACGTCCAGCGCCGCCTTGAGCGGGTCGGTGACGTTGCCGCGCCTGGCCGCGACGACGTCGGCGCGCAGGTGGTCGAGCAGCCACTCCCGGAACCGCCCCGGGTCCGCGAACTCCAGGCCCGCGTAGGGCTTGGCGACCAGGTCCCAGTCCCACCGCGCCGCAGGCTCGATCCCGTACTCGTCCAGCAGCGACGCCTCATCCGCCCCGGCGACGAACGCCCGCTGGAACCCCAGGAAGTCCTGGCCGCGCAACGCCAACAGCGCCCGGTAGTACGACACAGTGACCTCTTTGGACACCAGGGGCCACACCTCGGCGGTGAACCCAGCCCGCCGCGCCCGCAGGTCCGCGATCACCTCGGGCGTCACGAACAGCGGCTCGTGCCGACCGGAGACGCCCTTCTCGTTCTCGCCCCGCGCGTGGTACGGCACACCCCGCCGCGACCCCGCGATCAACACCGGCTCCGCCCCGGACGGCGCGTAGACCAGCCCGTCTGGGCCTCGGCTGAACGTGCCCCCGCGACCTGAGGTCAGCAACGCCATGTAGTCGAAGAAGTTCAGCCCCATCCCGCGCAGACCAACGCGTTCACCCGGCGCGATCCGGCTCAGGTCCGCGTCCGCGGGATTCGACGGCGGCAGGTAGCGCAACCCGTGCTCGGCCGCCAACTCGGCGAACCGTTGCTCCCGCTCGCCAATCGGCATGTCCACGTGCCCCTGCGCCAACACCACCGACGTCAGCCCCGCCAACACCTGCCCGTCGGCCAGGGTGACGACCTGCGTGCCATCGGCCGCGTCCGCCACCGCCACCGCCACCGCGTCGTGCAGCCGAACCGTGACCCCCGGCGGCGCCGTGATCACGAGCCGCCGCAGCACCCACACCAGGTAGTGCCCGTAGAACGCCCGTGACGGGTAGGAATCCGGCCCGAGCGCGGCCGCCTCCCGCCGGACACCCGCCGGGTAGTCGTCGAAATCGGCCATCGAGAGCAGGAACCGCGCCCACTCGTGCAGGCTCGGACCGGGCACCACCGGCCCGGCGCAGCCCACGCTGTCGTCGGTGAACAGGGTGACCTGCGAGGCGATCGTGTTCATCAGCAGCAGGTCCGGCTGCCCGACCCGCCACACCCGACCACCCTCGTGCACGTGCGGGTCGACGACGTCGATCACAACCCGGTGAGCGGGACCGGCCACCGCGGCGTTGGCGCACAGCCGTTCCACCACCGAGATCCCGCGCGGTCCCGCGCCGACCACGCAGATCCGTGCCGTCGCGCCGTCATCGCCAGCGGTCATGATGGTCTCCCCGGTCCGGGCCCGACGGGCTCCACACAGGACGGTGGCCGTCGCGGCATCGCCTGCCCCACACTGTAGTCCGCGCACCCGCGACCGCATCCCGTCTTGACGTGATGTTCGCGCCCCGCCACCGCCAACATCACGCGTTCCCGGGATTACCGGCCGCGGCCGCGTCGGTAGAAAGGGAAGGGTCCGCTGCGGGATAACCCGGTGAGGGTGCGATGACCACGACCGTGCTGAAGTTCGGTGGCACCTCATTGGCGACCACCGAGAAGATCCGCCGGGTGGCGGCGATCGCGCACGGCACGCACGCCGGGGGCACCGCCACCGTGGTCGTCGTCTCCGCGCGCGGCAAGACCACCGACGACCTGATCGCCGCCGCGACCGCGCTGACCGATGCGCCGTCGGCCCGCGAGACCGACCAGTTGCTGGCCACCGGCGAGAACGCCTCGGCGGCCCTGGTCGCGCTGGCGCTGCTCGACCGGGGCGTGCCCGCGGTGTCGCTGACCGGGCCGCAGGCGGGCATCCTCGCCGCCGGACCGCACGGTGCCGGGATGATCGCCGCGGTCGACCCGCAGCGGATCACCGCGCACCTGGCCCGCGGCCGGGTGGTCGTGGTCGCCGGGTTCCAGGGCGAGTGCGACGACGGCGACATCGTCACCCTGGGCCGGGGCGGGTCGGACACCACCGCGGTCGCGCTCGCGGTGGAGCTGGGCGCGCGGGCCTGCGAGATCTACACCGACGTCGACGGTGTGTTCACCGCCGACCCCCGGCTGGTGCCCACCGCCCGCGTGCTGGCGACCGTCGACCCGCTGGTGATGGCCGAGATGGCCTTCTCCGGCGCGCAGGTCATGCACTCGCGCGCGGTGGAGCTGGCCTCGGTGCACGGGCTGGATGTGCTGGTGCGCAACACCATGACCGGTGCGGGTGGCACGACGATCCTGGGACGGAGCAGCGACATGATCGAGACGAGGGGCTTCATAGCCGCGGTCACCCACGACCGGGCGGTGGCGCGGGTGGTGCTGCGCCGCGGGCGGCGGGAGGTGGACCTGGTCACCGCCGTGCTCGGCGCCTTCGCCCGCGCCGCGGTGCCGGTCGACATGCTCGCCTGGCACACCGACCGCGGCGCGGTCGACCAGGTCGGCTTCGCCGTGCACCGCGGCCAACTGGTAGCCGCCCGCGCCCTGCTGCGGCAGTTGGCCACCACGCACGGGCTGGGCACCGAGCTCGACGAGGGCGTCGGCAAGCTGTCGGTGGTGGGCACCGGGCTGCTCAACCGGCCGGAGTTCCTGGCCAGGATGCTGGCCGCGCTGGCCACCATCGACGTGGCACCGGACTGGTTCGCCACCGCGCAGTCGCGGATCTCGGTGCTGGTGCCCGCGTCCCGGCTCACCGAGGCGGTCATCGCGGTGCACCGCGAGTTCGAGTTGGACGCCGACGACCTGCCCGTCGAGTCCATGACCCTGGCCTGATCCCCGGCCCGGTCCGCGAAGAGAAAGGGGGCACCAGGTGTCCGCCAACAGGTCTTTCGGCTCCCAGGTTCGGCTGCAGCGGTTGTTCCGGCACGCCGCCAACCGGCTGCTCGTCGTCCCGCTCGACCACTCGGTCTCCGACGGCCCGATCCTGGCCAACGGCGACCTGCCCGGCCTGGTCGGCTCGCTGGCCGCCAACGGGGTGGACGCCGTGGTGCTGCACAAGGGCAGCCTGCGCGGCCTCGACGCCAGGGTGTTCACCGGCACCTCGCTCATCGTGCACCTGAGCGCCAGCACCGCGCACGCCCCCGACCCGGACGCCAAGTACCTGGTGTCCACAGTGGAGCAGGCGCTGCGGCTGGGCGCGGACGCGGTCAGCGTGCACGTCAACGTCGGCTCCAACGACGAGCGCAGGCAGGTCGCCGACCTCGCCGCGGTCGCCGACGCCTGCGACAGGTGGAACATCCCGCTGCTGGCCATGATGTACCCGAGGGGCCCGCGGGTGGGCACGCCGACCCCGGAACTGGTGGCGCACGTGGCCACCCTGGCCGCCGACCTCGGCGCTGACGTGGTGAAGTCGGTCTACGCTGGCTCGGTGGCCGCGATGGCCGACGTGGTGCGCGCCTGCCCGGTCCCGGTGATCGTCGCCGGTGGACCGCGCAAGTCCGGCCTGGACGCGGTGAAGTCCTATGTGGACGAGATACTGCGGGCGGGGGCCGCTGGTGTCGCCATGGGCCGCAACGTCTTCCAGGCCCCCGACCCCGGTGCCCGCGCGGGTGAGATCGCCACCCTCATCCACTCCGGCGGCACCGGGCCGTCGCTGGAACTCGAACTGGCCGCGAGCCTGCCCCGCCGATGACCTCCCCGACCCCGGCCGCCCCCGCGCCGACCCCTGCCGAGACCACCGCGCCTGCCGAGGCCACCGTGCGGGCAACTGCTGCCGGACCGACGCCAACCCCGCCGATCGCGCCCGCGCCGGAGGTGCCGATCGAGTCGACACCTGCCGCGCCGGGTGTGCAGGCCACGGTGACTCCGACTGTGCCGATCACGCCGACCGCACCGATACCGACCGCACCGATACCGACTGCGCCGATACCGATTACCCCGATGCAGACCACGCCGAATGTGACGAGGAGCGAGACCGCCATGAAGCTCTGCTGGCTTGATGTCCGCGACACCGGGTCGTCCCGGGCCGCGATCCTGGAGGAGGCGCTGCACCAGCGGGTGGACGGCGTCGTCGTCGATGATGTCGCGGTGTTGGGGGAGTTGCCGCCGACGGTGACCAAGGTGTTGTTGCCGCGTGGCAAGGCGCTGCCCGAGAGCCTCGACGGGGTGGACGTGCTGGTTGTCGACCCGGATCGGGACGGTGACGTCGGTGAACTCACCGCCAGGTACCCGGCGGTCGAGATCGGGCGGTTCGTCGAGATCGTCGACGCCGACACCCTGGAGTTGGCCTGCCAGGCCGCGCGCACCGAGCGCTGGGCGGTGCTGCTGTTCCGCGACCCCACCAAGATCCCGCTGGAGATCGTCATCGCCGCGGCGGCCAGGGCCACCGGCAGCATCGTCACCATCGCCGCCGACGTCGAGGAGGCCGAGATCATCTACGGTGTCCTGGAGCTGGGCTCCGACGGGGTGCTGATGGCACCGGCGAAGGTCGGCGACGCGACCAAGCTCAAGGCCGCCGCGATCGCCACCACCCCCGAGCTGGACCTCGTCGAGCTCCAGGTCACCAGGACCACGCACATCGGCATGGGCGAGCGGGCCTGTGTGGACACCTGCACGTACTTCCGCGAGGACGAGGGCATCCTGGTCGGCTCGCACTCCAAGGGCATGATCCTCTGCGTCAGCGAGACCCACCCGCTGCCCTACATGCCCACCCGCCCGTTCCGGGTCAACGCGGGCGCCATCCACTCCTACACGCTCTCGCAGGACGAGCGCACCAACTACCTCAGCGAGCTCAAGTCCGGCAGCAAGGTCCTCGCCGTCGACGTCAAGGGCCAGACCCGGCTGGTCACCGTGGGCCGGGTCAAGATCGAGACCCGGCCGCTGATCTCCATCGACGCGGTCGCCCCCAACGGCACCGAGGTCAACCTGATCCTGCAGGACGACTGGCACGTCCGGGTCCTCGGCCCCGGCGGCAGCGTCCTCAACAGCACCGAGCTGCGCCCCGGCGACGTCGTCCTGGGCTACCTGCCCTCCGCCGACCGCCACGTCGGGTACCCGATCGACGAGTTCTGCCTGGAGAAGTAGCCCGCGACCAGCAGAGCCCGGCCACCACGGTGGCCGGGCTTTCTCGTGCAGACAAAACCCCTGTGGTGACGGGATTCCAGTCACCACAGGGGCTTCGGTGGACGACCTGCCCGGCCGGGAACGATGCCGGGTGGGGACGAGGGGGCGGGTGGCGGGGGAGAGTTACACAGGATGAGCGATGAGCAAGCTGGTGGGCGCTGAAGTCGGGCGCGTCTCCACGTGTCGGAAACCCGCCGCGGACAACAACTTGGCGAACTCGGACTCGGTGCGGGAGCGGCCGGTGAGCAGGGTCAGGATGACGATGTCCTCGAACTTGCCGAAGTGCGGGGCATCACCCTCCGGCAGCACGTCGTCGATGAGGATCAGCTCCCGGCCGGTGTCGCCCATGGCGGCGCGGACGTTGCGCAGGATGCGGACGGAGTCCTCGTCGTCCCAGTCGTGGATGGTCCAGGACAGCAGGTAGGTGTCGCCGCCCTCGGGCACCGATGTGAAGAAGTCACCGGCGACGCACTCGACCCGGTCCAGCACGCCCGCCGCGCCGAGCACGGCCACGGCCTCGGGGATGACCCGCGGCAGGTCGAACACCACCGCGGTCAGCTCCGAGTACCGGGTGAGCAGCGTGGCGACCAGGTGCCCGTGCCCGCCGCCGACGTCGACCAACCGGCGGGCGGCGGACAGGTCGTGCGCGGCCAGTGTGGAGGAGTTGACCATCCGCGCCATGTTGCCCATCGCCCGGTCGAACAGCGTGCCGAGATCGCTGCGCGACCCCAGCAGTGACCACAGGTCGGTCCCGTTGACGTGGTCGAACGCGGGCCGACCGGTGCGCAACGTGTGCGCCATCGCCCCGAACGACAGCTGGCGCTCCGGTCTGCCCAGGTAGCGGGCGAGGTCGCGCATCGAGTCCGGCCCGTCGCCGCGCAGGGTCCTGGCCAGCGGGGTCAGGGTGAACGTGCGCGGCGCGACCTCGCTGAACACGCCGACGCTGGCCAGCGCCCGCAGCGCCCGGTACAGCGACTCGGCGTGGCAGCCCAGGCGGTCGGCGAGGTCGTCGACGTGGCTGGGGCCGTCGTCGAAGGCGTCGGCGACCCCGATGTCGGCGACCGCGATGAGCACCTGGCTGACCAGCGAGCTGTAGAGCATCTCGTACATCCGCACCGAGGGCGGGACGTCGGCGGGGCCGGGGTGGGTGTTGGTCATGGCGCTCCCTCACGGCCGCTCGGGCACGCCGACGCGGCCCGCTGTTCCCGGCGAACCAGCACCGGTCGGCGCATTCCCGGTCGACACACCGCCGGTCGATGTACTCCCGGTCGGTACAGCGCTGGTCGACTCAGCGTCGGTCGGCGCATTCCCGGTCGGTCCCGGGCTGGTCGACGCAATGCCGGTCGACTCGGTCTTGGTCGACGCAGCACCTGTCGACTCAGTCCCGGTCGGTGCAGCGCCGGTCGGCGCACCCCCGATCGGTGCAGTCCCGGTCGGTACCGAGCCGGTCGACGCACTCTCGGTCGGTGCAGCGCCGGTCGACTCAGTCCCGGCCGATACTGCGCTAGTCGACCCGGTCCCGGTCGCCGCGGGGTCGGTCAGCACCGAGGCGAAGCGCTCCCGGAGCCTGCGCTTGAGGACCTTGCCGGTCGCGCCGGTCGGGAAGTCCGCGTCGTCGGTGGCGACGACCGCGCCGCGCAGCCGGGTCAGCCCCCGGCGCACCAGGGCGTCGTTGAGCGTGGCCAGGATGTCGTCGGACGGGCCGTGGCCGGGGCCGAGCTTGACGGTCGCGAACGGCGCCGAGCCGCCCTCGGGGGCGTCGACGGCGACCACCGCGCAGTCGGCCACCCGCGGGCAGCCGACCAGGATGGCCTCCTCCAGCGGCAGGCTGTACACCGGGCCCGCCTCGGTGTGGATCACGTCCGGCACCCGGTCGACGTGGAAGAACCGGCCCTGCTCGTCGCGGTACACCACGTCGCCGGTGAGCCAGAAGCCCGACAGCGACGACTGCGCGGTCAGCTCGGAGGCGTTCCAGTACCCCGGGGTGCGGGTCGGGGTGCGCACGCCGAGCCTGCCCACCTCGCCCGGTCCCAGCTTGCGGCCGTCGTCGTCGAGCACGGTGGCCTCGGTGACGACCTTGACCGGCACCCCGACGCAGCGGCCGTAGTCGGTGCTGGTCGGGTCGCTCACCTTGCGGAACAGCGCCATGCCCATCTCCGACGAACCGAGCCCGTCGACGAACTCCGAGCCCGCCCGGCTCCGGCGGCCGCGCTTGCCCGGCCGGAAACCGTGGCGCACCAACGCCTTGATGTGCGCCTCGTGCGCGGAGTCGCCGGTGTTGATCCAGGTGTGCACCCGGTCCGCGGCGCCGGTCAGGTCCAGCTGGGCCAGTTCGGCCCACGTCTGCGGGAAGGCGATCACCAGCGTCGGCTCGACCCGCAGCATCATCTCGCGCACGGCCTCCCCGGAGGTGTCGGCCATGACCACGATCGGCAGGCCGAGCAGCGTCGCGGTCATCAGGTAGCTGATCCCCGCCGAGTGCGACTGCGGCAGCGCCGAGAGCGCCCGGTTGCGGCGCGCGGCCGGGAAGCTCCACAGCCGGTGGCGCTTGCCGAGGAAGAACTGGCGGTGCGCGAACACCGCGGACTTCGGCGGGCCGGTGGTGCCCGAGGTGTGGCACAGCATCACCGGGTCGTCATCGCCTGGCGGGTAAGGGAAAAGGGACGGCAGCGCGCTGCGGTCCGGCGCGTCGGTGGGCAGTTCTTCCGCCGCCACAAGGAACTTCGCGGTGTCGGGCAGCTCGCCGGAGGCCACCAGCGCGTCCAGCCTCTTGCGGTCGGCGACGACGCCCACAGCGCCGATCCGCCCGGTGTAGGCCGCCGCGATCGCGGGGTCCATCCGCCCGTTGACCAGGGCGGCGACGGCGCCGAGCGAGCTCAGCGCCAGGAAGTGCAGGAACGGGTCGACGCCCTCGCCGAGGTACACCGCGACGGGGTTGCCCTTGCGCACCCCGTTCGCGTGGTACCAGGCGGCGTAGGCGTCGCGGATCTCGGTGATCCGGTTGAGGCTCAACGGTTCCACCGCGCTGCCGCGGTCGGTGACCCGCTGGGCGAACAGGAACGGCGCCGCCGGGTCCCGGCTCAGCGCCCTGGCCTTGTCGAGGAAGTTGCCGACCCCCAGCTCGCCGTCGGCGAGCAGCCGCAGTCGGGCGGGCAGCGGCATCGCCGCCGCCGTGGTGATGCCGAGTGTGTCAGTCATCGTGGGGTTCCCGTCAGGGTGCGCGTGGTACGCGGGGTGCGGGTTCGCCTGGGTTCGTGGGAACGAGGGCGGGACCGGGCGCCGTGCGGCACCCGGTCCCGTCCCGCTCAGCCCTCGTAGACGGTCAGCTCGTAGCCGTCGGGGTCCTTGAACTGGAACTCGCGGCCGCAGAAGCCGTCGCACGGCGGCTTGGTGATGGTGACCCCGGCCGCCGAGACGACCTCGGCCAGCTTGTCCGGGTCCTCCGCCTTCACCCAGAGCACCACGCCCCAGCCGAGCTCGGGCACCGAGTCCAGGTCGATGACCGCCTTGCGCAGCGCCAGCTTGATCGGCTGGGTGTCGAGCACGACGGCGTTGGGCGCGGCGGTCTCGGTGGTGGTGAACCCCACGACGTTGGTGTAGAAGTCGCGGGCGCGGTCCAGGTCGCGGACCTGCAGGGTGAGGAAGTTCGGTCCGATCGCGTTGTTGGGCATGGGTTCTCCCTGTCGACATCGGCACTGGCCGTCCCAGCATCACCCGGGCGCTGCCGGGCGATCATCACGCGTTCGCGTGATCTCACTGTCCGAAGCGGACTGGCCACACCCCGGTTCTCGGCTGCCAGTCCAGCAGTTGCCGCGCGGCGGCGCTCGACACCCGGTGCGACACCTCGCGCGCCGCGTCGGTCGACGTGCCCGGCTCCGGGGCGCCGTCGAGTTCGGCGAGGCGGCCCAGGTAGTCGGCCACCAGGAGCGGGTCGTCGGCGATGTTGAGGACCACGCCGCTCGTGCGCCGCTCGATGGCGGCGGTGACGGCAGCGGCGAAGTCCGCGACGTGCACGAGCGAGACGTAGCGGTCGTCGGGGTGCGCGTGCAGCGTGCCTTCCCGCAGCCGCGCCCGGATCGCGTCCTGGGTCGTGCCCGCGCCGACGAACCGCGCCCCGCGCAGTATCGACCACGCGATCCTGTCCCCACCGATCTCCGTCACGGCCCGTTCCATCGCCGCAACGGGGTCCACTATGGAGCCGCGGGCCGGATCGGTGTCGAACGGTGCCTGCTCGGTCAGCCAGTCATCGCCCCCGTCGGCGTAGGCCATGGTGACACTCATCTGCACCACGGCGGGAACCCCGGCCGTCAGCACGGCCTCAAGCACCCGCACCGTCCCGTGGCGCCGCAACCCGGTGTTGCGCTCCCACGCCCCCGGCGCGCTGAAGTCCCGGGGAATGGCCGTCGCCGCGTTGACGACCACGTCCACCCCGGTCAACTCCCCGGCCAGCACCTCGGTGATCCCCGGGTCCAGCAGATCCCCGCTGACCCCACGCACCCCCTCTGGCAGCAGGCCAAGCCGGTCATCCGGCGCCATCACCACCACGTCATGGCCGTGCTCCAGCAGCAGCGGCACCAACCGCCCACCCAGCACGCCCGTAGCGCCGATCGCGAAGACCCGCATCCCGCTCACCCGTCCCGTAGTACCGCGGCGAGGTCCGGTGCCACCTCGGCGAAGTCACGTGGTTGCCTCCCGGTCCAGTCGGCGACCGTCGTCGTCACGTGCTCCGCCTCGCCCGCGCGCAAGGTCCCGTACAGGCCCAGCCGAGCCGCGATGGCCCACTCCGGTACCCCGTTGGACGCCATGACCCGGCCCGCCTCGTCCGGGGCGATGTCCACATGGGAGATTCGGCGGCCGACCACTGTGGACACTATGGCGGCGGCGGTGGCGTAGCTGATCGCGCGGGGGCCGGTCAGGTCCAGGGCCTGGCCGTCGGCGCCGCCCTCGGTCAGTGCCACCGCCGCCACTTCCGCGATGTCGCCCGCGTCGATCATGCTGACCTTCGCGTCGCCGACCGGGAGGACGATGGTGTCCCGTGCCTTGATTGTGTGCGCCCACTGCGCCGCGTTCTGCATGAAGGAGTTGGGGCGCAACACCGTGTACCGCAGGCCGGACTCGATGACCGCCTGGTCGCCCTCGCCGTGCTGGCGGTGGATCGGCACCGGTGAGCGCGGGTCGGCCCCGAGCGCCGAGAGCCGGACCACGTGCTCCACCCCGGCCCGCTTCGCCGCGTCCACCAGGCCCCGGTGCAGCGACGCCTGGTCGGGGTGCAGCGGGGTCAGCAGGAACAGGTCGGTGATGCCGGAGAGCGCGTCGAGCACCGCCTCCGGGCGTTCCAGGTCGGCCTCGACGGCCTCGACCAGGTCCCCGGCCGGGCGCCTGCCGCCCGGCCGGACCAGGGCGCGCACCCGCTGCCCGCGACCGGTCAGCCGCGACACCAGCCGGGACCCGACCGTGCCGGTGCCCCCGGTGACCGCGATGGCCATCTACGCCGCCTCGAGTGCGTCGGCGCCCGCCCGCTCCAGGGTCTCCGGCAGTTGGTCCTTCAGCGCGGTCTCCGCCAGCAGGTCGCCGAGCGCGGGCGCCATCTTGAACAGGTTGTGGCCCGCGATCGCGGTGACCCCCGGCCGGTGCCACGCCCGCAGCGCGTCGCTCCCCTTGGGCAGCTTGGTCATCACGCACACCCGCGCGCCGACCGGTTCCGGGTCCAGGCCCGGCAGCGCCCTGGCCACGTAGGCGCTCACCCGCCGCACGTGGTCCTCCATCCCGGTCCCGGCGGGCAGCGCGCCGCCCGGCCCGAAGGGGACGTCCACGTCGGCGCCGATCAAGCCGACCACGTACGTCCCGGTCTCGCCGATGGGGGATCCGTAGACCTTCGCGCCGAACTCCTCGGAGACGTCCACCCAGCACGGCAGCGGCGTGCCGAGCAGGTGCGGCCGGACCCGGAAGTGCGGCCGGGCGTGCAGCGCGCTCACCAGCGGGATGTCCAGCCCCGTGCTGGAGGCCAGCCAGGGCACCGCCGTGCCCGCGCAGATCACCACGTGCCTGGCCCGGTAGATCGCCTCGGTTGTCTGCACCTCCGCGCCCGCGCCGTCCGCGGGCACCGTCACGCTGTGCACGTCGAACGGGATGATCCGGTCCCCGACCCAGCCGACCAGGGCGTCGATGGTCCGCTTGGCCCTGATCGCGCCCGCGCCCGGGTCCACCAGCACCGGCCGGTCGACCGGCGACAACGCGGGGAACAGCTCCGCGCCGGGGACGAACGAGTGCTCGACCCCCTGCGCCACCATGCCGGTGACCCACGAGTCGTCCATGCCGTGGTAGACCGCGCCCTCCTGGCCGATCAGCTCGCGGCCGAGGCGCTCCTCCCACCGGGCGAACCCCCGTCGCCCCTCGACCGCCATCGCCACCAGCGCCTCGCTGTCGTGCCGGTGCCGGAAGGTCCTGGTCAGCCCGCCGGACAGGCCCGCCCCCGGCGGTCGCCCGTCGAACACGGCCACCTCGGCACCCCGGCGGAGCAGGGCCTCCGCGGTGGCCAAGCCCAGGATCCCCGCCCCGATCACAGCGATGTCGAGTTCCCGCCGGTGAGTCATTGCCGTCTCCCGCGCCGAAGTTCCCTCCTAGGACACCTCCGAGCGTCGCCGCACCGGGTGCCCGGGATCATCCCGTGTTCGCGTGATCTCCCCGCGCCCGTCCGCTCGACGCTCCACTGTGGAGTCCCGACTGCCCGGTGGCCACAACCGACCCCGATCCGCGCGGCGGGCGACCCCGAGTCCCGGGGCGCGACCCCCGGGGTCGGCTGTTGGCGCCCGCCGTCGATGTCACCGGCCCGATCCCTGCCGTCAACCGGGTGGTCACCGGCCGGTCGGCGCCGCGCGGGTGGCCGTGGTCACGCTGGTCGTGGCGGTGGTCGCGCTTTGTAGCAGACACGGCGCGCGCGGGCGGGCGGTTGGGCCAGTCCCGCTCGTGTTTTGTGGGAACCCTACAAAATGGTGGGGCCGGCACGCGTGGTTCGGGCAGTGGTGGACCCGCCGGTAACCCAGCAGGGTAGTGGCGAGTGCAGGCGACGCTCCGGGACCCGGACGTCGCCTTCTTCGCGCGGGAACTGGGGAGGCTCAGCCGGTGTTCAGTCGTGTCGCCATCGTCAACCGTGGAGAGGCCGCGATGCGGCTCATCCACGCCGTCCGGGACCTCTCGGCGGAGACCGGGGCGCGGATCGAGACGGTCGCGCTCTACACCGACGCCGACCGCGACGCGACCTTCGTCCGCGCGGCCGACATCACCTACCCGCTCGGCCCGGCCTCGGCCCGCCCGTACCTCGACCACGCCGTGCTGGAGCGCGCGCTGGTGGAGACCGGCGCCGACGCCGCCTGGGTCGGCTGGGGCTTCGTCGCCGAGGACCCGGCGTTCGCGCAGCTGTGCGAGAAGGTCGGCGTGACCTTCGTCGGCCCCAGCGCCGAGGCGATGCGCAAGCTCGGCGACAAGATCGGCGCGAAGCTGATCGCCGAGGAGGTCGGGGTCCCGGTCGCGCCGTGGAGCCGCGGCGAGGTCGCGACCCTGGCGGACGCGCTGGCCGCGGGTGAGCGCATCGGCTACCCGCTCATGCTCAAGGCGACCGCGGGCGGCGGTGGGCGCGGCATCCGCATGGTCGCCTCCGGCGCCGACCTCACCGAGGCGTACGAGCGCACGAGCCAGGAGGCGTTGCGCGCGTTCGGCTCCGGCGTCGTCTTCCTCGAGCGCCTGGTCACCGGCGCCCGGCACGTCGAGGTGCAGGTCATCGCCGACGGCCAGGGCACCGCGTGGGCGCTGGGCGTGCGCGACTGCTCGGTGCAGCGGCGCAACCAGAAGATCATCGAGGAGTCCGCGTCGCCGGTGCTCGCCCCCGAGCAGACCGCCGAGCTCAAGGCGTCCGCCGAGCGGCTCGCCGTCGCCGTCGGCTACCGCGGCGCGTGCACCGTCGAGTTCCTCTACCACCCCGGCGACAAGCTGTTCGCCTTCCTCGAGGTCAACACCCGGCTCCAGGTGGAGCACCCGATCACCGAGATCACCACCGGCACCGACCTGGTCAAGCTGCAACTGCACGTGGCGGGCGGCGGCACCCTCGACGGTCCGCAGCCGGTCGAGAGCGGCCACGCCGTGGAGGCCAGGCTCAACGCCGAGGACCCCGACCGCGACTTCGCCCCCTCACCCGGCCGCATCGCCCGGCTGGTGCTGCCCGCGGGCCCCGGCATCCGGGTCGACACCGGCGTCAGCGAGGGCGACACCATCCCGGCCGACTTCGACTCGATGATCGCCAAGGTCATCGCGCACGGCCGCGACCGCGCCGAGGCGCTGGCCAGGCTGCGCCGCGCGATAGCCGAGACCACCGTCATCATCGAGGGCGGCGCCACCAACAAGAGCTTCGTGCTCGACCTGCTCGACCAGCCCGAGGTCATCGACGCCACCTGCGACACCGGCTGGATCGACCGGGTCCGCGCCGAGGGCCGCCTGGTCACCCACCGGCACTCCGCCATCGCCCTGGCCGCGGCCGCCATCGAGGCGTACCAGGACGAGGAGGAGGTCAGCCGCAGGCAGTTGCTGTCCACCGCGCACGGCGGCCGCCCCCAGGTCCGGCACGAGAGCGGCCGCCCGCTGGGGCTGAAGCTGCGCGGCGTCGGCTACCAGGTCGGCGTCACCCGGGTCGGACCCCAGCGCTTCCAGGTCGTCATCACCCAGGGCGCCCAGACGCACCGCGCCGAGGTCGAGGTCAACCGGTTCGACGCCCACACCGGCCAGGTCGTGGTCAACGGGCAGCGGTTCCGGCTCATCTCCGCCACCCACGGCCCGACCCACCTGGTCGAGGTCGACGGCGTCACACACCGCATCAGCCGCGACGAGGGCGGCGTCGTCCGCTCCCCGGCGCCCGCGCTGGTCGTGGCCACCCCGCTCTCGGTCGGCGACGAGGTCGAGGCCGGCGCGCCGATCGTGGTGCTGGAGAGCATGAAGATGGAGACGGTGCTGCGCGCGCCGTTCCGCGCCCGGGTCCGCGAGTACCCGGTGTCGGTCGGCAGCCAGGTCGAGACCGGCGCCCCGCTGATGCGCCTGGAGCCGCTGGTCGACGCCGACGACACCGAGGCGGCCGACGACTCGGCCGCCGCGGCCGTCGAGATCGACCTGCCCACCGGCCCGGCCGACCTGACCGCCGACGAGCGGGTGGCGCGCGGCCTGCGGGACCTGCGCGCCCTGCTGCTCGGCTACGACGTCGACCCCGACGAGCGCGGCCCGGTGCTGGCCGACTACCTCGCCGCCAGGGCCGAGCTGGGCAACCGGCCCTCCGCCGGTGAGCTGGACCTGCTGACCGTGTTCGCCGACCTCTCCGAGCTCAGCCGCAACCGGCCGGGCAACGAGCTGGAGGTCGAGCCGGGCAGCCCGGTGCACAGCCCCCGCGAGTACTTCCACAGCTACCTGCAGAGCCTCGACGCCGAGCGCGCGGGCCTGACCGAGGGGTTCCAGGCCAAGCTCAAGCGGGTCTTGGCCCACCACGGCGTCACCGACCTCGACCGCACCCCCGCGCTGGAGGCGGCGGTCTTCCGGATCTTCCTGTCGCAGCAGCGGATGGCCACCGACGTTGCCGTGGTCTCCGAGCTGCTGCGCCGCTGGCTGGCGGGTTCCGCACCAGCCGAGGCGCTGCGCGAGCCGCTCGGCCTCACCCTGGAACGCCTGGTCGAGGCCACCCAGGTCCGGTTCCCGGCCGTCGCCGACCTGGCCCGCGGTGTGGTGTTCCGCTGGTTCGCCCAGCCGCTGCTGCGCCGCAACCGGGCCAGGGTGTACGCCGCCGTGCGCGCCCAGCTGCGCCACCTCGACGAGGCCCCCGACGCACCGGACCGCGCCGAGCGGATCCAGGCCATGGTGGCCAGTGCCGAGCCGCTGGTCCGGTTGATCGGCCAGCGCCTCGGCCACGCGGGCAACGACCACGCGCCGCTGCTGGAGGTCCTGACCCGCCGCTACTACGGCAACAGCGGGCTGTCCGAGGTCACCACGCGGGAGTGCTCCGGCTGCCGGTTCGTCACCGCCGACCACGCCGAACCCCTCGGTGTCACCAGGGTTGTCACCACGGCCGTCGACATCGACGCGCTGCCCGCCGCGATCGGCGCGGTCGGGGTGCTCGCCGCCGACGTCGCCGAGCGGAGCCTGGTCGCCGACCTGTACCTGATCTGGGAGGACCAGCCGGACGCCGACGCGATGGCGGTGCGGCTCGGGGAACTGCTCGCCGAGCAGCCGCTGCCCGCCGGGGTCCGCCGGATCACCACGACCGTCGCGGGCACCAGCGGCGCGGTCATGCACCACCACTTCACCTTCCGCCCCGACGGCCCGGACGCCACGGTGCTGACCGAGGACCGGCTCATCCGCGGCCTGCACCCGCAGATCGCGCAGCGGTTGCAGCTGCGCCGGTTCAGCGAGTTCGACCTCACCCGGCTGCCCTCGGTCGACGAGGAGATCTACCTGTTCAACGCCGTCGCGCACGGCAACCAGGCCGACGAGCGGTTGGTCGCCATGGCCCAGGTCCGCGACCTGACCGCACTGCGCGAGACCGACGGCAGGCTGGTGTCGCTGCCCGCGGTGGAGGACACCTTCATCGCCTGCCTCGACGCCATCCGCGGCATCCAGGCGCGCCGCCCGCAGAACAAGCGGTTCGACACCAACCGCATCGTCATGTACGTCTGGCCGCCGACCGACCTGGTCGCCGAGGAGGTCAACACCCTCGTCCAGCGGATCCTGCCGACCACGGTGGGCGCCGGGCTGGAAGAGGTGCTGTTCCTGGCCCGCAGGCGCAACTCCGCGGGCGAGCTGCACGAGGTCGCGGTCCGGATCACCCTGTCGCCGGGGCAGGAGGCGCGGTTCGAGGTCGGTGAGCCGACCACCGAGCCCGTGCGGCCGCTGGACGACTACGACCAGAAGGTCCTGCGCGCGGCCCGCCGCGGCAACGTCTACCCGTACGAGCTGACCGGGCTGTTGGCCGGTGCCAACGGCGAGTTCGTCGAACACGACCTCGACGCCGCGGGCGAACTCGTGCCGGTCGACCGGCCCCGCGGCCGCAACACCGCCGCGATCGTCGCCGGTGTCGTCACGACCCCCACCGAGCGCCACCCCGAGGGCGTCACCCGTGTCGTGCTGCTCGGCGACCCGACCAAGGCGCTCGGCGCCCTCTCCGAACCCGAGTGCGCCAGGGTGATCGCCGCGCTCGACCTCGCCGAGCGCAAGCGCGTGCCGCTGGAGTGGTTCGCGCTCTCGGCCGGTGCCCGGATCTCGATGGCGTCGGGCACCGAGAACATGGACTGGGTGGCCGCCGCGCTCAAGCGGATCGTCACCTTCACCCAGGACGGCGGCGAGATCAACATCGTGGTCGCCGGGATCACCGTCGGCGCCCAGCCGTACTGGAACGCCGAGGCCACGATGCTCATGCACACCAAGGGCATCCTGGTGATGACCCCGGACTCGGCGATGGTGCTCACCGGCAAGCAGTCGCTGGACTTCTCCGGCGGCGTGTCCGCGGAGGACAACTTCGGCATCGGCGGCTACGACCGGGTCATGGGCCCCAACGGCCAGGCCCAGTACTGGGCGCCGAACCTGTCCGGCGCGCGCGATGTCCTGATGGCGCACTACGACCACACCTACGTCGTGCCTGGCGAGATCGCGCCGCGCCGCGCGGAGACCACCGACCCGGTGACCCGCGACGTGTCCAGCTTCCCGCACGCGGTGGTGGGCAGCGACTTCGCCACCGTCGGCGAGGTCTTCTCCGTCGAGCACAACCCCGACCGCAAGAAGCCCTTCGACATCCGCACGGTGATGCGCGCGCTGTCCGATCAGGACCACCGGGTGCTGGAGCGCTGGGCGGGCATGGCCGACGCGGACACCTCGGTGGTGCAGGACGTCCACATCGGCGGCTGGCCGGTCTGCCTGGTCGGCATCGAGTCGCGTTCGGTGTCCAGGCGCGGTTTCCCGCCCACCGACGGCCCCGACACCTACACCGCGGGCACGCTGTTCCCCCGGTCGTCGAAGAAGACCGCGCGCGCCATCAACTCGGCGTCGGGCAACCGGCCGCTGGTCGTGCTGGCGAACCTGTCCGGATTCGACGGTTCGCCGGAGTCGATGCGCAAGCTCCAGTTGGAGTACGGGGCGGAGATCGGCCGGGCGATCGTCAACTTCCAGGGCCCGATCGTGTTCTGCGTGATCTCCCGCTACCACGGCGGCGCGTTCGTCGTGTTCTCCAAGGCGCTCAACCCGAACATGACGGTGCTGGCGCTGGAGGGCTCGTTCGCGTCCGTCCTCGGTGGTGCCCCGGCGGCGGCGGTGGTGTTCTCCGGCGACGTGAACAACCGCACCGCGACCGACCCCAGGGTGACCGAGCTCCAGGCGCGGGTGGCCGCCGCCGAGGGCGCCGAGCGGGCCGCGCTCAACACCAGCCTCGCCGAGGTGCGCGCCTCCGTGCGCGCGGAGAAGCTCAGCGAGGTCGCCGCCGAGTTCGACCGGGTGCACAGCATCCAGCGCGCGGTCGAGGTCGGCTCGGTGGACGCGATCGTCAGCGTCGCGCAGCTGCGGCCGCGGATCATCGAGGCGATCGAGCACGGGATGAAGGTGTGACCGGTCGCTAGGTGTCCCTTGTGGCCGGTCGGTGTTGCCCGAAGGGGCGGACCGGGGGCCATGGCCCGGGCGGGCCGTGCCGTGGTGTTGTTGAGCGGTGCGGCGGCGGCGCGAGGTGTCTTCTACTGGTCCGCCCCCTTCCCCGGGGGCGGACCAGCGGGGATCTGGCCTGCTCGCGTTGCAGCGGGCGGCCGGGAACACGGCGGTGGCGTCACTGCTCGGCGTTCCCGCGCGGACCGAGGTCGAGCCGCCTGCGGACGTCGCGGTGCCGGTGCCCGACGCGGGTGTGCCGGGCGAGGTCGTGCGGGTGGCCGAGGAGCAGCGGCTGGCCGTCGGGGAGTCGGCTGAGCGGGCCGGGGAGCGGGTGGACCAGGCGGTCCGGGCTCATCAGGACCGGTTGTCCGCGACTGTCAGTACCCAGGAGGCCACGGCTGTCGCAGCGCTGGGTTCGTTGCGTGCCAACGTAAGCGCGCAGTCGTCTGCTCAGGCCGCCGCGGCCCAGGCTGCTTCCACGGGTACCCGTGCGACGGTCCGGGCTCGGGCGGGGGCCGGGGTGACGGCCGCGCACGCTCGGATCGATGTGATGGGGGAGGAGTCCCGCGCGGCCGGACAGCGGGAGGCTGAGCGCGCGGTTCGTGAGACGCCCGCTGCCTCGGCCGCGCGTCCGCCTGCCGCGGCGGGGGATCCGGACATCGCCGCTGGGCAGGATCGCATCGGGCAAGCCGTGGCGGACAAGGCCGGTGGCGAGTTGGCGCGGTCGGGCGGGGAGGCGGCGGGGCAGGTCCGGGCGGGGGTCGCCGCGGCACAGTCGAGTCTGTACGACCCGGCGAAGGAGAGCGCCGCCTCGCAGGTGCGGGACGCGGCTGACCAGACCGACCGGGCGTTGGTGGAGGGGACGGCCACTGCGGTTTCCGCTTTGCGGGCAACGGGTTCGCGGACGGTCGAGACGGCCGCGCGGGGGCATCAGCGGTTTGTGGCGGCCTTGCGTGCGGGGCGGCAGACGGCAGTGGGGGATCTGGCCGCGTGGGGCGCGGAGAGCCGTGGCCGGTTGCGGGACACGGCGGCTCGGCTCGGGGCTGGGTTGGTCGATCACGCGCGGTCGTTGGCCGGGTTGGTCGCGGGGCGGGCGCGGCCGGTGGAGGACCCGGTCGGTGTGGTTCGGGCCGCTGGGGACCAGGTGTCGCAGGGGATTGACGACGCGGCGGGTGGGCTGGTCGAGGGGGCGGGGCAGCTCGCTTCCGGGCACCAGGAGGCCGTTGGGGGAGTGGGGGAGCAGGCGGCTGGGGCGTTCGGTCGGGTGGGGGAGGCGGCGGGTGCGGCGCTGCGGCAGGGTGCGGCGGCGTTCGCCGGGCAGGCCGGGCAGACGCGGGACGCGATGACGGCAGAGCTGGATCGGGTGCCCGCTGTGGCGGGTGACGCGTTGGGTGCTCGACACCGGTCTACTGTGGATGGTCATGCCGGGGCGGTGGACCGGTCTGTCGAGGCGCAGCGGGGGTGGGTGTCCGACGCGCGTTCCCGTGGGGCGCAGGGGGCGGTCAGGTTCGCGGGTGAGGCCGAGCGGTTGACCGGGCAGGCTCGGTCGCAGCCGGTGCAGCGGTGGTTGGCGGAGATCGTCGGCCGGATGCGGAACTGGCTGCGCGAGAAGTGCGGCGACGTGCTCGGCGGCATCCTGTCCGGGCTGATCCTCTCGATTCCGACGATCATCATCGGGGTCGGGTTGCTGCTGGCCGGGCCGGTCGGGTGGACGGTGCTCGCGGGTCTACTGGTCGTGGGCGTCGGTCTGGGGATCTACGGGCGTTGGCAGGAGTACAAGGCGGATCACGGCGGCAACGGACCGGGATTCCTTGCCGGACTTGGCTTGGTGGGTCTCGGCATCGCGGACCTGACCGGCATTCCGTACATCGTGGAGGCCGCGGTGGGCCAGCGCGCCTTCGCCCCGACCGGGATGAGCGACTTCGAACGGTGGGAACGCGGCACCCAGGGCGTGGTCAACCTGGCCCTGCTGGTCGCGGGCGGCGCCAAGAAGCTGTTCGCCGAACGAGCTCCCGTCGAACCCGTCCGCGCCCCCGTCGACCCGCACACCGTCCCGATCCCCGGCGAGAGCAACAACGCCCGCTTCGAAGCCGCCCGCCAGATCATCCTCGACACACCCCCCGCCGACCGCGCCGCCGCCACTCGCGTCCTGTTCCCCCGCCTCACCGAACTCAGCGGCAACACCTGGAACTTCCGCGCCAACCCCTCAGCCGACGGCGGAATCCACTTCACCGGCGAGGGCGCGCCCTTCATCTTCGCCATCGACAACGCGGGCAACGCCTTCCAGGGCAAGATCGGCCCCGGCACCCTCACCATCCACCCGGGCGCCCCCACCACGGTCAACTACACCACCCTCCGCCCCCTGACTCCCACACCCCCGCCACCCCCGATACCCGCTCCTGCCACCGCCACCGACCCCATCCCCCCGGTCGCCCCTCGGCTACCTGCCCCACCCTCCGAGCGCGAGCCCGAACCCAGCAGCCACTAGCCGGACAAGCCCGCCAGTCGATCATCCAGATCGGCTGACCGAGTGCCTTCGGCTGATTGCCGATTCGGCCCGCCAGTGGCTCGGTCTCGATCATCGAGCAGGCCATCGGCTCGGGTGGGATACAGCGGACCGTGCCTGTGGGCACTGCTCCAACCGAGCGACACGCCCACTAGATGTGGGGTGCGATGGCCGGGCGCGCACCCATGTATTGTGCCTCTAGCTGGTTCGGCCGATCATCCAGATCGGTCGTCGCAAGAGGGAACCCGGTGTGAGTCCGGGGCTGCCCCGCAGCGGTGAGTGGGAACGAGAGCCGTCACGAAGCACTGGGCCACGACAGGTCTGGGAAGCGGCGGCCGGTAGGTGCCGATGAGGCGTGCCCGCGAGTCCGAAGACCTGCCAGCGCTTCCGCACGCGTCCGCGTGCGGGTGTCCGCGGCCCCGAGGGAGGGCGGGAGGACGTGGCGGTCGCGCGCGCCCGCCCGGTCTCCGCTGCCCGGGGTCGCTCGGTGAGCGAGGAGAGACCTGTGACGGCCACGACCACCATGCGCGTGCGCAAGCGCGATGGGACGTTGGAACCGGTCGACGTCAACAAGATCGTCGGGGCGGTGCGCGCCCAGGCCACCGGACTGTCCGATGTGGACCCGTTGCGGGTGGCGACCAGGACGATCAGCGGTCTCTACGACGGCGCGAGCACCGAGGAGCTCGACCAGCTCTCCATCCAGACCGCCGCCGCGCTGGTGGCCGAGGAGCCGGAGTACTCCAAGCTCGCTGCCGGGCTGCTCGCCGCGTTCATCGGCAAGGAGGTGCGCAGGCAGGGCGTCGGCTCGTTCAGCGACAGCATCGCGCTCGGCCACGACCAGGGCCTGATCGGTGATACCACCGCCGCGTTCGTCGCCGCCAACGCCACCGAGCTCGACGGCGCCGTCGACCCCGCGGCCGACCGGCGGTTCGAGTACTTCGGCCTGCGCACCGTCTACGACCGCTACCTGCTGCGACACCCCGAGCAGCGCACCGTGATCGAGATGCCGCAGTACTGGCTGCTGCGGGTCGCCTGCGGCCTGTCCACGACCGCCGCCGAGGCCATCGGGTTCTACCGGCTGATGTCGTCGCTGGCGTACCTGCCCAGCTCGCCGACCCTGTTCAACTCCGGCACCCAGCACACCCAGATGTCCTCGTGCTACCTGCTCGACTCCCCGCGCGACGAGCTGGAGTCGATCTACGAGCGCTACGCCCAGATCGCCAGGCTGTCGAAGTTCGCGGGCGGCATCGGCGTGCAGTGGTCCCGGGTCCGCTCCCGCGGCGCCCTGATCCGCGGCACCAACGGCCACTCCAACGGCATCGTGCCGTGGCTGCGCACCCTGGACGCGTCGGTGTCGGCGGTCAACCAGGGCGGTAGGCGCAAGGGCGCGGCCTGCGTGTACCTCGAGACCTGGCACCCGGACATCGAGGAGTTCCTGGAGCTGCGCGACAACACCGGCGAGGACGCCAGGCGCACGCACAACCTCAACCTGGCCAACTGGATCCCCGACGAGTTCATGCGCCGGGTCGAGGCCGACGCCGACTGGTCGCTGTTCGACCCGGACGAGCTGCCCGAGCTGGTCGACCTGTGGGGCGAGGACTTCGACCGCGCCTACCGCGGCGCCGAGGAGGCGGGCCGGGCCGTGCGCACGGTCAAGGCCCGCGACCTCTACGGCAAGATGATCCGCACGCTGGCGCAGACCGGCAACGGCTGGATGACCTTCAAGGACACCTCGAACCGGACCTGCAACCAGACCGCCGAGCCGGGCAACGTGGTGCACCTGTCCAACCTGTGCACCGAGATCCTCGAGATCACCAGCGACGAGGAGACCGCGGTCTGCAACCTCGGCTCGGTCAACCTCGGCGCGCACGTGCTCGCCGACTCTCCCGACGGCATGGACTGGGAGCGGCTGCGCGCGACCGTGCGCACCGCCGTGGTGTTCCTCGACCGTGTGATCGACATCAACTACTACCCGACCGAGCAGGCTGCCCGCAGCAACCCGCGCTGGCGGCCGGTCGGCCTCGGCGTCATGGGCCTGCAGGACGTCTTCTTCAAGCTCGGCCTGCCGTTCGACTCCCCGAGGGCGCGGGAGCTCTCGACCCGCGTCGCCGAGGAGATCTACCTGACGGCGCTGGAGTCGTCTGCCACGCTGGCCGAGGAGTCGGGCGCGCACCCGTCGTTCGCGCAGACCCGCGCCGCCCGCGGTGACCTGCAGCCCGACCTGTGGGGCGTCACGCCGACGCAGACCGAGCGGTGGACCGCCGTGCGGGCCCGCGTCGCCGAGCACGGCCTGCGCAACTCGCTGCTGATCGCCGTCGCGCCGACCGCCACCATCGCCTCCATCGCGGGCTGCTTCGAGTGCATCGAGCCGCAGGTGTCGAACACGTTCAAGCGCGAGACCCTCTCCGGGGAGTTCCTGCAGATCAACTCCTACCTCGTGCGCGAGCTCAAGGCGCGCGGGCTGTGGACCGACGACGTCCGGTCGCGGCTCAAGCGCGATGAGGGGTCCGTGCAGGGGCTCACCGAGCTGCCTGCCGACGTGCGCGAGCTGTTCCGCACCGCGTGGGAGCTGCCGCAGAAGGCACTGGTCGACCTGGCCGCCGCGCGCGGCCCGTACATCGACCAGAGCCAGTCGCTGAACCTGTTCGTGGCGTCGCCGACCATCGGCAAGCTGTCCTCGATGTACCTCTACGCCTGGAAGTCCGGGCTGAAGACCACGTACTACCTGCGCTCCCGCCCGGCGACGCGCATCCAGCAGGCGACCGTGCCGACCGCGGCAGCCGCCCCGGTCGACGCCGAGGCCATCGCCTGCTCCCTGGAGAACCCCGAGTCCTGCGAGGCATGCCAGTGACGGCTCTTGAGACCACCGGCCTGGCGGGCACCGCCCGCGGCCACGCGCTGCTCGACCCCGGCATGGACCTGACCCTGCGGCCCATGCGCTACCCGCTGTTCTACGACCGCTTCCGCGACGCCATCAAGAACACCTGGACCGTCGAGGAGGTCGACCTGCACTCCGACCTCGCCGACCTGGCCAAGCTCTCGCCTGCCGAGCGGCACCTGGTCAACCGGCTGGTGGCGTTCTTCGCGACCGGCGACACCATCGTCGCCAACAACCTGGTGCTCAACCTCTACGAGCACCTCAACGCGCCGGAGGCCCGGCTCTACCTGTCGCGGCAGCTGTTCGAGGAGGCCGTGCACGTCCAGTTCTACCTGACGCTGCTCGACACCTACCTGCCCGACGAGGACGAGCGGATCGCGGCTTTCGCGGCGGTGGACAACATCCCGTCGATCCGCGCCAAGGCCGAGTTCTGCTACAAGTGGATCGACTCCATCTCCGGCCTCACCCGCCTGGAGTCCAAGGCGGACCGCCGCGGCTTCCTGCTCAACCTCATCTGCTTCGCCGCCTGCATCGAGGGCCTGTTCTTCTACGGCGCCTTCGCCTACGTGTACTTCCTGCGCTCCCGCGGCCTGCTCAACGGCCTCGCGTCGGGCACGAACTGGGTTTTCCGCGACGAGTCCATGCACATGGCCTTCGCCTTCGACGTGGTGGACACCGTGCGCCGCGAGGAACCCGACCTGTTCGACGACGAGCTGATCGACCAGGTCAAGCAGATGATCCGCGAAGCCGTCGACGCCGAGACCGCGTTCGCCGAAGACCTGCTGGTCCGCGGCGTGGCAGGCATGTCCGTCGCCGACATGCGCACCTACCTGGAACACGTGGCCGACCGCCGCCTCCAGGTCCTGGGCATCCCCCCCATCTACGGTTCCCCCAACCCCTTCGCCTTCATGGAACTCCAAGACGTCCAAGAACTCTCCAACTTCTTCGAACGCCGAGTCTCCGCCTACCAGGTAGCAGTAACCGGCTCCGTCTCCTTCGACGAAGACTTCTAGGTTGCACCCGCCGGGCTGGGCACCTCCACTGGACCCAGCCCGGCTCCGATCGTACGTGTCCGGCCTGGTCCGGCCAGCGGCTCGCGGCTTCGCGACACCATGGTGCATCTCTAGATAGGGGCTAGGTAGAGTTCTGGGTATGGCAGGCCCACGCATGACGTTGCCGACGCAGTTGGTGCTGCGCGCCCTGATGGAGAACCCCGACCAGGAGATGTACGGGCTCGAGATCTGCGCGGCCGCCGGACTGCCCAGCGGCACCATCCACCCACTGCTCGCCCGGCTCGAACGGGTCGGCTGGCTGCGCAGCCGCTGGGAGGACATCGACCCGGCCCAGGAAGGCAGGCCCCGCCGCCGCTACTACGGCCTCGACCCCAACAGCCTCGCCCCCATCCGCGCCGCCCTCACCCGCGTCGAAGCCTCACAAGCCGCCCTCACCCGCCTGCGTCCCGGCCTCGCGGGCGGTGCCCGATGACAGGTACCTCTCCGAGCAGTAGTGCTCCCGTCCGTGGCGGAAGTGGCGGCGTCGCACGCGGTCGAGCCCACGAACTCGCGCACATCCTCGTGCGGGATCTGGCCCGCACCCGCGATGTCGCCAACGAGCGCGAGGTCGCCATAAGACTGGGGCGCCCTAACAAGCCCCTCGACGGCTATCTGAGTCCCAATCTGGTTCTCGACCTCACCCGCACGCGCGACTTGTACCTGTCCCGGGCTCGCGACAGCGCCCGGGACCTGGCGAGTGCTCTCGACGTCGCCCGCATGCCGATCGGTGGTCACGATCTTCTCCGCATCCTTGACAACGTCGTTGCCCGGTGCGGCCGCGACTTCGATCACGTCGACGCCGAGCTGGTGGAGGCACTCGAGATCGTCGCCGCGAGCCTGGACGTCATGATCGGCGCGCTGAACCCGATCGTCGCTGTCGCCGAGACGGGCGGACGAGAGCAGAAGGCACCTGCGTTCCGGGTGGGGCGGATGTCGCGCGGGATGACTGGGCTCGCCGTGCGGTTGCTGCCTCCACACCACCGTGGGCAGTACCGGGAGATCTTCATGTCGGAGATGTGGGATCTCGCGTCGGGAGACGGCAACTGGTGGACACAACTTGTGTACGCGCTCCGAATCCTGCACCACGCACTCTTTCTTCGCCGGGAATTGCTCACCCCGCCTCCGTCAACACGCGAGCGGATCAAGTCATCGTGACCCGGGTTCCCTCCACCCCGCGCCCGCACCCCCACGGCCTGATCGGCTACGTCGTCGACGACCCCGCTCGCACCGACCAAGCCCTGCGGCTGCTGCGCTGGATCATCCCGGCCGCCATCGCCGCCCTGATCATCCTCGGCGCCATCGTCTTGGTCCTAGCCCCCAACCCGGCCACCGCAGCGATCACCACCGCGGCCATCACCGCGACCGGCGGGGGACTGGTCGTCGCCCGTCGTCGGGTTCGGCGGTAGGGGGTCAGCCGGTTTCGGTGGCGGTGGTGTTGTCCATGGCTCGGATGAGGTCGTCGCGGGCTCGGGCTACTCGGGAGCGGATGGTGCCGACCGGGCAGGCGGCGATCTCGGCGGATTCGGCGTAGCTGAGGCCGAGGACCTGGGTCAGGACCAGGGCTTCCCTGCGGTCCGGGTCGAGCGCGTCGAGCAGGACGTTCAGCTCGACCACGCCCTCGAACCCAGACGTCGCCCCCACGCGGTCGGCCTCGTGTTCCCACACCACCCCGGCCGCCAGTCGGGGGCGGGCCTTGGCCATCCGGATCTGGTCGACCACGACGCGGCGGGCGATGACCAGGAGCCAGGTCTTGGCCGAGGAGCGACCGGCGAAGCCGCGCAGGCTGCTCAGCGCTCTGGCGAAGGTCTCCTGGGCGAGGTCGTCGGCGAGCGACACGTCGGCGAGGTGGGCGACGAAGCGCCACACGTCGCGCTGGGTGGCCCGCACGAACCGCTCCAGTGCGTCCCGGTCGCCCGTGCGCGCGCGCAGCGCCCAGCGGGTCACCTCGTCATCGGGGGTCATGATCCCGGATCGTAACCACACCCCGCCGGGAACTCGTGCGCCATATGGAGCGACTATTCACCACGTGGACTGCGATACCTGCCGTGCCGCGCTCTCGGCCCGCCTCGACGGTGAGGCCGAGCCCGCGCCCGCCGCCGAGACCGACGGCCACCTCGCGCTGTGCCAGGACTGCGCCGGGTGGCTGGACAGGGCCGAGGTGCTGACCAGGTCGATCCGGGTTCGACCGGCCGAACCGGTGCCCGACCTGGTGGACGCCGTGCTGGCCATCCCGTCGCCGCGCGGGCGGGCCGTCGGGCCGCGGGTCGCGCTGGCCGTGGTCGCCCTGGTGCAGCTCGGGCTCGCCCTGTCGCAGCTGTTCACCGGCGCCACCGGCGGCCACACCGACCACGGCATGACCGGCCACCTGTTCAACGAGGGCGCTGCCTGGAACCTCGCTCTCGGCGTCGGCCTCCTCGTCGCCGCCTGGCAGTCCCACCGCGCCGCGGGCCTGCTGCCGACCCTCGCCGGTTTCGTCGCCGTCCTGGTCGCCTTCTCCGCCCACGACCTCATCACCGGCAGCGCCAGCGCCGAGCGCGTCCTGTCCCACCTCCCGGTCGTCGTCGGCCTGGCCCTGCTGCTCGTCGTCTCCCGCGCCTTCCGAAAACAGCCGACCCCCGGCACCCCTGTCCTCTATGGACACACAGACACCGGCACCGACGTCGCCGACCCGCCAGAACCCGCCCCCGGCAGCAAACCCCGCCACCTCCGCCCCACCGCCAAGCACGCCGCCTGACCTCCTCCCACCCACCGGACAGACCCACGCCAGGGCGGTCCAACCCCACTGCCCAGTGCGTCCACCCGGGCGGGCTCCACCTCCGTGAGCCCGCCCGGGCCCCGGCTACCCTCCGCAGGTGGTCCCACCCGACAGCAGAGCCGCCGACGCCATCGCCCGCGCGGTCGTGGAGGGCACCGTCCCCGTGGTCACGGCCTGGCCCACCGACGAGTCCGCCGGTCACCAGGCCGTCGGCGTCTGGCGCGACGCCGAGAACGCCGTCGCCGTCCTGGCCACCCGGACCTGGTGACACGCCGCGACGCTTCACGTGTGAACGCGGTCGCCCTCTTCAGGCTGGCCCGGACACCCGCTTGGTAGTCGTCGCTGCACCAGACGAGTCCGGCGGGGACGGGGTGGGCGGCCTAGGGTCGGGGGATGCGGATTCTGCTCACCGGCGGTGCCGGGTTCATCGGGTCGCACATCGCGGACGCCGTTCGGCAGCGGGGAGACTCGGTGGTGGTGCTGGATTCCCTGTTGCCGCAGGCGCACGGCAGCGGTGATCTTCCGGTGTGGTCGGCCGGGTTCGAGGTCGTGCGGGGGGACGTCCGCGACCGCGAGGTGCTCGATCGGCTGCTCGACGGGGTTGACGTGGTGTGCCACCAGGCGGCGATGGTGGGGCACGGGGTGGATCCGTCGGACGCGCCGGAGTACGCCGGTATCAACGACTTCGGGACCGCGGTCCTGCTCGCGGCCATGTACGGGCACAAGGTCCAGCGGCTGGTGCTGGCCAGTTCGATGGTCGTCTACGGTGAGGGGCGGTACCACTGCGCGAGCCACGGCGTCGTCACCCCCGGTCAGCGGCGCGTGGAGGACCTCGAGGCGGGCAGGTTCGAGCCCGGCTGCCCGCACTGCGGCGAACCCCTCGAACCCGGCCTGGTCCCCGAGGACGCGCCGCTCGACCCCCGCAGCACTTACGCGGCAACGAAACTCGCCCAGGAGCACCTCTGCGCGGCCTGGGCGCGCCAGACCGGGGGAGACGTCTGGGCGTTGCGGTACCACAACGTCTACGGTCCGCGGATGCCCAGGGACACGCCGTACGCGGGGGTGGCGTCGATCTTCCGGTCGTCGCTGGAGCGGGGTGGGGCGCCGAAGGTGATGGAGGACGGCCACCAGCGGCGGGACTTCGTGCACGTCACCGATGTGGCGCGCGCGAACCTGGCCGCGATCGCCGAACCCGCCCCCGCGGGCGTGTGCCGACCGGTCAACGTCTGCTCCGGCACCCCGCACACCGTCGGCGAGATGGCCACGGCGCTGTCCGAGGCGATGAACGGCCCAGCGCCGCACGTGGTCGGCGGCGCGAGGGCGGGCGACGTCCGGCACGTGGTGGCCGATCCGGCCAGGGCGCGCGCGGAACTCGGGTTCGTCGCTGAAGTGTCCTTTGAGGACGGAATGGTCGAGTTCGCTAAGGCCCCGCTGCGGGGGTGATCACCAGACGGTGAGCAGGAGGTGGTTGACCGCCAGGGCCAGCACGGCCTGCGCGGCCAGCCACCACCTGGCACCCGCTCGCGGCAGCCACGCGCACGCCACCACCAACCACGTCCCGAACGGCAGCCAGATCCGCTCCACCTCGGCCTTGCTCAACCCCGAGACATCCGCGCCGAGCACCGCCACCAGCCCGGCCGCGACCAATGCCGCCGCGCCCCACCCGAACAGCCGAGGGGCGACCACGGCCCGCCGCACGCCCGCGATCACGGCCGGTCCCAAGGCGAAGGCCAACGCGGCGAGGTTCGCCCACACGAAGTACCAGTACGGCCGGGATTGCGCGATGCTGCCCGCGTACAGGACCTTGGTCAGTTCGTACCCGGTGAACCACCAGAACCCCGCCGCCGTGAACGCCACGACCACCAGGGCCGCCCCGAACACGGCGAACAGCGCCGCGCGCCACTGCCGAGTCACGGCAACCACGGCCAGTGCCACCGCACCGCCCAACGCCAAGCCGTACGACAGGTACAGGCAGTAGCCGAGCAACACGCCCGCTCCCACGGCGACCACCGCCCGCTCGCGCCGGGTCGAGGCCCAAGCGAGCCCGGCGACACCCCACGCCAGTACCGCCGCGAACAGTCCATCGGCGGACACGCCCACCCACACCGCGCCGGGGAACAGCACCGAGAACGGCAGCACCGCGCGCGCCACCCGCTCGTCGGCCAGCGCCTTGACCGCGATCGCCACCGCCGCGCACGCCGAGGAGCCGACGAGCACGCACAGCGCCGACGCGGCCGCGCCGCCACCCAGGCCGATCCGGTCAAGCCAGACGAACAGGAGGAACGCGCCGGGCGGGTGGGCACCGACGTGCGTTGTCCACGCGCCGGGTTGGTCGGTGAGGATGTGCGAGGTGAAGTCGCGCACCATGCCTGGGATGTCGGTCACCCTGGGCACGTCGGTCAGGTACTCGTCGCGGCTGGTCAGCCTGCCCGCGAAGCCCTTGCCGTAGCCGTCGGACAGCGCCAGCGCGAACGTCCAGCCGAGCGAGGTGAGCCAGGCGAGACCGAGCAACGGCTTCCAGCCCTGCCGCTCGGCAAGCCCCGGCCCCCAGGCCACGACCGCCACGGCGATCAGGACGGCGAACGCGGTGCCCGGGCCGACGTGGGGGAGCCATTGGGCGAGCAGTGGTGGAAATGGCAGGAAAATGTTGACGCCGGCACGTTTGAGATCCCAACCCACGAATGCGGCCACCACGACGACACCCACCGCGACCGCGACGGCCACCAGGTCGTACCGGGTCGATCGGCGATCGGAATCCGTTGGGGGAGAAGGAGATGGCGAGTGGGGGGACCGCACCGGCGTCAGTGTAGGGCCAGTGGGGGAGTTCCGCAGAACGCGGGAAAAACTGATCGACAAGCAATCCCGGGCGCCGTCCAGTACGAATCCCCCTTGTGACCGAAACTGTCGAGGTCGTCCTCCCGTGCCTCAACGAGGCCGAGGCCCTACCAGGCGTCCTGCGGGCCATGCCCGATGGCTACACCGCGTTGGTGGTCGACAACGGCTCGACCGACGGGACCGCCGAGGTGGCCCGCCGGTGCGGTGCCCGGGTCGTGGTCGAGCGCAGGCGCGGGTACGGCGCGGCTGTCCACACCGGCCTGGAGCAGGCGCGCGGTGACCTCGTCGCCGTGCTCGACGCCGACGGCTCGATCCACCCGTCCGAGTTGCTCACCCTGGTCCGGCTGGTGACCGGGGGCGCCGACCTCGCGGTGGGTCGACGGGTGGCGGCGGACCGGTCCGTGCAGCCCTGGCACGCCCGCGCGGGCAACGCGGTCCTGTCGGCGATGCTGCGCCGCCGGGGCGTGCCCGTGCACGACATCGCCTCGGTGCGGGTGGGGCGCCGGGAGCGGTTGCTCGCCCTCGGGGTTGCCGATCGCGCTTTCGGGTACCCGGTGGAACTCCTGCGCCGCGCCGCCGACTCGGGGTGGCGGATCGAGGAGGTCGACGTGGCCTACCTCCCGCGCGCGGGTGGCAAGTCCAAAGTGTCCGGTTCGGTGCTCGGCACCGTCCGGGCCGTCCGCGACCTCGGAACGGCGGTTCTGCGCTCATGACCCCCACGACAGCGCTCCTCGTGCTGGCCAAGTCCCCCCGGCCGGGATTCGTCAAGACCCGGCTCTGCCCACCCGCGACACCCGAGCAGGCGGCCAGGGTCGCCGCGGCCGCGCTGTTGGACACCATCCGCGCCCTGTGCGCGGTCCCGGGCGCCCAGCCAGTGATCGTCCTCTCCGGCGACCTCGACGACGCCGTCGACCACCGCGAACTCCGCCGCGCCGTGCGGGACCTGCCCGTGATCGCCCAGCGCGGTGACACCCTCGGCGAGCGGATCACCGCCGCCCACGACGACGTCGCCGACCTGCTCCCCGGCGCCGAGACCCTCCAGGTCGGCATGGACACCCCGCAGATCAGCCCCGACCTGCTCCGCGACTGCCGCCACGCCCTGCGCGCCCCCGACACCGACGCGCTACTCGGCCCCGCGGCGGACGGCGGCTGGTGGGTCCTCGGACTGCGCGACCCCCGCCGGGCTTCCGCCATCGCCGATGTCCCCACCTCGCGCGACGACACCGGGGAGCGCACCGCCGCTGCCCTGCGCGGTTGCGGGCTGCGCTTGGTCGGCGCGCCGCAACTGACCGATGTGGACACTGTCGACGACGCCCGAATGGTCGCCGCGTCGCTGCCGGGCAGCCGGTTCGCCGCCGCGGTTCGGGAACTGGTGTGACCGCGGAGTCGGATGTGGACTGCCGAACCCCGGTCCCCGACGAGTTCGCCACCGCGCTGGTGGGGACGGTCGCCGCGCTGGAGCTGTCCGACGGTCGCACCTCCCCGTTGCACCCCGACCGCTGGCGCGACCGGGCCTGCGGCGCGGACCGCTGGCTGCTCGACCGCTGCCACGGCCCGACCGTCGACCTCGGCTGCGGCCCGGGACGGCTGGTCGAGGCCCTGCTCGCCCGTGGCCTGTCCGCCCTGGGCGTCGACAAGTCCGACCAGGCGATCACCCAGTGCGGCGACCGCGGCGTCCCGGTCCGCCGAGCGGACATCTTCACCGCCCTGCCCGCCGAGGGCCGCTGGGACCACGCCCTGCTCGCCGACGGCAACATCGGCATCGGCGGCGACCCGGTGGCACTCCTGCGCCGCGCGGGCACCCTGATCCGCGCGGGCGGCACCATCCTGGTCGAGACCACCCCCACCCCCACCGGCCTCTGGCGCGGCGCCGCCCGGGTCACCCCCCGCGGCCCCTGGTTCCCCTGGGCCGAGGTCGGCACCGACGCCATCGCCACCGTCGCCACCCGCGCGGGCCTGCGAGTGACCGAACACGGCACCACCACCAACCGCTGCTTCGCCCGACTGGGGCGATCCCATGCGCACTGACCCCCTCGAACCAACTGGCTCCCTCGAATCGGCTGACCCCCTCGAATCGACTGGCCCTCTCGAACCGGTTGACTCCCGTGAACCGGCTGACCCCCTCGAACCGGCTGACCCTCTCAGGCTGGCTGGTTCGCTCGAATCGACTGGCCCCCGACACGGGTCGGGTGATGGTGGCCGGTCTACCCGCCGCGGATCCCCCGGTCGGTCACGCGGATGCTTGCCGAGGTCGGCAGAACGCCGCGCGCCGATGTTGTCGGTCGCGCCACCGTTTCCGAGTCGGCCCGCGCCTGCGGGCCTCCGTCGGCCGGTCTGCTCACGTCGCGGGCGGACCGGCGCGGCCGAGTGGGTGTCTGCCCGACAGCGAGCCTGCGGGCGTGCCGCAAGCGTGTGCCTCGCTGGTCGTGCCACCGGAACCGCCGGGCCCATGCCCACTGACCCCCTCGAACCGGCTGGTTCCCGTGAACTGGCTGGCTCCCTCGAACTGGCTGGCTCCCATCAACCGGCCGGCTGCGGCCACCTCGCGGACGTCCACAGGCACATCACCACGGGCAGTCGCCCATGAGAGTCCAGGAGCAGGCCGTGGGGTGGCTGCGGGACCGCTGGCCGTTTCGACCCGAGCGGTGGCGGAGTCCGTTGCGCGGGCCCTGGTTGACCGCTGTGTTCGGGCTCGTGCTCCTCGTGGCGCTCCCGATCGTCGCCATCACGGGGTTGTTGTCCTACATCGCTTACGGACCCCAGTTCGGCCAAGCCATCCCCGGCGACGTCGGCTGGTTGCGGTTGCCGGGGTTCGACTGGCCCACCCACCCCGCTTGGCTCTACCAACTCACCCAGGGACTGCACGTCGGTCTCGGGCTGGTCCTGGTCCCGGTGGTGCTGGCCAAGCTGTGGTCTGTCCTACCGCGACTGTTCGCCTGGCCGCCGGTTCGCTCGGTGACGCACCTGCTGGAGCGGCTGTCCGTGCTGCTGCTGGTCGGCTCGATCCTGTTCGAGATCGTCACCGGTCTGCTCAACATCCAGTACGACTACGTCTTCGGGTTCAGCTTCTACACCGCCCACTACTACGGCGCCTGGGTCTTCATGGCCGCGCTCGCCGCCCATCTCGTGATCAAGTTCCCGGCGTTGGTCGCCGCGCTCAGGTCGCGGTCGCTGCGCGTGGAGTTGCGCACCTCCCGGGCCGATACCCGCCAGGAGCCGCAAGACGGCGGACTGGTCGCCACGGCGCCCACCAAACCGACCATCAGCAGGCGCGGCGCGCTCGGCGTGGTCGCGGGTGGGTCGCTGCTCGTCGGTGTGCTCTCCGTCGGGCAGACCGTCGGCTGGCTGCGGCCGCTCGCCCTCCTGGTGCCCCGCGGTCTGGACCCCGGCGACGGCCCCAACGGGTTCCCGGTCAACCGCACCGCCGCCGCGGCGGGCATTACCGCCACCGACACCGGCCCCGCCTGGACCCTCCAGTTGACCGGCACGACCCGGGTCGCCCTGGACCGCGCGGGACTCGCCGCCCTGCCCCAGCACACCGCCACGCTGCCGATCGCCTGCGTCGAAGGGTGGTCCACAACCCAGGAGTGGACCGGTGTCCGACTCCGCGACCTCGCGCGTCTGTCGGGAGTGGACGAACCGACCGCCGCCCGCGTCCGGTCGTGCGAACGCGACGGCGCCTTCAACTCCGCCATGTTGCAGGGGAACCAGGTCCTCGACCCCGACGCGCTGCTCGCCCTGCTGGTGAACGGCGCCGACCTGTCCCCGGACCACGGCTACCCCGCGCGGGTCATCGTCCCCGCCCTGCCCGGTGTGCACAACACCAAGTGGGTCCGCTCGATCGAGTTCCTGACGTGACGCACGCCCACGGCCCCTGGCACGCCGCGACCCTGCTGGGCAGCCTCGCGGTGACCGCCTACGCCATCACCCGCATCGCCGACGACCCCAGCCTCCCCCGCATGGCGACGTGGTTCCTGACCGCCGCGATCGCCCACGACCTGGTCCTCTTCCCCGCCTACACCGCGGCAGACCGCGCGATCACCAGCCTCGACACCCGCGTCCCACTGGTCAACCACATCCGCGCACCCCTGCTGGCCTCGGCACTGCTCCTGCTGATGTTCTTCCCCGGCATCGTCCGCCAAGGCGCCGAGACCTTCCACACCGCGACCGGCCTGACCCAGACCCCGTTCCTGGCCCGCTGGCTCCTGCTCACCGCCGCCTTCATCGCGACGAGCGCCGCCGTCTACGCGGTCCGGGTCTTCCTGAGCAGACCACGAGGACAGCGGGCCCCGGTGATCACCGCTCGCCGGTCAGCTTCCTGGCGGCGACCCTGGCCGCGCCGGTGATGACGCCGACCGGGCCGCGGGTGCGGTACTGCGCCACGAGCCGGTCCGCCACCCGGGGGCGGGGGGCGGCCGCTGCCAGGCGCGGGCCGATCGTCGGTTCCGGCTGCGGCAGCATGGCGAACCCGATCGTCACCTGGCCCGAGGACACCGTGCCCCCGGCGCGGGCCGCGAGCGGTAACCACACCGCGGAGTACGGGTAGTCGAACTCCACGAGGTTGCCGCCGAGCCAGGTGCACTCGGCGAAGGTCAGGTCGGCGAAGTCCGCCGGGTCGTCCCACCGCAGCACCTTCGCCACCCGGTCGTGGCCCGCGATGACCCGTGCCTCGATCCAGTCCACCCGCACCAGGGCGGGGCGGCCGGGGATCGCCAGGGACACGTGCGTGATGTCCTCGCTCGCGAACCCCATCCGCGCGAACGAGAGCCCGTTGTGGTTGATCCGCACCCGGCGGCGTGGGCCGTCGTGCCAGACCTCGTCGCGCGCCCGGTACCGCAGGTGCGTCTCGAAGGGCTTGCCGGAGGGTTCGAACACCGCCGGGTCCAACGACCCCGCGGCCACCGCCCTGGCCGCGGCGGCGAGCTTGCGGTCCGAGGCGGCCAGCAGTGACGGCCAGAACGAGTCCCGCATGTGCAGGTCGTCGAGGTCGTTGGGGGACAGGTACGGGATGGCCTGCACCAGGTCCGCCGGGATCAGCCTGGTGACGGCGGCGGAACCGAAGTTGTCGTCGTGCTGCCAGTTGCCCAGCACCGACGCCTCCCGCGCGGTCGGCGTCCTGAGCACGGCGGTCAGGATGGCGGCCAGCCGCGGTGCCGCGGTGGTCAGCAGCGGCCAGTTCTTGTCGGTGGCGACGTAGCGGTACCAGTTCTCCTGGAACGCGCGGATGCCGTCCTGCACGGCCCGGCGCTCGGTGAGCTGCGTGGCGTTGCCCGCGACGGGACCGAGCACCGGCTCGCCGCCCTCGGTGAAGTCGATCAGCGAGCCGCACAGCGCGTTGATCGACTGCTCGAGCACCTCGGGGCTGCGGCTGGCCGCGGCGATCACCTCCCGCGGGTGCCCGGCCTGACCGAGGTAGCCCTCGACCCGCAGACCGGCCAGCAGCACCGGGGTGCACCGCTCGTTGGTGGCCAGGTAGAGCCCGGCAGGCTCGATGTCGATGCCCACCCGGTGCAGCAGCCTGGAGAGCTGCAGCTGGATGGTGCCGCCCCAACCGATGTCGACCAGGGTCAGCTCGTCGCCGTCGAGCGCCCCGGCCTCGCGCAGGGACCGCACCAGCCGCTCGCGGGCCCCGGTGACCATGACCGCCAGCCGGTTGCGCAGGTGCGCGGTCCCGGTCAGCGCGGCGCACACCGTGCTGATGGTGTGCTCGTTGTCGAACATCGCGTCCAGCGACCCGGCGAGCTCGGGCACCTCGCCCGGCTGCAGGTGCAACGTCTCCAGCAGTTGACGCACGGTGAGCTCGTGGCGTGGCCGCAGGAACTCGCGCACCGCCTCGGGTTCCTCGGCGTCGAGGGTGGCGACCGAGACCACGTGCCGCGAGAGCCACACCGGCTTGGCCCGCACGGCCCACCCCCGGGCCCGCGCGGCGTTGTCGATCATCACCGAGAGCAGTTCGCCCTCGCGCATCGGGCACCACACCACCGGTGTGCCCGCCTCGTGCGCCTTGGCCGCGACCCACTCGGCGAACCCGGTCAGCACCGGCCCGAGCACCGCGGCGCCGTAGCGCCACGACGTCTCCACCGCCGTCGGCTCCGACGCCGCGCGCGCCCCCAGGGTCCGCGCGCGCAGCGTGGTCAGGCCGAAGTCGCCGTGCGCGGGGTCGACCAGGTCGCCGAACGGGCCGAACGAGTCCAGCGTCTCGGCCTCGCGTTCGATGACCTGCTGGAAATCGCGGTCCACCCGTTCGTAGAAGACGGCGCGCAGACCGAGCTCGCCCGCCGCCTCGACGTCGGCGACCGGGTTGTCGCCGATGTGCAGCACCTGACCGGCGGCGAGGCCGAGGTCGCCGAGCACGACCTCCCACAGGCCGTGCGCCTTGTCCACGCCGTGCTGGTGGGACCGGAAGACCCGCACGTCGGCGAGCGACCCGATCTCGGGCCGGTCCAGCAGGTGCGCGAGGTGCTCCTCGGTGAAGTAGGTGTCGGAGACCAGCACCAGGGGGATGCCGTTGTCGCGCGCCGCGCCGATGAGCGCGGCGATGTCGAGGTCGACGACGGTGAACGCGCGCTCCACCCGCACCTCGGCCGCCACCAGCTCGTCGAGGCCGACCGGCTCGAGGACCGCGGCGGGCATCGCCGCCCAGATGTCGAACAGCGACACCTCCCAGCCGAGCGACTCCCGCCGCGCCCGCGCGGTCTGCTCCGCGGCGATGCGCATCCTGCGGAACGCGGCGTCACCGATCCACGCGGGCAGTTGCCCGGTCGAGCGCAGGTGTGCGGCCAGCACGGCGAACAGGTCGGTGGGTCTTGGCACGCGCCGCCACAGGACCGTGTCGAACACGTCGAGCGAGAGCACCGAGCACGACCCGTCGGCGATCATCCGCGCGACGGTGCCGAGTTGGCCGTGGCTCGCGATCCGCGAATCCGGAGAACTGTTCGCCATTCTTTCCCCCTGGAGGGTTGTCCGTCGTGGACGACGCGCGAGCATAGACCATCTTCGCGACGCCGCTCCCGGTCGGGACTGGGGATTCACGCAGCGCCGCGGATTCGGGTCGTCGGCGGTGGCCACCACGACTCTTCGGCTACCTTACGTTATCACTCGGACGTGTTGCGCTACGGATCGTTACCGGGCTGGTGCTGGGTGCGCGAGGTGCAGCACAGGCGGTGCGGAACCCTGCGTAACGCCCAGTGCCGGTGGTGAAATGCCGAGGATTGCCAACCTGGAGCGCCTGCACAAGTCCCTGAAATGGGATTTCGGCTGCGTCGGCCCCGATTGTTTCCGCCGATCGGCCTATTCTCCGGCCCGAGCGCGCGGGCCGGACTACCGCATTTGTCGGCGGCCGTTCAGTTCGCGGTGCGCAGCGCCTGCACGACCAGCAGCGCGATGTCGTCCTGGGTCGGGTCGGTGCCGACCAGCGCCGCCATCACCTGGGCGCAGACGGTGTCCGGGTCCTCCGGGGTGACGGCGGCGGCCAAGCGGCGCAGGTACGGGTCGATCGGTTCGCGGCGGCGCTCGACCAGGCCGTCGGTGTAGAAGGCGAGCACGGCGCGGTCGGGCAGGTCGACCACCGTGGCGCGCCTGCGCCGCCCGGCACCGAGCCCGAGGCCGACTGGCGTGTCCGGCGGCACCTCGACCAGCCCCGAGGCCGCGCCGGGCACCGCGATGACCGGGGGCGGGTGGCCCGCCGAGGACAGCGTCACCCGGCGCGTGCGGCAGTCGACCACGGCGTAGGCGACGGTGGCCATGCTGCGCTTCTCGAAGTGCGACACCTTGCGGTGCAGCTTGGTCAGCACCTCGGCCGGGTCGTCGTTCTCCAGCGCGTACGCCCGCAGCGCGCTGCGCAACCTGCCCATCACGACCGCGGCGGCCAGGCCGTGGCCGGAGACGTCGCCGATCGCGACGCCGACCCGGCCGGAGGGCAGGGCGAACACGTCGTACCAGTCCCCGCCGACGCCGGTCGTGGCGCCGGGCACGTAGCGGGCGGCGAAGCGCAGGTCGTCGACGACCGGGAACCGGGTGGGCAGCAGGCTGCGCTGCAGCGCCGTGGTCGCGGCCCGCTCCGCGCTGGTCAACTCCGCCTGGATGGCCAGCGCCACCCGGTCGGCCACCAGCCGCAGCAGGTGGGTGTCGGCCTCGGTGAACGCCCTGGTGCCGGTCGAGCCGACGTGCAGCACCCCGACCAGGTCGTCACGGGCCAGGATCGGCACGCCGAGCAGCGCCCGCAGCCCCCGCCGCCACAGCAGCGGGTTGGCCACCGTCGTGGCGTCCACCCGGTCGATGACCAGCGGCGCCCTGGTCGCGGCGACCCGGCCCGCGAACCCGGCGCCGAGCTCGACGGTCACCCCGTGCAGGACCTCTTCCTCCAGGCCGGCCGTGGCGTGCACCCGCAGCCGCTCCGCCGCGCTGTCGTAGAGCAGGATCGTGGCGGTGTCCACGCCGAACGCGTCGCGGACCCTGGCCAGCAGCGCCCGCAGCGACTCCGCCTGCTCCATCTGCCGCAGCCCGACGTCGGTGATCGCTTCCAGCACGCCGACGCGATCGGTGGAGCCGGGGGTCTCCGGCACGCCGGGCAGCCTAGCCGGCCGGTGGCGCGCGCCGCCCCGGGTTGATCAAGGATGCCCCCGGTCGGGTGGCGCATCGGTACTGGTCGCCAGGGTGGGCCCCCGTACAGTGGGGTTCGGTTCGGCCGGGAGGTGGCACTCCAGGACTGTCCGGCGGTGATCCGGGTTCGGCGATCGTGAGGTGTGGGTCGAGGTGGGTGCGGACAGCGGCTCGGTCCTGGGCTACGAGCACACGGCGCTGTGCTACGCCAGCGACCGGGAACTGCTCGACAGCGCCGTCCCGTTCCTGGCCGAGGGCGTCGACCGGGGCGACGCCGTGGTGATCGCGCTCGACCCCAAGCGCGCCGACATGGTGCTCGCCGAACTCGACCGCCCCGACGCCGTCACCACCCTGCCCGCAGGCGGCCAGTACGCGCGCCCGGCGCTGGCCATCAAGTCCTATTGCGACCTGTTCACCACGCTGCTCGACGGCGTCGGCGCGGTGCGGGTGCTCGGGGCGCTGCCGCCCGCCGCGATGGAGCGGGAGTGGGACGTGTGGTCGCGGTACGAGGCCGCGGTGAACCGCGCCTTCGACCGCTTCCCCGTCAGCACCATGTGCACCTACGACACCCGCGTGCTCGCCCCCGAGGTCGTCGACGACGTGCTCAGCACCCACCCGCTCCTCGCCGACCCCCGCGGTGAGCACCCCAGCAACCCGGCCTTCGTGGACCCGTCGTCGTTCCTGCGGCGCCCCCGGCGCGCCGAGCCGCTCCCGGTCCAGTCCACCCCGCCCGCGGTCGACCTGGTCAACCCGATGCCCGCCGCCGCCCGCGCCGCCCTGCACGCCGTGCGCACCGTGTCGCCAGCCGCCCTCGACGACCTGGTGGTCTCGGTCAGCGAGGTCGTCACCAACGCCCACACCCACGGCACCGCCCCCATCCACCTGCGCGCCTGGACCGAACCCGCCCACATGGTCGTCACCGTCCACGACGCGGGCCCCGGCCCCACCGACCCCTTCGCCGGCCTCATCCCCACCCCGGGCCCCCACGGCGGCGGCTACGGCCTCTGGATAGCCCACCAACTCTGCACCCACGTCCTGCACACCCACGACACCACCGGCTTCACAGTCCGCCTCAGCGTCACCGGCTGACCAGCCACCCTCGCCCCACCCGCTCACCCAGGGCCCAGGTGAGCCAGGAGTCTGTCGGCTACCAAGCCCTGGCAGCGGTCACCAGGTGACCAGGAGGCGATCGAGGCCGCGGACCATGCGGCCCTGGCGCCAGTGGGGGGTGGCGGGTTCGGCGGGGTGGAGGGTGGGGAAGCGGCGGAGCAGGGCTTCGAGGGCGATGCGGAGTTCCGCTTTGGCGAGTTGGGCGGCGACGCAGTAGTGGGGGCCGTGGCCGAAGGCCAGGTGGGGGTTGGGTTTGCGGGTCAGGTCGAGCTCGTCCGGGTGGGGGTATGCGCGCGGGTCGCGGTTGGCGGCGTCGAGGTGGACCATCACGGCGTCGCCCGCGTGGATCATGATGTCGCCCAGGGGGATGTCCTCCAGGGCGATGCGGGTGAAACCGGCGGAGGTAACCGTGGGCGTCAGCCGCAGCAGTTCGTCCACCGCTGAGTCGAGCAGGGCGGGGTCCGCGCGCAGCCGGGCGAGCTGTGCGGGGTGCGACAGCAGGGTGTGGACGAAGTTGCCGATGTGGTTGGACGTCGTCTCCAGGCCCGCGTAGAGCAGCGTCACCCCCAGCACCACCAGCTCCTCCTCGCTCAGCCCGCCGTCCTGGTCGCGGGCCACCACCAGCGCCCCGAGCAGGTCGTCCGCGGGCTCCCGCCGCCGCAGGGCGACCAATGACGCCAGGTAATCCTTGAGCGCCGCGAAAGCCGCGTGGATCTCCGCGGCCGGGAACGCCGTGGTGGCCAGGGCGATGTCCACCCACGAGGCGAACCGATCCCGGTCCACGAGCGGCACCCCCAGCAGGTGGCAGATCACCGACACCGGCAGCGGCACCGCCAACCCCGCCACCAGGTCCGCGGGCGGCCCCTGCTCCTCCACCCGGTCGAGCAGCTCCTCCGTCACCCGAGAAGCGTGCGCGGCCAACCGTTCCAGCCTGCGCGGGCTGAACGCGCCGGACACCAGGCGGCGCAAGCGGTTGTGCTCCGGCGGGTCCGTGGTGTGCAGCGTCGGGTCGGTCAGCCTGCGCGGCGAGGTGCGCGGCACGTCGCGGTCCAGCAGCGCGGCCCGGCTGAACCTCGGGTCGCCCAGCACCACCCGCACGTCCTCGTACCGCACCACCAACCACGCCTCACCCCCGTACGGCAGCGAGATCCGGCTCACCGGCTCGTGCGCGCGCAGGTGGGCGTACTCGGGTTCCAGCTCCAGCGCGGTCGGCTCGCGGAACGGGTACTGGCGTGCGGGTCGCATCGGCGGTCTCCCGGTGGTCGCGACGAACGGCGTCACCACCAGTGGTCGGCCCGGCACCGCGCGGAGTTCCGGTCGGTTGACCCCGGGAACCCGCCGCCGTGCGGCGACGACCTGTAGGGGACGGCCGAGCAGGCGGGGAGCGGACATGGGCTGGTACGAGGACGACGACGTCTGGGTGGGGTTCGCGGACGTGATGTTCCCGCCGCGGCGGGCGGCGCAGGCGCAACGGCTGGTGGCGACCTCGCCGCTGCTCAAGGTCGCCGGGGGAGACCGGGTGCTGGACCTGGCGTGCGGTCCGGCGACGCACGTGGTGCCGCTGGCCGCCCAGGGCGCGGAGGTCACCGGGGTCGACCTGAGCATGGCGATGCTCGCGATGGCCAGGGCGGCCTGCGAACGGGCCGGGGTGACCGCCCGGCTGGTGCGCGCCGACATGCGGGAGTTCGTCGAGCGCGACTCCTACGACCTGGTGGTCAACATGTACACCTCGTTCGGCTACTTCACCGACCCCGGCGACAACCTCGCCGTGCTGCGCAACGCCAATGCCAGCCTCGTGCCCGGCGGCAGGATGCTGGTCGACGTGCTGGGCAAGGAAGTCCTGGCCGGTTGGGTCGGTCGCCCGCAGGCCGTCGACGTCGACGGCGGCACGGTGTTCATGCGCGACACCATCCTCGAGGACTGGACCCGGCTGCGCACCGACTGGACTTACGTGCGGGGCGACGAGATCCGGCGCACGTCCATCCACTGTGTCCTCTACAGCGCCGCCGAGCTGCGGACCCTCTTCGAGGCGGCCGGGTTCACCGAGGTCGAGTGCTTCGGCGACTTCGACGGGTCGCCCTACGACAACCACGCCAGCAGGCTGATCGTGCGGGGCACCCGTGCTTGACGTCCACGAGCACATCACCGACGCGGTCAAGACCCCCGCCCTCGTCCGGCTCGCGCCCAACGTCGTGCTGATCAGGTTCGAGACGCTCAAGGTCTACGCCGCTCTCGGCGCGCTGCGCCATCTCCTCGACACCGGCGTGATCCGGCCGGGTCAGACCGTTGTGGACAGTTCCAGTGGTATCTACGCGCTGGCGCTGGCGATGGCCTGCCACCGCTACGACCTGCGCTGCCACATCGTCGCGTCCACCACCGTGGACGACGCTACCCGCGCCCAGCTGGAGATCCTCGGCGCCACGGTGGACCAGATGCCGCCGTCCGACGACCTGCGGCTCGACCAGAACCGCCGCGTCGCAAGGGTTCGGGAGCTCCTCGCCACCGACCCCGGTCTGCATTGGATGCGCCAGTACCACGACCCGGTGCACCACCTGGGGTACGCCGAACTGGCCGAACTCCTGCGGCACGCGCTGCCCGGCGCGCGGCTCACGGTGGTCGGCAGCGTCGGCACCGGGGCGTCCACCGGCGGCCTGATCCGCGCGCTGCGCCGCCACGACCCCGGGGTGCGGCTGGTCGGCGTCCAACCCTTCGGCAGCGTGACGTTCGGCAGCGAGCGGTTCACCGACCCCGACGCCATCATCGCCGGGATCGGCAGCGCCATCGCGTTCGACAACGTCCACCACGACCTCTACGACCAGGTGCACTGGCTGGACTTCCAGCACGCCATGGCCGCCACCGTCGCCCTCATGCGCGACCACGCCGTGTTCGCGGGCCTGTCCACCGGCGCCGCCCACCTGGTCGCGTCGTGGGAAGCGCGCGACGCCCCCGACCGGACCCACCTGGTCATCGGTGCCGACACCGGCCACCGCTACACCCAGCGCGTCTTCACCCGCCACCGCGAGGCAATTGACCCGGCGGGCCTGGCGCCGCTGGTGATCAGCGATCTCGGTGACCTGGCGATGCCGTGGTCCACTATGGAGTGGGCGCGGCGCGGTGCCCGGGTGCCCGCTCAGGAACGTCGACGGAAGGACGCCGTGCTGTGACGGTCGTGTTGCTGGAGGCCCTGACGTTCGGGCTCGGCAGGTTGGCTGACGCCGCGGCCGCGGCCAAGCACGACCTGGTGCTGCTGACGGGGGACCGGTCGATCTACCGGCACGAACTGTCCACAATGGGATCCAGGGTGCGAGTGGTGGACATCGACACCACTGACGTGGCGGCGTGCGAGGCCGCGTTGCGGGAAATCCCCGATCTCGCCGGGTTGATCAGCTCGACGGACACGTGGGCGATCCCTGGCGCCGAGCTTGCCGCCAGACTGGGGCTGCCGGGGCCATCGGCTGACGCCGTGCGGGTGTTGCGGGACAAGGCAGCCGTGCGGGCGCGGTTGCACGAGCACGGGCTCAGCCGGGGCGGCCCGCTTGATCCCTGCACGGCGGACGAGTTTCCCCTGGTGGTCAAGGATTCGGCTGGGACCTCGTCGCGCGGGGTGTGGCTGGCCCGCACGCCGGACGAGTTGGCCGAGGCACTGCGCGCCGCTGCTGGCACACCGTTGAAGGGCCGCCTGATCGCGGAGCCGTACTTCGAGGGACCGCTCTACAGCGCCGAAACCATCACCTGGGGCGGCCGCACGCGACTGCTCGGCGTGATGAGCAGGCAACTCTCGCCAGAACCGGTACGCCGCGAGGAGGCCGCCGCGTTCCCGGTCGCGTTCCCCGGCGCCGAACTCGACGAACTGGGGCGCTGGATCGGCCGCGTGCTCGATGTCGCCGGGTTCGAGCAGGGCTTCGCGCACACCGAGTTCGTCCTCACCGCCGACGGGCCCGAGGTCGTGGAGATCAACCCGCGGATCGGCGGCGCCCTGGTCGGCGAGGCGCTGTGCCGGGCGCTCGACACGAACGTCTACCAGGACATGGTGGCGATGGCGCTGGGCGAGCACCCCGCGTTGCTCGACCGGGAGCCGCGACCGGTGCACCGCGCGACCGGGTTCGTGCTGCTGTACCCGTCGAGTCCGGGTGTGCTGGACGGGTGGTCCGGTGTGGACAGACTGCCGAGACTGCCCGGCGCGCCGCAGTGGTACCCGACCGCGGCGCCGGGGCAGGTGGTCGAACACCTCGCCGACCAACGGTCCTGCACCGGGATCGTCCTCGCCGAGGGACCGACCGCGGAGATCGCGCTGCACCGCGCGTTGGCCGCGGCGGGCGGTGTCACCCCTGTGGTCACCGCCCGCCACGGGGTCACCGGCGGGTGAAGCAGGTGCTGCTCGCGCCGGGGAACAACTCCGGCGCGAGGCCGATGGCGAAGTCGCGGATCAGCACGTCCACGTCGAGGTAGGTCTTCGCGCGGCACTCCTCGAAGTTCTTGTCGACCCCCGCGATGAAGTTGCCCTCCTTGAACGGGCGGAACCGCGCCATCCTGGGGTCGGCCTTGAGGGTGTCGAGGGTCATCTTCATCGGGTCGTACACCGCGAAGAAGTCCGCGTCCGCACCCGCGCCGACGCCCGCCTCGAAGTCGTACGGCTTGCCGTTGGGGGCGCCGTTGTCGCGCGCGAAGACGTTGGTCGCGCCGAGTTGGGTGAGCAGCCTGCCGACGAGGGTCTCGGTGCCGTGGCCGTAGACGAACTCGCAGCCGCGCTCCGGGGTGACGCACAGGTAGCCGACCCGGCGGTTGTCGATCTTGCCGGAGACCGTGCGCACCACCTCGTCGTACCGGGTCTTGATCTTGTCGAACTCGGTGTTCGCGGCGGACTCGGCGTTGGAGAACGCGCCGACCATCTTGATCCACTCGGCGGAGGCCAGGGCGTTGCGCTCCATCCGGTTGGACACGCTGATCCCGGGCAACCCGGCCGCGCGGGCGTTCGAGATGTCGTCGAAGCCCTGGCCGAAGCCGGACATGAAGATGGCCTGGGTCTTGCTGCCGAGCAGCGCTTCCTTGTCGAGGTCGGTGTACTCGCCGACGGATACGGGCTCTCGCGCGGACTTGACCACGCTGTCGTACCAGGGGTCCTTCTTGGCGTTGTTGAGCAACTGTCCACTGAGGCCGGTGATGGCGGCGTTCTTGCCGAGGCGGTCGACCATCGCCAGCGCGTTGAACGACGTGACCGCCACGTTCGTGACCGGGACCTGGACGAACAGCGCGCCTTCCAGGTCTCCCGTCGCCTTGGGTTGGGGGGTTCCGCACTGGTAGAGCACGTATCGGAGCTTGGTGCCGGTGGTGGTCTCGGTGTCGGTCAGGGTGATGGTCTTATACGAGTTGTGGTAGCTGATGTCCCACAGCTCCGACTCGTCGACGGTGCTCTTGTCGGGGAAGTAGTCCCGGCCCTCGGCATAGTCGGTCACGCAGCCTTGTCGGGCGTCGTCGGTCGCTGCCGGACCCGTTGTCGCGCAGCCCGTGAGGGCCAGGGCCAGTACGACCATGAGCTTCTTCACTGTGGGGTGCTCCCGGGGTTCCTGAGGTGGGTGACGAGCGCGCCGAGGCCGGTGCCCTCGGCGCCGTCGACCCACCAGCGTGCGTCTGGCTCGATCTTCAGGGTGAGGCTGGAGTCCTCTGTGGTGGGTGTGTACCCGGCTCGTCGGACGGCGTGTTCGGCCCAGTGCCGCAGGCGCCCTTCCGCGTCGACGCGCACGGTCGCGCCTGCGGTGCCGCTGTCGGCGACCACGATGGTGGCCGCGGCGTCGTCGAAGGTCATGTTCTCGCCCGCGAAGCAGTCGGCGATAGCGCCGCCGTACGCGAGGTCCTCGGGCGCGCCCGAGGTCACCGACTGCCCCCTCACGAGCCAGACCTGGTCGGCGCGGCGCAAGGCGAACCCGAGGTCGTGGGTGGACAGCACGATCGCCATCCCGCTGGTGGCCGCCAACCTGCTCAACACCGCCGCCAACTCGATCCGCCGCGCCACGTCGAGGAACGCGGTCGGCTCGTCCAGCACCAGCACCGCCGGTTCCTGCGCCAGCGCCCTGGCCAGCATCACCCGCTGCCGCTCACCGTCGGACAGGTCGCTGAGCACCCTGTCCCGCAACCGCTCGACCCCCGCGTCGCCCAACGCCCGGTCGACCACCTCCTGGTCCCGTTCCCCCCGCCCACCCAGCCACGACCGGTACGGCAACCGCCCCAACGCCACCACGGCCTCGACACTCATCAACCCCACGTCAACCGGCTCGGTCAACATCACCGCCACCCGCCGAGCCCGCTCCCTCGCCGACAGCCCCCCAAGATCCACCCCGTCGAGCAACACCCGCCCGGCCAACGCCCCCTGCGCCCCCACCAACGTCCGCAACAACGTCGACTTCCCAGCCCCGTTCGCCCCCACCACCGCGACCAACTTACCCGCTCTGGCCGCCAACTCAACCCCCCGAAGCACCACAACCTCCCGCCCCCGCCGCCGATACCCCACGACCAACTCTTCCGTCGCCAGCACCGGTTCCCCGCTCATCGCGCCTGCTTTCGGCCACACCGCGACACCTTGCCGCCATCCGAGCGACAACCGCCGGGGGACCTGAGGTCGCACAGTCCTCTTGCGACGCCACGGTGGATGCGCGTCCTGGATGGTGGCCGCACTGCGACGGCGCACGGCCGGTACGCGACATCTCCTCGCCCGCGAGGCCGGATGCGGCTCACCACTCCGCCCCATCTCCGGTGCCCGGCGACCGATCCCACCGCCTGCCCATCACCCCTGCCTTCGCACTCGGCCACACCGCGGGCCGATGGGCCGATGTCGGCGAACACGATGTCGCGCGGCGTCGCGGCTGCCCGCCCCCGGTGTCCGACGGCCATCCCCGTCGCCACCACCGCGCGCCCGCTCATCGAGCCTGCTTTCGGGCTCGGCCGGAGAGCAGGACCCACAGGATCACCGGGGCGCCGACGAAGGCGGTGACGGAGTTGAGGGGGAGGGAGGTCCTGGTCAGGCCGTTGCCGCCCGCGATGTACTCCGACGCCAGTACGATGACGGCGCCGATGAGGGCGCTGGCGGGCAGGACGAGGCGGTGGTCGGCGGTGCGGAGCAGGCCGCGGGCCAGGTGGGGGGCGGCGAGGCCGACGAAGCCGATGGCGCCGCAGTAGGCCGTGGTGATGCCGGAGAGCACGGCGACACTGGCCAGGGACAGGAAGTGCACGCGGCGGACGTTCACGCCCAGGCTGCTCGCGTACCGCTCGCCCAGCAGCAACGCGTTCAACGGCTGCGCCAGGTACACCGACAGCCCCAGCACCACCGCGCACGCGATCGAGATGATCCGCAGCTCGTCCCACGTCACGTTGCGCACCGAGCCGCGGGTGAACGTCGCCAGCGCCTGCAAGCGGTCGGGGTCGGTGTAGTACACGAGCATGTCGACGATCGCGCCCGCCAGGTAGCCCAGCATCACCCCGACCACCAGCACCACCACCGGGTCACCGACCCGCCTGGCGATGCCCAGCGCGATCAGCAGCACCGCGCCCGCCCCCGCCACCGCCGCCCCGGTCACCCCGAGCTGGCTCACCACACCGAGCCCGGCCAGCCAGCCCACCCCGCCTGTGCCCAGGATGACCACGGCCGCGCCGAGGATGGCGCCGGAGCTGACGCCCAGCACGAACGGGTCGGCCAGCGGGTTGCGGAACAGCGCCTGCATCTGCGTCCCGCCGACCGCGAGCGCCGCCCCGGCCAGCAGCCCGGCGACGACCTTGGGCAGCCGGGCGTCCAGCACGATGGTCCTGGTGATCTCCGACTCCGCGCCGCGCCCGGTCAGCACCCGGACCACCTCGCCGAGCGGGATCGCCACCGACCCCTGCGTGATCAGCACGACCACCACGGCCAGCACCAGGACCACCAGCAGCGCGAACACCGCCGCCACCGCGCCCTTGCCCACGGTCCCTCCCTCCGGTGGATCGCCCACCCACGAGGAAGTCGGACGGCGACCGCGGCTGGTTCCCGGGAACTCCCGGGGCGCGCGCGCCGACTTGTGCCGTGGTTGCCGACGTTCGGGAGGGCGTTGCATGGAGCACTACGGGCCGCAGACCTACGGCGAGCTCAACGCCGACGTGTACGACGAGTGGCACGCGGACCTGGACCCGGCGGACGCGGTGCGGTGCCTGGCGGACCTTATCGCCCTCGGCCCGCCGGGACCGGTGCTGGAACTGGCGGTCGGCACCGGCCGGGTGACGATCCCGTTGGCGGCGCGAGGCGTTGACCTGCGCGGGATCGATGCCTCCGAGGCCATGGTGGCGCGGATGCGGGCCAAGCCGGGCGGTGAGCGGATCCCGGTCGCCATCGGGGACATGGCCGATGTCGACCCGGGCACCGACGACCGGTTCGCGATGGTGTTCGTCGTGTTCAGCACCTTCTTCTTCCTGATGACCCAGGACGAGCAGGTCCGCTGCTTCACCAACGTCGCCGACCGCCTGCTGCCCGGCGGCCGCTTCGTCCTGGAGTGCCCGGTGCCGGACATCGCGCGCTACCAGCGCGACCAGAGCGTCGACGTGCACGACGTGGGTCTCGACCACGTCCGCCTGGTCACCGTCCGGCACGACCCGCTCAACCAGCGCTTCGACGGCCACCACGTCCTCATCAGCGGCGCGGGCATCCGCCTTGCCCCGGTCTCGATGCGCTACGCCTGGCCCGCCGAACTCGACCTGATGGCCCGCATCGCGGGCCTGCGACCACGCCACCGCTGGTCCGGTTGGAAACGGGAACCCTTCCGCGGCCAGGGAATGTACGTCACGGTCTACGAGAAGCCCGCCCCAGCAACGCCAACGGCGGAAGCACCACGCACTGTGCCGCGATGACCAGCCAGAACCCCGGCAGCCATACCACCGACTCGAACACCCCATACACCGCACCGCCGACGACCCCGCTCAGGAACGCCCCGAGCCCCGCCGCCAGCCGTTGTTGCCCGAAGGTCACCGTGGCCGACCGGGTCGACCGCGCCAGTGCCTCCAGGTCGTTCTTGAGGAACAGCACCGCCGTCCCGACGCTCATCGCCGCCGCCCCCACCGCGATGCTCCCCACCGTCCCACCCGCGAATGCCACCATTCCCAGCGCCACGAAGGAGAACCCGAACCCCAGCGCCACCACGTAGCGCGCCCGCCCGACCCGATCCGCGACCAGCGGCTGCACCACCGCCAACCCCAGCGAGTACCCCATCATCACCACGCCGTACCCCGTGATCGGCAGCCGCCCGACCGCGAACACCGCCAGGTACTGGTAGAACTGCATGTAGACGTAATGCGTCACCACGGTCACCGCGAACGGCGTCACCGCCAAGCCGTGCAGCACCCGCCGAAACGGCTCCACCACGGCGTTCTCGCGCTCGGGCCGCAGGAAAGCGTGCCCCACCAACAACACCGCGTACAGCACCGACGTCATCGCGAACAACCGCCCCGGGTCGTCCAGGGACACCGCCCCCACCACCGGCCCGACCGCGATCCCCAGGTTCCCTGCCGCGTTGCCCGCCGACACCAACCGCGCCCGCTCATCCACCGACGCCGAGTGCGCGAGGTACCCGCGATAGGCGGGGGAGTAGAGCGCCCCCGCCGCGCAACTCAGGAAGAGCCCCAACACCACCGGCCCGCCGAGGTACGCCACCGCCCCCACGGCGTACAGCGCCGTCGCCCCCACCAGCGCCCGCTTCAAACCCACCCGCTCGGCCACCGCCGCCATCACCGGGGCACTGGCGAACTGCACCAACATCGCCGCCCCGAGCACCACCCCGACCTGCGCCATCCCCACGCCGAGCCGCTCCCGCAACACCACGGCCAGGTACGGGTACACCGCGAATGTCCCCACGTTGACCAGGAACCCGCCCACCAGCAACAGAACCCGCGCCCCACCCATGATCCACCGGTCGGCCGCCGGTCCCGGATGGTTCCCTCAGTCGCCGAGGAACACGTTCGCCACGCTCAGCAGCACCTCTTCGCTGACCGGTCCGCTGATCGCGTAGGTGTAGCCGCCATTGGTCCAGGTGAGGCGGGAACCCTTGCAGATGATGACGCCCTCCAATGCTCGGCCGCCCTTGCTGGTGTAGACCACCGGGTAGGAGTTCGTCCGAGGGGCTCGTGTCCAGGTGGCCAGGTGTCGGCCGATGATCACGTCTTCCTCCGCTGTCGGGTGATCGGGCTCGGCGTAGGGTCGGCCCACGGCGGGGGAGTAGCGCTCGACGACCACCCGCGCGCCGCCCACCTGGTACATCGCGGTCATCATCGCCGTATCGCCGAACCGCCAGTACACGCCCGTGAGCTCCCCCAGCGACGGGCTCGACGGCAACACCCACCCAACCGTCGCGGCGTCCGGAACCGGGACGAACTCGTCCTTCGCCACTGCCTCGCACCCGTCCTTGGACGTGCTCTCGGGTGCGACGGCGATGGTCGGGCTCCCAGCGCCGACCACCTGCCCGGGTCGATCCACCTCGCCCAACACCAGGGCGCTCGCCCCCACCGCCAGCACCGCCACCGCCGCGGCGATCAACCACACCCCCTTCTTGGTCCCGACCGCAACACTCCCCACACGGGCCACCACGGCTCGACCCGGTTGCGGAGCGACGGTGAACCCGGACCGGGGTGATCCGGTGGGCGTCCTGGTCGGTCCGCTCGGCTTCCACGAGTGGGCCGCCCTGTCGGTGTTGCTCGATGTCCTCGCGGCGACCCGGGCCATGATCGCTGCCACCGCCGGGTCGTTCGGGGGTTGGCGCAGGTGCTGTTCCGCCGTCGCCAGTTCGGTGATCAGGTCGTCGTCACGCATGGCCGCGCACCCCGTCGTCCAGCCGCTGGTCCAGTGACACCGGGACCACCTCCCGCAGCCGGGCCAGGGCCCGGAACGCGCGTGACTTCACCGAGCCGCGCGGCCAGCCGAGGACCTGCGCGGTCTCCGCCTCGGTCAGGCCGAGCAGGTAGCGGCACCCCAGCACCTGCCGGTCCTTCTCCGGCAGTCCGAGCAGCGCTGACCACAGCACCCGGCTCCGCTCCGCCGCCTCCGCCGTCCGGTGCGGGTCCCCGGACCCGACCACCTCGTCCACCGACTCCCGCAGCACCGCCACCCGCCCGGTCACCCGGTCCCGCCGCGTGCGCGTCCGGTGCAGGTTGCGCGCCTGGTTCACCACGATCCGCAGCAGCCACGGCCGGAACGGCTCCCCGACCCGGAACCCCGCCAGGTGGTCGAAGGCCCGCACGAACGCCTCCTGCACCACGTCCTCGCAGTCCGCCCCCGCCCCGGCCAACGCCGCCACCCGGCAGGCCACCCCGTGGTAGCGCCGCACCAACACCTCGAACGCCCCCAACTCACCCGCGACCGACCGCACCACCAACCCACCATCGTCGTCCACGGCACCGCCCGCCCCTCGCCACAGCCACCACCCCTCCGGGTACACCGCAGGTCTCGGGATGGTTTCACGGCCGCGCCACCGGCCACCGGCCTTGATCCGTACCGGGTACGCTGGCGCCTCGCCGGTCGGGGCCTGTGACGGGAGGACTCGTGCCCGCGTGGGTACTCGCGGTCGTTGTCGCCGCGCTCGGACTCGTGGCCGGGGTGCTGGGCAACTGGACCAAGCCGCCGCCGTGGGCGCGGCCGTGGCGGGTGTGGACCCTGTTCGGGGTCGTCTCCGCGCTGCTGATCGGGTTCGCGGCCTACAAGATCTACGACAACTGGGAAGACCGCGGCGCGCCCGCCGGGCCGAGCTCGTCTCCGGTGCCGAGCCAGGAACCCGGTTCGACGCCGAGCACCCAGCCGCCGACGTCCTCCGCGCTGGTCACCACGACCGCACCGCTCCCGGCCACCCGACCGGCCCCGACGCTGCCCGCCGCGCCGAAGCGTGACATCGAGGTGGCGGGCACCGCGGTCACCCAGACCGTGCAGGCACCGGCAGCGGCGGGACCCACCTATCTCGACGCGGCCAGGTCACAGCGGTTCGGCGCCTCCCACGGCTACCTCCGCGCGTCCGGCTCCGGGACCCAGAGTCGAAGCTGACGTCGGTCGCGTACCGGCTACCGGGGAACTTCAGGCCCATCTCGTAGTACGAGTCGTGCTTGCTCGTGATGGTCGACTGCGGATTTCCGGTCAAGCACCGGGTGCGGGTCGTCGCGGAGGGTGCCTGGCTCACGGTGTCGGTGGACGGGGGACCCGGGCAGTCGTGGCAGGCGCTCGCGGAGTGCGGGGATCTGCTGTTCTTCGCCTGGGGTGGGTTGACGGTGACCGTCGACCGGGTCCAGCGGGGGTGACGCGCGGCGGCGTCAGGGCCCCGTTGGCGGAGTTCGGAAGGGTCCCGTTGTCAGAGGCCGAGGAAGGCGAGGACCGCGGTGCGGAACTCGGGGCTGGCCAGGGCGCCGACGTGGTCGCCGGGGACGTGCTGGAGCTGGGAGTCGGGGACCTGGGCGGCGAGGTGGTCGATGCCCTGGGCCATCGGGTCCTCCTGGCCCGCGAGGAACAGGGTGGGGACCTGGGGGGCGCCCGCGGTGGGGTCGAACGGTTCGCGGGCGAGGCCCTCGACGAGGTTGAGCAGGGACGCGGTGTCCTGGCCGGGGGTGGTCACCAGGTGGGTGATGATCCCGGTGAGCATGTCCTGCGGCTGAGGCCCTCCCGCGGCGGCGGCCCTGGCGACCGCGAGGTCGACCGCGGCGAACGGCTCCATCGGGCTCAGACCGCCGAGCACGAGCCTGCGCACCGGGATCACCCCTGCCAGGTCCCACGCCAGCCGGGCCCCGAGCGAGTACCCCACCAGGTCGACCTCCCCGGCGCCGATCCCCTCGGCCAACCGCGCGATCAAGTGCGCGCTGGTCACCTCGTCGGGGGATCCGACAGCCGGACCGCCCGCGTGCCCAGGCAGGTGCACCACAACGGTCTCCCGCCCCGCCTCGGTCAGGACGTCAGCCCACCGCTCGGCGGGCCAGTCGAGGTCCGCACTGCTCGCGAACCCGTGCACGAGCACGACAGGCGGGCCGGAAACCCCGGCGGTGGGCGCGGTGCGGGTGGTCGGCAAGGCGACGACACTGGTCATTCTACGAGCGTAGACACAAACGGCGATCGTCTCAAGCGGTTGGGCAAGGGAAAGCCCCGCCGCGCCCAGGAGATGGCGGGCACGGCGGGGCGGGAAGGGCTATGCGGCGATGCGGGTCAGGACGCTGTCCACGTAGTCGCTGTAGCGGTCGACCAGGTCGCCGACGGGGTGCATGAGGCTGGCCACGTTGGCGCCGATGGTGACGGAGATGATCTCGTCGGCGAGGGTGCCGACCGTGGGGGACTCCGGGGTTCGGCCCTGGGTGCAGGCGGCGGCGATGCGGCGGGTCAGCTCGGCTCGCCAGGCGGTGAGGAGTTCTCGGTACTGCCTGGCGAGGTCCGGGTTGGCGACCGAGTGCTCCCACAGCACCAGCAGCACCCGCGCCGAGGTGATCCGGTGCTCGTCGAGCGGCATCGCCGCCTCGACGAAACCGCGCAGCGCGTCGGCCGGGGTCGCCGAGGGGTCCAGTGTGGACACCCGGGTGTCGGTCTCGCGCAGCACGCTCTCGAAGGTGGCCGCGATGATGCCGTCCTTGTTCGCGAAGTAGTGCTTGAGGGCGCCATTGGCGAAACCGGCCGCGGTGACGATGCTGCGCATCGTGGCTGCCTCGAAGCCGCCAGCGGCGATCAGCCGCTTGGCGACCTCGACGATCTCCCGGCGCCGCTGATCATGGTCGATGACCTTCGGCATGGTGGTGCTCCGGTTGAGCTCGGTGTCACGCCGAGTCGCGAAGGCCGAGCCAGGCGGCCCGGCGTTCTGCTTGGCGTGCCGGGTCGGCGACGGGTGCTGCCAGCAGCAGCCGCCGGGTGTACGGGTGGGACGGTTCGTGGGTGACGGTCTGCGTCGGTCCTGACTCGACGATCTCGCCGTGGTACATCACCGACACGCGGTGGCACACCCGGCGGACGACCCCGAGGTCGTGCGAGACGAACAGGTACGACACCCCGGTCTCGCGCTGCAGGTCGATGAACAGCTCCAGGATCGTCGCCTGCGTCGTCAGGTCCAGCGCGCTCACCGGCTCGTCGCACACGATCAGCCGGGGCTTGCGCACCAGCGCCCGCGCGATGGCGATGCGCTGCCGCTGCCCGCCGGAGAACTCGCTCGGGTACCGGTGCACCGAGTCCGCTGGCAGCCGCACCCGGTCCAGCATCTCGGCGACCGTGGCGCGGGCCTGGGCCCGGGTCGTACCAGCGACTTGCAGCGGCTGGGCCAGGACCTCGCCGACGGTCATCGTCGGGTCCAGCGAGCCGTAGGGGTCCTGGAACACCACCTGGATGTCGTTGGCCAGCCGCCGACGGGCCGCACCGCGCGTGTGCGTGATGTCCTGCCCGTCGAAGGTGATCCGGCCCGACTCCACCGGCGTCAGCCCCAGCAGTGCCCTGCCCAGAGTGGACTTGCCGGACCCGCTCTCGCCGACCAGTCCCACGCACTCCCCGGCCCCGACCGAGATCGAGACCCCCTTGAGCGCGCGGAACCGGACCTTGCGGGCGAGCCGGTAGTCGACAACCAGGTCCTGCACCGACAACAGCGGCGCGAAATCTGCGGTCATCGTGCGTCGTCCTCTCCGCCCGCGTGCGCGAGGGCGCGGTCCAGTTCGTCGCGTCCCTCGACGTCGTCGAGCGAGGCGCTGATCAGCTCGGCGGTGTACGGGTGCGCCGGGGCGCGGAAGATCTGCTCCACCCGCCCGGTCTCCACGATCCGACCGTCCTTCATCACCACGACCCGGTCGCAGATGTCGGCGACCACACCGAAGTTGTGCGTCACGATCACCAGCGCCATGCCGTACTCCTGCTGCAGTTCCCGCAGCAGCTCCAGCACCTCGGCCTGCACCGTCACGTCCAGCGCGGTGGTCGGCTCGTCGGCGACCAGCACCGACGGCCTGCCCGACACCGCCCCCGCGATCAGCACGCGCTGGGCCATACCGCCGGAGATCTGGTGCGGGTACGACCCGAGCACCCGCTCCGGGTCCGTGATGCCCACCCGGACCAGCACCTCCCTGGCCCTGGCGCGCGCGTCGGCCTTGGAGAGCCCGTGCACGTACCGCAGCGGCTCGACCAGCTGGTGCTCGATCGTGTAGCACGGGTCCAGGTTGGACAGCGGCTCCTGCGGCACGTACCCGATGGACCGCCCCAGCAGCGCGGCCCGCTCGGCCGAGGACAGCTTGCTGACCTCGCGCCCGCTGATCCAGATCCCGTCCGCGACCGCCGTACCACCGGAGGGCAGCAGGTCGAGCACGGCGAAGCTGGTCTGCGTCTTGCCCGACCCCGACTCGCCCACGATCCCGAGCACCTCGCCGGGCGCCGCGTCCAGCGACACCCCGCACACGACTTCCTTGACCCCGCCCTGGGTGGCGTACCCGACCCGCAGGTTCTCCACCCGTAGAGCGCAGTCCTCCAGCGCGTGTTCGTGCGACCCGCTCGCCCCACGGTTGGACAGCTCCGCGGCGGACGGCGCCGCCAGCTCCTGCCGCACGCGCGCCTTGGACCGCTTGCTCGGCTGCTCGGCCCGGATGCTGATCAGGTCGGCCAGCGTCGACCCGATGAACGCCAGCGCCGCGATGGTGATGCCGAGCGCGATCGAGGGCCAGAGCAGGATCTTCGGGTAGGTGAGCATGGTGTTGAAGCCGTCGTTCATCATCTGGCCCCAGCTCGGCGTGGACGCCGAACCGATGCCGAGGAACTGCAGGCCCGCCTGCATGCCGATCGCGATGCCCGCGGTCAGCGCCGTCTGCACCACGATCGGCGCGTACACCGCGCGCATCATGTGCGTGCGCAGGATCCGCGGGTTGGTCACCCCGGCGACGCGGGCGGCGTCGATGTAGGGCTCCTTGCGCACCGCCATCGCCCGCGCCCGGCTGATCCGGTAGTAGCCGGGCGCCATGAACACGCCGAGGGCGACCATCAGGACCGGGAACGACTGGCCGGTGCCCGCCGCGACCACCAGCAGCACGATCATGCCGGGGATCGACTGGAGCGCGTCGCTGAGCCACGAGCAGATCCGGTCGGTGGCCCCGCCGAAGTAGCCCGCGCTCACGCCAGCGGGGACACCGAGCACCAGACCGGCGACGCAGGTGATCACCGCGCCGTAGAGCGTGGTCCGCGCGCCGTAGAGCAGCCTGCTGAGGATGTCGCGGCCCGCGGAGTCGCCGCCGAGCAGGTGCCCGTTGCCCGGTTCGGCGTGCACGATCTTGAAGGTGACGAAGTTCGGGTCGAACGGCGCCAGCCACGGCGCCAGGACCGCGGCGGCGACCAGGAGCAGCAGCACCACCAGCGCGACCACGCCGAGCGGTCGGCGCAGGTAGCGGCGCAGCAGCGAGATCCGCCGCACGGGCGCCAGGGTGGTGGGGAACGGGGCTGTGGTCATCGCTCGCGCACCTTCGGGTTGACCCACCCGAGCACGAGGTCGAGGAGGAAGTTGACGAGGACGACGAACACCACGGTCACGGCGGTCAGCCCGAGCAGCACCGGGATGTCCCCGATCTGCGAGGCGGACTGGGTGAGGCTGCCGATGCCGGGCAGGTTGAACACGATCTCCACGACGATGGCGCCGCCGAGCAGGCCGACGAACATCAGCGCCAGCACGGTCAGCGCGGACGGGGACGCGTTGCGCAGCACGTGCGTGGTGACCCGCCGCTTGGACAGCCCGCGTGCCCGCAGGGTCCGCACGAAGTCCTGGTTGTTGACCTGCAGGAAGCCGTTGCGCAGCTGCTCGCCGACCATGACGATCGCGCCGAGCGCCAGCGACACCGACGGCAGCGTGATCGAGCTCAGCCACTCGCCGACCGACACCTCGGGGGAGACGTAGCCGACGGCGGGGAACCAGCGCAGCTCGATGGCGAACCAGGTGACCAGCACGAGGCTGACCCAGAAGCCGGGCAGCGCGAAGAGCACCACCGAGGCCAGCTTGAGGCCGCGGTCGAGCAGGCCGCCGGGGCGCAGGCCGCAGGCGATGCCGACCGCGACACCGATGACGGCCGCGAGCACGGTCGCGAACACGACCACCGACAGCGTCACCGGTACCCGCAGCGCGAGCTGGTCGCCCACGGGCTGGAAGCTGCGCCACGAGGTGCCGAAGTCACCGGTGGCGGCGTGCGAGATCCAGTCCCAGAACTGGGTCAGCACCGGCCGGTCGTAGCCGATCTTGGCGCGCAGCGCCGCCTGCTGGGCGGCGGTGGCGCTGTTGCCGAGCAGGCCGGGGGTGGGGTCCCCGATGGCGACGAAGGCGAGGAAGAAGGTGCCGCTGCACACGACGACCAGCAGCAGGATGCCCGACAGCAGGCGTTTGGCGATGAAGGAAAGCATTGTCTCGGCTCCTCACCGGCAGGTCCGTCCACTCGGGACGGACCTGCCGGAGCACGGGCGCGTCAGCCGCGCTGGATGAACCGCAGGGTCGGGAACATCATGCCGGTGACCGGCTGCACCTTGATGCCCTTGACGCTGAAGTAGGTGTTGTCCGCCTGGTACCACACGCTCCACCAGGCCAGGTCGACGAGCTTGGTGTTGAGCTTCTTGAGCAGCTCGGTCTGCGCCGCGCCCTCATCGGCGTTCTCCACCTGGTCGACCAGGGCCTTGACCTCGGGGAACTTGTCCACCGACGGGTTCGGGTTGTACCACTGCGCGGTGGTGACCTGGTCGCTCAGCGTCGCCATGTCGTTGCCGCTCATGGCGATCACGGCGAGGAACATCGGGTAGGTCGGGGCGTTCTTCTGGTAGTCCGGCATCGCCATGTCGACCCACTCGACCTTGATGCCCAGCTCGCCGAAGGTCTGGTTCGCCGCGGGCTGCCAGGCGGCGAAGATCGGCGACATCGGCATCTTGACGCTGAAGCCGTCCGGGTAGCCCGCCTCGGCCAGCAGCGACTTGGCCTTGGCCATGTCGGTCTTGTACTTGGTGTCCATCGACTTGTCGTAGACGCCGCCGTCGACCGGCCACAGCTGGTTGGTCGCGGTGCCGGAGCCGTTGCCGACCGCCTGCAGGATGCCCGCGGAGTCGAACGCGTAGCTGATGGCCTGGCGCACCTTCTGCTCACCGAGCGCCTTGACCTGCGTGCCGGTGCGGTCGGCGAACTGCACGCCGACCCACGAGGACGGCTTGGAGGCGATGTTCCAGCCGTTCTCCTTGGCCTTGGCCAGGTTCGCCGCGTTGGCGAACTGCATGTTGAGCTGGCCGGAGAGCATCGCGTTGAAGCTCGCGGTCTGGTCGATGATCGGGAACAGCTTCACCGACGGGAACGGGTAGGTCGCGGCGTCCCAGTGGTTCGCCTTCTTGGCGAAGATGTACTGCGACTGCGGCGCGGAGTTGGCCTTGTCGAAGGTGTACGGGCCGGACCCGACCGGGCCGTTGGCCAGCGAACCGGCCGAGATCGCCGCCGGGGAGGCCATCCAGCTGCGGCCGAGGCCCATGAAGTACAGCAGCGAGTCGTCGCGCTTGGTCAGCTTGATCTCGATGGTGTCCTCGTCCTTGGCGGTGGCGCCGGAGACGTTGAGGTATGCCTGGCCGGAGCGCACGCCCTTCTTCAGGTGGTCGATGTTGGCCACCGCGGCGGCCGCGTCGAACTTCTGGCCGTCCTCGAAGGTGACGCCGGTGCGCAGGTCGGCGGTGAGGGTCAGCCGGTCGGCCGACCACTCCCACTTGGTGGCCAGCGCGGGCACCGGTTTGCCGCTGTTGTCCAGTGCGACCAGCGGGTCGTAGACGGCGGACATGTACGGGCCGTCGAAGCCGATGTCGGCGCTGGCCGGGTCCCAGGACGTGACGTCGAGGAAGACGCCCGCCTTGAGCTCGGTGATCTCCTGGCCGCCGCCGTTGCCGCCGGTCGTGCCGCCCGCGGTGCCGCCCGCGTTGCCGGTACAACCGGCGAGCGCGGTCGCCGCCGCGACAGCGATAGCGACCAGTGCCGCTGTCCGTGTCCTCGTCATGGAGCCTTCTCTCGGGTGGGGGGACTAGCTCACGGGGGTCCCGCGCCGCTGCCGCGAAGCCGTCCTCGCCTTGCGAAACATGCGGATCAAGAAGTGAGACCTGGCTCACTGTGGTGCGGGATAGTCTACGGTCGTCGGCAAATAAATCAATGGTCTACCGACGTTGAAAATTCTCGGGCTTTCCCGGCCGCTGGCGGTGGACAACTGCCGGGCCGAGGGGATAACGCCAGGTCAGACCGCTTGTGCGATGAGTACCCGGGGGCTGCCGGGCAGGGCGATGACCTCGCGGGCCGCCCAGCCGGTCGCCGCCAGCCAGCCGCGGACCTCGGCCTCGGGGTAGACCACTGTTCCGTCGATGACGAAGTACTCGCCCGCGTGCAGGCCGTCGATCGCGCGCTGGCGCTCGTCGTCGTCGAGGAAGAAGTCGAGCAGCAGCAGGGTCGCGCCGTCGCTGGCCGCCGCGCGCGCGTTGGCCAGGATCACCTGGTTCTGCTCGGCGGTGAAGCGGTGGATGACGTGGTTGACCATGACGATGTCGTGGTCACCGCCGGGTGCGGCGGTCTCGGTGGGGGCGGGCTCGACGGTCGCGCGGTCGGCGAAGCCCGCCGCCGCGACGGCGTCGACGATGGCCTGCTCGAAGTCGGGCGCGAAGACGAACTTGACGGTCAGTTCGGCGTTGGCCCGCAGCGCGCCGAGGGCGAACTCGGGGGACAGGCCGCCCAGGTCGAGCATCGACTTGTAGGAGGTGAAGTCGAAGCCGCGGGCCAGCATCGCCGCGTGCAGCGCGTTGTAGCGCATGACGCCCGCCATGAAGGTGCCCCAGCGGGCCTCGTCCATCTGCAGCTCGCCCGGCGTGGTGGTGTCGACGCTCTTGTCGAACTGCAGCCAGTGGCCGTAGCTGATGTCGTTGAGGAAGGTGAGGAACGGCGCGAGGTCGACGTCGCCACCGCCCGCGAGGAACGCGGCGGAGTCGTCGGCAAGGGAGTACTTGCCGTCGACGCGGTCGAGCAGGCCCTTGCCGTTCATCGCGTCGGCCAGGATGCGGACCATCCGCTCGCTGACGCCAGTGGTCTCGGCGAGCTCCGCGGCGGTGCGCGGGCCGTCGGCCAGCGCCGGGAACAGCCCGATCCGCGACGCGGCGAACAACTGCTTGGCGCCCATGTAGCCGATCGCGATGTCGACGATGCGGTCAGGGGTGGGTGCGGTCATGGACTGCTCCTCGCAAAGGGGGTGGTGGGTTCGCCCGAGCCTGGTGCGCTGACGGGGAGAGTGGTTAGTCTATGTACGTAGACTAAAAACGCCAGCCCGGCAGTCAAGGGTCTTTGGTGCCCGGCGAGGTAACAAGATGTCAAGGTTGCGTAACGTCCCGGTCACGTGCGGAATATCGCCCGTTGGCGAACAACAGCCGGTAGTCGGTCCGGCACCGGCGTGACCGGGGCAAATGTCTACGCACGTATATTCATGGTCCGGTCAGTCGAGAGGAACCCACGATGACTTCTGCGCGCACCGTCCTGGTCACCGGGGGAGCGGGCGGCATCGGCCGCGCGATCGCCACCGCGTTCTCCGCCCTGGGTGATGACGTCGTCATCGCCGACCTCGCAGGCGTCGAGGAGGCCGCCGCCGACCTGGGCGTGCGCGGCGTGACCCTCGACATCACCGACGAGCCCTCGATCACCGCCGCCCTGGCCGAGGTCGGCGAGGTGGACGTGCTCGTCAACAACGCGGGCATCCTCACCGTGCACGGCGCGCTGCTGGAACTGCCTGCCGCCGACCTGCTCAAGATCCTCCAGGTCAACGTCCACGGCACCTTCCTCATCACCCAGCACGTAGCCCGCCGCATGGTCGCCAGGGGCCAGGGCGGCGCCATCGTCAACCTGTCCTCCATCGGCGGCCGCCAACCCACCCCCGGCATGGGCGGCTACGAGAGCAGCAAGGCCGCCGTGGACGCGCTGACCAGGTGGGCGGCCATCGAACTGGCCCCGCACGGCATCCGGGTGAACGCCGTGGCTCCTGGGCCAGTTCTGACCCCGATGCTGGCGCTTGGTTTGCCGGAAGGCTCCCCTGCTCGGGAGGCGTGGGTGAGCCGCATCCCGCTCCGCCAGTTGGCCCCGGTCGACCAGGTGGCCGCCGCCGCCGTCTTCCTGGCCAGCGCCTCCGCCACCCACATCACCGGCATCAGCCTCCCCGTCGACGGCGGCCAGCTACTGGTGTAGACGAACCCCCTTTTTTCCTCGCCCCCTGGGTCGGCCGACGCCCCCGACCAATCCAGGGGGCCTTCGCGATCACTGGCCCAACCATGGTGGCCCCACCACGCCCGCGAACAACGTTGGCCAACCACCCGGCCCTCACAGACGTTGGCCCCAACGTGCCCCTCCCAGACGTTGGTCCGAAACCGCTCCTCGGATCCGCTGGTGCCAGGCAGGCTCGATGGGGCGGACTTGTTTTGTGTGGGGGAGCAGTGCCCGTAGCGTCGTTCGCGGACAGGGCCATGCTTTTCGGCCCCTGCTTTGCGGTCCTGCCACGGGTGCTGTCGGGGCCCCGCGCAAAACGAGTTCGCCGCATCGAGCAAAGCTCGTAACTCGCGCTCTGGCCAATGCCGAAGGCGAGGTCTGTCCGTCGACGCCGCAGGCGAGACCGAGAGCCGCCAGTCCCTCAGCTCAAGATCAAACCCGCCGCAGCAGCCCCCGATACACAGCCTACCGAGATCCCCCCAAGCCTCTGAAGCCCCAACTCGCCCCCTGTGGATAGCTCGCCCCCCTGTGGATAACCCCCAGCGGCCGTTCGGGATGACCCCCAGCGACCGTTGGCCCCGCTCCAAACCCGCTGTGGCGAGCCTCTCGACTTTTTTATCGACAGACGTAGACTAACCAACACTGGGTGGCCGGTGTGTGCCTCCCGGGTATCGGAAGGAGTGCGATGACCGTCCCCACCTCCACCCGCGCGGCGGTGCTGATCGAGCACGGCAAGCCGCTGCACCTCACCGAACTTCCGCTGCCGTCAGAGGTGGAGCCGGGGGCCGCGTTGGTGCGGGTCTCGTGCGCCACCCTGTGCGGTACGGATGTGGAGATCTGGTCGGGGAAGATGAGCTTCCCCGGCATGCTGCCCATGGTCCTCGGCCACGAGATGGTCGGCGAGGTCGTCGCCGTCGGCGCGGGCACCCGGGACGCGCTCGGGCGGGAGATCGCCGTGGGGCAGCGGATCGGGTGGTCGGAGTCCACCTGCGGTGAGTGTTACGGCTGTGTCGTGCTGCGCGAGCCGGTTGCCTGCTCGAAGCGCGGCTACGGGTTCCTGCAGCGCTCCGACGTGCCCCCGTATGCCACCGCGGGCCTGTCGGAGTACGCCTACGTCGTCCCCCGCGCCGCCAAGTTGCTCCTTCCCGACGCCGTCCCCAGCACCTGGGCCGCCATGGCCGGGTGTGCGGCGAAGACCGTGCTCAGGGCGTTCAGCTACGTCGGTGGACTTACCGGCAAGCAGGTCGTCGTGCAGGGGTCCGGGGCGCTCGGGATCTTCGCGACCGCGGTCGCGCACATCTCCGGGGCGGCGAAGGTCATCACCGTCGGCGCGCCCGAGTCCCGGTTGACCCTGGCCGGTGAGTTCGGGGCCGACGCGGTCGTCGACATCTCGCTGGGGTCCGACGGCATCGTCGAGCGGGTCCGCGAGCTCACCGGCGGCCACGGCGCCGACCTGGTGCTCGACTTCGCGGGCGCCCCCACCGTCGGCCCCGAGGCGGTGGCGATGGCCGCGCAGCGCGGTCAGGTCGTCATCGTCGGCACCACCGGGCCGGTCTCCGCGCCGCTGCCGCTGGGCACCGTGATGGGCAAGGAACTCACCATCTCCGGCTCGCTCAACGGCGACATCTCCGACTACCACCGGGCGATCGAGTTCTTCGGCGCCTTCGCCGACCGGTTCCCCTGGGACCGGCTCTTCGGCACCCCGGTCGGCCTCTCGGCCGCCTCCGACCGGATCGAGGCCATGCACCGGCTCGACGAGGTCAAGGCCGTCATCGACCCCCGTCTCCCCTGACCCCGTAGGAGCACCCACCGTGTCCGTCCTCCCCCGCCGCCGCCTCGGGAACTCCGAGCTGGAGGTCTCCTCCCTCTCGATCGGCTCCTGGCACACCTACGACCGGATGGACTTCGCCGACGCCGTCGCGATGGTCCGCACCGCCGTCGCCGCCGGGATCAACCTCTTCGACGTCGGCGTCTACGGCTTCCCCGGCATGCCGCCGGTGTTCACCGACGTCATCTGGAGCGCGATGATGCGCGCCTCCGGCATCCCCCGCGAGGAGTACCTCGTCTCGGCGAAGCTGTGGCTGGAGGGCTTCGGCGACGAGGGCTTCCGCCCGCAGCTGGAGAACGCCTTCCTGCGCGGCGGCTTCGACGTCGCCGACCTGGTCATCCTCGGTGACATCCGGCGCGACGACATCGTCCTGGAAGACCTCGTCGACGACCTCGCCACCCTCAAGAAGGCCGGGCTCATCCGCGCCTGGGGCGTCAACAACTGGTCGGCGACCAACATCCGCCGCCTCCAGGAGATCGCCGCCGAGCGCGGGGTCGACGGGCCGGAGATCGCGCAGCTCAAGTACAGCATCGGCCGTCGCTCCATCCCGGACGGCGAGCCGTTCGCCGCGCTGTTCGCCGACGGCTTCAGCATGCAGGCGTCCGACGTGCTCGAAGGCGGTCTGCTCGCGGGCTCCACCACCGGCCGCGAGGTCGGCCGCGACCCCGGTGGCGTCCAGGCCAAGATCCGCGACAACGCCCCCGCCGTCGCCGAGGTCGCCGCCAAGCTGGGCACCAGCGCCGCCCGCCTCGCCGTCGCGTTCACCCTGACCCACCCGGCCAACGTCACCACCCTGTTCGGCGCGACCAAGCAGTCGCAGCTCGCCGACAACCTGGCCGCCGTCGACCTCGTCGAGCAGGTCGGCCGCGAGGAGCTGCGCGCGCTCGTCGAGCCGTTCTGGTTCGACCGCGGCGTGGTGGACCCGGAGGGCCCGTGATCACCGACCCCACGAGCGAGGACTCCGCCGTGACCAACACCCCTGTCCCGTTCGACCCGGACATCGAGGGCGCGCTCGCCCAGATCGTCATGCCGGACGCCCCGCCGTTCACCCCGGAGACCATCCCCGGGATGCGCGCGGGCATGGCCGCGATGTTCCCGCCCGCCGCCGAGGCCGTCGGTGACGCCCCGGTCGACGTCGTCGAGCGCACCATCCCCGGCCCGGACGGCGCGCCGGACCTCGAGATCACCATCATCTCCCCGCGCGGCCTGGTCGGCACCGTGCCCGGCCTCTACAACATCCACGGCGGCGGCATGATGGTCGGCCACCGCAACATGGACGTCGGCAGGCTGCTGGCGCTCGTGCTGGAGCTGGGTGTCGTCGCCGTCAACGTCGAGTACCGGCTGGCCCCCGAGCACCCGCACCCCGCGCCGGTCGAGGACTGCTACGCCGGGCTCGTGTGGATGGCCGACAACGCCGCCGAGCTGGGCGTCGACCCCGACCGGATCGTCGTCATGGGCGGCAGCGCGGGCGGCGGCCTGTCCGCGGGCGTCGCGCTGCTGGCCAGGGACCGGGGTGGCCCCGCGCTCGCCGGTCAGCTGCTGCTGTGCCCGATGATCGACGACACCAACACCACCGTCGCCAGCCACCAGTACCGCGGCATCGGCACCTGGACCCGCGAGTCCAACCTGGCGGGCTGGCGGTCACTGCTCGGCGACGCGGTCGGCACCGACGCGGTGTCCCCGTACGCCGCGCCCACCCGCGCCACCGACCTGTCCGGTCTGCCGCCCGCGTTCATCGAGGTGGGCAGCGCCGAGCCGTTCCGCGACGAGGACACCCAGTACGCGCTGCGCATCTGGGCGACAGGCGGCCAGGCCGAGCTGCACGTGTGGAGCGGCGCGTTCCACGGCTTCGACATGTACGTGCCCGAGTGGCCGGTCAGCAAGGTCGCCCTGGAGACCCGCGACTCCTGGTTCCGCCGCGTGCTGGGACTGGGCAGATGAGCGCCGAGAGCTACCAGCCGGTCCCGTACGACCCCGAGCTGGAAGCCGGTCTCGCCGCGTTCCTCGACATGGTCGAGCGGATCCCGCTGCGCGCCGACACCATCCTGGTCAACCGCGACCACTTCGCCACCATCCTCCCGCCGGTCGAGGTCATGGTCGGCGACCACCCGGTCGACCTGGAGGAACGCGTCGTGCCCGGCCCGGCGGGCGCGCCGGACATCGAGCTGACCATCGTGCGCCCCCGCGGCGGCGTCACCGGCGCGCCCGCCATCTACAGCATCCACGGCGGCGGCATGGTCCTGGGCAACCGGAGCTTCGGCATCGACGGCCTCGTCGCCGACGTGCTGGCCTTCGGCGCGGTCGGGGTGTCGGTGGAGTACCGGCTCGCCCCCGAGCACCCGGCGCCCGCCGCCGTCGAGGACTGCTACGCGGGCCTGGTGTGGCTCGCCGAGCACGCCGAGGAGCTCGGGGTCGACCCCGACCGGATCATCGTCACCGGCGCCAGCGCGGGCGGCGGCCTCTCCGCCGGGGTCTCGCTGCTGGCCCGCGACCGGGGCGGGCCGCGCATCGCCGGTCAGGTCCTGCTCTGCCCGATGCTCGACGACCGCAACACCAGCGTGTCCACCCGCCAGTACGACGGGCGCGGCGCCTGGGACCGCAACAACAACGACACCGCCTGGGACGCCATCCTCGGCGCGAAGCGGTTCACCGACGCGGCGTCCCCGTACCAGGTCCCGGCCAGGATGGCGGACCTGTCGAACCTGCCGCCCGCGTTCATCGACGTCGGCGCCGCGGAGATCTTCCGCGACGAGGCGACCGAGTACGCGCTGCGGATCTGGGCCACCGGCGGGCAGGCCGAGCTGCACGTCTGGGCGGGCGGGTACCACGGCTTCTCCGGGTTCTCCCCGGACGCCGAGGTCTCCCGCGCCGCGGTCGCGGCCAGGCTGTCCTGGCTGCGGCGGATCCTGCGGTCGCCGTGAGCCTGCGCCGCGTCGCCGTCGTGCTGGGGCTGCTGGAGATGTTCGGTCCGATCTCGATGGACCTCTACATGCCCGCGCTGCCCCAGCTCGCGGCGGAGCTCGGTACCAGCTCCAGCCTCGCCCAGGCCACCATGTCGGCGTGCATGCTCGGCCTGGCGCTCGGGCAGCTGGCGGTCGGGCCGCTCAGCGACCGGTTCGGCAGGCGCAGACCGCTGCTGATCGGCGTCGGGCTGTTCGCGGTGCTGTCGCTGGTGTGCGCGATCACCCCGTCGATCGAACTGCTGCTGGCTGCCCGGTTCTTCCAGGGGCTGTGCGGGTCGGCGGGCATCGTGATCGCGCTCGCCGTCGCCCGCGACCTCACCGAGGGCGTGGACCTGGTGCGGCTGCTGGTGATGCTGACGACGGTCGGCGCGCTGGCACCGATCGTGGCCCCGGTGGTCGGCGGGCAACTGGCGCCGATCATGGGGTGGCGGGGGATCTTCGCCGTCCTCGCCGCGATCGGGGTCGCGCTGTTCGTGCTCGCGTTGACCGCCTTGCCGGAGAGCCTGCCGCCGGAGGCACGACACGCTCCCGGCGGCGAGATGGGGTTCACCGTCCTCGTGCGGGACCGGCTGTTCCTCAGCTTCCTGGTCGTCGGCGCGTTCGGCGGAACGGCGTTCTTCACCTACCTGGCGTCGATCAGCTTCGTGCTGCAGGACAGCTACTCGCTCTCGCCGCAGCTGTTCAGCGTCTGCTTCGCGGCGAACGCGGTCATGTCGGTGATCGGCGCGCAGATCAACCGGGTGGTGGTGCGCAAGGTCGGGCCCGCGCGGATGTACGTGATCTGCACGGTCGCCACGGCGGTCGGCGCCATCGCCATGCTGGTCACTGTGCTGTTCGACGCGGGGATGGTCGCGCTGCTCGTCCCGCTGGCGCTGATGATGCTCGTCGGCGGCGGCACGCAGTCCAACGGGTCGGCGCTCGCCTTGGCCGACCACCGCGATCGGGCGGGTTCGGCGGCGGCGTTGCTGGGCACGTCCGGGTTCGCCATCGGTCCGCTGGTGGCGCCCTTGGTGTCGTTGGGCGGGACCACGCCGTTGTCGATGAGCCTGACCATCGCCGTGGCGTACGGGTGTTCGGCGGTTCTGGTGTGGTTGGTCGTGTTGCCGCGGTTGCGCCGCCAGCCGGTGGGGGTCACGGTCGCCGCGCCGGTGCCACCTGGTGTGTGAAAGCCCGGCCGACCCGGTGGTCGGCCGGGCTTGTCCTATCCCAGGGTGATGGTGGGGGACAGGGCTCGCAGGAAGTCGAGGGCGTCGAAGATCTTGCCGGGTGCGGCGACGCCGGTGGTCTTGGTCTGTCCAGTGAGGACGCGGTACACGGCCTCCACGGCTAGTGGCGCGCTGACGGCGTAGATGTCCTGTCCACTTGCGACCATGCGGCGCTCTTCCTCGCCCTTGCGCACTCTCACGTCGACCACGAAGGTCTCGGCGGTCGTCCTCTCCTGTGCTGCCGACAAGTCCAGCGCCGCGGTCGTCGCCATGTGGGTGCGCACCTCGGGGACGGCCAGGTGGCTGGGGATGGTGACGATGTCGGCCATGCTGAACTCGCCGATCACCTCGCGTGGCCCCGCCGGGAACGGCCACAGCCGGGTCGACGGGGTGTCGTCGTGGTACTCGAGCCTGCCGCCGGTGTAGCGGACACGGCGGCCGTCCCGCCGCTGCCGGGAGATCGCGCCCGCGGTCAGGGTGCCGGGGGTGGGGTGCCAACTCGTGAGGCCGTAAGCGATGTCGATCTCGTCGGCGCTCGTCCAGTCGGCCATCGCGGCGGTGGCCAGCAGGTCGCCGAGACCGCCGAAGAACGCCATCGCCGGGATGACCGTTGTGGTCGTGACCTGGGCGAACGTGTCGACGTTCGCCTCGATCTCGGCGGCGATGTCGAGGTAGGGGATGCCCGCGCGCCCTGCCGCCCTCCTGACTGGCCCAGCGGTGAGCGCGAACGGACCGGCGCAGTTGATCACCGCCGCGGCGCCGTCGAGGGCCCGGTCGAGTGCGGCGGGGTCGTCGATGGCGGCTGGGCGGGTGTCTCGGCCCAGCGCGGCCAGCTTGTCCGGGTCGCGGCCGGAGGGGATCGGGTCGTAGCCGCGCTTGTGCAGCTCCGCGACCACGAACCGGCCGGTGTGGCCGTACGCCCCGTACACCGCGACCTTCATCAGCTCTCCCTCTGGTGATCCACTGTGGACATCCTGGGGGCCGGGCGCGGCTCGGACCAGTGTCCGGAACGACACGATGCGTACACTTTCGGACATGCCCACTGTCGCGCTGGCCGCCACCGACGGCATGCTGCACTTCGAGCTGGCCCTGGCGCACGAGGTCTTCGGCGCCGCCGGGGTGGTCGACCCGTGGTACGACTTCGCGGTCTGCGGCCCTGGACCGGTGCGGCTCGGGCGGTTCCACCTGGTGCCCGACCACGGCCTCGACCAGCTGATCCACGCCGATCTTGTGATCGTCCCCGGGTGGACCGATGTCGACGTCGACCCGCCTCTCGACCTGGTCGAGGCGGTGCGCGCGGCCCATGACGCGGGTGCGCGGGTGGCGTCGCTGTGCACGGGGGCGTTCGTCCTGGCCGCCGCCGGTCTGCTGGACGGCCGCCGCGCCACGACCCACTGGGCGCACACGGCCGAACTGGCCGCCCGGTACCCGCTGGTGGCGGTCGACCCCGACGTCCTCTACGTCGACAACGGCACCGTCCTCACCTCAGCGGGCAAGGCCGCCGCGATGGACCTCTGCCTGCACCTCGTCCGCTCCGACCACGGCGCCGCCGTCGCCAACACCCTCGCCCGCCGCCTGGTCGTCCCGCCGCACCGCGCGGGCGGCCAAGCCCAGTTCGTCACCACACCGGTGCCCGCCGACGACACCCACCCGCTCATCGCGCTCCTGCCCTGGATCTCCGAACGCCTCGACCAACCCCTCACGGTGGAGGACCTGGCCCGCCGAGCCAACCTCAGCACCCGCACCCTCACCCGCCACTTCCACGCCGCCACCGGCACCACCCCGCTCCAATGGCTCCTGGCTCAACGCGTCCGACTCGCCCAACACCTTCTCGAGACCACGGACAAGACCATCGAGTCCATCGCCACCGCCACCGCCCTCGGCACCCCCACCACCCTGCGCCGCCACTTCACCCGAACCCTCGGTGTCCCACCCGACACCTACCGCCGCACCTTCCGGCCGCGCTCAACAGCCTGACCCGCGGGTGCTGCCACGTCACGCGGAAGCCTTCTTCGGCGGCTGTCCCGGCCGGTGCGGTGGTCCGCACCGGCCGGGGGAGTGTCAGCGGCTGGTGCTCAGGGAGCGGCCGCCCGCGTAGACGGCCTGGGAGCCCAGTTCTTCCTCGATCCGGATCAGCTGGTTGACTTTCACCAGGATCGAGTTCGCGATGCCGTCGTCGATGCCCTGGGTCAGCAGGGAAGCGTTGGTGCAGAAGACATCGTCGCCAACGAGCTGGGTGTGCGCGCCCAGCGCCTCGGTGACCAGCTTCCAGCCCGCGAGGTCGTCCTGCGCCATGGCGTCCTCAATGGACACGATGGGGAATCGGCGGCGAAGTCCTCCGCACCGACCGGGGCGATCATGAACTCCTGGAAGTCGAGCGCGTTTTCCGCGTGCGCGCCACCGTTGATGATGTTCATCATCGGCCTCGGCAACAGGTGCGCGTGGACGCCGCCGACGTAGCGGTACAACGGTTGCCGGTGCGCGGCCGCGGCCGCCTTGGCCACCGCGAGCGAGACCCCCAGGGTGGCGTTGGCGCCCAGCCGCGCCTTGTTCGGCGTGCCGTCCAGCTCGACCATGACCCGATCGACCTCGGACTGCGCCTGCGCGTCCAGGCCGGTGAGCGCGTCGGCGATCCTGGCAGCTCCCCGCGTCTGGCCGGCTTGTGTGCGCAGGGCTACACCGGCCGTTCCCTCGGCACCACGAAGGACGCGACCACGATCACATCCCAGAGGTCGACGGCGTTCTGCGGTACCAGTGCGGTGAACTCGTCCCAGCGGATCTTGCTATTGCTGGCTATTAGCTCGCTGAGCCTGCCCTGTGCTTCTGCGCCTATCGCCGGGGCCATCCGGTCGAGAGCGGCTTCGACGTCCAGGTCGTGCGCGGGGTAGTCGGCCTCCAGTTCGGCGATCGTCGCGTGGACCTGCTCGGTGCGGTCCGCGCTTTCCCGGATGGTGCCGAGGAGTCGCGTCAGTTCGGGGCGGTCGAGGAAGATGGCCAACTCGCGCACGACATCGGCGGGCTCGTCGGCGACGTGCACGAAGTTGAGCACCCGGTTCGGCGGCCGGAGCACCGTCCGCAGGTGGTGCCACTGGTTCAGCGCCGGATCGGTCACCCCTTTCAACGCCCCCAATCGCACCGCCGCGGGCACCCCCGGTGTCGGCCGAACATCCCGCGCCACCACCAGCATCACGTCATTGGCCGCGTACCACAGCGACGAGAACCGCAGCCGGTCGACCGGGTACACATCCCAGTCGTACCGCCACACCTCCCGCGCGGAATGCCTCGTGTACCCGAACCGCACCGCCCCCACCGGCACAAACCCGTTCCCCGCAAGGTAATCCACCGTCCGCCGCAACCGCCGCCCCACCACCGCGTCCGGCTTCACCGTCAGCAAAGCCAACCCGCTCACCGCCCCGACCACGCCCTCCCCGAACGCGTCGACGAAGTCCGCCCACCCCTCGCGGAAGTGGAGATCCCGCCCGAACACCTGCGGCTTCCCCGGCACGACGGTCAGCCAGGCCCACTCGTCCTCGCTCGGCACCCCGTCGAGCCGCTCCGCCGGATCCAACTCCCACACCATGCCCGCGATCTTCCCACACCTCGAAGATCCTCTGTGGACCTTTGGGTATCGTGGCTGCCGTGGACCACCTCGCCAAGCTCCTCGACCTCTCCAGCCCCGCCACCTGGCCCGCGCCGCCGCGCGACACCGTGCACGAGGTGCTGGGGGAGTGGGGTCCGGTCGGCGCCGAACTCGCCGACCTGCTCCTCGTCCGCAACGGCTGCTACGCCTTCGTGTCCGCCTTCCACCTCTTCGGCATCGCGGCCGAGCCGACCGACCACCCGGCCGACCTGGTCGCGTGGAACTCACCCACCCACTGGCGCTCCGAGTACGCCGACCTGGCCGACGGCTACCTCTTCTTCGCGGAGGACGTCTTCGGCTCCCAGTTCGCCCTCCCCGCCACAGGCGACGCGGTGCTCCTGTTCGACCCGGAGACCGGCACCACGACCCACTTCGCCACCACCCTGGCCGCCTGGGCCACAACCCTCTTCGACGACCCCGCCTACCACACCGGCTACCCCCTCGCCCAAGCCTGGCAAGAACACCACGGCGCCCTCCCTTCCGATACCCGCCTACTCCCCAAGATCCCTTTCTTTGTCGGCGGCAAGTACGAAGTGGACAACCTGTTCCCCAGCGACTCCGCGACAGGAATGCGCACGAGGGCGGCCGTCGCCGCCCAGATCAAAGACCTCCCCAACGGCACCACGATCACCTTCCGCACCACCTAGCACCACCCGCCACGTCACGCGGATCCCTGAGACAGCAGGCAGTTCCCCGGTTCGACGGTGGCCAAGTGTCCATCGTGGACAACAAGCGCCGGTCAGGCCGCCTCGGGATCGACGGGCATCGGCTCGGGGTCTGTGAGGCGTTCGCGCAGGTGGCGCCAGATCACGGCGGCGATGGCGGCGACCGGGACGGCCAGCAGGCTGCCCGCGATGCCCGCCAGGGTGCCGCCGAGGGTGACCGCGAGGAGGACCACCGCGGCGTGCAGGCCGAGGCTGCGGCTCTGCAGCATGGGCTGGAAGACGTTGCCCTCCAGCTGTTGCACGGCGATGATGATGCCCAGGACGATCAGGGCGTCGGTCGGGCCGTTGGACACCAGGGCGATCAGCACGGCGACGAAGCCGGCGAACAGGGCACCGACGATCGGGACGAAGGCCGCGACGAAGGTCAGCACCGCGAGCGGGAGCACCAGCGGGACGCCCATGATCCACAGGCCGATGCCGATGAACACCGCGTCGAGCAGGCCGACGAACGCCTGGGAGCGCACGAACGAGCCGAGGGTGTCCCAGCAGCGGGTGGCCACGACCGGGACGTCCAGCGCGAGGCGGCCGGGCAGCTGCCGGGCGAGCCACGGCAGGAAGCGGGGGCCGTCCTTGAGGAAGTAGAACATCAGGAACACCGCGAGCACGGCGGTCACCAGCCCGTTGGCGACCGTCCCGACGCCGGTCACGGTCGCGTTGACGATGCTCCCGACGCTGCCCTGCAACCGGGCGACGCCCGCGTCGAGCGCGCTGGTCACCTGGTCGTCGCGGATGTTGAGCGGCGGCCCGGAGGCCCACTCGCGCAGCTGCTGGATGCCGTCGACCACCCCGTCGACCAGGTCACCGGACTGCGAGGCGACCGGGACCGCGATCAGCGCCACCGTCCCGGCCGCGACCAGCAGGAACAGCGCGGTCACCGCCGAGGCCGCCAGCGCGGGGTGCCAGCCGCGCACCCGCAGGAACCGGGCGAGCGGCCAGGTGAGCGTGGTGATCAGCAGCGCGATCACCACCGGCCAGATGACCGACCACATCCAGCCGAGCAGCCACAGCACCACCCCCGACAGCAGCAGCACCAGCAGCACGTCGAGACTGGTCCGCGCCGAGGAGCGCAACGCCGCCCTCGCCTTGCCCGCGTTCACGGTGTCACCCACGCGACCACCTAAGCACCCGCCCCGCCGATCCGCAGGCAACAACTCCGCCGTGTTCGGGTGATGCTCGGCTGAACACCCGCCCATCGGCTGCGCGCGGACGGTGATCGACACGTTGCGGCGACAGTCGCCTCCGCCAGCCAGGGCAGCGTGCGCGAGCGGAAGTAGGACGCGGTGACGCCCCTGCTCTGACCGTGACCAGACCTGCCGCCCGGTGACCACCTGGTCCAGCCCGGTCGACTCCCGGCGCTGGTTGTCCACAACCCCCGAGCCATCCACAGCCCGCGCGCAGCCCCTATTGACACCCAGCCGATCCCGATATCGTCAGAAATGGGACCCCGGACCCGGGAGGGTGGGCCCCGGTCGCGGAGTTGATCTTGGTCGGCGACGGGTGCGCGGGGGTGGTGGGGGCCGGGGATGCGGAATCGTGTCCGGGGGTTCGAAGCGGGCAACCGGGGCGAACGCGACGATCGAGTAGGCCGCCGCCATCGCGGCGACGGCCGAGAGCAAGCGTTCGAAGCGGAGATCGGGGCGAACGCGACGATCGAGTAGGCCACCGGCCACTGCGGCGACGGCTGGGAACAAGCGTTCGAAGGCCACCCTCGGGCGTGAACGCGTGCGCGACGGGATGACCGGCGCTGGCGGACGGCGGGGTCTCCAGGGCCGCGCGCCAGGTCAGCAGGGGGTGCTGTCGCCGGTGGCCTGGTTGATGCGGCGGGCGATGTCGCGGAGTTGGCGGACCTGCGGCTTGGTGAGGCTGTCGAACACCACGCGGCGGACCGTGTCGACGTGGCCGGGGGCGCTGTCGACCAGGGCGGCCATGCCCTCGTCGGTGAGGGTCGCGAGGGTGTAGCGGCCGTCGGTGGGATCGGGTGCGCGGGTCAGCCAGCCGCGCTTCTCCAGGCGGGCGGCGACCTGGGACAGCCGGGGTAGTTGCCCCTCGGCGAAGCTCGCGAGCACGCTCATCCGCAGGGTCCGCTCCGGCGCGTGGGACAGCCCGGCCAGCACCTGGTACTCGAAGTGCGACAGGCCGGAGTCGCGTTGCAGCTGCCGGTCGAGCGCGGCGGGCAGCCGTACCACCAGGGTGGCCAGCGCCATCCAGGTCTCGTGCTCGTCGTCGTCGAGCCACCGGGTGTCGTCGGCCACGCGACCAGCCTAACACTTCACGGTTGAACCGAGTTGCTTGCGCCGTGAAGTCACAAGGTCTACCTTTCACTTCACGGTGCAAGCCAACCCAGGCCACTTGGAGTCGTCGTGAACGTCGTACTGTGGATCGCCGCGTCCTTGCTCGCGGCCGCCTTCCTCGCGGCGGGGCTGCTGAAGGTCGCTCAGCCCAAGGCCAAGCTGGCCGAGTCCGGTCTTGGCTGGGTCGAGGACTTCGGCGCGGGCACGGTGAAGGCCATCGGCGCGATCGAGGCCCTGGGCGCGCTCGGGCTGGTGCTGCCCGCGCTCGTCGACATCGCCCCCGTGCTGGTCCCGATCGCCGCGACCGGGCTCGCGGTGGCCATGGTGGGCGCCGTCGCCGTGCACGTCCGCAGGCGGGAGTACTCGTCGATCGGGGTGAACGTGGTGCTGCTGGCCATCGCGGTGTTCGTCGCGTGGGGGCGCTTCGGCCCGTACGCGTTCTGACGCGCGGAAGCCCTCCCACCCGGCGGGCGAGAGGGCTTCCGGGGTCATCGGGCCGCGACGGCCACCGCGGGGATCGGGAGTTCGGGCGACTCCGCGGGCGCGCACCGGGTTCCCTCGGCGGGGGCGCGCAGGGTGATCAGGTACCGGTCGGCGGCCTTGCGCACGCAGTCGGTGCGGATGTAGGAGATGTGGCCCCAGCCCTCGTAGGTCAGCAGGACGGTCTTGTCGCGGGTCTTGCGGTGCAACGACCGGGCCCAGTCGTAGCCGGTGGACGGGTCGTGCAGGTTGTTCAGCATCAGGATGGTGGGCGCGTCGTCGAGGCGGGGTCGGCGTTGCGGATTGGTGGCGTCCGGCAGGCCGACGCAGCCGTGCACGATGTCGTGGCTGAGGAACGCGCGGGACAGGTGCGGCGACAGCTCCCGCGACCGGTCCAGCAGAGCGGTGTACTCGCGCAGCGACCGGGGCCGGATCTGCCAGTCCTGGCAGAAGACCGGGAGGAAGGGGTTGGGCTCGACCTGGCTGGCGGCAAGCGCTTTCGCCGTGGTGCTGGAAAGGGCGAGCAGCCAGTGGGAGAGTTGTGTCCAACTGGGATCGTAGAGCGACCACAGGGTGTACTGGAGGATCTGGCTCGTGCTCACCTTGCGCGTGGGGTCGCCGGGTTCGGTGATCTCGCCGCGGTCGGCGCGGGCCACCAGGTCGTCGAGGAAGGCGCCGACGTCACGGCCGCGCAGGGCGCAGTTCTCGTTGGCGCCGCACCACTTCTCGAACTCGCGGAACGAGTCGGCGCCCGCGCTCGCGGTGGTCTCGATGAAGCTCTTCGCGTCGACGCTGTGGTCGAGGTTGGAGTCGTTGACCATCGCGCGCAGGTTGCGGCCGTAGCGCTCGGCGTAGAGCTGGCCGACGAGGGTGCCGTAGGAGACGCCGTAGTAGCTGATCTTCCGCTCGCCCAGTGCCCGGCGGATCGCGTCCACGTCGTCGACTACGGCGAGCGAGTCGGCGTGGTCGTAGATCGGGCCGCTGCGCGCGCGGCAGTCCGCGGCGAGTTTCCGGTTGTACCGCCCGATCGCGTCGAACCCGGCCTGCGTGGTCGGGTAGGTCGACGGCCGTGCGGCGAGCAGGTCCGACGAGCACACGATCGGGCTACTCCGCCCGACACCGCGCGGGTCGAACCCGATGATGTCGAACCGGTCCTGGATGTCCTGGCTGAACCACGACGGCGCCGCGAACGCGAACTCCACCCCGGACGGCCCCGGCCCACCCGGGTGGATCACCAGGCTCCCGACCCGCTTGTCCGGCTTCACGGCCTTCCGCCTGGCCAGCGCCAGGTCGAACCGCGCCCCGCCCGGATTCCGCCAATCCACCGGAACCCGAATCGTCCCGCACTCGACCTCGGGCAGCTCGGCACAAGGCCGCCACTGGACACCCCCACCCACCCCGGCCTGCGCCGCCGAGGCCACCGGCCCCAGCCCCACCACCAGCCCGACCACCGCGACCAGCCCGCCGACCACCCGGGACACCGATCCCACAGCCCGCCTCCTCAACCACCGCTGCCCAGCCGGGCACCGGAAGTGTTCAGCAGTCCGGATCAGCGCACAATCGTCCCAATGGCCCACTTTTCCCGATTCCCGTTGCGCAGAGCGCACCAAACAGTCCGGAAAGGATGGTCAGACTCCGCTGCGGTGCAACAAAAGCCTCACTCATCAAGAGGTTCCCTGATTGCTCCTCCTGTGCCGCCCGGCTGACTCCGGACGCGTCGAGCCCGCCATTGCCCGCACTCGATGCCCGACGTCCCACCCAATGCCTATCGCGCCACTCGATGCTCATGCCACCACCCGCCACCGCGTCGAGCGGGATCGTGACGGCCGAGGTGGGCAGGCGGGGATAGGTCCGAAAAGGACTAGCGGGTGGCCTCGTCCGTGGTGACCGGGTTGCCGGCGACCTGCCATTCGAGGATGCCGTCGGCCAGGCGGACGGCTCGGCGGCCGGTGGCGGTGAGGAGGCGGACGGCGTCGTGGGAGAAGGTGCAGTAGATGCCTCGGCAGTAGGCGACCACCTCGAGCTCCGAGGGGAGTTCGTCGAGGCGGGAGCGGAGTTCGTCGAGGGGGATGGAGAGCGCGCCGGGGATGTGGCCCGCGGTGAACTCCATCGCCGGGCGGACGTCCACCACGATGGCCTCGCCCGCGCCGACGCGGCGCAGCAGTTCGGTGCGGTCGATGGCCTCGGTGTCGTCCGGGCCGAGGTAGCGGCGCGCGGCGATGTCCACATCGGCCAGTTGGGCGGCGGCCACCTCCAGCAGTCGGCTGTAGAGCGCGGCCACCCCGCCGCTGGCGATGCGGTAGCGGATCGTGGTGCCGTCGCGGTTGCCGGTGACCAGGCCCGCGTGCTTGAGGGTCTGCAGGTGCGCCGAGGTCGTGGTGACGGTCAGGCCCGCCTCGTTCGCCAGTTCGACCACCCCGCGCGCGCCCTGGGCGAGCAGGTCGATGAGCTCCAGCCGCTTCCCGTTGCCCAGCGCCTTGCCGACGCGCGCCAGCTCCTCGAACAGGTCCGGCCTCGATTGGTTGTCCCGCAAGGCTTCACTCCAGTTCCCGTGTTCCTTGGAATACTGTAGTCTCCGGCGGGGAGGACGGCCAAGCACGAGGGGAAATCATGGGATCGGGTGACCGCGAGGTCCACGGTGTGGTAGAGCGGGACGTCCTCGTGCTCGGCGGCGGTGCCGCGGGGCTCAGCGGGGCGTTGCTGCTGGCCAGGGCCGGGCTGGCGGTGTCGGTGGTCGACGCGGGTGCGCCGCGCAACGCCCCCGCCGCGCACATGCACGGCTTCCTCACCAGGGACGGCATGCCGCCCGCCGAGCTGGTCGACCGCGGCCGCGCCGAGGTGACCGCCTACGGCGGCGAGCTGGTCGACGCGGCGATCGAGGACGTGCGGCCCGGCTTCGTGGTCCGCCGCTCGGACGGCGTCGAGATGCGCGCGCCACGACTGCTGGTCACCACCGGCATGCACGACGAACTGCCGGAGGTCGCCGGTGTCGCCCAGCGGTGGGGCCGCGACGTCCTGCAGTGCCCGTACTGCCACGGCCACGAGGTGCGCGACCGACCGCTCGGCGTGCTGGCGACCGGCCCCGGCTCGACGCACCAGGCGCTGATGCTCCGCCAGTGGTCCGACGACGTCGTCCTCTTCGAGCATACCCACGCACTGTCCGACGACGAGCGGGAACAGTTGGCGGCCATGGGGATCCGCACGATGCCGGGCGCGGTGAGCGCGTTGGTCGTGGCCGATGGCGTGCTGCGCGGCGTCGAGACCGAGGGCGGTAGCACGCCCCGGTCGGCGGTGTTCGTCGCGCCGAGGTTCGTGCCCAACACGCGGGTGCTGGACGCGCTCGGTTGCGACACCGACCCCAACGGCTTCCTGGTTGTCGACGGATCCGGTGCCACGAGCGTGCCGGGGATCTGGGCCGCGGGCAACGTCGTCAACCCCCGCGCCCAGGTCATCACCGCCGCGGGAATGGGCACGGCCGCCGCGATGGCCATTCACCAGAGCATCGTGCTCGACCGGACCGGGTCCGCCGTCGCGGCCCACCGGAACCGGGCGCGCGCGAACGGGTTCACCGCCGAACTGGAACGCGAGGTCGCCGAGATCGTCCTCGGCGACCGCCGCCACGGATTCTGATCGCACGGCGCAACAGCCGAATAGAGCGCGCACTGCCGAATCAATGTTGAACCGACCATCCTGGGGGTTGTTCAATTGGGGCACGGTGGCGAGAACTCTCAGCTGGTGGATTCCGGCGCGGACCGGGCCTTACCGGAGGACTGGTGGGAGCAGAGCCCGCCGGTGACCGTGCCGATCAGCGTGCTGCGGCCGTCGGACTCGCCGCGGCTGGCCGGTGAGGACAGCGACCACGTGCGGCTGCTCGCCGAGTCGGCCGACGTCCTGCCGCCGGTGCTGGTGCACCGGGCGACCATGCGGGTCATCGACGGCATGCACCGGCTGCGCGCCGCGGTGATCTGCGGCGAGGACACCGTCCGGGTGCGCTACTTCGACGGGGACGAGGCGGAGGCGTTCGTGCTCGGCGTGCGGGCCAACGTCGCGCACGGGCTGCCGCTCTCGCTCGCCGACCGCAGGGTCGCGGCCATGCGGATCATCGCATCGCACCCGAGGTGGTCGGACCGGGCCATCGCCTCGGCGACCGGCCTGGCCGCCAGGACGGTCGCGGTGATCCGCCGGTGCGCGACTGCTGATGCCCCGCAGTCGCGCACCCGGATCGGCCGCGACGGCCGGGTCCGACCGCTGAGCAGCGCCGACGGCCGCCGGATGGCCTGCCTGATGCTGCGCGAGGACCCGTCGACGTCCCTGCGCCAGGTCGCCACCGCGGCGGGCATCTCGCTGAGCACCGTCCGCGACGTCCGCGACCGGCTGGCCAGGGGCGAGGACCCGGTCCCGCCCAAGCAGCGGCAGCGCGAGGAGTACCCGCCGAGCACCGCCCTGGTCGTCGACACCCTGCGCGACCCGCCGCCCGACCTGCTCTCGCGCCTGCGCCAGGACCCGTCGCTGCGCTTCAGCGAGATGGGCCGCGCGTTGATCCGCCTGCTCAGCATCCACGCCCTCACCGACCAGGACCGCAAGGGCTTGCTCGACGCCGTCCCCGAGCACTGCCGCGGCGTCGTCGCCGAACTCGCCCACGCCTGCGCCGAGACCTGGCAAGAACTCGCCGTCTGGTTCGACCAGGGCACCCCCAGCCGCCGCACCGACCAACTGGTGCCGTGACCCCCGGCCCGGCTTGGACACCGTGGCGACGCCCGAGGCGGCCGCCGACGCTCGCACTGGATGCCAGGTCAGGACTGGCCGATGGGGTGGCGCCGGGCATGATCCGGGTGTCTGCCTTGGCAGGCGGCGACGCGATCACCTTGGACACGAGCGGCACGGTGCGGCAGGCGTGGGGGTCGGCTTCCAGGACGTAGCACGTCGTCCTACCGCGGCACCGGGGTTCGGTGCCGCGGCAGGGAGGTCACGCCTGCTGGGACAGGAGCTCGCCGATGATCTTGGCGACGTCGGCGGGGGTGGGCATGGTCGGGTGGTGGGAGATGCTCTTCGTGGCCACGTCGTAGGCGTCGTGCCACACCGGGTCGGGGATGTGGTGGCCGTCGGCGCGCAGTTGGGTGATGTTGCGGCGGACGGCGGGCTTCTCCCACATGGCGGCGCCCATGGAGGGGAAGAAGACGGTGGGGTAGCGGGCCGAGAGGATGACCGTGGCCAGCCGGTTGGGGGCGGCGCCGGTCGCGGCGGCGGCGAGGATGTGGGCGGTGGCGGGCAGGACGACGCACAGGTCGTGCTCGGCGGCCAGCCGGGAGGGCTTGTCGGTGGGCCAGTCGGCTGGGGACTCGCCGCTGATCACCCGGTCGGCGTGGATGGCCACGGTGGCGGCGGGCAGGAACGCGGTGGCGGAGTGCGTCATCAGCACCGTGCACGTGCCGCCGAGGTGGGCGCGCAGGGCCGCGAGGTAGGTGGGCAGCGTCGTCACCGCGATCGATCCGGTGGCGCCGACGAGGATCCTGGGACCGTTCTGGCGCGGGGCAGTGTCGCTCATGGCCGCATCGTGCAGGCAATCCCGAATGCGTTCAACGCCGCCGAATCCGCCGCTCACTCGATTGGCCCAGGTCGGCCATCGCCATTTTCCCGGACCAGCGGAAAGCGCCAGTCGAATGGCCCGACCGCCATTGTCGAACCCGCCGAACAGCCGAATTCCGGCGCGCGCAAGCGCACGTTCGCCGAGTCGGGAGCCGCGGACCGGAAATCGGCGGAATAGGTGATCGCTTGACAGCCGTCGTGAGCCGCTGGTCTTATGCGAAGCAGTCGATGACGGCCCGCTCCGGGCTGCCGATCGGACCGGTCCAGCCGCGGTCCGATCGCGCGATTCCCGTTCTCCCACCACCGTTCGCGCGCCGTACCGGGGCGCGCGGCGCGGGTGTGCCGCGCGAAGGAGAGGTGCGACCACAGTGGATGATCACGTGACCGACCTGGCGGAGGTCCCGGGCAGCCCGGCGGCGGCCCCCCGCTCCGACCTGCCCCGCGCCGAGCCGCGACCGGACCGGCGGCACCGGCCGTTCCCACTCACCGACATCCAGTACGCCTACCTGATCGGCCGCAACCGGGGCCTGGAACTCGGCGGGGTGTCGAGCCACTTCTGCTACGAGTTCGACAGCCCGGGACTGGACCTGGCCCGGCTCACCGAGGCGCTCAACGAGGTCATCGCCCACCACGACATGCTCCGCGCGGTGGTCGACCCCGGCGGCGAACAGCGTGTCCTGGAACAGGTTCCGCGCTACACCATCCACTGCACCGACCTGCGCGCCGAACCGCCCGCCGCCCGGTCCGCCGCCGTCGCCGCGATCCGCGCCGAACTGGCGGACCAGGTGCTGCCGGTCGACCGGTGGCCGTTGTTCGACATCCGCGCCACCCGGCTCACCGAACGCGAGTTCCGGTTGCACGTGAGCATGGACCTGCTGTTCGTCGACGCCCGTGGGTTCTTCCTGATGTTGCGCCAGTGGCGCGACCGCTACGACAACCCCGCCGCCGAACCGCGGTCGATCGACCTCACCTTCCGCGATTACGTTCTCGCCGAACAAGAACTGGCCGCCACGACGGCCGGGCGCTGGGCCGAGAAGTACTGGCTCTCGCGCCTCGACGAGATCCCCGCCGCCCCCGAACTCCCGTTGGCGACCGCGCCGGAACGCATTGGCAGGCCCAGCTTCGGCCGCCGCGCCACGGTGATCACGCGACCGCGGTGGGCCGCCGTGACCGCGGCCGCAGAGAGCCACGGCATCACCCCGTCCGCGCTGCTGCTCGCCGCCTACTGCGAGGTGCTGCGGACCTGGTCGAAACGCCAGGAGTTCACCGTCGCGCTCAGCCGACTCGACCGGCACCCGCTGCACCCGGACGTCGACGACCTGCTCGGCGACTTCCTCTCGCCCAGCCTGTTCACCGTGCGGGCGGGGGAGGGCACGACCTTCCACGAGCGCGCAGTCGCCGTGCAGCGCAGGTTGCGCGACGACCAGGCCAACGCGGCCTTCGGCGGTATCCGGGTGCTGCGCGAGCTGACCCGCAGGCAGGGCGACGGCCGGGCCGCGTCGATGCCGGTCGTGTTCTCCGACATGCTCGGCTGCGGCGCGGAAGCGTTGCGCGGCTTCGGCGAGGTCGTGCACAGCGCCAGCCAGACGCCGCAGATCTGGCTGGAGAACCAGGTCGTCGACCAGGACGGCGGTGTGGCCGTCACCTGGAACTCGGTCACCGGCCTGTTCGCGCCCGGGGTCCTCGACGCGATGTTCCACGCGTACCGCACATTCCTCGACCGCCTGGTCGACGACCCCGCGGCCTGGGACAGCACCGCGGCTGTGGTCCCGCTGCCCGTCGCGCAGGCAGACGAACGCGCCCGTGCCAACGCGACCGACACCGACATCCCCCCGGTCCTGCTGCACGAACTGGTCGCCACCGCCGCGCGCCGCACCCCCGACGCCGTCGCGGTGATCGCCGATGGCGCCGAGGTCACCTACCGGCAGCTCACCGAACCCGCGCACCGGCTGGCCCGCAGGCTGCGCGAATGCTGTGGTGCTGAACCAAACACGGTCATCGCGGTGTCGATGCGGCCGGGACCCGACCTCGTGTCCGCGCTGCTCGGGGTGCTGCACTCCGGCGCGGCGTACGTGTCGATCGACCCGGAACTGCCCGAACAGCGGCGGTTGGCGCTGCTGGAACGCTGCCGGGTGCTCGCGGTCGTCACCGAACCCGACCTGCGCGACCGGTTGGCCTGGCCAGAAGGGGTCGAACTCATCACGCTCGGCGACGAGGCCACCCTCCGGCACAGCGCGGATCTCGTTGACAGCAGGCAGGACCACGACGACCTGGCGTACGTGATCTTCACCTCCGGCTCCACCGGCGAGCCCAAGGGCGTGATGATCTCCCACCGCAGCGCGGGGAACACTGTCCAGGACATCAACCTGCGCTTCGGCGTCGGCCGCGACGACCGGGTGCTCGCCCTGGCGCCCACGGGTTTCGACCTGTCGGTGTACGACATCTTCGGCGTCCTCGGTGCGGGCGGCGCCGTCGTGGTCCCCGCGCCGGAGCGGGCCAGCGACCTGACGCACTGGTCGGAGCTGATCGACCGGCACGGGGTGACCATCTGGAACAGCGTGCCCGCGCCGATGCGGATCTGGGTCGAGTCCCTCGGCGACACCACCCCCGCCACCCGGCTGCGGCTGGCCCTGCTCAGCGGCGACTGGATCCCCACGACGCTGCCGGAGCAGGTCCACCGGCACTTCCCGGAGTTGAACCTGGTCAGCCTCGGCGGCGCCACCGAGGGGTCCATCTGGTCGGTGTTCAACCCGATCGGCGTGGTGCCACCGGAATGGCCGAGCATCCCGTACGGCAAGCCGCTGGCCAACCAGACGCTGCACGTGCTGGACAAGCGCTTCGAGCCGTGCCCGACGTGGGTCGCAGGCGAGATCCACATCGGCGGGGTCGGCGTCGCGGACGGCTACTGGGCCGACCCGGTGCGCACCGCCGAGCGATTCGTCATCCACCCCGGCACCGGCGAACGGCTCTACCGCACCGGCGACCTCGGCCGCTACCTGCCCGGCGGCGACATCGAGATCCTCGGCCGCGACGACTTCCAGGTCAAGATCAACGGCTACCGGGTCGAACTCGGCGAGATCGAGGCCGCGCTGAGCAGGCACCCCGGCGTCCGCCAGGCCCTGGTGGCCGCCCCGACGCACCCGCACAGCAAACAGCGCCAACTCGCCGCGTACCTCGTGGTCGACGGCTCCGAGAGCACCGACCCCGCCGTGCTGCGCGCCGCGCTCGCCGAGCAACTGCCCAGCTACATGGTCCCCAACCACTTCGTGACCATCGCCGCGCTCCCGCTCACCCCCAACGGCAAGATCGACCACAAGGCCCTCCCCGCGCCGTGGCAGGACAGCCCGTCGCCGGAGCAGCGCGTGCAACCCCGCTCCGACGTGGAACGCGACCTGCTGGAGATCTGGTCCCGCCAACTGGGCCACACCGACTTCGGCGCCGAGGACGGCTTCTTCGACGTCGGCGGCGACTCCCTGCACGCGGTCGGCATCATCGGCCACCTCCGCACCGCCTTCAACATCAGCTCCGCCGCCGAGCAGGAGGTCATCGAGGCCCTGTTCACCAACGCCACCATCACCGACTTCGCCGCCGTCATCGGCTCCCTGCGCGACACCGCCTCATGACCACCGACCGGGAGTGTCGTCAGGGAGTTCGGAGTATCGGAGCGGGTTTGGGCTTGCCCGGGGGGTGGGGTTCATGAGTGCCGAGTGGGAGCACGTGATCGTCGGTGCCGGGTCGGCTGGGGCGGTGGTGGCGGCGCGGTTGGCGGTGCGGGGGCATCGGGTGTTGTTGGTGGAGGCCGGGGTCGACCAGCCGGTGGATCGGGAGGTGGTCAACCCGTTGCGGGACGGGACGAGGTTGATCCTGGAGGGGTTCAACTGGGACTACCAGGCCAACCTGCGCGGGCGGGTCCGGGAGCATGCGACGGTCGGGGCAGGTGTGGCGCGGTCGCGGGCGTTGTGGGGGCGGTTCCCCTATCGGCTGGGGAAGGTGGTCGGGGGGTCGTCGGCGGTGAACGGCGCGGTCGCGATGCGGGCGTTGCCGGGGGACTTCGCGGACTGGGTGGCGATGGGGAACCCGGAGTGGTCGTGGGACCGGGTGCTGCCGTTCTACAAGATGGTCGAGCGCGACACCGACTTCCCCGGTGGTGACCACGGCGTCCGCGGCCCGATCCCGATCCGCAGACCCCGGCGCGACCAGTTGCACGAATTGGACCTCGCGTTCTGGGACGAGTGCCGCCGGATGGGCGTGCCTGATCTGGCAGACCTCAACGCGGGCGTGGACGTCGGGGTCGGCGCGGTGCCCGCCAACACGGTCGGCACCGAGCGGGTCGACACCGCGAGCGGCTACCTCGCGCCGGTGCGGGACCTGCCGAACCTGGAGATCAGGACCGGCTGCCGGGTGACCAGGCTGCTGCTCGACGGGCAGCGGGTGACCGGCGTGGAACTGGTGCAGGACAACAGGACCGTGCGGGTCACGGCCAGGAACGTGGTGCTCAGCGCCGGTGCCATCGGCTCACCGGCGATCCTGCTGCGCTCCGGCATCGGACCGGCCGACACCTGCGCCGACCTCGGCGTCACCCCGGTGGTCGACCTGCCCGGCGTCGGCGAGAACCTGGTCGACCACCCGTCGGTCGTCATCTGGGCCAAGCCGCGCGACGGCCTGTGCACGCCCGGGATCCCGTGGCGGCAGGTCGCGGCCAGGGTGTCCAGCGACGGCCGGGCGGCCGACCTGCAGGTGTGGCTGCTCAACAACGTGCAGACCTCGACCATCCCCGGGTTCGTCAACCGGCTCGGGTGGCCGATGGTGGTCGGCATCTCGGTGATGCTGCTGCGACCCGCCTCCCGCGGCCGGGTCCTGCTGCCCGACGCCGACCCCGGCACCTCGCCGGTCATCGAGCTGGGCTTCGGCTCGGTCGACGACGACGTCGACCGCCTCGCCCACGGGGTCCGCACGGCGTGGCGGATCCTGCGGTCGGAGCGGTTCGCCGAGCGGCTGACCGAGGTGCAGCTGTGGAACGACGCCATGGTCGCCGACGACACCGTGCTGCGCAGCGCGGTCCGCAACGTCATGAGCCCCGGGTGGCACGCGATCGGCTCGGCCAGGATGGGACCGGCGAGCGACCCGATGTCCGTTGTGGACCAGCGGTGCCGGGTGCACGGGGTCCGCGACCTGCGGGTCGTCGACGCCTCGGTGTTCCCCACCATGCCCAGCGCCCCGACGAACCTGACCACCATCATGCTGGCGGAGAAGATCGCCAGCGGACTGGGGGAGTGACCCGTGCCGCCGCAACCCGTGCGCCTGTACTGCGTGCCCTACGCGGGCGCGACCTCGTCGATCTACCGCTCGTGGCAGGCGTTCCAGACCGCGTCGGTGCGGGTCATCGGCATCGACCACCCCGGCCGCGGCACCCGCAACCGGGAGGCCAGGATCACCGACTACCGCGACCTGGTGGCGTCGATGGCCAACCACGTCGCCGCCGACCTGGTGCAGGCGTGGGACCAGGTCAGCGACCTGCGCTACGGCACCTTCGGGCACAGCTTCGGCGCGATGCTGAGCCTGGCGGTCGCCGACGCGGTCGCCCGTGTCGTCGGTAGACCCCCGGTGCGGTCCATCATCTCCGCCGCGCTGCCGCCCGCGCTGCAACCCCCGGGCGACGAGACGACCACGCTCACCGACGGCGAACTGCTCGACAAGATCCGCGCCGACGGCGGGACCGCGCCGGAACTGCTGGCCAGCAAGGCGATGGCGGGCTACCTGGTGCGGCTGATGCGCGAGGACTACGCGATCCGGCGACAGTTCCACGTGGACGAAGCGCTGGTGGTCGGGTTCCCGCTGACCACCATCGCCGCGCGCGACGACGTCTACGCCACCCCGGAGCAGATGCGGCGGTGGGGCGCGCACAGCAGCGCGCAGAGCCGCCAGGTCGAGATCCCCGGCGGGCACTTCGCCGCCTTCACCGACCCGGCGCACACGTCGCGGATCGCGCACCACCAGCTCAACGAACACCTCGTCCGGCGCTGAGGGAGGAACCTGCGGTGGAGCACAACGTCTACGAGTCGGCGCACGAGGAGTTCCGCGACCTGTGCCGGGTTTTCCTCGCCAGAGAGGCGGTTCCGTACCACGACGAGTGGGAGCGGGACGGCATCATCGGCCGGGAGGTGTGGCGAAAGGCGGGCAAGGCCGGGCTGTTGGGCCTCGGCGTGCCGGTGGAGCACGGCGGGGCGGGGGTGACCGACTTCCGGTACGTGGCGGTGTTCATCGAGGAGCTGGTCCGCTCCCGGGTGACGGCACCGGGGTTCGTGGCGCACAACGACATCATCGCGTCCTATTTGGCCACTCGGACCACCGCGGAGCAACGGGACCGGTGGCTGCCTGGAGTGTGCGCCGGTGAGCTGGTCGCCGCGATCGCGATGACGGAGCCCGACGCCGGGTCCGACCTGATGGGGATCCGGACCACAGCCGTGCGCGACGGGGACTGGTTCGTCCTCAACGGGCAGAAGACGTTCATCACCAACGGGGAGAACGCGGACCTCGTGATGGTGGCGGCGAAGACCCCGACCGCGCGCGGCGGTCAGGGGATCAGCCTGCTGGTGGTGGAGCGGGACACGCCGGGGTTCACCCGCGGCCGCAAGCTGGAGAAGCTGGGGTGGCAGGCCAGCGACACCAGCGAGCTGTTCTTCGACGACTGCCGCGTCCCGGCAGTGAACCTGATCGGCAAGGAGAACGCCGGGCAGGGGTACCTGATGGCGGGCATGCCCCGGGAACGGCTGTGCATCGCCACGGTGGCCGTCGCGACCGCGGAGAAGATGCTCGCCGAGACCCTGGCGTACGCGACCACCCGCACGGCGTTCGGGCAGCCGATCGGCAGCTTCCAGCACAACCGGTTCCTGCTGGCCACCCTCGACACCGAGATCACCCTGGCCCGCGTCTTCCTCAACCACTGCGTGACCGAGCTCAACGCCCGCCGCCTCACGGTGACCGACGCCGCCAAGGTCAAGTGGTGGACCACCGAACTCCAGGTCCGCGTCGCCGACCGCTGCCTCCAGCTCTACGGCGGCAGCGGCTACCTCAAGGAAAGCCCCATCGCCAAGGAATGGGCCAACAGCCGCGTCCAGACCATCTACGGCGGCACCACCGAGATCATGAAGGAAATGATCGGCGTCTCCCTCGGTTTGTGAGCCACCCACCCAGGAAAGGGCACCCCGATGCCAGACCCAACCCCCACCCTCTACGAATGGGCAGGCGGCGCCGAGGCGCTGGAACGCCTCACCGAGGCTTTCTACAAGAAGGTCCTCGCCGACGACCTGCTGGCCCCCATGTTCCGCCACATGACCGCCGACCACCCGAAGGACGTCGCCATCATGCTGGGCGAGGTCTTCGGCGGCCCTCGGCTCTACACGTCCGAGCATGGAGGGTTTCCGCGGTTGCTGTCCAAGCACCGGGGCCGTGATATCCAGCCCGAGCAGCGGGAGCGGTGGGTGCGGCTGATCCTGGAGGCGGCTGATGAGGTGGGGTTGCCTTCGGACCGGGCGTTCCGGTCGGCGTTCGTGGCTTATATGGAGTGGGGGTCGCGGGGGGCCATGGCCAATTCTCGGCGGGGGAGCAAGCCGCCGGAGAGGGAGTCGTTGAAGGTGTGGGGGTGGGGGGAGTCGCCGCCTGTGGAGGAGTGAGGGGTGAGGTTGCTGTTGTTGTTGCTGGGGGTGGGTTGTCCACAGGGCGGTGAGCCATCCACAGGGGGCGGCTCGCTCGGCGCGTTCTGTCGGTGGTGCTCGGTAAGCTGTATATCGGGGGCTGCTGTGGGCGGTTTGATCTTGAGCTGGGGGGATGCGGCTCTCGGTCTCGCCTGCGGCGTCGACGATTGACGCCTCGCCTTCGGCATTGGCCTGGCGCGAGTTTCGAGCTTTGCTCGATGTGGCGAACTTGTTTTGCGCGGGGCCCCTGAACTACCCGTGGCAGGACCGCAAAGCAGGGGCCGAAGAGCATGGCCCTGTCCGCGAACGACGCTACGGGCAGTCCTCCCCCGCACAAAACAAGTCCGCCCCATCGAGCCGGCTTGGCACCAGCGGATCCGAGGAGCGCGGTTCGGCCAACGCCTTAGAGGGGCGCGGTAGGGCCAACGTCGCAAAGTCTCGACCAGTTGGGACCGGTGACTCCGAGGAGCGCGTGGTCGGCCAACGTTGTAGAAGGCCGGGTGTGGGCCAACGCCTGGGAGGGGCGCGTTGGGGGCAACGTTCTCAGCCCCGATTGGGGGGTGGGGTTAGGTGGCGTGGGCGGTAGCGGTGATGGCGGTGGTGATGTCGTCCTGTACCAGGGCGATGTTGATGGCGAAGCCCGCTGCGGAGCCCATTCCCGCTGCCGTGATCACCTGGGCGCGCGGGTCGATCACGTTCCCCGCTGCGAAGACCCCCGGCACGCTCGTCTGGCCCGCGCGGTCGACCGCGACCCAGCCATCCGGGCCCACTGTGCAGCCGAGACCGGTGAGCAGCGAGTCGCGGGGGACCATGCGGGGCACTACGAAGACGGTGGAGCGGGCGATCTGGGTGCCGTCGGTCAGTTCCACCCCGCGCACCGCGTCGTCGACTACCACCACCGATCGGACGACTCCGTCGACGACCTGGATTCCCCTGGCGCGTAGCTGTGCGTGGTCCTCGGCGGTCAGGTCCAGGGTGTGGGCGAACAGCACCACGTCCGCTGACCACTGGCGCAGCATCTGGGCGTGGAAGACCGCGCCGGGGCTGGTGCCGAGTACGCCGAGGGGGCGGTCGCGGACTTCGTAGCCGTGGCAGTAGGGGCAGTGGACGACGTCGCGGCCCCAGCGGTCGTGGACGCCGGGGATGTCCGGTAGTTCGTCGCGCAGACCTGTTGCCACCACCAGGCTTCTGGCGCCCAGCACCTGTCCGGTGTCCAAAGTGGCCGTGAAGCCCTCGGCCACCTCGGACACCGACGCGTCGATCAGCGTGGCGCCGTAGCCGAGGACCTCGGCGCGGGCGACGTCTGAGAACACCGGGGGCGCGATGCCGTCCCTGGACAGGAAACCGTGCATGTGGGCGGCCGGGGCGTTGCGGGGGCGGCCGTTGTCCACCACCGCCACCCGGCGCCTGGCCCTGGCCAGCAGCAGGGCCGCGGTGAGCCCGGCCGCGCCAGCACCGATCACCACGGTGTCGTAGTCGTGCGTAGTCATCCCTGTGATCACCTCCGCCGCCATGGTGACCCGATCGGTGCGGGATGGGCAACGATAGTTGCCGTTTCCGGGACATGCTGGTCTCATGGCGCCATGGCCCCGATCGACGACATCGCCTTCGCGCTCGCCGGGGTCGGTCCCCGGCTCAAGCGGCTGCGGTCGCAGCGCGGGCTGAGCCTGTCCGCGCTCTCGGAGCTGACCGGGATCTCCAAGAGCACCCTGTCCCGGCTGGAGGTCGGGCAGCGCAGGCCGAGCCTGGAACTGCTGCTGCCCATCGTGCGCGCGTACCGGATCCCGCTCGACGAGCTGATCGGCGGCCCCGAGGTCGCCGACCCGCGCATCCGGCCGACACCGAGGCGGGTCGACGGCAGCGTCGTCCTCGCGCTCACCCGCCAGCCGAGCCCGCTGCACACCTTCAAGACCATCATCCCGCCCGACCGCAGCACCCCGGAACTGTGCACGCACGACGGCTACGAATGGCTCTACGTCGTCTCCGGTCGGCTGCGGCTGGTGCTCGGCGAGCAGGACATGGTGCTGGAAGCGGGCGAGGCGGCCGAGTTCGACACCCGGTTGCCGCACTGGTTCGGCAGCACCGGCGACGGCGCGGTCGAGGTGCTCAACATTCTCGGCCCGCAGGGCGAGCGCATCCACATGCGGGTGAAACCGGAATAGCCGCCGAATAGTCGAGCGCGTTGCCGTTTCCGGGACGCGCATTGTCCGCTGTCCGCTTCGGTGTCATTATCTAGGTACCGCACGGAATGCGCGAGAACCCGTTGTGCGCCATTCCACCTATTCGCTGTGCGGTTTCCTTCGAAGAGGATGGGAACCCCCATGAGTTCCACCGGTGTGCCCAAGAAGAGCTTTGACGTGATCGTCGTCGGGAACGGGGTGCTGGGTCTGTCGCTCGGGCTGGAACTGGCCAGGCGCGGGCAGGACGTGGCCGTGCTCGGCGAACCGCACCGCCCCTACGCGGGCACCTCGGCGGCCGGGGCGATGCTCGGCTGCTTCGGCGAGGTGACCACGACGCTGGTGGCCAGCGACGCGGGCCGGACCAAGCTGGAACTGGGAATCCGCGCCACCGGGATGTGGCCGGAGTGGCTCGACGGACTCGGTGACGGCGCGGCGGAGGAGGTCGTCACCGCGGACGGCACGACCGTCATCCTCAACGCCATCGGCATGGCCGAGATCGACGACACCAACTTCCGCGCCATCCGCGAGGAACTGACCCGCTACGACCAACCGTTCACCGACGTCGATCCGCTGGACCTGGACTGGGTCGACGCCGAGCCGATCTCCCGCCCGCTGCGGGCTTTCCACATCCCCGGTGAGCACGCGGTGAACACTGTCGCGCTGGTCCTGCGGCTGCAGAACGCCTTCACCGCGGCGGGCGGCACGATCATCGACTCCGAAGCCGCCACAGTGGACCACAGCGGCGACCGGGTGACCGGTGTGACGCTGACCGACGGCGAGAAGCTGACCGCGGGCCAGGTGACCCTCGCCGCGGGCTCCCGCACCCAGACCCTGCTCGACCAACTGCCCGTCGGCGACCGGATGCCGCCGCTGGTCAGCGGCTACGGCGTTTCCGTCCTCATGCGAACGTTCGACGGCACCGCTCCGAGCAGCGTGATCCGCACGCCGAACCGGTCCTTCGCCTGCGGCCTGCACCTGGTCCCGCGCGGCGACGGTGAGGTCTACATCGGAGCGACCAACGTCGTGTCCACCCGCCCGCGCGAGGTCGCCGACATGCGGGACCTGGTGTTCCTGCTGCAGTGCGCGCACCGCCAGATCCGGATGGGCCTGTGGGAGAGCCCGATCCAGAAGGTCCAGGTCGGCAACCGGCCCATCTCCGTCGACGGCTTCCCGCTGCTCGGCGCGGGTGGCATGGCAGGGCTGTGGATCATGACGGGCACCTACCGGGACGGTCTGCACCTCTCGCCGCTGGTGGCCACCGAGATGGCGGCCAGGATCCTCGGCGAGCCCGCCGCGCACGACTTCGACCTGTTCACCCCGATCCGCAAGCCGATCCAGTCGATGACCCGCGAGCAGATCGTCAGCAACACCTTCATCGAGCAGTTCGCCATCGGCCCAGAGCAGGACTGGACGCTGCCGGTCGACTGGCACCGCTGGATCGGGATGGACCTGCGGCCCGCGATCGAGGCGTGGGTCGCCGAGATCGACCCGGAGATCACCCCGCCCGCCGAACTGGTCTTCACCTCGCGGTTCGACCCGGACCTGCTCAAGCTGCTGCGGGAGTACTACGCGCGGACCCGCCAGCTTTGGTGAACCGCGGTACAAGCGACGATGTCCTCGCCCGGGCCGGGGCGAGGACATCGTCGCTTGTGGAGGGTGGATCAGGTCAGGACCGCGGTCGCCTCGACCTCGATGAGGAACTCGGGCTCGGCCAGGGTCGCCACCCCGATCAGCGTCGTCGGCCGGACCAGGTCGATCCCGAGTCGGTCCGCGGCCCGCTTCACCCCGGCGGTCACCTCGTCCCACTTGGACAGCGACCAGTCCACCGCGTAGATGTTGAGCCGCGCCACGTTGTCGAAGCTGCCGCCGACGGCGGCCAGCCCCCTGGCGACGTTGAGGTACGCCTGCTCGGTCTGCGCCGCCAGGTCCCCGGGGCCGACCAGGTCGCCGCTCGGCGTGCGCGCGGTCTGTCCACTGAGGAACACCAGCCTGGAACCGGTGCCGACCGACAGCTGGCGCCAGCCGTAGGGCTCGGGCAGGTCCGGCGGGTCGAAGAACTCGACAGTCACTTCTCTCCCTCTCTCGGATCTCGCTTGTGGTGCGGGGGGAAGGTCACTTCCGGTCGAACTCGTACATCGTGAAGTCCATCCCCATCATCCCGTGTTGGTTGGTGTTGGCCCTGACCGCCGCGGACTGGTCGAAGTCGGCCGCGGGCAGATCGACTGCCGCAGAGCGGTACACGCGACCCTCGAACCCGGCGTCGGTGGCAGCACGCAGCATCTTCTCCGGATTGCCCATCACCTCACTGGTGCCCAGGTAGACCTTGCCGCCGTCGACCAGGTGCGCGCCCGCGTCGCGGAAGAACCGCCGCTGCAGGCCGTAACCGGGGTCGAGGACGGCCCGCTCGATGTGCTTGCCGTACTGCCGGTCCTCCGGCGCCTCGATGAACGGGCTGTTCCAGAAGATCACGTCGAAGGTCTCGGTCGGCTCCAGCGCCTCGAACAGGTCGCTGGTCGCCGCCGTCACCCGGTCGTCGACCCCGTGCCGCTCGGCGTTGCGGGCGGCGTTCTTGGCCGCGGCGGGGTTGATGTCGAGTGCCACCACCTGCGCACAGCCCGCGCGGGCGGCGAGCACGGCGGACACACCCGCGCCGCAGCCCATCTCCAGGAACCGTTGCCCGGCAACGTAGGGGACCCACGAGGCGAACAGCCCCGGCCCCGGGTCGGTGTACGGGGGGAACACCTCGGGCAGCAGGTCCCACTCCATCCCCAGCAGGGAGAAGGTGCTCTGCAACGGGGTGTCGGGGTCCTCGATGCGCGACAGCGTCCAACTTCCCAGTTCATATCCGAGCTCGTTGAACATAGGCTCGTTCCTCCCTCGTGGGGACCAGCTGAGCGGGGCTCTCGCGGCAGGTGCCGCGGCGCACGGCGAAGCAGTGGTGGGTCGGAGTCGTTGTGGCCGAACGGTTCTCGGCTGACTCCGGAATGGATCGTCACACGGGCGGTTGGGGGTGTCAATGATCGTCCCGGGAACGGCAACGGCCCGGGACGCGCGAACACGGCCCGGACAGGGGGTCTCCGGGCCGTGTTCGCCGCCGACCGGGCTACGGCTGTCGACGCGTGATGGTCTGGTCCACCAGGATCGCCGGGATGGTCAGCACCGCCAGTCCCGCGCCGATCCACGGGATCGCCGTCAGGCTCGCGCCCGCGCTCAGCGCCACGCCCGCGAGGATCGGCACCAGGCTGATGCCGAGCTGGAACATCGACACCGCCGTGGAACCGGCCAGCGTCGGTGCGGCGTGGGCGAGGGTGAACACCCGCCCGTAGATCGCCGGGTTCAACACGAAACCGGCGACACCCATCAGCGCCACGATCACGATGACCGCCAGGTCGTACTCCGCCAGCACCGCCAGCGCGACCGAGCACACCCCGATGCCGACCGCGCCGATCAGCAGCGCGTGGAACGGCCGCACGTCGGAGATCCGACCGCCGATGGAGATCCCGACGAACGCGCCGATGCCGAACAGCGTCAGGATCGGCGGCACCCACGCCGAGTCGAGCCCGGTGACGTCGGTCAGCAGCGGCGCCAGGTAGTTGTAGGTGATCATGTAGGCGGCGGTGCTCAGCAGGGTCGCGGCGTACACCGCGACCAACCGGGTCTGCTTCATCGCCCGGAGTTCCTGCCGCACACTGGGTTCCGCCGCGGGCTTGGTGGCGGGCACGGCCGCGATGGTCAGCGCCGCGCCGATGAGGGTGAGCGCGAACACCGCCCAGAACCCACCGCGCCAGCCGGTGAAGTGGCTCAGCAGCGCGCTGGCCGGGCCGCCCGCGATCATCGCGACGCTGAGCCCGCTGACCACGACACCCGAGGCGCGCGCGGTCTTCTCCGGTGGCACCAGGCTGATCGCGGTGACCGCCGCGACCGCCCAGAACCCTGCGTAGGCGATGCCGCAGACGAAGCGCGCCACCAGGATCACCGCGTAGTCGTCGGTCAGCAGGCTGACCGCGACCGCGCCCGCGAACACCAGTTGCGTGACCACGAGCGTCGTCCGCCGCGGCCACCGCAGCGTCAGCACGGCCATCGGCGGCCCACCGATCACCACCGCGATGGCGAACGCCGTGATCAGCGCCCCGGCCGCGGACAGCGAGATGCCCAGGTCGTCGGCGATCGCGGGCAGCACCCCGGCCACCAGGAACTCCGCGCTGCCCATGGCGAGCAGGCTGAACGCGAGCAGGTACACCCCGAGCGGCAGCCGCTTGCCCGCGACCTCGACGGGGGTCGTCGTGTCGGCGCTCATCGGCGGGCACCCCGACTCGGGGCGGCGGGGACGTCGGTCGGGTGCGGGGTGGGGGACTCGTCGGGTTTCCGCGCGGCCACTTCGCTGGCTCGTGTGCGCATTTGGCGTTTCCTCGGATCGGTGCGGTGAGTGCGGCTTTCCCCGCGCGCCAACGGGATTCGTCGACCACGGGGTGTGCCGGTCGCCGCCCGTCGTGCCGGGCGGCTCCGAGGCCCCAGTGTGGGGACGGCGCGCGAGGACCGACAAGTCTTGTTGCCAAAAGCGGGACGGCTAGCGCGGTTCGACGCCACCGGACGCCGCGCCCGCGTCCACTTCGATCCGCCGGGGGCGCCCCGCCTGGGTGGACCACCAGTGCAGCGCGGCGGTGGTGGCCGACAAGGTGGTCGTCGTCGTAGCGGAGATCAGCGAGCCGTCGCGCAACGCGGCGACGACCGTGCCGTCGGGGGTCTTCGCGGTGGCCAGTCTGGCGCCGGGCAGGCGGGAGAGCAAGGACCTGATGTGCGCCGTGGCGCTTTCCCTGCTGTGGAAGGGGAAATCGGCCCAGATGGCCGAGGCCGACTCGAGGAGCGCGATGTCCGGGGTGGTGTCGGCGGCACTGAGCGAGCCGCCGGGGTCACCGTCGCGCGCGGTGGTGCGCCGGATGGTGAGGCGGGCGTCGGTGGCGCTGGTGCTGGCGTCGCGGACGGTGGTGCGGTAGTGCGTGGGGTCGCTGAGTTCGACCTCCCCCAGGGGAATCGGCTCCGCGGGGCGAGGATCGGGCAGCGGGAGGTCCATGATCCGGTAGAACAGGGTGTTCATGGTGGCGGCCGCGGTGCCGGGCCGGTGGAAGATCGTGGCCACCGTCGACGCGGCGACCGGGGTGGGGACGGTGTCGAGCAGCCCGTCCGGCGGGAGGCGGGGCAGCGAGGCCAGCAGGCGGGACAGGGGCGGGGCGACGACCTCGGGGCCACCGTCGGCCGCCAGGAGGACCGGTTTGCCCGCGGCGGCGGCGTAGCTGGTCAGCGAGCCGTGGTCGGAGATGACGACGTCGGCCGCGACCATCGCCTGCCGCCAGTCGTGCCCCGGCGGGACCAGCGCGAGCCCGGCGGTGCTGGCCTGGCGCAACCACGCGCGGACCTGGAGCGGACCGTGCCGCTGCCAGACGTTGGGGTGCAGCGTCATCGCGACGCGGTACTCGTCGGCGGGGAGGGAGGAGACCAGCCGTTCGGCGAGGCGGGGATCCGTCCCGAAGAGGGAGTGCGGCCCCCAGGTCGAGCAGAGCAGCACCATGCGCCTGCCATCGGCGTCGAAGGCCCGGCGGTAGCGGTGGCGGTGGGTGGCGCTGGCGGTGATCCGGTCGAGACAGGGGTCGGCGGTGAGCACGGCGCGCACGCGCGGGTCGACCGACTTGAGCGCCGCCACCTGCCGCTCGTGCGCGACAACGACAGTGTGCGGGACAACGCGGCCGTTCTTGACTAGTCCGGCTAACCCTGACACCGCCGTTGGATCCGCCGCCGCCCGCCGGTGATAACCGGCGCCGTGCGGCATAAGGACCAGTGGGGCATTGAGGAGGTGTAACTCGCCGTTGTCACTAGCCGCCAACGCCAAGTCAAACTTCTCCCGGCAAGCCTGCCCCCACGGCACCACGACCGCCCCCGCCGCCCGAAGCCGATCCCCTAGGCCACCCGCGAACACCGACCCCTCATCGACGGTGAACACCACCTGGACCCTCAGATCCCCCAACAAACTCGGCAACACATCCCCCAACCGCCCCCACGCCGCCGGAGTCCGCACCACAACTAAAACCCGCCGCTCCCCCCGAACCGTCTCCCACACGCCGGTCACCGTCCAGCCCCATCCCCCACCGGTACGCCTTTGCCGCACCGTAGCAACCCCGCGGGTCGGAGGTTCGGCTGCGTTCTTCTGCCGCCCTAGAGGGCCGCACGGGCGGAGGTTGACCACGGTGAGCCAATTCGCGTCGGTGAGGGGCTGCGCTCTTGCTCTCCTCACGCCCTCTAGGCCGCGATCTCGCGCTAGCTCGCCTTCGCTCTCTAACCCCACGCCAGCCACTTCGCGCGCGCGGTCCCTACCCGGCCCAGCCCCCACCCTCACCGGGGGGCGTCCCAGGTCCCAGTCTACCGGTACCCCCCGACAGTGGATCTTGAGCAGGGGGGTTTCAAGATCGACATGTGGATAACTTGTGTCGCTGAACCGGGTGATCCTCGCCGGGAGCCGGGAGCCGGGAGCCGGGAGCCGGGAGCCGGGAGCCGGGAGCCGGGAGCCGGGCGGGGCGGAGAGGCGGGAGCTGTGGGGACAAGCCGTGCGTGAGCCAGGAGCCAGGAGCCGCGAGACCAGTGAGTCGTGGGGACCCGGGAGTTGCGGGAGTCAAGATCCGGCGGTCGTGGGGCCAGGGAGTCGCAGGTGCCGGGAACTGGGAACGTGCGGACCGGGAGCCGGGTTGTCCGGGGGACGTACGGCTAGGGGAGCTATGGGCCCGGTCGGGAGCCGCGAGCTGGCAGGAGTCGGGATGCCTCGCGTGTGGCGACGCGCGGCGGTGCGGGGGGAAGAGGTGTGATCGGCGGTGGTGGGGGAGGGGGGTGCAGTACCGTGAGGCTCCGGGTCGGGGCGTGGGGGTGGGGTTGTGGACGAGGTGCGGAATGTGCTCGCCGGGGTGGCTGGGCAGGTTGTGCAGGCTCGGGACATCGGGTCGGTGACGTTCTTGCCGGTGCAGTTGCCCGCGGCGGTTCCGGCGTTGGTGCCTGCTGGGCCTGCGGCGTTCGTCGATCGGGTCGAGCACCTGGCTGCGGTTCGGTCGTTGATCGGTGCGGAGCCGCGGCCGGGGCGGCCTGTCGTGGTGGCGGTTCGGGGGATGCCGGGGGTCGGCAAGACGGCGTTGGTGCGGCAGGTGGCGTCGGTGTTGGCGGCGGAGTTCCCGGATGGGGCGCTGCACGCGAGTTTCGGGGCTGAGGGGCAGTCGCCCGCGGAGGCGCTGGGGCGGTTGCTCAAGGCGCTCGGTGTCCCGGATCCGTTGATGCCGACCACTTTCCAGGAGCGCCGCGACCTCTTCCAGTCGCTGACGGCCAAGACGCGGCTCATCACCGTGCTCGACGATGTCACCGACGCCGGGCAGGTCGAGGCGCTGCTGCCCAACTCCGCGGCGGGGCTGGTGCTGGTCGCGAGCAACACCACCCTGGAGGACCTGCACGCCGACGGCGCGGTCCCGGTCCTGTTGGAACCGTTGGCGATCCCCGACGCGCTCGACCTGCTGCGCGGGGTGTGCGCGGACGGCAGGGTCGACCGCGAGGTCGACGCGGCGGTCGAGTTGGTCCAGCTGTGCGGCCTGCTGCCACTCGCCGTGCGGGTGGTGGGCGCGCGCCTCGCTGTCCATCCGAAGTGGACAGTGCGGCGACTGGTCGACGGACTCCGCGGTGTCGACGCTGACCGGGTGTTCGGTGGGGTCAACGCGGTGTTCGACGCGGCCTACGCCGACCTCCCCGACAACGCCCGGACCGTCTACAAAGCACTCGGGCTGCTGGTGAGCCACGACTTCGGGCTGGAGGTGCTCGCCGCGATGGTCGAGTCGCCCGTGGCCGAGCTGCGGGACACCCTCGAACGGCTCAACGCCGCCGCGTTGGTCGAGGAACGCGCCGACGACCGCTACGCCATGCACCGCCTGGTCCGGGCGCACGCCCTGCGGGTCGCCGACGCCGAGACGTCCGATGTGGAGCGTGAGGCGCTCCTGCGGCGTGCCGTCGGTTGGTGGCAGCTCGGCGCCACCGCCGCGGACGTCGCCGCCACCGGGCGCGAACGCTTGCGCGTGTACGACCCCGAGCTCCTCCTCGGCGGCGCCGACCTCCCGATGAGCCCCCGGTCCGCGCTCGCGTGGTTCGAGCGTGAACACGGCAACATCGCCGCCGCCATGCGCGCCTGCACCGAGAAGGGGTGGCACGCGATCGTGTGGCAGCTCTTCGAGGCCACCTTCGCGTACTACGACTCCCGCCGCCCGTTGGCGTCCTGGGTGGAGGCGGGCCGCCTCGCCGTCGAGGCCGCCACAGTGGACGGTCACGTCGCCGCCGAGTCCCGTTGCCGCTGCCTGCTTGCCAAGGCGTACCAGGAACTCGAGCGCTACGACGACGCCGCGGCCGAGCTCGGCCAGGCCCGCGCCCTGGCCGACACCGATCGTCTCCGTGCGTCGACCTACGACTTCACCGGCAACCTCGCCCTGCGCACCGGCCGGTTCGACGACGCGCTGCACTGGTTCGGCACCGCCCGCGACATCAACATCGCGTTGGGCCGCAAGCGCGGCACCGCGATGCAGACGCTCTTCGTCGGCCGTGCCCTCGTCGGCCTGGGTCGCACGACCGAGGCGCTCGACACCTTCGCCGAGGCGGCGCGCCTGGCCACCGCCGCGGACGCCAAGAGCGTCCTGGCCAAGTCCATCCTGGCTACCGCCGCCGTCCACGCCGCGAACCACGACCACGCCGCGGCCGACCGCGCCCTCGCCGACGCCGAACTCCTGGCCGACCAACTCGACAACAGCGCGCTGCGGGCCGAGATCCACCTGCTGCGCGCCACCACCGCCCGCGCCACGGGCGACCACGCCGCCGCCGAGTCCCACCGCCGCGCCGCCGCGACCGCGTACGAGCGCATGGGCAGCCCCAAGGCCGCCCGACTGCTCACCGAACCCACCACCACCTGACCCGCCGCGACCCGCCCCCTCGCGACCTGACCCACCGCGACCGAACTCGCCGCGGCCCCGACCAACCGCGATCCGGGCTGTCGCGACCGGACTTGACCTGACCGGAACTGGCCCGGCGCGGTGCGGTGCGACCTGACCCGACGCGAACCGGGCGACGCGAACCGGGGTCCCCGCGAGCGACCCGCGGGGACCCCGGCCGTCCTCAGCTGCTGACGAGCAGGTCGTAGCCGGTGAACCCGGACCGGCAGGTGTAGCTGCCCCACGCGGCGGGTGAGGCGGCCTCGCCGTTGGCGCCCGCGGTCTGGCACTCGGTCAGGGTGGCGGTGGTGAACAGGTAGGAGTCGGTGAACGTGCCCCCGGTGGGCTCGCCGATCAGGTCGTACCCCGCGATACCCGGCCTGCAGGTGAACCCGGCGAAGGTGAAGACGTTCCCGTCCTCCGCCCGCACCCCGGCGGTCACGCACTCGTCGAGCGTGGGAAAGGTGAACACGTAAGCGGTCGGCACCGGCCAGTCGGTCGAGGCCGACGCGGGCGCGGCCAGCGCCACCGCGGCAGCAGCGCCCACCACGGCGACAGCGGCGATCCGAGAACCTGCGGACATGGGTGTCCTCCAGTCGTCACAACGTTTGATCGGCCTGATTTCCGCACTGCGCCCTCGACGTTAACCGACCGCCCCAGACCCAAATGGAATGTTTGCCAGTCACCGCCACACACCCAGCGTGACCCCACCCCGCAGCGCCACCCGACCAGAAACCCTTTGATCAGCAACAACATCACCCCCACCGACGGTGCGCCGGGACCGAACAGCGCACCCGCCCCGATCACCCACAGTGCCGACTGTGCTCCGTGCCACCCTGCGGCACCTCGCGGCCGCCTGGCCCATTCGGCCGCTATGGATTTCCCCGCGGACCACACCGGATGTCCGATTGCGCCGGTCGCCGAATCCGGTGCGCGGGTCCGAATTCGATTGCTGTTCTCACCCGGTTGGCGGTTAGGTGACCGGCATTTCCCTATCGCCCTACGACAGGGGATTCCGGGCGACAGCAGCTTTCTGCCATCGTCACCGGAATCGGCTGGTGGCATGATCCTGCCGTGGCGGAATGGCCGCTTGTGTGCTGTGGCCCAAGCTCCGGCGGACCGCGGTCCGCCGGGTCTGAGCTACTCCAGGCCCATGGCCTTGCGGATCTCGGCGAGGCGGGCGCGGCCTGCTTCCTCGCGTTCGGCCAGCTGGTCGTCGAGGGACTCGGTGGTGGGGCCGGTGCCGCCCAGGCCGGCGAGGTCGGTGGAGCCGGTGGCGGTGGCGGCACGGGACTCGATGCGGTCGCGGACGTAGTCGAAGGTCGGGACGCCCGCGTCGGTGTAGTCCTGGGGGGCGAGCGGGGGAGCGGGGCTGTCGACGACCTCGACCACCTCGGCGTCGACGACGTCCTGGTTGTCCGGCTGGGGTGTGCTCATCGGGTGCTCTCTCCGCTCGGGGGACACCGGCCAGCATAGGCGCGAACGACAGCGCGCCCGGTCCCGCGACGGGGACCGGGCGCGCTGGGCGTTCGGTTACGCGACGTCGAAGCGGTCCAGGTCGGTGACCTTGGTCCAGGCGGCGACGAAGTCGGTGACGAACTTGTCACCCGCGTCGGCGCTGGCGTAGACCTCGGCGACCGCGCGCAGCTCGGAGTTCGAGCCGAACAGCAGGTCGACCCGGGAACCGGTCCACCTGACCTCGCCGCTCGCCCGGTCGCGGCCCTCGAAGGCGTCCGCGTCCGAGGTGGTCGGCTTCCACTGCGTGCCCATGTCGAGCAGGTTCACGAAGAAGTCGTTGGTCAGCGTCTCCGGGCGGTCGGTGAGGACACCGGCCGTGGAACCGCGGTGGTTGGCGCCCAGCACGCGCAGGCCGCCGACCAGGACGGTCAGCTCCGGCGCGCTCAGGGTGAGCAGGTTCGCCCGGTCCACCAGCAGGTACTCGGCGGGCAGGCGGTGGCCCTTGCCGAGGTAGTTGCGGAAGCCGTCCGCGGTCGGCTCCAGCGGGGCGAACGACTCGGCGTCGGTCTGCGCCGCGGTCGCGTCGGTGCGGCCCGGGGTGAACGGCACGGTGACGTCGCGGCCAGCGGCCTTGGCGGCCTGCTCGACCGCGGCGTTGCCACCGAGGACGACCAGGTCGGCCAGCGAGACCTTCTTGCCGCCGGTCTGCGCGCCGTTGAAGCGCTCCTGGATGCCCTCCAGGGTGCTCAGCACACCCGCCAGCGCGTCGGGCTCGTTGACCTCCCAGCCGCGCTGCGGCTCAAGGCGCAGGCGGGCACCGTTGGCGCCACCGCGCTTGTCGCTGCCTCGGAAGGTCGACGCCGACGCCCACGCGGTGCGCACGAGCTGGCCGACGGTCAGGCCCGAGTCGAGGATCTCGCGCTTGAGGGCCGCGATGTCCTCGGCGGAGACGAGCTCGTGGTCGAGCACCGGTACGCGGTCCTGCCAGATCAGCGCCTCCTGCGGCACCTGCGGGCCCAGGTAGCGCTGGATCGGGCCCATGTCGCGGTGGGTCAGCTTGAACCAGGCGCGGGCGAACGCGTCGGCGAACTGCTCCGGGTTCTCCAGGAAGCGCCGCGAGATCGGCTCGTAGATCGGGTCGAACCGCAGCGACAGGTCCGTGGTCAGCATTGTCGGCGGGCGGGTCAGCTCACCGGACTCCGGGTCGGGCACGGTGTTGGCGCCCGCGCCGTCCTTGGGCTGCCACTGGTGCGCGCCAGCGGGGCTCTTGGTGAGCTCCCACTCGTAGGCGAACAGGTTCTCGAAGAAGCTGTTGCTCCAGCGGGTCGGCGTCGCGGTCCAGGTGACCTCGAGGCCACTGGTGATCGCGTCGCGGCCCTTGCCGGAACCGAAGCTGTTGCTCCAGCCGAAGCCCTGCTCCTCCAGCGCCGCGCCCTCGGGCTCCGCGCCGACGTGCTGGTCGGGGTCGGCCGCGCCGTGCGCCTTGCCGAAGGTGTGGCCGCCCGCGATGAGCGCGACGGTCTCCTCGTCGTTCATCGCCATCCGGCCGAAGGTGTCGCGGATGTCGCGCGCGGCGGCCAGCGGGTCCGGGTTGCCGTTGGGGCCCTCGGGGTTGACGTAGATGAGTCCCATCTGGACCGCGGCGAGCGGGTTCTCCAGGTCGCGGTCACCGGAGTAGCGCTCGTCGCCGAGCCAGGTGCGCTCCGGGCCCCAGTAGACGTCCTGGTCGGGCTCCCACACGTCGGCGCGGCCACCGGCGAAGCCGAAGGTGGTGAAGCCCATGGTCTCCAGCGCGCGGTTGCCGGTGAAGATCATCAGGTCGGCCCAGGAGACCTTGCGGCCCCATTTCTGCTTGACCGGCCACAGCAGGCGGCGCGCCTTGTCCAGGTTGCCGTTGTCCGGCCAGCTGTTGAGCGGGGCGAAGCGCTGCATGCCCGCGCCAGCACCGCCGCGGCCGTCCTGGACCCGGTAGGTGCCCGCGCTGTGCCAGGCCATCCGGATCATGAACGGGCCGTAGTGGCCGAAGTCGGCTGGCCACCAGTCCTGGGAGGTGGTGAGGACCGCGTCGACGTCAGCGGCCAGCTCGTCGAGGTCCACGGTCTGGAACTCGGCGGCGTAGTCGAACTCGCCGCCGAACGGGTCGGCGACGGCGGAGTGCTTGCGCAGGATGGCCAGGTTCAGCTGGTTGGGCCACCAGGTGTGGTTGGTGCCACCCTCGGTCGGGTGGTTGAACCGCCCCGCGGAGACCGGGCACCCGCCTGCGCTCTCCTCATTCATGTCACCAACGCGGGCGTTCGGGCTTTCGGACACGCGAATCCTCTCAGGACGGGAAAGGTGGTGTGGTTGTCGTGGTGGAGCAGCGGGGGCACAGTCCCCGGTAGACGACCTCGGCCTCGTCGATGGTGAAGCCGTGGGCGTCGGAGGCGGTGAGGCACGGGGCGAACCCGACGGCGCAGTCGACATCGGCGATCGCGCCGCAGGACCGGCACACGACGTGGTGGTGGTTGTCGCCGACCCTGGCCTCGTAGCGGGCCACCGACCCCGGCGGCTCGATGCGGCGCACCAGCCCCGCGGCGGTCAAGGCCCGCAGCACGTCGTACACGGCCTGGTGCGACACCGCGCCGAGCTCCGCACGCACGACCCCGATGATCGAGTCCGTGTCCGCGTGCGGGTTCCCGTGCACCGCCGACAACACCGCCACCCGCGGCCCGGTGACCCGCAACGACACGTCGCGCAGCAGCTGCCGGAACTCGGGGGCGGTGGGCACGCGGCCAGTCTTCCGGTCTTTCTGGAATTAATCAAGTTAACACTGCCGGTCATCGTGTCGACACGGTGGCGTGGGCGACTTGGTCGCGGCGGGGCTCTGTGGCCCCGGCCGGGCTGGACATCGACACGTCGAGATGTGGTGCAGATCTGGAGGTTCACCCGGTTCAGGGACGGAAGTTGTCCACATGTGGATCTTCGGGGGGCCGGTTTCACGATCGCCTGTCGGGGGGTACCGATACACTGGCACAGGGACGCCCCCCGGAGTGGGTGGGGGCTGAGCAGGGGTCAATAGGCGCGTGCGCGCGCAAGAGGTTTGGGTGGGCTAAGAGGGTTGGGCCGGGAAGAGGGGGAACGTGTGCGTGAGGGGTGTGGGGTGATCTCGCGGTGACTGCCAGGTCGGGTGCGATCGGGCGGGGCCGGGGGCACCGAGGTGGGCTGGAATGCCGTGAGCGCCCGGCGAGGGGACTCGCCGGGCGCTCACGGGGTGCGGTCTACTCCGAAGTGTCTGTGTCGGACCTTCCGGGGTCAGGCCGCGGATCTGGGGGAACTCACGTGGTGAGGGTCCAGGTGTCGATCTTGCCGGTGTCGTTGACGTAGGCGTCGGAGACTCGGAGTTTCCAGGTGCCGTTGCGGGGCTCGCTGGAGAGGTTGACGGTGTAGGTCTTGATGATGTTGTCGGCGGAGCCGCCTGCTCGGTTGTGCAGGACGTAGGTGCTGCCGTCCGGGGCGACGAGGGTGACGACGAGGTCGCCGATGTAGGTGTGGGCGATGTTGACCGCGACGGTGGCGGTGGCGGAGGCGTTGCCGGTGCAGCCGGAGACGGTGACCGGGCTCTCCACCGTGGCGTTGTCCGGGATGGCGACGTCGGTGCCGTTGGTGACCGGGCCGCAGCCGCCGGTGGTGGAGACGGTGATGGTGAAGGTGGCCGAGCCGGACTTGTTGGCGGCGTCGGTCGCGGTCACGGTGACGTTCGCGGTGGCCGCGGCGGTCGGGGTGCCGGAGACGCGGCCGGTCGAGGACGCGATGGACAGGCCCGCGGGCAGGCCGGTCGCGGTCCAGGTGTAGGGGGAGGTGCCGCCGGTGGCCGAGTTGTCCAGGGTGAACGCCTGGCCGACGGTGGCGGTCTTGTTGCCCGGGTTGGCGACCGTGACCCCGGTCGGGGTGTCGGTGTTGAGGAAACCGGTGTAGAGCAACACGTTCGGCGAACCGGTGTTGATGCCGGTCAGCTTGCCGGTGGAGCCGTTGTTCACCAGGGCGTCGCGCACCTGCGCCGAGGTGGCCGAGGTGTTCTTCGCCAGGTACACCGCAGCGGCGCCCGCGACGTGCGGGGAGGCCATCGAGGTGCCGGACATGGTTGCGCTACCGGTGTTGCTGCTGTACGAGGCCGAGACGATGTTGTCGCCCGGCGCCCAGATGTCGAGGCAGGTGCCGTAGTTGCTGTCGCTGCGGCGGGTGTCGGTCTTGGTGCTGTTGCCGACGGTGATCGCCGCGGGCAGTCGCTGCGGGCTGTAGTAGCAGGCGTCGTCGTTGGAGTTACCCGCCGCCTGCACCCACTGCACACCACTGTCCACAACGGCCTTGACGGCGTTGTCGATGGTCTGGTTGGTGCAGCGCGAACGGCAGCCGATGCTGTAGTTGACGACCGCGGGCTTCACCGCGTTGGTCTTGACCCAGTTCATGGCCGCGATCAGGTCGTCGTCGGTGGCGCTGCCCGAGCAGTCGAGCACGCGCAGCGCGACGATGGTCGCCTTCTTCGCCACGCCGTAAGAGGTGCCCGCCGCGGTACCGGCGACGTGCGTGCCGTGGCCGTGGCAGTCCTGCGGGGTGCTGTCGCCGTCAACGAAGTCGTAGCCCTGGGCGATGCGGCCGGTGAAGTCGGTGTGGCTCGCGTTGATGCCGGAGTCCATCACGTACACCCGAGCGCCCTGACCGGGGTTGGTCGGGTAGGTGTACGCGCTGTTGAGCGGCAGGTCGCGCTGGTCGATCCGGTCATCGCCCCAGTTCGGCGGGTTGGTCTGCGTGTCGACAGCGGCGTACTTGGTCACCTGCTGCACGTAGGACACGTTCGGGTCCTTGGCGACCTTGGCCGCTTCCTCCGCGGACATCGACGCGGCGTACCCGTTGAGCACGGCGTCGTAGGTGTGGCGGACCTGACCGCCGTACTGGCGGGTCATCGACGCGGCCGACGCGCTGACCGCCTGCGCGCCCTGGCCCTGGTTCTTGAACACCACGATGTAGCGCCCGGCCACCGCGTCCGCAGAGCTCGCGTTCACGATCGACACCTGCTGGGCCTCGGACGCCGACGCACCTGGGGACAGGAAGTACGCGGCGATCCCCGAAGCGGCGGCCGCGACGGCGACCACCTTCAGTGTTGTTTTTCTCATGAGCAGCCGAATTCCTCACTTCGCAGGGTGGTGGGGTCGGCAACGTGGGACGGCCGGACCCCGCGCAAACCCTACGAGCACATTCACGCTGTGAACAAGAACCGGCTTTCCACAGTTAAAACAGTTGGTAAAGCCCCAGGTCGACGCATGGTTCGGAGGTGGGTACGGATATCCCTACCTAGCGTTTCGACAAACGGTACCCAGTGCTACGCAATGGCCCACGGGCACTATCTCGGATGCTATTGCTGAGTTTCTCTCGGGCCTGGCGGATTCCCGACCTCGCTTCTCCGGCGGCGTCCCGATGGCGGTTGGCGGGGCTGGTTGTGAAATACCGCGCCGGAATGGGGACAGGTGTATCGATGGCCCGCGCGGGCGGACGGGGAACCGGGCCGCCCCGAACGGAGTATCAGGCGGGCGGACGCGGGTGGACGGGCGTCACCGCTTCGGCGGAATGACCGGGAGTGCGGGAGTGCGCCACGATGCTGTCTTCTCGGAGGGGGAGTCGAGTGGGACACAACGCTGGGTTCGACGAGTTCGTGCTGGTGACGGCGCGGGCGGTGGTGGCCGAGGTGGCGCCCGACGAGGCGGTCGTGGTGGACGTCGTCGGGCAGGAGTTCCTGCGCGACCCCGACCGGCTGCTCGCCCGTGACGGCGGCCGCCCGCCGCTGCTGGGATCCGGGATCGGCACGGTCGTGACCATGGTGACGCCGGTCGCCCTCGCCGTGGGCGCCTCGGTGTACCAGCACCTGCTGGACAAGGCGGGCGAGTCGCTGGCCAAGGGGACCGTCCAGTTGGTCCGCAAGGTCTTCCGCCGCGACCAGGACGCCGCCGCCGAGGTCCGCCGGGTCGTGGTCGACCGCGCGCTGGAACTGGGCCGCTCGCAGGAGGAGGCCGACCGGATCGCCGACGTCGTCATCGCGGAACTCGACCGTGACGACACCGCCTGAGGGCGCAGGGGACCCCGCGAGAACGGACCCCGGGCCTGCTCCGTCCGGGGGTGTTCCGGCGGGCACGACGTTCCGGTTCCTGACGCTGGTGGGGATCGCGGTGGCGATCGCCGCGTACGTGGCCGACCACTTCTCGTCCATCGCGGGCGCGGACCACGGGCTGGCCAGGCTGCGCTGCCAGGTGGTCAGCGGCGTGTACCCGGACGCCTCGGTGCGGGTCGAGCCCGATGAGGCGAAGTGGCAGGCGTACTACGACTGCCTCCACGCCCTGCGCGGCGGCCAACTGCTGTGGCTCGGCGGGATCCTGGCGCTGCTCGCGGTGGTGACGTGGCTGTTCTACGTCGTCCAGCCGGTCTGGCGGATCAGGCGCGGGCGGCTCGTGCTGCTGCGGGACGTGCCCGCGCTGTGGGCGCGCCTCGAACCGACCCTGACCGGGCTCACCCGCAAGGCCGGGCTGGCCGCGCTGCCCGAGTTCCGGCTCGACCCCGGCAGCACCAGGGCGGGCGGGGTCGCGTTCGGCACCCACCGCAGGCCCGTGGTGGGCCTGGACGTGGGGCTGGTGCTGCTGCACGACCGCGACCGACCCGCGTTCGACGCCGTCGTGCTGCACGAACTCGCCCACCTGCGCCACCGCGACGTGCCGATCACCTACGCCACCATCGCGGTCTGGCGGGCCGTGCTGCTGGTCGCGGTGCTGCCGTTCACCGTCAGCCTGGTGTGGTCGCAGATCGTGGCGCCGGACCCGGGGCTGTGGACGCTGCTCGTGTGGTCCCCGCTCCTCGTCGTGCTCGCCCACGCAGCGCGGGCCTCGGTGCTGCGGGTCCGCGAGCACCACGCCGACGTGCTGGTGGTCGAGTGGACCGGCGACGACGACCCCTTCCGGACGCTGCCGGACGTCCGGTCACCCCGGTTCACCTCGCACCCCAGCCGCGCGGCCCGGCTCGCGGTCACCCAGGACCCGCGCGTACTCCTGCGGCCCGGGTTCCTGGCGTTCTTCCTCGGCGGCCTGACCTGGCAGGTGGTCGTCAACACCGCGGGCATGGCGCTGGGCGGGCTGTGGCTGCGCTCGGACTCGGCCGGACCTGCCGTGCTGCGGTTGGTGTGGTCTGCGGGCGCCGCCGTGCTTGTGGGCGTCGCGGCGTGGCGGGGCGCTGAGTACGCGCGCCTGGGCGGTGGTCGGGCGTTCCTGTGGCCGGGGTTGGGGATCGGCCTCGGGCTGGGACTCGGCGGGCTGGTCGTGCCGATGGTCGTCCTCGACCCGATGGGACTCCACTTCGCCCCGCTGACCCTGGTGTTGCGGGCCGTCGGCGTGGTCGTGGCGGTGCTGGTGTGCGCGTGGGCCACCTGGTGCGTGTCGCTCGCCAGGACCAAGGTCCACCGGGCCGCGGTGGCCCTCGCGGTATTCGTTGTGTGCTGGAGCTGTCTGGGGTGGCTGCCCAACGCGTACGGGTACGCCGGGCTGTGGGACTCGATGATCGTCCCCGCGTTCGAACGGCTCGGTGACCTGGCGGGCGGGGGAGCGGACGCGGTGGTCGTCGGGGCCGCGTCCGTCGCGCTGTTCGCGGACGCGGACCGGGCATTGGCGACGATCGCGCTCGGCTTGGTGTGGCTCGTACCGGCGCTCCTGGGCCGTCCGCCGCGGGCAGCGTTCATCGTGGGCGCGGCGGGTATGGGTGTGGCGGCGTTGGCCGTGTTCGCGATCGGCGGCTCGGACCCGCTGGTGGCGACCGCGTGGCAACTGGTGGCGATCGCCGTCGTCCAACTCGTGGCCGCGTGGGTGGCGCGCCGGGCCGGGGTCGTCGCGGCTGTGGTGGCGGCCTGGTTGACGGGCGTGGCGGGGTGCGTGGCGATCTGGGGCGCGCACTGGTCGGCTGGCGGGGTCGACGCGGTCCTGGCCAGGCAACCGATGCGGATCCTGCCGTTCACCGCCCTCGTCGCCGCGGCCCTGGTGGTCGTGGCGGGACGCCTAGCGGCGTCGCGTCGGGTGGGCCCTCGTGACGGGATGGCGTCGTCGTCTGGCTCGGTGGTTGGGTCGCGGGCGGTGGCGATGGGGGGTGGTGGGCGGAACTCCTGGTGGGCGGCGTCGGTGTCGCGGGTGGTGTTGGTCCCTGTTGTCGTGCTGACCGCGGTCGTGGTGGTTCCGTTCCCGGTGACCACGTCGTCCGCTGTGGCGTTGTTGCCGCCGCAGCCAACGGTCGGGCTTGTCGACCCGCAGCGGGCGTTGTTCATCTGGTCGCACGGTGGGGGAGTGGCGCTGCTCAACGACGTCGTGCAGGCGCAGTCGCGGGCGTTCTTCGGGATGGCCGAGGACGACCGGGCGGCGCAGGTGGCGCGGTGCGGGGAGTTGCTGGACCGGATCCGGGTGGCCCGCGAGTACCCGGATCCGCCGGAGCCGGTCGCGCGCGGGCACTGGGAGTCCGGAATGGACGCTTCGCGGAATGGTGCCGAGGAGTGCACGCGGATCTTCGCCGGACCCGAGGGTGACCCGAATCCGGTCTCGATCGCTTTCACCGCGGCCAATGCCGACTTCCGACCCCTGCTGCGGGCGATCTCGGGTGTCGACGCCGACGTCCCACCCGAGCCGCCCGCGCCGACCACCAGCACGCCGCCGCCACCCCCGCCGCCCCCGGTCGACCTGGCGACGATGCTGCTCACGACCGCCGACCTGCCGCGCGGCGCCAAGGAGAAGCCGCCATCGACCGGAGGGTCCTCTTCGGACATCCGGACCGAGCCGTCGGACTGCGGGGTGGACGTCGGGCCGCCTGAGCTCGCCAAGGCGTCGCGGACGTTCGACATGCCCGACGGGTCGTGGATCACCGCCTCGGTCTACCGCTATCCCGACGACGACGGTGGGGTGACGTTGCGGATGATGGCCGAGAGCTACGTGCACTGCTACCAGTACCGCGTGTTCGCGGGCGACATCACGCAGAAGGTCACCATCGACGTCGTCAGCGGCGCACCCCTGGTCGCGGACATCACCTTCGACGGTGGCTTCGTGGTGTTCCACTCGCGCCAGGTGTGGATCCTCAAGGGCGAGTTGTTGGCCTGCGTCAGTGTCGGGGGCAAGCGCAGGCCCGATCCGTCGCTTGTGGACTCCCTGGCGGCGACCGTGACCGGGCGGCTGGTCACCCGCTGAGCACGCCGCGCGACACCCGCTCGGCGATGGCGGCGACCATCTTGCGCGGGCGGCGCGGGGTGAGGTGCGCGTTGGCGGAGTTGAGGAGTCCGGGCACCAGGTAGCCGCGGTCGCGGTCGAGGGCGCGCAGGGTTGCGGTGACGACGGCTTGCGCGGTCATGAACTTGCCGCCGATGGCCGCCTTGCGCCCGACCTCGACGGTGTCGAAGAACTGGGTCTCGGTGGGGCCCGGGCAGACACAGAGGACGGTGGCGCGGCCCTTGAGTTCGGCGCGCAGGGCGAGGCTGAAGGTGAGCACGAACGTCTTGCCCGCGCCGTAGGTGGCGAAGTACGGGGTCGGTTGCAGGCCCGCGGTGGAGGCGACGTTGATCACCGCGCCCTTGCCGTCGAGGATCTGCGGGATCAGGGCGCGGGTCAGCCCGACCAGGCTGACGACGTTGACCATCAACTGGTCCCGGTCGCGGCCGTCGGCGATCTCCTCGAAGCGGCCAGCCGAGCCGAAGCCCGCGTTGTTGACCAGGGTGTGCACGGTGATGCCCCTGGCCGCCAGTTCGCGGGTGATCGTCGGGACGGCGTCGACGGTGCTGAGGTCCTGGGCGATCACCTCGGCCCGCACGCCGTAGGTGCTGGTGAGGCGCGTGGCGAGCTCGCGGAGGCGGTGCTCGGTGCGGGCGACGAGCACGACGTCGTAGCCGCGTTGGGCGAACTGCTCGGCGAACTCGACCCCCAGGCCCGCTGACGCGCCGGTGACCAGTGCTGTGCTCATCGTGGCTCTCCCTCTGCTCGGCTAACTGCATCACAGTTGTAGCAGATTAGCGGCTAGATGCAACAGAGGTGTCGCAGATGTTAGGGTGGCGGGGTGGTCACCCAGGGACGCCCGCTGCGCGCCGACGCCGAACGCAGCGTCCGCGCGATCCTGGAGGCGGCGGAGCGGGTACTGGCGGCGAACCCGGCCGCGTCCCTGGAACAGGTCGCCGAGGCCGCGGGCGTCGCCAGGACCACCGTCCACCGCCGCTTCGCCAACCGCCAGGCCCTCGTCGACACCCTGGTCACCACCGTCATGGACCAACTCGACGCGGTGATCGACGCGGCCAACCCCGACACCGCGCCCCCGCTGGTCGCCCTGCACCAGGTCACCGCCAGCGTCCTGCGCCTCAAACTCGGCTGGCCCTTCGCCATGACCGAGTCCTTCGCCCCCGAGTCCAAATGGGCCGAACGCCAACACCACACCGCCGCCCGTTGCGTGACCCTGCTGGCCCGAGCCCAGTCCACCGGCCACATCGCTCCCGACGCCGACCTGGCCTGGACCTGCAAGGTCTACTACGCCCTCATCGGCGAAGCCGCCCACAACACCACCGAACCCGACCCCGACCTCCTCGCCACCAAGGTCATCAACACCCTCCTGCACGGCGCCGGTCCGCGGCCCTGACCCCGGCCCCAGGTCTTCACGTAAGCAGCTTGGGTTCTAGCGAGAGTTCGCCGAACTCAGTCCTAAATGGACCGTGCGGACCAGTTGATGTTGTCGAGTAAACGTGTGCGGTCGGGGTTGCCGAGGCGGAGGGAGTGGAGGGCGGCGGTGATGCTCTCCTGGTGTCTGTCCAGTTTGGCCAGGCAGAGGCTCAGGTAGTCCCACGCCCGCCAGGTGTAGGTGGGGAGGGTGATGAAGCCGGTGGTGGGGGGTGTGGTGGAGGCGGCGGCGGAGAAGTACGGGAGGGCTTGGGGCCACTGGTCGCGGTCGGCGTGGAAGGTGCCCAGGGCCAGGTGGGCCTCGGCGCGGGAGGAGTCGACTCGCAGGGCGGTGTGGAGGGCGTCGAGTTGGGCGTGCGGGTCGCCGAGGTGGGCGTGGCAGTCGGCCAGGCACAGCAGGGCCGCGTGGTGTTCCCAGTCCGCGCCCGGGTCGGTCAGGTACGCGGTGAACTGGTCCACCGCCTCCGCGTCGCGGCCCAGGTCCCGGAGCTCGCGCGCGTAGTAGAACAGCGTGCGGCGCGAGCGATCACCTTGCCGCACAACGCGTTCCAGGATGTCGAGGTTGCGCGTCCCCCGGGAACGCCCGGGCGCGGGCCGGTGTTCGACCACCAGGTCCGCGCGGTACTCCCGGCGATCCCCCGGCACCGCCAGCACCTCGTGCACCGCGCCCACCCACCGCAGACCGGGCACCCGGCGCGCGAGGCGTTCCCGGGGGACCAGCGCCACGCACGCGTCGGTGACCGGGTCGAAGCCGTACTGGTACGGGGCGGTCACCGCGTCGAGCCGGTCGTCGAGCACCAACTCCTTGACCGCCGCACGGGACGCGGCGGGCACGACGTCGTCCGCGTCGAGCCACATGACCCAGTCGCCGCGGCACAGGTCGAGGGAGGCGTTGCGCGCGGCGGCGAAGTCGTCGCGCCACGGGAACTCCGCGAGCCGGGCGCCCGCGGCCTTGGCGATCGCCCGCGAGTCGTCCCGCGACCCGGTGTCGACCACCACCAGCTCGTCGCAGAAGGCACCGGCGTGCTCCAGCACCCGCCCCAGCGTCGCCGCCCCGTCCCGGACGATCATGGTGACCGACAGCGAGGTCATCCGCCCGCCTCCCCGGTCGGCCCGTCATCGATCGGCGGCACGGTGATCGTGATGGTCACCGTGGGCCCAGGCGGACCGGGAGGCCCAGGAGGACCAGTCGGCCCGGTAGGCCCCGTCGGCCCGGTCACGCCTAACCTGCCGTCACGGCCGATAGGACCGCGCAGCCCCGGTTCGCCCACACCTCCCACTGACCCGCCTGACCCATCGACGCCGTCAGTGCCATCCGCGCCGTCTGTCCCATCGGCACCCGCGGGACCAGCCGGACCCGTGAGACCGGGACTGCCTGGTCGTGTCTCCGCGGTCTGGGAGCCCGCCAGGACGACGCCTCCCACGACACCCGCCCCCAACGCGCCGAGGAGCAGGATCGCGGCGGTGGGCGTCCCGGATCGCCGCCCACCTGCCCCACCGGCCACGGCGTCCCGATCCCGATTCTGCTCGTCCTCGCCGTGGCTGGTCTCGCCCATCTTCCCCAGCATGTCGATCACGCGCAGCCGGACGTCGCGGACGTTCGGCTTGACCGTCACCGACCGGCGGTGCCCACGACGCGCCCGCGCGGCCCCGTCGATGATCCAGGCGTGGTCGTGCGGCCCGGACCGCCCGCTCTCCAGCTCCGCGGTGAGCCGGTACCCGGTGATGGCGTTGGGCGCGCCGCGGAACACGGAGCTGATCCGCGCCCGCGGCGGCGGGTCCACGCGCGGGGTCCGGGTGTCGACCGGGACGGGCGGGAGCGCGTACGTCACGACCAGGAACCTGCCCCGCCCGGAGATCGCCACCGGTACCGCGTCGAGGTGGATGCCGGTGCCGGGAACGGTGAACCGCTGCCGCGGCTCGTCCCCGGCAGCGGGACCGGCGAAGAACAGCGTGGACACCAGCCCGCTGAGCGCGGTGAGCACCAGCGGCGGCGCCGAGTCGGACTCGACCTCCCACCGCCCCTCGGTGAACGCGCAGGTGACCACCCGGTCGACGGGGATCGCCCGCCCGTCGTCGTCCAGCACGCCCTGGACCCGCAGGATCGGCTCGTCGTCGACCACGCTGATGGTCACCGCGGTCCACCGGCACCGCGCCATGACCTTGATCCCGCCCCGCCCGCACAGCCAGGCCAGCACCTGGTTGGCGCCGGACTCGCTGATCGCGACCGCCGCGTTCGCCGCCGGGTCGGCGAGCAGGTCGTCCGGCGCGTTCGCCGTGCCCGCGCCGATCGCGGCGGCCAGCGCCACCGTGCGCCGGACCGGGTCCGACAGCGCCTCGGCCGTCACCAGGACGCCGTCGCCCTTCAGCCGCACCGGGAGCGAGTCGGGCCACGGCGCGATCGGCGTGCGGGTCAGCACCCGCAGCACCTGGGACCGCGCGGCGCCCCGCGTCCTGCGCCGGGCCGCCCAGATGTCGTACCTGGTCACCCCCGACTCGTCACCGAGGTAGCTCACGTCGAGTCCGTCGACGTCGACGTCCCTCCTGCCCGGGTGGGCCAGCTCGATCGCGGGCACGCCCCCGGACTCGGCCACCACGCCCAGCGCGCAGTCGGCCGCCACCGTGCCGCCGACGGTGAGGTTGCGCGAGGTCCACCAGCGCCGGACGCCGCCGCGCAGCACGGCGGAGACCCGCAGGTCGCCCGCCGCGAAGTCGAGCCCGGCGCCGCCCCACCGCCCCAGCAGCCTGCGCACCGGGAAACGCAACCGGACGATCCGGCTGAATGGTGGTCGGTTGTCCGCCCCCCACGAATGTCGAAGCGTGTGCGACTGAACATCTCGAAGTGCGTCGATGGTGAACTGGACAATGACGTCGCTGTCGCGCATAGCGCCTGGTCCCACCCCTGCTCGCCCAACCCCCGATGGTGTGACGAGCATACCGCCGCACAAGGTGGGCGAGTAATTCGGGCGCCTTTTCCGCACCGGTACGGAATTGACAAGAAAATGGCCGGTGAATGTCATCGACTTGTTCTGGACCGATCGAGTGTGCCGGTGTTTCGCCCCCCGCCTGGGCAGGGGGATGACCCCTGCCCAGGCGCGATCACGCGGTGGCTCGGTCCGCCACCGCGCTGACGTCGGCGTGGTGCGGTTCGGCGGCGAGCAGGGCGGCCAGCTTGGCCCTGGTGTCGGACATCCGGTGCGGCACGTGCAGGAACATCCGGATCCGGTCCGGGCCGTCGAGCAGCCAGGACTGGGTGTCGAAGCTCAGCCTGCCGACCTCGGGGTGGTCGACCTCCTTGCTGCTGAGCCGGGCGTCGAGCACCTCGTGGGTGTGCCAGAGTTGGGTGAACTTCTCGCTCTGCGCGCACAGCGTGCGGATCAGGTTGTTGAAGATCGGGTCGTCGTAGTGGCCCGCGGCGCTGACCCGGAACTGGGCCACCGCCATCCGGGCCATCCGGTCGGGGTTGGCGTAGCGCGACCAGATCTCCTCGCGGCAGAAGAAGCTGGTCAGCAGGTTGCGGTCGCGGTCGGTCAGGCCGAACACCAGCCGCGCGGAGCGGTTGCTTGCCACCAGGTTCCACAGGCTGTCGACCACCAGCGCCGGGCTGGGCAGGCACTCGTCGACCACCTGCCGCAGGTCCAGGTTCGGGTGCTCCCCCACCGTCGCCCCGGCCTGCGGCGGGCTGATGCCCAGCAGTTGGTAGAGGTAGCACAACTCCGAGCGGTTGAGCCGCAGCGCGTGCCCCACCGCGCGCGCCACCGGCTCGGAGACGTTGATGTCGCGGCCCTGTTCGAGCCACGTGTACCAGGACGTGCCGATGCCCGCGAGCACCGCGACCTCCTCGCGGCGCAAGCCCGGCGTTCGCCGTCTTCCGGATGATACGGACAAACCGATTTCGGCAGGCGATAATCGAGCCCGGCGCGTCGTCAGGAAATGCCCCAACTCCTCGCGACGCCTGCTGGTCCCCCCACTCTTTCCCATGTTCGGAGTTTTGCCACTTTCCCAGTCGGGTGTCAAGCGGTACCGCACGAGGTGATCATGCGATTACCGGCCGTGCAAGTGAGTGCCGCTCACCGGCGAGTTCGTTGAGCGGCCAACGATTTCGGATGCAAAGAAACTGATCGGTAGGGTGGGGTCGGCGGGAATCCGAAAGCAGTCTCCGGGCGTGGCGAGTTGCTTCTCGGCGCGTTCTGCGCAATTGCCGCAGAAGTGGTGGCGAAACCTGTTCGTGATCGGTTCCGACGTGTTACCCGGGTGGGACGCGGACCGATCGGCCGCGCACGGCCCACAGCACCAGCGCCGCCGTGGCCAGCAGTCCGCCGACGCCGCACACCGCGAGCCAGCCCGCCGCGGCGTATGCGGCACCGGAGGCGCCCGCGCCCACCGCCCCGCCGAGGAAGTAGGTGCCGGTGTAGGCCATGGTGATCCGGCTGCGCGCCTCGGGCCGCAGCTGGTAGACGGCGGTCAGGTTCGCCACCTGGACGCCCTGCACCCCCAGGTCGAGCGCCACCACCCCGAGCACGAGCGGCACGATCCACCGCCCACCGCCCAGCGCCATCAGCCCCCACGACAGCAGGACCGCGCCCAGCAGCGCCCCGGTGACCACGTCGCCGCGGCCCCGGTCGACGAACCGGCCGGTGACCCGCGCCGCGACCGCGCCCACCGCTCCCAGCAGGCCGAACGCGCCGATCACGCCCGGCCCGAAGTGGTAGGGCTCCCCGGCGAGCAGGAACGCCGTCGTCGCCCAGAACGCGCTGAACCCGGCGAAGGACAGGAACCCGTAGGCGCAGCGCAGCCGCAGCACCGGTTCCTCGCGCACGATCGTCACCACCGAGCGCAGCAGCGCGCCGTAGCCGAGCCGGTCGGCGACCCGCACGTCCGGCAGCACCCGCCACAGCACCGCGGCCAGGACCGCCATCAGCACCGCGGCCACCGCGTAGACCGCCCGCCACGACCCGGCCAGGTCGGCGACCAGGCCGCCGCCGGTGCGGGCGAGCAGCACCCCGACCAGCACGCCGCTCATGACCGACCCGGTGACCTGGCCCCGCCGCGCCGGTTCGGCCAGGGTCGCCGCGAACGCCACCATGATCGGCGCGACCACCGCGCACGGCGCCAGCACCGCGGAGACCGCCGTGAGCAGGCCCATCGACGGCGCGACCGCGGCGGCGGCCTGGATGAGCGCCACCGCGGCCAGCATGGCCGCCACCAGGCGCCTGCGGTCGAGGATGTCGGCCAGCGGCACGACGAGCCCGAGGCCGACGGCGTACCCCGCGGTGGTGACCGTGACCAGCGCCGACGCCGTGCCGCTGCCGACCCCGAACTCGGCGGCGATGGCGGTCAGCAGCGGCTGCGCGTAGTAGATGTTGGCGACCGCGAGCCCGGCCGCGACCGCGAAGAGCCGGACCATGCCCGCGGACATGCCCCCGCCCGGCGCCAACCGCGCCCGGCCCCGCACTCGAACAGGCACTTCTGCAGGCACTTCACTCCAGCGGGTAGCTCAAGGACGGGCCCCCACCCGTTGATCACCCACGATGGTCGCGCACCCGGCCCCACCGGTACCAGGGGTGTGCCAATCCCTCCCCCTGCCGGTACTGGTACCGCCAGGGCCACCCGTCCACTGTGGATGATGGGACGACCGGACGGGTCAGCTCGCGCGCCTGCGCCTGCCGATGGCGCAGGTCAACCGCGCGGTGCAGGTGCGCCTGCCGCGGTCGTCGACGATCACGATCTCGTAGGTGGCGGTGGCGCGGCCCTCGTGCAGCGCGGTGGCGGTGCCGGTGACCAGGCCCGAGGACACCCAGCGGTGGTGGGTGCAGGACAGGTCGAGCCCGACGGCGCGGCCACCGGTGCCCGCGTGCGCCCAGGCGGCCAGCGAGCCGAGCGTCTCGGCGAAGGCCGCGTTGGCGCCGCCGTGCATGATCCCGACCGGCTGCCGGTTGCCGCTGACCGGCATCGTTCCGACCACCCGCCCCGGCGCGCACTCCACGACGCGGATGCCGAGCTTGGCGATCAGCTGCTCGGCCTGGTGGCCCGGCTGCGCCGGGATGCCGAACAGCGCGGGGATGTCGGACAGGTCTGCCGCGGCAGGCGGGTGTGGTGCGGCAGGCGGGTGTGGTGCGGCGGAAAGGTCGGTTGTCACCGGGGACCTCCTGGTTGGTGCGGACCGAATGGGACGTATTCGGACACTCCGGCCACGGTGGACGGACACACGCGACTGCCGCGCTGTGCGCGGGTTTACCGGCGGTTTGATCGCCGTGGTGTTGCCCGTGGACACCGGGGCCTCCAGGCTGGGACCTCGCGCCACCGCGCTGCCATCGGTTGTGGCACAGGTCATCCTGGTGTTCGCGGTACCCGGTTGGTTGTACCCGGATGGCGGTACCCGTACAAAGCGACGCAGGCTCAGCCCCCCGCCGCCGGGGTAGCGTTGATCTTGACAGCGGCCGTCGAGCTCGCCCCCAGGCGATCCGGTGCTGTCCCGACGCACGTCTTCTCGTTCCCCACCAGCGCACGCGGACCGCCTCGGCGACCGCGGACGGGAGTGTCCCAAGATGACCAACCCAGCGCCGCCGCGCCCGACGGTCGACGACTACCTCGGCGACGGCGACAAGCGCTTCTTCTCAGCGGGTTACCGCAGGGTCGGCTACCACTTCGGACCGGTCACCACCGAGGTCGCCACCGCGCGGGACGCGGCGGTGCGCACCACCGTGGGCCTCACCTATCCGACCGACTGGTCGAAGAAGTCCGCGGGTGTGGACCTGCGGCCGCACCTGAGCACCATCGACGCCATCCTCTTCGGCGTCGGCCTCGCGGAACTGTGCGTGGTCAGCGCTTTCGGCGCGGACGACGAGGCCCGCAGGGCGATGTGGGTGCGCCGGGTGCGGATCCGGGCCGGGCAGAGCCCCGAGGAAGACCTGCGGCAGCTGCCCCTCTCGGCTCGGCTGACCGAGACCGCCGCCGAACCGGGTGGTCTCTCCACTGTCTCCACTGTGGACTGCCAGGTCGGCTCGATGCGGGTCCGGTGCGAACTCGTCCACGCGGGCGGCGCGGTTCGGCCGGGCAAGGATCAGTACGACGGCCCGGACGCACTGCTCGGTCCGGCGGCCGATCGCTACTACGGCACCGGTTTCGCACGGGTCCGGCACAGCCTCGAAGACCTCTCGCTGGACGTGCCGAACACCGCGGCCGAGGCGACCGTCCGGTGGGAACCGTCCGACGCCACCGCCGGGGTCGAGGGCGCCTACCAGCCCGCGCCGACCATGGTGGAGGCGTTCGCCACCGGGCTCCAGCTCGCGCAGGTCCTGCTCTACGAGATGGATGGTATGCGCCGCAGCGGGAGCAACACGCTGTGGATGCGTTCCACCACGCTCACCGCCACCCGCCCCGCGGGCGGCACCGGACCGCTCGCCCTGCGCACCACCCTGGCCAACACCGGCCTCATCGAGATGAACGGCGGCGTCTGGCGCACCGCCGACATCCACACCGACCTGGCGGGCATCCGCTTCACCTGCGCCGTCGCGCACGCGCTGCCCCGCGGCATCTGACCCACTCCACTAAGGACACTTCCATGAAGCTCGCCATCTCCGGGACCTACTCCTCCGGCAAGACCCTCACCTCGTACGCGCTCTCGCACCTGGTCGACATGCCGCGCACCCGCGCCCGCACCATGCGCGAGCTGCTGCCGTTCGCCGTCCCGGGCAAGACCCTGGAGCAGTGCGACGGCGCCGAGCTGATCCAGCTCATCGTGCGCAGGCACGTCGAGCGCGTCGTGCACGAGAGCCACCTCACCACCGGGTTCGTCTCGGACGGTTCGTCGTTGCAGGAGTGGCTCTACGGCTCGGTCCGGGTGATCGTCGGCATCAACCCCAACGACTCCGTGCACCTCTCCGACGTCGAGAACGTCGAGCGCACCCCCGAGATGCTGTTCTTCGAGCACGTCATGGACCAGCTCGGCGTCGCCATCAAGGAGCACGTCAAGAACACCTACGACGTGTTCGTGCACCTGCCCAACGAGCTGGAGCTGGCCAAGGACGGGCACCGCCCGGTCAACGAGCGCTTCCGCAGGCTCGCCGACGAGGGCATCGCCGCGGCCATCGACGAGCTGGGCATCCCGCGCCACGTCATCGGCGGCACCCTGGTCGAGCGGCTGGAGGGCATCGTCGAGGTGCTCGGCCTGACCCCGGTCACCGACGTGCACACCGCCATCGCCCGCGCGCAGGACGAGTACCGCAAGGTCGACATGACCATCGAGTCCGACCGCGCGTGGGCCGTGGCGTCGGCCTGAGCCGGGCGCGCGTGGGGGAGGACAGGCTGATGGGACGTGCGGCCGTGTTGGCAGGCGTCGGCTCGGCGGTGCCGGAGGACGTCGTCACCAACGACATGCTCGCCACCAGGATGGACACCACCGACGAGTGGATCAGGACGCGGACCGGCATCCGCGAGCGCAGGCACCTGGCCCGCGGGTCGGCGACCAGCGACCTGGCCGCGGAAGCGGGGCGGCGGGCGTTGAAGTCTGCCGGGGTCGACTCGGTGGACGCCGTGGTGCTGGCCACCACCACACCCGACCACCCGTGCCCGGCGACCGCGCCGACGGTGGCCGCGATGCTGGGGCTCGGGACCATCCCGGCCTACGACGTCGGCGCGGTGTGCTCCGGGTTCCTCTACGGACTCGCCTCCGGTGCCGGGCTCATCGCGCTCGGCACGGCGGAGCGGGTGCTGGTGATCGGCGCCGAGGCGTTCACCACGATCATCGACCAGACCGACCGCAGCACCGCGCCGATCTTCGGCGACGGCGCGGGCGCGGTGGTGCTCAGCGCGGGCGACCAGTCCCAACCCGGCGCGCTGCTGGCCTTCGACCTCGGCAGCGACGGCGACCTCGCCGACCTGATCATCATCCCCGGCGGTGGTTCCCGGCAGCGCGCCTCCGGGATCCCCGCCGCGCCGGGCGACGAGTACATGGCGATGCGCGGCCGGGAGGTGTTCCGGCACGCGGTGCTGCGGATGACCGAGTCCTCCCGCGCCGTGCTGGCCCGCACCGGCTGGGACGTCGACTCGGTCGACTGGTTGGTCGGGCACCAGGCGAACGTGCGCATCCTGCGCGCGGTCGCCGAACACCTGGGGCTGGCCCAGGAGCGGGCCTTCGTCAACGTCGACCGCTACGGCAACACCGCGGCCGCCTCGATCCCGCTCGCCCTCGACGACGCGGCGGGCGCCGGGTTGATCACCCCGGGCGACCGGATCGTCCTGACCGCCTTCGGCGGCGGCGCCAGCTGGGGCGCGATCGCCCTGGAATGGCCGGACCTCTGACCACACCGGACAGTCACCTCAAGGAGAGCACGTTGAACACCACCATCCTGGACCTGGTCGCGGAGAAGGCGGAACTGCCCGCCGCGCAGCTGGACCCGGCGCACACCCTGGAGGACATCGGGCTGGACTCGCTGCACCTGATGGAGATCGCGCTGTGGGTGCAGAAGGAGTACGGGGTCGTCATCGCCGAGGGCGAGCTGCACCACGAGCAGACCGTGGGCGAGGCCATCGCCTTCCTCGACACCCGCGTCGGCGGATGACCCGAGCGGCGTTCTTCGACGTCGACGGCACGCTCATCACCGTCACCAGCCTGTTCCGGTTCCTCGCCTTCGACCGCGCGCAGGCCGAGTACGAGTCGGTGATGGCCGGGTTGGCCGGGGTCAAGGCGGCGGGCGCGACGCGGGAGGAGGCCAACCGGTTCTTCTACCGGGCCTTCGCCGGTCGACCCGCCGCCGACCTGGCCGCCCTGGGGGAGCGGTGGTTCACCGCGGAGTACGCCCGCGGCGGGCTGTTCGACCCACGGGTGTTGACCATGCTGCGCGCCCACCGCGCGGCGGGCGACACCGTGGTGCTGCTGTCGGGGTCGTTCGGGCCGTGCCTGACCCCGATCGCCCGGTACGCCTGCGCCGACGCGGTGGTGTGCACCGAGCCCGAGGTGGTCTCCGGCGTTCTGTCGGGGGTCGTGGAGGTTCCGATGGTCGGTCCGAACAAGGCGGTCGCGGCTCGCCGGTTCGCCGAGGAGCACGGGGTCGACCTGGCCGACTCCTTCGCCTACGGGGACGACATCTCCGACCTCCCGGTGCTCGACCTGGTCGGCTGCCCGGTGGTGGTCGGCGGGGACCCGGTGCTGCGTGCCCACGCCGAACGGGTCGGTTGGCGGCGGATCCCCGCCCACACACGAGAGGAAGTCCTTTGTCCGAGCAGATGACGGTTGTGCAGACGGTGGCGGCGGGTGGGCCGGAGGTACTGGTGTCCACTGTGGTGCCACGGCCGGTGCCGGTGCCCACCGAGGTGCTGGTGCGGGTGCACGCGGCGGGGGTGAACCCGGTCGACTGGAAGATCCGGGGCGGGGTGTTCCCGTCCGGCGCGCTGGGCGCGCACCCGTTCACCCAGGGCTGGGACGTGGCCGGTGTGGTCGAGGCCGGGCCGCGGGTGACCCGGTTCCAGCCCGGTGACGAGGTGTTCGGGCTGCTGTGGTTCCCGCGCCAGGCGGGCGGTTACGGCGAGTACGTCACCGCTCCGGCGCGGCAGTTCGCGCGCAAGCCCGAGTCGCTGTCGTTCACCGAGGCCGCCGCGCTGCCGATGGCCGGGCTGACCGCGTGGCAGACGTTGGTGGATGTCGCGGGGATCGGTGAGGGCAGCCGGGTCCTGATCACGGCGGCCGCGGGTGGGGTGGGGCACCTCGCGTGCCAGGTCGCCCGCTCCCGGGGTGCCGTGGTCACCGGGACCGCCAGCGCCGCCAAGCACGACTTCCTGGCGAGCGTCGGCGTCCACGAGGCCGTCGACTACACCCGGGTCGAGGTCGGTACCGCGGTGCGCGACCAGGACGTCGTCCTCGACCTCCTCGGCGGCGACCACACCCTCGGCCTGCTCGACACCCTCCGCCCCGGCGGCCTGCTGGTCCTGACCATTGGCCAGATCAGCCCCGAGGTCGCCGCCGCGGCCAAGACCCGTGGTGTACGGGTGAGCCCGTTCCTCGTCGAACCGGACTCAGCAGGCTTGGAAGCCTTGACCGCCCTCGTCGAGCGCGACGCCCTGCGGGTCCACGTCGACCACGTCCTCCCGCTGGCGGAGGCGGGCAAGGCCCACGAACTCGGCGAGACCAACCGCACCACCGGAAAGATCGTCCTCTCCGTCACCGGCACCTGATCCCCGAGCACCGCGAACCCACCCGGCGCGGTCCGACCCACCTGGCCGCGGCGCGATCCCGTCGCGCCACTGGTTAGTCCTACCGGCTCCTGATCCCCCTCTACCGCAAGGAGTTCTGCTGTCGTGTCCACCACCGTCTCCCCGGCGACCAGCCGGGCAACGGCGACGATCACGCTGATCGCCGTCTGCGTCTCGTGTGGACTGCTGCCCGCGTCGTTGACCGGGACCTCGATCGCGCTGCCCGACATCGGGTCCGACCTCGGCGCCGACCTGGTGAGCGTCCAGTGGGTCGTCAACGCCTACAACCTGGCTTTCGCGTCGGTGATGCTCGCCGCGGGGGCGGTGGCCGACCTGGTCGGGCGCAAGCGGATGTTCGGCATCGGCCTGGTGGTGTTCCTGGCCTGCACCGCCGGGGTCGCGGCGGTGTCGGACATCGTGCTGGTCGACGTGCTGCGGGCGCTGGCCGGGGTCGGGGCCGCGATGGTGCTCACCGCCGCGTCGGCCCTGTTGGCGCAAGCGTTTGACGGTCCGGCGCGGCTCAAGGCGTTCGGGCTGCTCGGGTCCTCGTTCGGGCTCGGGCTGGCACTGGGCCCGTCCACCTCCGGCATGCTCGTCTCGCTGTGGGGCTGGCGCGCGGTCTTCCTCGCCCACGCCGTCATCGCCGCCGCTGTCCTCTTCGCTCTCCCCGCGCTGCGCGAGTCCCGCGACCCCGACGCCACCGGCGTCGACTGGCCGGGCACCACGACCTTCAGCGGCGCGCTGGTCGCGCTGACCCTCGCCCTCGTCGAAGGCCCGCAACGGGGCTGGGGCGACGGCCTGGTGCTCGCGCTGTTCGTCGTGTTCGCCGTCCTGATCGCCGCGTTCGTCGCCGTCGAGCGCAGGCAGGCGCGGCCCATGTTCGACCTGGGCCTGTTCCGGCAGCCGAGGTTCGTCGCGGTCTGCCTGATGCCGGTGCTGCTGGCGTTCGGGTTCGTCTGCCTGCTGGTGTTCCTGCCGTCGTTCTTCATCGGCATCACCGGCATGGGCGCCCGCCAGGCCGGTCTCACCATGCTCCTGCTGACCGTGCCGGTCCTGGTGTTCCCGGTCGTGGCGGGCACCCTCGCCAAGACCATCCCGGCCAGGGTGCTGCTCGGCGTCAGCCTGCTGCTGGTGGCCGCGGGCGCCGCCTGGCTCACCGTGATCGACCGCGACGCGACCGCGGGCACGCTCATCGGGCCGCTGCTGGTGATCGGCACCGGCGTCGGCATCTCCTTCGGCCTGCTCGACGGCGCCGCCATCGGCAGCGTCGATCCGGCCCGCGCCGGGATGGCCGCGGGCATGTTCAACACGATGCGCCTCACCGGTGAGGCCGTCGCCATCGCGGGCATGGGCTCGCTGCTGGTCAGCCTCACCCGGGGCGGGCTCGGCGGCCTGACCGACTACCCGGCGGCGGGCGCGGTGGGGGAGGTCGCGAACAAGGTCGCCCAGGGCGAGGTCGCCTCCGTCGCCGCGCGGGTGGGGGAGACCCAGCGCGCGGCGTTCGTCGACTTCGTCTCCGGCTCCTACACCAGCGCGTTCCACACCGTGCTGTGGATCCTCGCCGCGGTCTGCGCCCTCGGCGCCCCGGTGATCGCCGTGATGCTGCGCGAACGCCCAGTCCCGAACCCAGTGGAGGCGTGACATGTCCGAGAAATCCCCGGTGCTCGTGGTCGGCGCGGGTCCCGTCGGGCTCACCGCGGCCGTCGAACTGGCCCGCCGCGGCGTGCCGGTGCGGCTGGTCGACCGGGCGGCCGAACCGAGCCCGCTGACCAAGGCGCTGATGGTCTGGCCGCGCACCCTGGAGGTGTTCCGGCTGCTCGGCGGCTCCGAGCACCTCGACACCTACGGCCTGCCGGTCCAGGCGTTCCGCTACTACTCCGAGAGCAGCGAGGTCTGCAAGCTGGCCTTCGACGCCGAGACCAAGCCGTCGGTGGTGACCCAGCCCGATGTCGAGGCGCTGCTGCGCAAGTCGCTCGCCGACGCGGGCGGGGTGATCGAGTGGGAGACCACCGCCACCGCGCTGCGCCACGACGACACCGGCGTCGAGGCCACCATCACCGCACCGGACGGCACCTCGGCCGTCGAGCGCTTCGCGTACCTGATCGGCGCGGACGGGGCGGGCAGCCTGGTGCGCAAGCAGATCGGGCTGGAGTTCCACGGCGCCACCTACCCCAACGTGTTCATCCTCGCCGACGTCAGCCTCGACGGGGACCTGCAGCGCGACGCCGTGCACTACTACTGCTCCAGCAAGGGCATCATGGTGCTGATCCCGCTCTACAACGGGCGGTTCCGAGTGTTCACCGCCGGTCCGCCGGGGATGAAGCCGGAGGAGCTCACCGAGCAGGTGCTCCAGGACTACGTCGACCTGCGTGGCCCCGGCGGGCTGCGCACGCACGACGTGTCGTGGAAGACCACCTTCAGCATCCACGCCAGGCACACCGAGCGCCTGCGGGTCGGCCGGGTCTTCCTCGCGGGCGACGCCGCGCACGTGCACAGCCCGGCGGGCGGGCAGGGCCTCAACACCGGGGTCACCGACGCGCACAACCTGGCCTGGAAGCTCGCCCTCGTCCACCAGGGCAAGGCCGCGCCGGAACTGCTGGACACCTACGAGGTCGAGCGCCGGTCGGTGGCCGCGGCGGTGGTGCGGCAGGCCGAGGTGCAGACCAAGGCGTGGATGCTCAAGAAGCGCTGGCAGATCCGCTCCCGCGACCTCGCCGCGGGCCTGGCCGAGAAGCTGGGCCTGTTCGACCGGTACTACTCGCCGTGGCTGGCGGGGCTCACCAACCACTACCCGGAGAACCCCGCGGTGTCCGGTCCGGTGGCCAAGCGCGCGGGCGCCAAGCGCGACCGGCTGCTCAGCGGCTACCTGGCCCCGGCGGCACTGCGGGCGGTGCTGCCGACCGACCGGTACACCCTCGTGGTGCACGGCTCCACCACCGCCGCCGACCAGTTGGCGCGGCGCTACCCGGACCTGCTCGCCGTGCGCGAGGTGAGCGCCGAGGGCGTGCTGCCCGACGCCGAGGGCACCCCGGTGGCCGTCGCCTGGCGGCCCAAGCGCCCACTCGCGGCCCTCGTGCGCCCCGACGGGTACGTCGCCGCTGTCGACAGAACCCCAGACCTGCCAACACTCCGGGCCCACCTGACCGCCGTGCGCGGCTAGACCCCTTACCCGTCAAGGAGACCACGATGTCCACTCCCGTCACCACCCGCGACACCGCCGCCACCATCGGGGAGTTCTTCGCCCGCTTCGGCGCCGGTGACCGCCCCGGCATGCTGGAGCTGTTCGCCGAGGGCGCCGAGCTCGCCGTCGCGGGCGCCGACACCGTGCCGTGGACCGGTGTGCGCACCGAGGCCGCCGCCATCGACGAGTTCCTCCGAATCGCCCTGGAGGACGTCAGCACCGAGGTCTTCACCGTCGACAAGATCATCGTCGACGGTGAAGACGGTGTCGTGCTCGGCTCGCTCGCACACCGGATCACCGCGACCGACCGGGTGTTCGCCAGCGCGTTCGCCCTGCACATCCATGTTGTCGACGGCCTTATCGCCAGTTACCGGATGTTCGAGGACAGCCACGCCGCCGAGGTCTCCTGGACCAGGTGAGATCGACGGGAAACGGTCACACGCGGCATTGCGCGCCGGGTGTGACCGTTTCCTGTTGTAGGTGCTCAGGCCCAGGCTGAACAGGCTAGGCGCCGACAGTGGTCCCGCTGACTGCTAGCCGGTGGGCTCCTCGACGCGGGCAGGTGCTGGGGTGCTCCACATCGCCAGGAGGGACAGGGCCTGCTCCGCCGGGCTCGCGGGTTCGGGGGAGAAGGTCACCAGCCGCTGGTCGGTTTCGCCGGGTAGGTCGAAGTTCTCGAACCGCAGCACAAGTTCCCCCACCACCGGGTGCCGGAACCGCTTGCTGCCGTGCGTGCGCTGCTTGACGTCGCGGCCTGCCCACAGGGTGCGGAACAGCTCGCTCTTCATGGTCAGCTCGCCGATCAGGGTGGCCAGCGCCTCGTCGTGGGTGTGCCTGCCCGCGGCCAGCCGCAGCGACCCCGCCGTCGCCCGGCAGACGTCCTGCCAGTCGACGAAGCGCTGCTGGCTGTCGGCGTCGAGGAAGCCGAACCTGGCCAGGTTGCGCTGTCGGGGTGTCGCGGCGGCGAAGTCGAGGAACAGCTGGCAGGACAGGTGGTTCCAGGCCAGCACGTCCATCCGGTGGTTGATCACCAGCGCGGGCACCCGGTCCAGGAACGACAGCAGCTGCGCCAGCTCGGGGCGGGCCCGCTCGGGCCGCGGTCCGCGCGACGCGACGGGTCGGGGCCGGACCAGCTCGTCGAGGTAGCGGCGCTCCACGTCGTCGAGGGCCAGCGCGCGGGCCAGCGACTCCAGCACCGACTCCGACGGCCTGCTCGCCCGGCCCTGCTCCAACCGCACGTAGTACTCGACGCTGATGCCCGCCAGGGACGCGACCTCCTCGCGCCGCAGCCCGGCCACCCTGCGCCTGGCGAGCACCTCGATGCCGACGTCGGCCGGGTCCACGCGGGCGCGCCGGGACTTGAGGAACCGGCCGAGCTCGTTGCGATCGTCCACGCCCCGAGTGTGCCCGACGGCGCCGGTGGCGAGCGTGGTCCTGTCGGTACCAGTAACGGCAGGGGCCTGGCTGGGGCGGTGGGGAGCGGTCAGTGTTGGGCCGGTCAGCCCCGCCCCCGTGAAAGGTTCGCGCGATGTGCCACAGCACCGACAGCAGGCCCCCCGCTCTCGACAACCCCGGTGAGGTCGCCGAGGAGGGTCTGCTCGAGCTGACCTCCGCGGACGGCACGGCGTTCTCGGCGTTCCGGGCGATCCCGGCCGAGCCCAACGGGATCAACATCGTGATCCTGCCCGACATCCGCGGCACCCACCCGTACTACCAGGCGCTGGCCAACCGGTTCGCGCAGGCGGGCTACACCACCGCGGCCATCGACTACTACGGCCGCACCGCGGGCCCCGGTGTGCGCGACGACAAGTTCGAGTGGCAGCCGCTGCTGCCGCAGGTCAAGGCCGAGGAGGTCGCCGCGGACGTGCGCGCCGCGGCCACCTACCTCGAGCAGCACAACACCGGCCCGGTGTTCACCGTCGGGTTCTGCTTCGGCGGCGGCCAGTCGTGGCGGCTCTCCGCCGGTGACCTGGGCGTGGCGGGCGTGATCGGCTTCTACGGGCTGCCCAAGCTGGTCAACGACGTCGTCGACGACATCTCCGCGCCGCTGCTGCTCCTGCTCGCCGGTGAGGACGTGGCGACCTCGCAGGAGGAGTTCAAGGAGTTCGCGGGCAAGCTCGACGCCGCGGGCAAGGACTACGACCTGCACGTCTACGAAGGCGCGCCGCACTCGTTCTTCGACGCCAGCTACGACGAGTGGCAGGAAGCCTGCGCGGACGCGTGGGAGCGGGTCGTCGGGTTCATCCAGAAGCACTCGGCCCCCGTCGCGGTCTGATGCCGACCGAGCGCTTCCGCCGCGGCGCCGCGCGGTTGGCGGAGATGGGCGGCGACATCGACAACATCGTCGCCCCGCTGGCCGACGTGGCCCCGGACCTGGCCCGGCTGGTGGGGGAGTTCGCCTTCGGTGACCTCTACACCCGCCCTGGGCTCGACCTGCCGCGGCGGCAGCTGGTGACGATCGCGGCGCTGGTCACCCTCGGCGACACCGAGCGGCAGTTGCGGTTCCACATCGCCGCGGCGCTCGAGGTCGGGGTGACCCCGCAGCAGGTGGTGGAGACGATCATCCACCTGCTCGCTTTCGCCGGGAACCCGCGGGTGTTCAACGCGATGCTGGTGGCCAAGGCGGTGTTCGCCGAGCGCGGCCTGCTGCCGCTCACCGACCAGCCGCCGGTCGACCCGGCAGGCTGAGAGCCACCTCCCGACGCCTCCCACGGCGTCCGGTGGGCGAGGTGGGCGACCCCGAACCGCCCCCTCGCCCACCGTCACCCGGCTAGCGGCGGGTCCGCGTGAACATCACCGCGGCCACCTTGATGTCGCGGGACTTGCGCGGCGCGAGCACGAGCGCGGACTTGCCGACGCAGTCCGCGGACAGGTACAGCACCGCTTGCCGGTCGGTCCGGTTCTCGACCCGGCGGATCGTGGTCCCCAGCGGGTAGCAGACGTTGTCGCTCGGGTTCACGATCCCCGCGCCGCCGTCGTCGTCGTAGAAGGTGAAGGTGCCCCGCGCGGCCGCGGCCGGGGTCACCGCCTGGGTCGCGAGCACGCAGGCGAAGAGCACGCCGAGCGCGATCCGGGTCGCTGATCTCATGGTTTCCTCTCGTCGGGAACTGACACCAGGGCGGCGGGGTGGATCGCGCACGGGGGAGCGGGCGGGGTCGGGGGTCTCGCAGGGCTGGGTGGGTGGGGGCGAATGTGGCTGGCTGGGTGGGTGGGGGCGGCCTCGGCTGGGGTGGGCGGGGTCAGATCCAGGGAGTGCGCACGGCGTAGGCGAGGGTGGGGTAGATCTCGACGTGCTGCCAGACCGGTGTCCTGCTCAGCGCGCGCAGCGCGGGGACCTGCCTGGCCACCACGCGCAGGCACGTCGTCGGCCGTCCCCGGTGGTAGGCGGACAGGAGTTCGCCCGCCAGCCCCTTGCCCGCGCTGCGCAGGCCGAACAGGTCGGCCACGAGCAGCCCCGGTCGGGACTCCAGTGCCGCGCGCAGCGCCGCGCCGAACTCCTGCGTCGCGTTGGTGTCCGATAACCCCGTCAGCCGCACGACGACCGCGCCCGAGTCCATGACCGTGGTGGTGACCCGGTATGCCTGCGGGCTCGGCCGGGGGATGCGGCCGCCGGGGGCGGCGTGCTTGGTGATCTCGTGGACGAGAGGGTCCGCGTTGTGCGGTTCCGTGCTGGTGAACTCCGGTCTGGCGACCTCGTCCGCGGTCCGATCCATGGTGATGAGGATGAGGCGATCAGTGCGATTCCTCAGCACCACGACCTGCGTTTCCGTCGGAATGTCCCTCTTCGGGTGATGTTGGTCGGGAGGTCTTGCGCGGCGGGCGGGGCGACGAATTCGCGGCGGAGTCGAAAGTGACTCGCTTTCCGGTCCCGGTTTGGTCCACAGTGGACATACGGGCGCGCGGAGTTCCCCGTCGTGCCAGGTGGGCGGCCGTGCGATCGGGTTCCGAGGTGTCCGAACCCCGGTGCATCGGCAGGCCGGGGCGAGATCGGCGAAGTTCTCGGCGAACTCCACCAATCCGCCTCCCGGGCAGCCCCGAATCGCTGATGAGACCGAAGCAAGTACGAGCGGGATCTGCTCCCCACCGTCCATTAGCGACTTTGACTTCCCCGACACTGGAGTGCACGCGCCATGCAGAACAAGCTTCGTAACGCCGTCGTCATCACCGGGATCAGCGCGCTCGCGCTGCTCGCCTCGGCCTGCGGGAACAGCGACAACACGGCCAGTGGCTCGAACTCGACCGCGGCGACCACGACCACCGCCGCCCCGATGACCACCACCTCCGCCAAGGCCGACACGGCCACCGACCTGGTCGGCCCCGGCTGTGCCGACTACGCCAAGGCCGTGCCGAGTGGTGCGGGTTCGGTGTCGGGTATGGCCGCTGACCCGGTGGCTGTGGCCGCGGGCAACAACCCGCT